>NZ_SCMO01000009.1:0-146013 GCF_005503735.1 Pseudomonas sp. 2FE | reverse complement strand
CCACGGAAAGGGCCACCACCGTGACCGCGCCATTGAGCGCATGCCACATGCCTCGCTCGAGGTAATACGCCACTTCATCCGCGCTATTCGTCACGAACTCCATGACGGCGCCCTCGCCTGTGCCTGGGATCATCTGGAGCAGAAAGACCACCCCGCCGAAGATGACCGCCATGATGGCGAACCCCCTCAGCCCTACCGCGATGTCCGCCGTGCTAGGTATGGAGTGCATGCAGATGATCAGCACCAACAGGGCAATACCGAAGCCGGCCCATGACTCACCGCCCATCTCAAGCAGCGCAGAGACGGAGCCGGCGGCGACCGAGCAGATCCAGACAGCCAAGGGCCAGATACCCTGGTCGGGAATGCCGTGCTCGTTGGCAGTGCCCAGTGTCAGAACAGCGATTGCCCCGCCGGCAAGCAGCGGGGCGATTCCCTGTACGACCAGGCCAATCGTGTTGCGCATCGAGAACGGGTTGTAGGAGAAATCAACGTACCCCAGTCGCCCGGTAATTGCGTCGGGGGCGAACAAGGCCAGTTTCCTGATCCGCAGCCCGAACAGCAGGCACGCAGCGGCGTGGGCCAGCTCGTGTACCGGCGAGCCGATAATTCCTGTGTTCCGATAGACACTCCAGGTCTTTACCGAGAACCGTGAGACCAGGCGGCCCCACAGGAATATCGCTCCTGCGGGAATTAGCAGCAGGGCGAGGTAGAGCGAGATCAAGCGCTCACCTTCTTCGCTGCCAGCGCCCTCTTCGCCTCGGAATGGCTCTTGTGGATCACGATCTGGGTGATGCTGTTGATCACGAGGGTCTTCTTGGCTCGGGTGACGGCCACATAGAGCAGGTTGAGTTCGTCGACCCGTTGCTCGGGAGAGACCTTCTCCTCGTCGAAGATGTCCGGGAAATCCTCCTCAAGCACAACTACATCCCACTCAAGCCCTTTGGCCCGGTGGCATGTACTGACGATCACGTCAGCCACGTCGGAATCGTCGGTCGAGTTCCGGCGCAGCGCCGCGATCAGCTTCGGGATATCGTCATGCTCTTTCAAGATCCTGAGCATCCGGTTCATCTCGGCGTCTTTCGACTCCTCTGCCGCCTCGGCGTAGGCCTCGAAGTCACGAAATTCTCCGAACAGCCGCTTGTTGCGGATCTCGTCCTTTCTCCCCTTCTTCAGGTTGTAGGCATCCTCCAGGTCAGAAATCTGGTAGGCCTCGATCCCCCCGTTCCAGAAGACCATTTGCCCGCCAGATACAGCGTCGATTGCCGTCATGATCACGCCCACCACAGTCCGGTTGAGCACCGTGTAGCGGTCGGTTCCGAATGGAAGGCTGGTCACAACGCGGTCACGAGCACCAATCCCTACCAGGGGGCGTTCCTCGCCCTGCTGCTTGAGGATGGCATTGGCCACCCCGGCGATCATCGGGCCGAAGCGGAAGGAGTTGGTCAGGAACATCGCGTCGGCACCCAGCTCGATCTGGGTGTCGAGCGCATTCTCTGCGCCCCGCCAGCGGTAAATCTGCTGCCACTTGTCTCCCACAAATATTTTCCGTGCGTTTTGACCGGCGACCAGAGAGGCAGTGACTGGGTTGCTGTCCTGGGCCTCGTCGAACAGGATCACGTCATAGGGCAGAACTGGGTTGCTGAGCTGGAAGAGCTTCAGGTAGGCGTCATGCTGGCAGACGAACTTGTTCTTGGGGTCGATCATTGCATCCCAGAGCCTCTGCGCGGCGATGATCGTCCAGTCGATATGATCTGCCCCGCACTCCGCACTCTCCTCCTCCCCCAGCCCGGTGAAGAAGTGGGCAAGGCCAATTTCTTGATCGGCACTCGACTGATAGGCGTTGAGGACGGCGATTGCGTCCCGCACGTCGCCCCAGTTGCGGGTTTCGAGCAGGGTGGCGGCGTCTGTCAGCCTGATGTTCCCTAGCTTGTGCTGGTAGTGCCGCCCGAACTGCGGCCAGGCGAGCTGGTGAGAGGTCTTGCAGGTCACGTTCTTGGGGAACTTCTCTGCCCCCTCATCGCGGATGGCTCGGTTGTAGGCGAGGTAGAGCATGCGCAAATTGCTGTGATGCTTTGCATAGGCAACCAGCGTGCTCGTCTTGCCGCACCCGGCATACGCCTTCACTACCAGATGCTTGCCGGTGTACTCGATGACGGGCGTTTGTTCGGGGGTGCATTTCATTGGCGCATTTCCAGGTTCGATTTCATGCAGCGGTAGCCGTAGACAGACAAGGCGATCAGACACCAGAGAGAAAACATCTGGTCGAGCAGAGCTCCCATCGGCTGATGGCGCAGCAGAAGCGCAACCGGCTCAGTCGCCAGCAGGAAGATGCCGAAACCGGCAACGGCATGAGGGCCAAACGTCCGCAAGGCCAGCGCAGCCAGGATGGCAACGGCAGTTGCGCCGACAGGGCCAGTCCCGCCACTGATATCCGGTGCAAGGAGGGTGCAGATGAGAACGGCTGAAATGCCGATACCGGCCAGGCCAGTGGCGTGCTTTGCACCGATTGAGCGCAGTCCGTCGCCGTTGTGGCGCAGGGCCAGAATGCGCAATGCGTGTCCACCCAAGGCCGTCAGGTAGTCAGACATGGTGCTGGAGGTTGATTCAGGGGGGGTATTTTCGCCGGGCATTGAGGTCTCCTGTGATGAGGAGATCGTTTCATGCCAGCCGGAAGAGGTGTTGCGTATTCAGACCGTTTTATCGCCTGAAATAGAAGGGAGGAGATGCCGCCCCTTCCGGGGCGGCGTCTGGATCACTTGTTGACCTGATCCTTGAAAGCCTTACCGGCAGTGAACTTCGGTAGCCTGGATGCAGAGATGGTGATGGGCTGGCCGGTGGCCGGATTGCGACCCTGGCGCTCTGCACGGCTGGCAGTGTCGAAGGCGCCGAAGCCGACCAAGGCAACCTTGTCGCCGGCAGCGACGGCATCTTGAACCTTGGAGATCAGGCTGTTCAGCATCTCGCCTACAGCGGCTTGGCTGTGGCCGGTGTCGTCGGCGATGGCTTTGACGAGTTCTTGTCGATTCATGCAGGTGTTACTCCTTGGGTCTTTGTTGGAAGTGTTCAAGCCAATCGGGGCCAGTGCGAACAGTGAAACACAGGCTCGGAATTACCCAAGCCCTCAGGCGAAGCGTTTTTTGCTCTTGGCGCGGCGCACGTTGTAGCCCTTCACCCAGTTGATCATATCGGGACTGGGTAAATTGGGCTGCACAGCACCGATCCAGGTGCGGTCTGGAAGCTCTTTCATGTAGGCCTGATAAGCGTACTGCGCCCACCCTTCCTTCTTGCCCTTCTCTTGGGCATAGCCCAGCAGTTCGCTGAAAATGTGCTGCTTGCTGGTCGGCCCGAGTACCTTGCGGCGATCCTCGAGCTTTACCAACTTGCCGGTGGCCACCGCAACACCATCTGCCACGGTGATCTCATTGCCGCAGCGCGGGCACATGAGCCCAGAAAATATGAAGCTGCACTTCGGGCAGGGCTTGGTTTTCTGTTCCTGGTCGGCCTTGTCCTGCTTGCGCCGATCAACCGGGTCACCATCGCCCATATCCATTCTGTCAGGCAGCGCGTCTGTTGGCAGGCCATTGAGCAGCAGGTTGCCTGCATGGTCGATGATGATGCCATCGATCTTCCAGGTCTCCGGCGAAAGCCGCAGCACGCGGCCAATCATCTGATAGTGCAGTTGAAGGGATTTCGTAGGCCGGGCCAGGATCAGGCAACTCGTCGAGGGATCATCAAACCCTTTGATGAGCATTGCCACCGACACCAGCACCTTGATCTTGCCTTGCGCGTAGAGCCGCAGGATTTCGTCCGTCTCGTGCTGCGGCATGTAGCCGTCAATGTGCGCAGCCATGATCCCAGCGTTAAAGAACTCCTCAGCAATGCGCTTGGAGTGAGCGACGTTGCACGCGAACACTAGCGTTTTCCGGTTCTCGCCCAACTCTTTCCAGTGGGAAACGATGTCGCCAATGATCTGAGCGTCGCCCATCACCTTGGCCAACTCATCCTCGATGTAGTCGCCGTCAGCGTTCGTCCGGACACCCTTGAGCGATGGCACGAATGGCGCGTAGCAGGTGGTCGGCACCAAGAACCCTTGATCGGTCAGCTCTTCGGTGGTGATGCAGCTCACCAGCCGGTCGAAAATCTTACCAAGACCACGGCGGAAGGGCGTCGCGCTCAAGCCGATGACCGGCACTTTGTTTGCCCGGCACCACTCGATCAGCTCCAGGTGGGTCTGGTGAATGACGTGCGCCTCGTCGATCAGGACGAGGTTGGGACGGCAGTGATTCAGCATGTACGCAAGGCGTGGGCGCAGGCTCTGCACCGTCGCGACCTGAATCTGCTTCGAGTAATCGGTGCAGGGGTGGTCTGACTGGATAGCACCCGCGTACAGCCCATCCTTGTGGAAGCGAGCCAGGGTCTGATCGAGCAGCTTCACGCTGTCGACGACGAACCAAGCGCGCTTCAGCTTGTTGGCGGCGCTGGCGATGATTGCCTTGGCCACCTCCGTCTTGCCCGAGCCAGTGGGGCTCATAAGCATTTGGATCAGTTGGCGCTGGCTGATGCCCTCTCGGAGCATGTTGAGTTGGGTGTCTTGGTATGGGCGGAGCTGCATGGTCTCGAACCTGTTCGTTCAGTGAGAACAGGAAACCATCGAGTCTGAAAATCCCAAGCATCGGGATTTGGGTACAGCGTCCAGGCAGATCGGCCCGGCGCTGGAAGCGTTTAGGAGGGCTTCAGCCTCAATGTGCCAGGCACATCCGAAGGCTAACGGCGTAAAGCTGAGGCCAGCACCGATCCGAACGCCAACGACAAGTCATAGGAAACGCCGAGGAACCCGACCACTTGGCCTAAGCTGGAAGTATCGGTACGGAAAGCACCCGCAGCCGTGACCTGTCCCCCCTACGTCCGCTCATGCCCCACAGACCGGAGCTGATGAGCGCGGCTCCTGCGCCGAAGTAAAAGGCAATGCATGGCGAACTCCGAGCCCACTTCTCTTCGTCGATACCGCCAAAAGCGCGATTTCACCGTCACGCCGGAGCCCGAGCCTGCGGGTACTTCCAGCGGCTCCCTCTTTGTCGTTCAGAAGCATTGGGCTAGCCACCTCCATTACGACCTCCGCTTAGAGCTGGACGGCGTTCTGCTGAGCTGGGCTGTGCCCAAGGGGCCTTGCTATGACCCTCAGGAACGCAGAATGGCCATCCAGGTGGAGGATCATCCTGTCAGCTATGCCGGGTTTGAAGGCACGATTCCTCCAAAGCAGTACGGTGCTGGTTCCGTCATAGTCTGGGACCGTGGCACATGGGACCCAATTGGCGACCCACGGGCTGGACTGCAAGACGGTAAGCTGCTCTTTAAGCTCCATGGAGAGAAGCTCGTCGGCAAGTGGGAGTTGGTCCGCATCTCGAAGACGGATGCCACGCAGTGGATGCTATTCAAGAAGCGCGACGAGTGGGCCCGCCCGCTCTCTCTGTACGACGTGATCACTGCACTTCCTGACAGCGTTGTCGTTCATCCGCTTGGACTGCGGGAGGCCGTCCTCCAGCCGGCCATCGAGACGACAATAGAGCTCACTCAGGCTGTTAGGGCCTTGCTGCCAGCCAAACTCACGCCTCAGGGTGCAGTGTTGGCTAGCACTTTGCCGGTCGGCGGTGACTGGATCGTTGAGACGAAGTTTGATGGCTATCGCATGATGGCCCGCATCGATCAGGGACGGGTCCGATTTTTCACCAGCGGGGGCCAGGACTGGACGAACAAACTAAAGAGCCTGGCGTCAGCGGTCGAGAAGCTAGGCATCACTGAAGCTTGGCTAGACGGCGAGGCCGTCGTCCTGAAGGCCGGCATTCCGAACTTCAACGCGCTACAGAACGCCATCGCCACCCGAGGCGAGTCCATCGTCTACTTCCTCTTTGATCTTCCGTATTGGGGCGGCGTGGACCTTCGCCTGGTCCCGCTGAAGGCGAGGCGTGCTCAGCTTAAGCAGCTCATCGGAGAGCCTTCCGAGCGGATTCGGTTCAGTGACAGCTTCGATGCGCCACCAAAGGAGGTCTTCCAAGCCGCGTGTGACTTAGGCCTTGAAGGCTTGATGCTCAAGCGAAGCGACGCCATTTACACCTCCGGGCCGTCCTCGACCTGGCTTAAGGCAAAATGCAAACTCCGTCAGGAGTTTGTCATATGCGGCTTCACGGAACGCGGCGCCGCCTCTCGGGAGGTGGGCGCGCTGCTGCTGGGCTATCACGAAGCCGGACGGCTACGGTACGCCGGCAGGGTGGGCACTGGCTGGAATGCCAAAGGTGGGCAGGAACTGCGGGCCAGGCTGTCGGCGGTCGAGACCCCAGCGCGCCCGTTTGACGCGAACGCTGTCAGGCACGGAAGTTGGGCCGGTGGCGAACATTGGGTTAAACCGATTTTGGTCTGCGAAGTCGCCTTCGCCGAGTGGACGCCCGCTGGCCACGTCCGTCACGCCTCATTCAAGGGACTGCGCTCTGACAAAACCGCGAGTCAGGTTACTCGTGAAGCCGCTAAGACAGCGTTCTTAGAAGGCGCTGCGGTCAAAATCACCCACCCGGAGCGGGTGATCGACGAGTCGACCGGGATCACCAAGCTTGAGCTCGTGCGGTATTACGAAAGCGTGGCGACCTGGATGCTGCCGCACCTTGTTGACCGTCCTGTTTCGCTCCTTCGCGCGCCCAGCGGCATCGCTGGTGAACTGTTCTTCCAGAAGCACTCAGGGACCAAAATGCCTGGGCTGACCGAACACGATCCCTCACTTTGGCCCGGCCACGCCGCGCTGCTTTCAATAGACAGTCCTGATGCCCTGGTAGCCGCGACCCAAATGAACGTCGTGGAGTTTCACCCCTGGAACTCCACCGTCGGCACTTTGACGGCACCTGACCGGATCGTGTTCGACCTTGATCCGGGCGAAGGCATCAAATGGCAGCATGTGCAGGAGGCGGCCCTGCTGGTGCAAACATTGCTGACAGAACTCGGTCTGAAGGCATGGTTAAAGACGAGCGGGGGCAAAGGCCTCCACGTCGTCGTACCACTCAAGCCAAAACTCGACTACGACACGGTAAGGGCGTTCTCAAAGTCGTTGGCACTACACCTGGCGCGAACGATTCCGAGCCGATTTTCCGCAAAATCGGGGCCGGCGAACCGCCCCGGCAAAGTCTTCGTCGACTACCTGCGCAACGGCTTCGGTCAGACAACCGTGGCCGCGTTTTCAGCCAGGGCCCGTCCCGGGATGGGCGTCTCAATGCCGGTGGCGTGGGAGCAACTGATGGCCCTGAAAAGCGGCTCTCAGTGGACCATACGTACGGCGCGCGAGTACCTCAGCTTCCAGACCGTCGACCCGTGGAGTGCCTATTGGGAGACCCGGCAGGAATTAACGGGTCCGCTGGAGAGGCTAAACTGATAAGAGCTTTCAGATGCTTGGAGGGTCCTATGGCAGCTCGATCGATCGCCTCATTGTCCCTATCTTTTGGCCTAGTTTCGATACCGGTCAAGCTTTACCCCGCGACCGCGACCGAGAGCGAGAATGCGATTCATTTCAACTTCCTATGCAAAGACGGCTCCCACGTAAAGCAGCAATACATTTCTGAGCTAACCGGCAAGCCTGTCGGTCGCGCCGACATGGTGAAGGGATACGAATTTGAGAAGGATCGTTACGTCACCTTCACCCCGGACGAGCTCAAGGTGCTGGAGGAAGGTGCCAGCCCTGTTGTCGAGATTGTCGCTTTCATCCCCGTGCAGGCCGTCGACCCTATCTACTACGACAAGGCCTATTACCTTGCCCCGGACAAGCGCGGAGGCAAGCCCTACAACCTACTCAAAGACGCGATGCTGAAGACAGGACGTTGCGCAGTCGCCAAGTGGGCGTCGAAGGGTAAAACGCACATGGTGCAGGTACGCCCGGCGGCAGATGGGATGATCTTCCAGCAATTGCTCTTCGCCGATGAGGTGCGATCTCTGGCGGATTTGCACGTCGAGCAGGTCGATGTTTCGGAGGCCGAGTTGACGTTGGCAATCCAACTGATCGAGCAGGTGGCGGAAGACGGATACGATCCGAGGCAATACGGAGACGAAGAGAAAAAGCGGGTACTCGCGGCGATCGACGCCAAGATCGCCGGGAAGCAAATCGTTTCGCCGGAGGCTGGCGAAGTCACCCCAAGCGGCCAGGTTATCGACCTGATGGACGCTCTCCGAGCGAGCTTGGCCAAGGGCGGTAAAGCGAAGGCAGCTTCGAAAACGCCAGGAGTGGGCGCCGAGAAGACCGAAGAAACCCAGCCGCGCACGCGGACCCGCAAGTGACACGGCGCGTGCTGATGCAGCCGCGAGCGCCGAAAATCAGTTCCTGAGCAATGGAGTTCGTGAACTGAGCTCCAAAAGAAAAGGCCAGCTTTCGGCCTTTTCCTATGCGTCGAATTTGTGAGACGGAGGCTTTAGGCGTTTCGTTGCCAGACCCAAAACAACACCGCAATCAGCGTGAGTGTGAACCCGCTGATCACGCTCTTAGCTAGCAAGTGCGCAATTCATGGATGAATCGTCACCAGCAAACTCCATAACCCATTCCTGGGCGACCTTCTCGAAACTGAACGAGTAGAGTTTGTAATTTGGCGAACCTACGGCAAACACCATGACCTGATCCTTGAACCCGAGGTCAGGTGTCCGCCGATACTCGATGTTGATCTTGAAACCATCGTTGTGCTCGCGTACAGCGAGAACCTTACCGGGATACTGCTTTCCATTGATGAGCGTGACCGTTGCACCCTTGGACACAGTGTCCAGATTGATGGACTGTATGGTGGCCTTCTCTTTGGCCACGCAGACAAGCTGCTCAGCCTGCGCGAGGTTGCTGACCGCAGCCAAAATGGCAACATGAACGACGCGCTGGAGGGTAGTTCTCATGTACTGCTCCTTGAGAGTGTGTTGGGCTTTCCTAGACGCTTGTCTCGTCGACGCGAGAGCTACCTTTCGGCCTCAAATGAGGCTGCTTTTTAACGACCCTGAAGTAGTAAATCAGCGTCATAGGTGACGCAATCAGTACCGCCATTATCAGTGATGATGGTAGGGCGAGTACGAGTCGGCTTGGGAAGTCGAACTGCCGACCAGCCACCATGGCCACAAAGAAGGCAACATAGAAGCTGGTCTTTGCGAAGTAATCTCGCAGCCACCAGCCTCTCGTGTTTTGAGCCCCCAGCCGTGCAAGCCACCAGATCAACCCAAAAACTGCGGCTATCACCAACACCGTTGCGATCATCCTAGTCTCCGTTTCTTCAGACTTTGAAATCAGGGCCGATCACCCAAACTCGGCCCTTGCTTGCAACAGCCACCGGCCTGACCCGAAGGGCATAGACGGCATGAGTGGTCGTGAGCTTCCCGGTCAGATAGTGCTTGGCAACACTGAGCGCATATCGCATTTCGAATTCTTTGAACAGTTCAGGCTGGAAGCATCGTTCGCGTGACCGCCGCAGCGAATTCGCCGAGTCCGTCAACAGACGCCCAGCGATCAACTAATGCGCGCACAGTAGGCTCGCCTTGTGCGGCAACTTCCAAACCAGCAGCCTTGGCTGCTATCAGTTGCTTCTCCTTCAACTCGACACCTGAAATCGACTGAAACACCACAAGAACCGCGTTGGGGTGCGTGTCGAAGGAAGCCGCTATCCTCGTCAGTTGACTTTCGACAGTGGCCTGTAGCTCGCTTAACCCACAATCAGAGGGTATGCCGCTGAACTCGTCGGAAGTCTTCATCGCTTCGTTTCCCTCTTAAACCCAGTCTTCGTAAAGAAGGCCGGGTACACGACCAAATTCACGCACGTTGTTGGTCACCAGCGTACAGCCGGAGGCTATTGCATGACCTGCAATAGCAGTGTCGTTGGCGCCAATTGGCGTGCCCGCCTTGGTGAGCGCACGCATTGCTTCAACGGTCGCATCTACGGCACGTTGATCCCACGGCAACACTGCGTCTAACCGCTTTACGAATTCATCGACCAGGGTTTTATGCTTGGCCGAAGCTTTCTTGCCGATCTGGCCGTAGCGCATTTCGGCGTAGGTGATGGCGGAAATGACAATGCGGTTGCCCTGCTCTACCTCGGCAGTCAGTCGTTGGATCACCGATGCAGGGTGTTCTCGCATGATGAAGGAGCAAATGCAGGTATCGAGCATGTAGGTGGTCACAGATTGAACCTGCCTTCATCACCAACAACCACCGGGCGCTCTTGAAGGAAATCGGCATCAGCCTTCGGCAGCTCAGGAAGGGACGCCCAGGATGGCCGGGCTGGGCGCAGAGTGATCACGTCACCTTCCCGAGAAATCTCAAGCTCCCCGACGCCTTCATAGGCCATGTCATTGGGTAAGCGAACGGCCTGATTCTTGCCGTTTTTGAAAATAGAGACGGTACGCATAAAGCTGCTCCTACATATGCCAGGCATATGCACTGTAACAAGATGGCTAAGCATAGGCAAGGCATATGCTCGAATTGTTATAGGGCAGCCTCGAAGGCACGAGGCGACACGGATCAGGTGTTTGAATTGACGAAGGGAGATTGCGCGGCGGGTGGCAGTGGCCATGTGTTCTCTCTGTCAGGATTGGAATCGCTAGCGATCCTGAGAGAGTTGCCAGTAGGCATCCTGCGAAGCCTACCAGCGTCTACGGCGCTTGTTCACGGAGAGAGGGTTGTCGGACGGCAACCGATCAGACTTCTTCGGAGGCAGGCCCGATCTGGAGCGCGTCGGTCGAGAGGGTCGAGGCTGCTCAATCGCTCAGCCAAGAAATTTTCCGATGTGGTGCAGGCCGCACCGCCACTGGGCTCCAGGGCTGCACCGACGAACGGTAAAACCCTGTTTTCGTGCGCTTTGCCTTGACCTTGCCGATTCCGAACTATCCTTACTACTCATGGGCATAAAGCATGCCTATGACGTAGGAAACTTGGAAAATGGCTTTATTCGTCAAATGGGAGCGCAAGCATGCGTAAACGAGTCAAGCGATGTCGCAACAAGGGGGGGAGCACTGGGCGTGTAGGGCACGCCCAGTGCTCTTTGGTAGTGATCAACCAAGCAATCACCGACAAACCGAATACTAGTCAAACCACGGCAAATGGCAAATCGTCCGTCTTGCATTGCCCGTTCATGAGGGGGATTCAGTTCATCCTTCTCTGTCTGGTCTTGGGAATTGGCGCCTTGCCGAACCCTGGCAGTGCGCCAACGACGGGTTTGACGTGCACCTGGGCGACGGTGAATGGTGCGGATCAGGGGGGAGACTGGTCGGCGCGACTGCTTTGATTGCGGCGCTGCCGAATCTAGCGTGCCCGGCATCGAGCCGGGCACGCTGTTCGCCCATAACTGAATCGACCTAATGAGGGGAAGAAAAGGCCAGGCATAGTCCCTTGCCTGCACACCCTCAGCCCTTCACGGGAAATTCCTCCCGCACTCTCCCATCAGGGCTTGCGCGAGGGTGCCTCAGCGCTGGCCTGCAACCGCTCGGCAGGGTACTGCCGCAGGAACGCCATGCTCTGCTCCGCTGGGGCACGCAGCCAGTCCTGATGCACCCCATTGGGCAGGATCACCACCATGCGCTTCTCGTCGGTGGCCTTGTGGTAGTTCCTCATCAGCGGATGTTCGTCTGCGTTGACCGTCAGCATCGTATAGCTATGCACGACCTCGCCCGTCGCACTCACCCAACGCTCCCAGAGACCAGCGATCCCCATGAGCTCGCCGTCGACCCGCGAAATCCTGGTTGGAATTGCCTTTCCGGATCGCCAATCGGGCTCGTAAATTGCGGTAGCTGGGATGATGCAGTGCTGGGCGTTCTTCCAGGCTGCACGAAAGCTCGGCTTCTCCGCTACGGTTTCCGTCCGGGCGTTAAAAGTCCGTCGAGCCAGCTTCGTATCTTTCGCCCAAAACGGAAGTAAGCCGAATAGGCCCGCCAGCGCTTCGATGGGAGACCTCGCTTCGCCCTCTGGATCAACGTCCTGCGCCGTGCGAATGAATGGCCCTGCGTAACCCGGCCAAAGCGCTGTTTCTACCGGCTGTTCTGGTGCCACCCCGAACGCTGTAATGAGTTGGTTGGGAGTAGGTGCTTCGTATCGGCTACACATATTCCGGTACCCCCGGTCTGTATTCCAGATGAGGCATACAGCATAGTCCGCTCGCTCCGTTGGTCAGCACTTGGCCTGCTGCAACCCCATCCAGGAGGTTGTGTAGGCTGGGCTTAGTAGCTCACGCCGCATCGACCAGGAGCCCCCAACAGGATCACAGGCGAGCCGAAGGGTGCCCCTGCCCTGCTTGGCGTTGATGGCATCCATGACACGCATTAGTTGCTCACTATTGGGTCTGGGTTTCGGAGCGAAAAGATCGTCTGTGATGGAGCCACGCTCGACGAACTGGGACAGAATTACTCCCGCCTTGGCGTAGCGCGGGCCTGCCCGGAACAACGCCCGCAGTCCTGAGAGGGCAGCATTCGTCAGGTCACGGGTATCGTCTGTTGGGTACGGCATCGCGACGATACGGGAGGCGCTGTAGTGCTCGCCAGTGGTATCGAAAGGGCTGGATCTGGCGAACACTTGCAGGCAGTTTGCGAGACTCGACTGCTGCCGTAGCTTGGCTGCCACATTCCCAGTGAACGTGGCGACCGCCCCTTCCAGTAGATCCAAGGAAAGAATTCGACCTCCAAACGACCGTGTGCAAGCGATCATCTGCTTACGATCCGGACTGCCATCGACAAAAGGGAAGCAAGGCAAGCCGAGCAGCTCTCTCGCCGTGCGCTCGACGTTGACGTTGAACTGCCGGCGCAGCAGCTTAGGATCGGCGGTAGCCAACTGCCAGGCGCTATTGATGCCTATGTCGGCGAGGCGGGCATTCAGCCTCGGGCCAATGCCCCAGACCTCGCCAACTTTGGCATAGCGCAGCAGCTTCTCCTGGCGCACCGGATCACGCAGATCCACCACGCACTCGCTCTTTGCCTTCCAGCGTTTGGCCGCCCAGTTGGCCAGCTTTGCGAGGGTTTTCGTGGGCGCAATCCCGACGCCTACACCCAACCCCAGGCGAGTCTGGATCTCGTCTCTGGCATGCCGGCCCCATGCCTCTGGATCAGCGATGCCAGTGAGGTCAGCGAAACTTTCGTCAACTGAATACACAAAAATTCGGGGGGCCAACTCATCCAAAACGGCCATGACTCGGTTGCTGACTGACTGGTACAACTCGAAATTCGAGGAAAATATCTTGACCTCGTTTCTGGCCATCTGATCACGCAGCTCAAACACCGGCTGTCCCATCTTGATCCCAAGGGCCTTCGCTGGGTCGTTGCGGCTCACTACACAACCATCATTGGAGCTGGCCACCACGACAGGGCGATCCCGCAGCCAGGGTTGAAACAACACCTCGACCGAGCAGTAAAAGGCGTTGCAGTCGATCAGAGCAATGGTCACGCGGGCGACCGGCCAGCGAGGCTGTGCAAAACCCATAGACACACCCCCCAAACCTCCAAAACTTCATCGTCACCAAGGCGGATGGGCTTGTAGTCCGGGTTCGCAGCAACAAGCTGCATCCGGCCTTCCTCGTCTTCCTCCAGCGTCTTCACGACAAACTCTGCACCGATCACAGCCACTACCACATCTCCTGGTTGGGCCTTACCCGCCTTGTCGATGATGAGAATGTCTCCGTCATGGATACCGGCGTCACGCATCGAGTGGCCCCAAGCACGCATGAGGAAGATCGAGGAGGTGGGGCGTATGCCAACCAGGGCGTCGAGGGAAAGCTCCGGGAGTTCGTAGTCAGCCGCCGGAGACGGGAAGCCGCAACTCACCTGGCCAGCAACCGGCAGAAGGGTTGCCAAAAGGGATGCCTGAAGGCGGCAGAGGAGGAATGCGGTCATTGTTGCGCGCCAACTGTATGAATATACAGTGAGAGTATAGCGACAACGCCTGCGGCAGTGAAGGGAGGTGGTTGCGAAGGGAATAGGGACAAGATACTTCGCAGCAGGTGATCTGTTGCTTGCTCTATCCCGCTATCTACGCGGCGTAAAGAGTTATTCGTCGCGCCGACAAATAAAGCCACGAAGTAATAAAAAGTGCTTTTTGTGACGCCCAATTTGGGAGTATCTAATTAGTCCTCTACACAAAACAGAGGGCATCCCGCCATGCACAATCGCCTTGCCGATCTGCTGCTAAACATTCTCGCCAATGTGCTCGCCGAGCTGCTGTTGCGCGTGCTCGACTGGCTACACATGCCGCCCTGGATTTAGCCGGTGGGCTCGGTTACTGCTCGCAGCAGCACATAACCAACGTTTCTGGACTGGGGGGGCTTGATACGCCCCCACTATGCGGCTGACAGTATTACAAGAACATGTTGCGGGTCAGTGTGTTGGCCTGGAAGGCAAACTCATAGCTCCCCATCGTGCCCCGCTGTTCACCTTTCGCGTTGATGTGAAAAGGATCTGAGCTAATTTTTGATCTGAGGCGGATCTCGAATAGAGCTTGCTCTAGCAGCTCTGCCATAGACGCGGCATCGCTTGCGTCGATGCTCAGTGTGAGAGTCGCCCGGTCATTAGCCCCCCCTTCTTTGGGCATAAACTCACCTGGCTCTGTACATGCGTTGGTACCCTCATTCTCGCTCAATCTTCTTACTCCTCATGAATGTGGTTGTGGTGAGCTGGAGGAGATGTTTTCTCCTTGGATTGTCAGCGAAGCGTAGGCCCATTGAAGCCGAGCCTCATCGAGAGCTGCTCCGCGACAGACGCCCCGATCTTGTTCGCAAACCGATCCAGTGGGTTCTGCCTGCGGGTGAAGTCAACGATCTTGCTCGCCCCTACCACTTCTCTGGCCACATAGTCCGCATCGCCAAGCTTATCCACGAGGCCCAAACCTAATGCCTGCTCGCCCGTCCAGATCAGACCCGAATAAACCTCGGGATGCTCTTTCGACTTCAGGCGCTCCCCCCGGCCCGCCTCGACCGATTCGATGAACTGCTTGTGCGTAGTCTTGAGCACGCCTTCCCAGAAAACGGTTTCCTCTGGATTTTGCGGCTGGAACTGATCGAGGAACGCCTTATGCTCGCCGGAGGTAAAAGCCCTACGCTCGACGCCGAGCTTGTTCATGAGCTCGACAAATCCGAAGCTCGCCGCCGTGACCCCGATTGAGCCGACCAGGCTGGACTTGTCGGCGAAGATTTCATCCGCTGCGCTGGCGATGTAATAGCCGCCGGAGGCCCCGAGGTCGGAGATGACGGCGTAGACCTTCTTGTCCGGATACAGCGCCCGCTGCCGCTTAATTTCGTCGTATACCTGCCCGGACTGCACGGGACTGCCACCAGGGCTGTTGATCTCAAGGATCACCGCCTTGGTGTCCTCATTCTCGAAGGCCTTGGCGAGGCTTCGCTTGATGTTATCGGCGCTGGCTTCTTCGCCGTCAGCAATCACGCCCTTCACCTTTATCTTGGCAGTTACGGCAGAACCACCAGTATCCTCGCCCTCGAACTCGGACTGCCCCCCGAAGAACACGAGGGTGACGACGATAGCTGCCATTCCCAGGCGATAAAAGTTCGTCCAGCGACGGGCTGCACGCTGCTCGATAATGCTTGCCTGGAGCGTGCGCTCCAAGACCTCAAGGCTTTTGTCCATTCCGTTCTACCTGTGTCGTGGTTCAGTTGGCCAGGCTTGATCTGGTCACTCTGCATCGCCGATATCAGCGCGCTTGGCTCTCTGTTCGGAGGGTTTTTGCCGAGCCACTTTGCCACGGCTCTCGCCCGGATTGGAATGAGCCAAAAAGACCCGTGGCCCAGTAAAGCCCAATGCCTCCCGGCGGCGCTGCTGACCGCTCAGACCTGAACGCGCTTCCGATAGCTTGCCTCTCCTGGCTGGGCTGCCCCTCTTGCATTCACCCAGGTTTCAGTAGCGCTCGCGGCTTCGATCACCCTGCTTTTCAGCAACCTTCATCAAACCCTCACCCGGCCATTCGTTCTTGGGATTTCGTAGATCCGTGTGAAAACAAAGGCATCTTTCAAGCGCACATGGAGTCGCCCGAATGTCACATCTCAAACTCGCAACTCAGCAGCTCGGCATCTCGAAGCTGAGCGCTGATCTCGAAGTCGAAATCAGTGGCTGCGAGAGTTATCTGCCGCGCCTCAAGGCCATGCTCGATCTCGCCATGGAGCAGGTGCTGGAGAATTTCAGCGAGCGCGTGCATGAGCAGCTCGGTCTCAATGTGCTGGAGTTCATCGCCAAAGTTCGCCTGCCGGCGGCAACGAAGGCCGTGTTGACCCTGAATAGCCCTGCGCTGGCTCAGGACGACTACGAACTTTCCCGCGATAGCGATGCCTGTACTGTTCGCGTCGACGATGCTGTGGTGATCCTCTGCCGTAATGGCGGTGGTGTCGCGGTCAGCGTCCAGCCACGAGGCATCCAGCATGAGATGGCTGCGCTGGCGGTGACTCTGCCTGAGATCGAGCAGACCCAGTACGGGCAGCTTGGCTTCATCCCGACTCGCTACGCGACCATCCGCTGAGGAAAGCTCATGAACAACTGCGCCCTCCAATTCGAGCCTCTACGCCGATTCCAGGTTCGAGACATATCGAGCAGCTACGCAGGCCCAGCATTCGATCTGGTTTTTCACGATGACGAGCATAAGGTCGAGCGGTACTCGGAGGCCATCTGGAACTCGGAGCACGATGCCACGGTTGAAGCTGAGCGATTGGAAGCAGCAGAGCTGCGGCCTACTCACTGGGACGTGCTTAGGAGTAAATGACCATGAGCCATGCCAGTCAGAAGTTTCATGTCCGGCTCGGCCTCGGCAGGCTCGAAGGCCTGATGACCAAGCAGCAGGCCCGGAGCTGGGGTGATCGCAACATCCCCTCCGACCTGAAGTCCGCCGGCTTCAGTACCTGCGTATTCGAGAGTTGCCCCGAGATTCATGGCGCTCTTTTCCTCCGGATCTCATACGGCAAAAGCTGCCCATCCAGGTAAGCGGTCTGATCGGGTTGGCCGCTTCAGTTGGGATTTCCCCGCCTCGCCGTAACCTGTTGGCATCTAGTCAGGAGCGACCAAATGCCTACCAACATGACATTCCAAGAGCTACAGGCTCAGCGAGCCAGCGCGGCACAGGACGCCTTTGTACGGTACGAGTTCGGCGGTTCTGTAACGGACACCGAAAACTGGCGTGACACTGAAACCCTCGACTGGATCAGGGTTTGCTATGTCGAAAGTGCCGAGGCCGCTGCCAGCCTGATATTCCATGTGCGCTTCAACCCAGGTGAAGCAGTTCCGGTGGAAGTTTTTTGCCTGGATTTGGCCACTGGCAATGAGTTCGGTGTGTTGCCACCAACTGCCGGCGAGATGGCTGAGGCTCTGGGGTTCTCAACTGAGGGAGAGATGCTCGCCCATGGAGTTTGGCTCGAGCAGCGCAAGACGCATCAGGCACAGGTCAGCGAGGCGGTCGCCAAGGCAGCAGGTGGCCCGGTGGTGGATATTCGCGCCGTGGAGTTCTGCCAGTGAGCGAGCAGGCCTTTGAGCGTGTTTCCCCTGCAAACCCCTACACCGCTGGCTGGCAGGCCTACGGTGGCCACCCTATGTACGTTGGGATCTACAAGTCGATGCAGGGCGAGATGTGCCTTGGCGCAACCGACCAGCTCACCGATGCCGCAGGCTTCAATTCGGCGGAGCAAGCGCGGGAGATTGCCGAGGCCGCCGGTTTCGATGGCCCATGGATGCTGTTCGAGCCGTTCCGTGGGCAGATGAGTTTGTTCTAACCTCTTGGCCGCTTGGGATTCTGTCGGGCGGGGATAGCCTGAAAGCACTCAGACCAAGGAGGTATCCCCGATGAATAACATGAACTTCACCCTCACCTTCCAGGGCACCGTTTCCCCGGACGGCGGCGACGCCACCGCCAGCGGCTCCCTCAGTTGCCACGAGCTGATCGACAACCTTGGGCACGCCGTTAAGGTCATCGTCGGTAACGGCCTCGTTACCGGCGAAAGCGCTGCAACGCTTGAGGTCTACGAGTCCATTGTTTCCGTTACCGAGGCCGACGAACCTCCGGCTCCGGCGGCGCAGTTCGGTTCCACTGCCTCCGTCCTCCAGGCCCTGCGCTTGTCCGAGCAGTTCATGTCCGGCTTCGAGGGTGATGGTGTTCAAGAGGGCATCGGAGAGATGCTTGCTGCCGTCCGCTCCGCCATTGCCGAGGTCGAAACCGATATGGCCAAAGCGGAGTCTGTCGAGCAACTGCGCGCCGAGGTCGAGGCAGGTATCCGGAAGCTGCGCTCCATGATCGATGAGCCAGTCACCATCGACTACGAGGAGAACATCTATCTCGAAGTAGCCCCGGCTGTTCAGGATAGCCGCATCAACGTCTGCCACCGGCAGTACGGTTGGACGTGTGTGAACTACACCGGCGAGGGGGTGATCGTGGACGTGTTCGACGCTAAGAACATCGACGCTCAGGCCACCGTTTCGCTGCACCGCAACGATCTGATGGCGGCTGAAGAAGCCACCGAGTAACCACCGTTTTCAGACGATTTAATCGGCTGAATCAGACCCATCTACTTCTCGCATCATCGACAAAATAACCACTCAAACCCCAGCCCGCCAATTCGCGGGCTTTTCTTTATCGAACTACAGATGATCAGAATTATTTATTTTAACTCACGCCCACCGGCTGACAGTATAAAAGCCGGATAGTCTTCAGTCGAAATCCCTCCCATATCTATAATTCTTATAATTGCCAGTCTAGCCAGACGGCCACCCTCTATCATTACATCTTGACTAGATAGTTTTGCTTCTCGGCCATACACTTTAAACTTGGAGTCTGGGAGTACACCATTGTGAACTGCCTTTGATCTAAGAATGTAAATAGCCTTAAAAATATCATGTGCATGAAGCCTATCTTCAAGTGTGTCACCCGTCAAAAGTGCTCCCAGCAGTCTAAACTGAAAAGATAATTGATCCGTGTTATTGCTTGGAGTGAGTACCGCCTCTAGTGCCACCCCCAGGTCGATTGCCTGCTGAACACGATCCCAAGTGTTCATAGATTGGCTTAGCCGGTACAGCGCTATAATAATCGGCGCACGGATTCCTTCAGCAAGATTCTTTATCCTTTCATACAGCGCTATAGCTTTCTCTACATTAAGATCGTCTATATCCTCATCGGTTTTTGAATGTTTTATTTCCAATGCGGAACTATACCCACCATCAAGGCATCCTGAAAAAGGAGCCCATTCTGGCAGTAGATGCCAGCGCCCCAGAGGCGTCGGCGCTCCCTCCGAACAAAATAGATTTAACACAAGCCAGAAGAGCTCTTGATTAAATAGTTTAGATCTTTCAATCTCCGACGCTTCCGCAGAACTATTATGTCCTAACGATGTTGAGTCAATTATGATTAGTGCTGCTGATGGAATAACCATCCCCCAAGCTTGTCTCATTGAATAGAGATATTCGTCCAAATGCGCGATGTCATATTGACCGAGCGAGGACAATGGCGCTAGTTTAAAGTCGCCCCCTACATCGTATTCTTTGTTGACGCGAACGCCTGCTAATACCAATGTGTTGATTACTGGTGCTTTATTTTTTTCTAGAAATCGCTGAACACCTTTAAGCGCGCTTTCCGGCCCGACAGCTCTTGACCGCCTAGCTAGCCACACAGCAAAAAGTCCAATATTTACAAGACTGCCACTGCTCCCATAATTAAAAAACTTATCATTAAAAACATCAAAAGTTTGGCTTCGCAATATCTCAATAAGCCGCATGGCAGCCGTTGTAAGCCCCGCCTTCTCGAAAGCCTCACTCCAGCCACTAACCCAAAAACCCATACGCAACAGACGCTCGTCATGAACTGCTTCTGCAAGCACTGCAACTAATTCATTCCAGTCAAAATCTTCAGATGCAATCATGACTTCCCCAAATATATCCATGTAGTCAACGCACCTTATCCCTTTGAGCACTTTCCAAGATAGTACTTCCTTGTGCATTGGCCAGATCCGGGAGATGCCTCCGTGTGTCTGTTTTTGGCCGTTTGCTGCCGGGCGGGATGGCTGAATTCATCACCCTCCCACGGGCCTTGCTACATCGGCTGAAAGCAATCGGCGGAGCTGGATTGTCCATGCAGTGAACTGTGTACTGTGCGATGTCCATGCCTACACCTAATCCGTGAAAAACATCTCCCCCGCATAAGACACCGACACCCTGTCCCCTCGCTTGGGATTTCCCAGAGCGCAAATACCTTGGCCATGTTGATTCCACGGAGGTTCACATGGTCGACTCACGCAATATCAATCGCATACTGAAAAGCCCGAGCGCGCTCGCAGCCTACATGGCCACAGGCAGGGTGCCGAAGGTTGCAGCCCCCTCTAGCCCCCTAATCACCCTCCTCCAGTCCCTGTACCCTCGCGAGCGCACCCAGATCTTCGCTGTGATGGTTTCTAGCGCACTGGGGTATCAGGGCAGCCGCCTATTCCACAACGCGCAGCAGGCGCTGAATTGGCTGGCTCCCGACACCCCTCAGCAGCATCTCCCCAGCCAGTCCTGGCAAGACCGGCGTTTCAGGAGCGTTCTGACCATCGACGATCTGGCCAAGGTCGCCAAGGTGCCGGATCGGGTCGCTAAAGACTGGTGGAGTCGTCACCCTCAGCACTCTGCCTTGCGGGGTAAGCACGATGAATAAGCCAATCCCCAGCCAGGAGGAGCTGGCCGCTTTGCTGGAACCCCTGGATGCCGCACCGGTCGAGTGCGACGGCATGGCCCGCTTGATCGCCACCGTGCTGCGCCATGAGCGCATTCCTTTCCGAGTAATGGTTGGCAGTCTGGCTGCTGACGGTCAGGGCATTGCACCTCATGTCTGGATCGAGGTCGGTCAGTGGCGAATCGACTACCGCGCTCGCATGTGGCTCCGAGGCCTGTCAGATGTTCCGCACGGTGTTTTCCCCCTGGAATCAGGCGAATCTACCCGCTACAACGGTATGGAAGCCGAGATTGAGCCGCTGGAACCCTGGATGTTCAAAGTGCTAACGATGCCTCAGATCGCCGAGATGAAGCACTTGCCTCCCGAGGAAGAAGCCCATGACTTCTGACGCCCGCACAGACACCCTGTACTTCCAGCTCCGTGAGCAGTCCGACCGCTTCGCGATGGCAGTCATCGCGACCGGCAACGAAGCAGAGCAGTTCCTCGACACCGAGTCGGATGGCGACCCCTATCGCTACGGCGTCACCTACACCGGGCCGGAGGTGACGGAGTTCAGCCAATCCCCCTACAGCGGCACCGGGCGTCTGGCCTCGCGCTTCACGCGAGAGCTGTAAGCATCATCTGTTGAGGGGAAAAAATCCCCTCGGGCTATCAGCACCAGAAGGGCTTGCAGGCCGAGGGCTTGGGATTTCCCAGCCTCGAGAGAAGGTAGGGGCATCTCTTTTCAGCGGGTGCCCACCATGCTCAGCAATCTCGACCTCTTCGCACCCCAAGCCCCGCGTTTGACCGTGTTGAGCTACGGCGCTGGCCAAGACTCCACCGCGCTTCTGGAGTTGTACTTCAACGACCCAGCATTCCGGGCCAAGTATGCCCCCGGCGATTTCATGGTGGTGATGAGCGATACCGGCGACGAATACGCCGAGACTTACGAACACGTTGAGCGCACCAAGCTGCGCTGCGCTGCGCATGGCGTGGAGTTCCACTTCCTCACCGCCGACAAGGGCTACCACTCCGAATCCTGGAGCAGCCTGCTTCATTTCTTCCGCAGTAAGGGCACGATTGGCAGCAAGGCTTACCCCAAGACCTGTACCGACCGTCTCAAGCTTCGACCCATCTACCGCTTCCTGGAGCATTGGCTAAGCGAGCGCTACGGCGTCCAGCACGGACGCAAGCAGGGCATCCGCGAGTTCGCCGCCACCTACGGCAAGATCCAAATGATGATCGGCATTGCAACCGGGGAAGAGCGCCGCGTGGCTGATCCGGCTCGTAAAGGGCATCGTTGGTACCGTGAGAGCATTGACAACATCTACTGCGTAATTGCACTAACTTGACCACCCGTTTGCACACCAACTGACCAGTCATTTGCATTCACGCTGACCAGCTGTTTGCAGTTGATCAGTGTCAGCGGGTGCCACTCAGGGGAGTGCGTCAGCCAGGCACTGAAGGGCAGCAACCGACCCAATATGTCGTTGGCCAAAGGCAGAAATCGTTCAAAAGCGGACCTTCGATCAGGGAATGCTCACGGCCAAAAGCGGTCGGTTAAGTATGGATATCAGTAGCGGACCAAGTTAAAGCCGCTCATGATTTTTATATTAATCCCAATGGGAAAAGCCTACTGGTAGGCCATTCCAAGTAGAGAACAGTGTCCGCTGTCCCCAGTAGCTTACCCTGCCGCCTTCTTCACTCCGTGTTGCACGGAACACCGCCTCACGGTGTTCAGAAGTGTCTGCGCCCATGTTCAAAACAGGCATCACTTGTCCCGCTTGAACATCGCCAGTAATGCGAATGCTCGGTATGCGTGCCAGCAGAGCGGAGGTCCGCGATTCACGCAATACAACACAAAAACACGGGTACCTCCGATCACCGACTACCAAGCGAGGATCAACTCCTCGAACTTGAATACCTTGAAGCAAAGGCACTAGCTCTTGCGCTGCTACGGCTCGATTACGGGCCATAAACATTTCTTGGGCAGACTCTTCGCACCACTGAGTCAGGTTGGAGCTGTCTGCAAGGACGAGTCTTGAGCCAGCCTTTTGAGCAAAATCGCGAACCCCTGGCAGATAGCGTGAGGAGGTAATGAATAAGCCTCGACTAGCCTGATGTCGGTCGACATGAGCCGAGAGCGCTGCAACCGCTTCCAACCCAATGGGGTTATTTGGGGCGTAACGTTTCACTTGCACCAGCGTAAGCAGATCTCCAATTGGATCTCGTTGCCAGATACGCAGGTCTACACCTTTATCCCCAGAACCGGGGCCTAGTTCTGTCTTCCATCCACGGGCGGCAAAGATACTACTGATTAATGTCTCAAATTCGCGATGAGCAAGGCGATGAAAATCTTGGGCATTGGCCGCGAAATGAGCATACAGGTCGCCACTGACGTCCGCCGTATCAGCTTCAACAAGTCGACATATCCATTTCCAACGCGCTACCCGATAGGCCGCATGAACCAGTTCACATTCGTGATCGATGAAGTAGAAACCCGAAATGCAGGACTCTTCAAACTCTAAGTAAACACCGACCTCTTCTAGCTCCTGACGAAGCTCCTGCGCCTCTTTGTGGTCCCATTCGAGCACGGTGTTTACCGCGCCCTCCGCACACAGCAGGAGCAACGGTCCGCCAATGAAAGGCTCATCGTCGTAGTAAGAGATGGGATCAGCTAGGCAAGCGTCATACCAAATTCCATGGCGCGTAGCCCACTCTGTTGTAATGCTGGTGATCTGAGCTATCAGCTGATGAACAGCTGCCTCTAAAGCCATTTGGTTGTCCATCACCACCAATTTACCTCTACTGTGAACACGTTGGCATTTCACCAGTGCAGCATCATCCAGGATGAACTGTCCACGCGTCTGTAGAAAGTTTTGAGCGACTGCTATTGGCCGGGAGCGCTCATCGACCCGATGGCCGCTTTTGGCCGCTTCCTGCCTGTCGCGACCGGCTGGTTTGGGTCGATAGCTACCGGTGAGCGTGGAAGTTCGGTTGAGCCATTCCCCGCCCGGCGTATTACCTATTCCGGGTTATGCGCCCTACGGTACTAGCGATGGTTGCGATAGCGTTCGGTCAAGGACTGCACGAGGGTGACGTAGGATTGCGTCTCGGCGTAGGGAGGCACCCCGTTGTACTCGACCACGGATGCTTCGCCGGCGTTGTAACCTGCCAACGCCAGCACCTGGTTGCCGTTGAAGCGCTTGAGCAGCCAGGCCAGGTAGCGCACGCCACCACGAATGTTCTGTCGTGCGTCGAACGGATCGTCCACAGCGAAGCGCTCGGCGGTGGCGGGCATCAACTGCATCAGCCCCTGTGCGCCGGCTTCGGAAATGGCGTTGGGGCGAAACGCCGATTCGGCATGTATCACTGCGCGGACCAGCGCCCTGTCGATACCATAATGACCCGAAGCGGCTTCGATCTCCCGCCGATAGGAATGGGTGTCCAGGCGCAGTGAGGCGACCTTGAAATCCTTCGGCGCCATGCACAGATAGCAGCCCTTGATGTAATAGAGCTCAAGGACATCGACCCGTGCGGAAATCCCGACGGGGCGCCGGCTCACATATTGACGAATACCCTTGTGGATGAAGGTGTACACCCGAATCCGCAGCGCGCCTGAGTTGTCGTCCCGCACAAGCCGTGGCAGGGCCATTGCCTTGGCGCCGACACCGGCGCCCGCCATGCCATTCAGGCGAGTGCAGCGGGCGCTGGCGATGGCTTGGCTGGTGTAGCTGATGGCTCCGTCCCTGGCTTGGCACTTGAACATGGCGCTGGCGCACAGTGGAGCGACCAGCAAGGCTAGCTCGATGCAGCCAAGAAGGCTCTTGCGAGCCCATCGCCATGCTCTGGAACTCATCACATCGCTCCGCGCCGCAGGCGCCGATCAGGCCTGGGGCGCCTGGCCCGGGCGCTGCCTTTGGAGGGCCTATTCTGGGTGAGCCGCCTTTTGTTCTGATAGTTATACCCCTTGTAACCGGCCTTGGAACTTGCGTTGACGTACGGGCTGCCGGCGTTCCCAGGCGAGGCGCAGGCCTGATTGCTCGCACGACGCGTCGTCCCGGCTTGCCAGGGCCCGGCGCAAGTCCGATCCGCGGGTGACGGACCGGAGCCGGGGCGGGACAGGCCCAGGTAGGCGACGGCAAAGTTGTCATCGTTATCCGCCCGGGCCGAGCTCATCCGAGAATGAAATACACCTTGCGCACCAGCGTGATGTTTTCCCAGGTTCCCTTGAGCCCCGCCGCCGCCACCACGAACGAATCCCCCGGCCCAAAGGTCTTCGCCACGCCGTCCGCATCGGTCAGGCGCACGGTGCCTTCGAGGATGTGGCACATCTCGTCGTAGTCGCACTCGCATCTCGGTCTACGCACTGACCGAAACACGGCTGCTTCCTGCGAAGACCCAGCGGTTCATCGAGTTCATACGCGACCATCTCAACAGTGCTTAATGCCTGACGACTGGATAGGGGGCATCCCGACGCAAACGAATGTCTCCTTCTGGCCGTTCACTGCCGGTCGTCACTACGGTGTGTGCTGGTCAAGTCGAATGCAAACGGTTGGTCAGCACGAATGCAAATGGCTGGTCAGTGGCAATGCAAATGGGTGGTCAAGTGAGATGCCATTACGCAATCTACCCGCTGATCGACTTGGGCATGGATCGCGCAGCCTGCCAGCAGTACATCGCCAGCCAGGGGCAGATCGTCCCGCCGCCCTCCAACTGCCGCAGTTGCCCATGGTTGAGTCTTGAGGAGCTGGAGTACCTGCGCCGCTTCGACCCGGCCCACCTTGAGGTATGGGTGGAGCTGGAAGCAGCCAAGCTGGAGAAGCACCGCGACAAGGAAAACCTGATCGTCACAACCGCCAACGGCACCACCAAGATCGTCAACAAGAACTACGGCGTCTGGGGTGTTGACCCACTCCCGAAGAAGATCGCTCAAGCCAAGGAGAAGTTTTCCGACTGGACTGATGCCCGGCTTCGCGAGTACCGGATGAGTCACGGGCACTGCGTTGCGACGGCCTACTGATCGGCTTGGGATTCCTTGGCCATCCCGTAGCCTGGAGGTATCTAACTAGCCGACTACACGGAGTAGTACCCCATGCCAACCCCTGCAATCAAATCGCTCCGCCTGCCCGCCTTCTTCGCCTGGACAATGTTCCTGTTCGGCGCAGCAAATGCCTTGCTGATCTGGTCGGATGTTTTCGTGGCCGTTCCTCTGGCCGTTCTGTTGATCGCAGGCGGTCTGTTCGGCACAGCCGGCATCTTGACCCTCGGCTTTTTCGTATGGGCGTTCTGGGGCGTTCTGGGCTTGCTACTGGCCCATTTCTTTAGCCGTCAGGAATGCCAATGATCGAGGGCACCCAGATGAATCAAACTGATAGAATCCGGCGTTAAGGTGCAGGCTCCATGACCAAGGAAATCTTTATGCAAAAGCAACCTGTATGGGATCTCGTGGGACTGGCGCTTACGCTTGATAAGCGTCTGATACTGGTTGTGCCGGTACTGGTAACGGTTGCCTACTTTGCTTCCAAACTCACTGTTTAGGTAACGACCATGGATCGGATCTTTGCGTCCTGGAGGACGTTCGCTCTTAGACACCCACGAATCGATCACACCTTCAAAGCAGTTGGCTATGTCGCTTGCTTTGTATTGATCCTCAATTCCACTTTCGGGCACGGCCACTGGCTCTACGGACTACTCGGGGGCGTTGTGCTGACCCTAAATCTGGCGATCCATCTAGCCAGCAAAAGCGCATCCCCCTCGCCTGACTAAACAACCCTGTCGACCGCGCCTGACTCCACCACCCTTCCAGAATTGGGTTCTTCCAAACCTTCGATAGCCTAGAGCCATCGAAACCATGGAGATTCCCATGCAAGACCTGAACTTCACCGTCACTCTCTCTGGCACCGTCTCCCACGATGGTGGCAGCGACAGGCTATGAATCGCAGCATCGCAGCACGCCGCCAGAGCTAGCCCTCGCTTGCGATTGCGGTAGGAAACTGAGGCCTCCAGCTCGGGGTTCACTTTCTTGAATGTAGCGATTTATATGGATATTATCCTTTTACGATAATTTAACTAACTTCGGTAGAATCATGGACGCTATCCGCAACCCCTACTCCCCTGGCGCCGGTACCCGACCACCTGAGCTTGCAGGCCGTGACGATCTGCGTGAGCGAGTGCGCGTTGCTATCGAGCGCATCCGCATTGGTCGGCCTGCCAAAAGCGTCATCATGGTCGGTCTGCGGGGTGTCGGAAAAACCGTGCTCCTGAACCAGATGCTCCTTGATGCCGAAGCGTCGCACATACGCACCGTTTACATTGAGGCGCCCGAAAACCGCTCGCTTCCTGCCCTCCTCGCTCCGCAGCTACGAATTGCCCTGCTGCAAATGAGCATGACAGAGGCCGCAAAGGACGCTGCGATACGAGGCCTACGCGCCCTGGCTGGTTTCGCCAAAGCCTTGAAGGTGAAGTTCAACGACATCGAGGTTGGCATCGACTACGAGCCTGAGCCTGGACTGGCGGACAACGGCGATCTTGAAGGCGATCTTACCGCCCTGCTAACCCAGCTTGGCCGGGTTGCAAGCGCAGCGGGTAGCGCCTTGGTTATCTTCATCGACGAACTCCAGTACGTCGATGAGGAAGAGTTAGGCGCGCTAATCACGGCACTGCACCGGGTTTCTCAACTGGCCTTGCCCGTCACCATCGTTG
This sequence comes from Pseudomonas sp. 2FE, assembly GCF_005503735.1. Lineage (NCBI taxonomy): Bacteria > Pseudomonadati > Pseudomonadota > Gammaproteobacteria > Pseudomonadales > Pseudomonadaceae > Pseudomonas > Pseudomonas sp. 2FE. The sequence continues at coordinate 118,673 of NZ_SCMO01000009.1, read as the reverse complement.
GCGCGGGCCTCCCACAACTGCGGGGGCGCGCAGGTAACGCTAAGTCATACGCGGAACGTCTCTTTGACTATCCCGAGGTTGGCCCACTTGCTCCTGATCAAGCTCGTGTGGCCTTCGTCAAACCTGCCGAGGATGAGGGAGTTGTCGTTGACGCTGATGCTGCTGACCTCGTGGTTGAAGTGACCAAAGGCTATCCATACTTCATCCAGGAGTGGGGTAAGAGCACATGGGAGGCGGCCCAGGACGACCACATAACCCAGCAGGACGTTCGCGCCGCATCGGCAACCGCAGTCGCCGCACTCGACGAGAGTTTCTTTCGTGTGCGCTTTGACCGCATGACCGTGGCAGAAAAAATCTACCTGCGAGCGATGGCAGATCTTGGCGCTGGCCCGCACCGCTCGGGCGATATCGCGGTCAGATTGAACCGCAAAAGCCAATCCCTAGGGCCCATCCGTAGCAGCCTGATCAGCAAGGGTATGATTTGGAGCCCCAACCACGGGGACACTGCCTTTACCGTTCCGATGTTTGATCAGTACATGTTGCGGATCATGCCGGGTGTTGACTGGGAGCCCCCGGCACAGGTCGTCTAACGCTTCTTCTTCAGCGGCAGTCGCTCTACGTTGGACGACTGCTCGATGGCCAACTGCGATTGCATGTGGCCGAGCAACTGCTTGTACAGCGCCTTGATGGCAGACTGACCGGCTTCGACTCGCTGCAACGCGGCCAGGAGCTCGTCTCGCGGGCTTGCGATGTCCCGGCTGCAATAAGCGTCTCGCACTCCCCGCTCGATGTCATCGTACAGCCAGGCAATGAACCCGGCACAACTCTGCCGCTCGGTAACCGTGTCGTCGAACCTCTTGAGAATCGCTTTCTGAACCTCCGGTACCGAGTAGAAGTCCAGGGCGATCTTTTCCTTGTGGAGTCCCAGCAGCAACAGGGCTGAGTCCATGGCCGCATCGCAACTGGGCTCCGGGCGCGGCAGAAGATCCTGAATCGCATGCTTAATCCGTATCTCGTGCTCTTTCTGAAGCTGCTGCCGGCGAACCTCATCGCGCTTTTTCACCTCCTTGGCGTGCTCAACCCTCAGATTCAGCGACCGGATCAACTCGCCCGCCTGCTTGATGAGAGCCGATTCCTCCAGCTCTAGCAGGCCTCGCAGCGGCCCAGTAGTCAGCTTCTCCAACTGGGTCGCCGCGCCAGACAGCTTTGTCTGCTGCGCCTTCAAGCTGGCGGCGTCGTAATACTTGAAGATTTCCAGAACTTGCTCGGTCGTGATCCTGCTGTAGATGTCTGTGTCTTTCATCCTGGAAAGCCTCCGGCTGCTATGCCTCGAAGCGTATCAGAATATGCCTAGTGCCCAACAAATGCAGGGCGTTTGGGTCTCTGCGGCACGGTGTCATAATCCGCGCAACAACCGAATCCGAGGCACCGAAATGTCCCGCAAGCAGTACGGTAACCTACCGCTCCGCCCCTCCTACACGGCCAAGATCCAGGGCGATTCCGGTGTCTACGATGTATGGGGCATCGACTGGTACAACGAGCGCGTGCAGGTCTACCGGGCCCCCGTCCTTGAGTGGGTGCCGATCAGCCAGGTCAACCTGGAGCAACTGCCCCAAGATCCAGTCCACCTGCCCCAGTTGCTGACCGACCTTCGCGCACAGGTAGCCGCAGACATAGAGTCGCCCAGTACCTTCGAGCCCGATTACAGCCGCGACGCCCGCGAGTTGGTCGCCCGCATTGATGCACTCCTGGTTGGGGGCTCCGATGAGTTGTGATCCCTTCGAGCACCACCTACGGCTCAAGAAGCCTTGCGCCAACTGCCCTTTCCTCAAGGAAGGGGCCATACCGCTTAGCCGCGGCCGATTGGAGGGGATAATTTCTACTCTGGTTGAAGATGACCAATCGACATTCCCTTGCCATAAGACCGTGCATTCCAAGCGCGGTGGCGAGTGGGATGATGATGGCAACTACTCCGCTTCCGGCCACGAGGCTATGTGTGCGGGCGCTGCCACCTACCTGATGAAGCAGGGTCGACCGACAGTTGGGATGCGGATTGCGTTCGTCACTGGCGCCGCTGCGCCGGGAGACTGGGATGCCGTGAAATCAGACGTGATTGACTAAAGGGACGCACATGGCCGGATACATGAACGCTGAGCTGGAGGCAATCCGAGATAACCTGACGTGTGGGCACTGTCACAGTCGCTTTAAGGGGTCTGATTCTCAAGCCAGAAAGGTGAAGTACGAAAAGCTGACGGTGTATTGCTCTGCCCTCTGCCGGAAGGCGGCAACCGTGAATAGGCTCACTAAGCCTTTGCCGAACAGAGGCCCTGGCCTCGCTGGCGAACATTCGCCGTGTGATGAACTCAAGGGCGTTGCGCCCTTGAGTCTTATACGCAAACGGCCATGGCCGATCAGGCCTGAAGCCAGGATTCCACCGTGGACGCCCCGTACTGGGCTTTCCATTCTTTCAAGACACGGTGGTTGCCGCCCTTGGTTTCCACCACTTCGCCGTTGTGAGGATTCTTGTAGCGCTTCAATACGCGCGGACGCCGATGCGCCCCTGCGGCCTTCTCCAGCTTGCGGCCAACTGGAGCCGGTTCCAGGATGGCGATGATGTCTTTCAGACCCTTGCCGTAGGATTGCATCAGGTTCTTCAGTTTTTCTTCGAACTCGATTTCTTTCTTCAGCCCGGCATCGCTTTTCAGCGCTTCGAGTTGAGCAAGTTGCTCCTGGAGCGCCCGTTCAGCTGCTCGGAATTCCGCCAATTTTGACACTGTTTCTACTCCTGATTGGAAACACGTGTGTGTTAACTAGAATATAGCAAAGCTGGGCTTGATCTTTCACGCGGAAATGCACTAGCCGGATGCGAGCGGATGCAGTCTTCAGGGGGATGAACTGGCTTCCGCTCATCGTAGCAATCTCGGGTGGCAGCTCGATAAAATGGTATAACTATTGCTGGGATCAGGGAGACTTATATTCTTTGTACAGTGTTTCCGGCACGAAATAAACATTACCCTTTGCGCGCGTCAAGGCAACATAGAACTTATTCCTAGTCTGGGGGTTGAGGTTGGTAAGATTATTGGCCTTGTAGTTTTTCAGTGTTGTAGGGTTGAGTACAATACAAACATCCTCGTATCTGTCCTCGCCCTTGGTTTCACCCCAGTTTCTAGTGTGGCCAGAGTATTTTGCTCTATCCTTATAAAATAGTTTGACTATCCCGTCCGCTGAAAAAATATCGTCAGCATCAGATTGCTCTTCAATGAACGATATTGCGGTTTCATCCGTCCTGTTTGACAGAATTTCGATACCCAGCTTATCGGAGACATAATTGCAAACCGATGGGCTGCAACGATGGCTTTTCTTTAATGTCTCTTCGTCGACCGTTACACCTATTTTTGTAAACTGCTTTTTGTAGCTGGCGAAGTCATCGTGCAAAGACCGATTAACTGCCCCGTCCCTGCTGGTATCAAACGTATGCTGGAAATAATCGCCTACGCAGATTACATTGGCATCTGCTGCGAGAATATTTTTTAAGAAGTTAAAGTCGTGCCCCGCGAAGTCCTGAACCTCATCAATGAACACATAATCAAAGTATTTTGATATGCGCTGTAAAACCTCTCCCATGACGCCTTGCTCATCGAGAAATTTAGCGAGGCGGTTGCTATAGAGGCGAAAGCCTGGATCGCGATACCTGTTAATGCCTATCGCGAATCTGTTCTTACATGGCTCAAAATTTATACCGCTTGCCCTAACTTTGTAATGCAGTGTTGGCTTGTAGCAGAACGAGTAGAGAAAATTAAAATAAGAGACGAGATATATGTTCTGAGGCAAGCATTGAAATTTTTCTGCTATCCTGGACTTTAAGTTGCTGACATTGTTTATGGTATAGGTGATTATCAGAAACCGTTTCTCGGTATCCAGTTTTTTCACGAGGTGCGTGGTTTTCCCAGAGCCGGCGACGGCCAGAATTACTGACTTATCCATTCGATAGCATCCCTGATGTATTGGGGGACTACGATTCCGTCAGCTTTGCTTTCCAAGATAGAGAACGCTGCCTCTGTTTTATTTTTGAGCATGTAATCCTGCACGGAGAGTGTTTTTCTGTTTTCCCCAAACAGTCCATCACAAAATGCCTTGTTGTCTTCATAGATGCAGATTTCGAAGGTTGATCTAGCGTTATTGGCGTCAGAAAATATTTTTATCTTTCCGTCAGCGTAGCCAGCGTAAAGATCGACACAGTTTTTCTGGTAGTCCTTGTCGTTATCGCGAATGACAGCAGTGCTTATCTCTAGCAAACGCGAGATATCCAAGAAGCGCTTAAAGCTTGTGCCGTCAACGGAAATCACATGGATATCAGACTCCTCCATGTTCTTGCCGGTGACCTTTTCTATGAAAGACTCAAGAAGGATGTACTCAGCATCTCCTTCAACGAGCACCACTTTCTTGGAAAGGATAAAGTCAAGGACGCCGTTGTCGGGTGCCTTCATAAAGTATTTGGCTGTATCGCTGGGGAGCTTTGTCATCGGCACCGGGAGGGGCGAGCTCCCGTGGAGCAGAACACAGTTTCTTAAGTCAAGCCTTGCACTGATGAGACTGCTATGGGTGGCGATGAAGAGCTGTTTGTCATCGGATTCATTAATTCTACCGATGAGTTTCTTCATGTTGACGTGGCTGAGGTGGTTTTCCGGCTCCTCAATCAAGGCTATGTCAATGCCGTTCTTGGCACCTCCAGCCTTCTTCAAGGCGAACTCGGCCTTGATGAAACATTGCTTGCCTTTACCCTTGTGCTCAATGCTGGTATCACCCTGAATTAGGGTAAGGTCAGTGAAGAGATTGGATTTTATATCGTTTTTTAAGGAGAACGAATAGTCGTCAACGCGGCCATTTAATATCCCAAGAGTATCGTTTCTGAACACTTCTTTAGCTTTTCGATATTCGTTCTGATGTTTTTGCTTTTCGGAACCTACAGCATACGCTGCATACATATCTCCGATATATTCCCTTGTGGCATGTTCGTTGTTTGCCACGGAAGTATCAATAAGGATGTGCCGAAGATATTTTTTATATCCGGAGTACCCTTCACCACTAAAGGTGCTAAACCTGACCGTGTAAAATTCGAATGGGAAGTTTTCGGGATCGCTGGCCAGTATCTCCTTTATTTCGTTACCGAGATCATCGTTGGGAAGGCACTCCATCTTAAGGCCGTCACATGCGACCTGGTCTGAATTGTTCTTTCCGTTAAGCTCGAAATTTCCTTGCTCATTAAAATAGAGCTCGGCATAAAGAGTCGGGAGATTCTCATATGTCCTTTTGGGGGAAGAGAGAAAATCCTTTACGGCCTGAGCGTTAAGAATCCTTTCTATTCCCATTGTTTCAACGCGGTTTCTGCTTCCGCTGAGAACAAGGTTGATGGCAGACAAAATTGTGCTTTTGCCTGCCTCATTCTCGCCGATGAGGATATTGAGTTTTTTGTCCAGGTCGATAGACATGGATTGGAAGCGACCAAAATTTTTCAGTTTTATTTTTTTGATGTACTTCATGTCTATCCCTGGCTGCCAAGTCAGTTCTTTTGAGCGTACTTCATCATGCCATCGACATCGACCGCACGTATGTACCGTGCCGGATTGTCGTCATTGGCGACTTCCTCAAAGTGCCTTTCACCACAGAGGATTTTTGCTCCTTCGACGTGGCGCAGGTCGCCCCACCATGTACTGCCTTTGGTTTCCACCACGAAATAGAGCTTCTCCTGGCCGCTATCATCGACGACGACGGCCCAGTCTGGGTTATAGGTGCCCAGCGGTGTTGGAATTTTGAACCAAGATGGCAGCTTCGCGTACACCTTTACGGCTTCGTTCTTTTCAAGGTCTTCGGCGAAGGTCTTCTCTATGCCAGCCGAGTCATAGACGACATGCGTATAGACAGACTTCTGCGTTTCGAGGGTATTTTTCAAATAGCCCTTCAGCTCTTCCTGCTGGAAAAGCTCCTGCGCATAGAAATGTTCGTCGCCGATTTTGCTGTATTTAATACCATCGACCAGGGCCAACCGCTTGGTGCGGTTAATGGCTTCTGACGCATAGTCGATGAACTGCTGTGGATTGCGGGCAAAGTCTTGCAGGCGACGGCTTTCAGTGAGAATTTTGACAATGCTGCTGCGCGTGAGCTGCGTCTTGTCCTGCAAATCCGTGATGATGTCGGGAAGCTCGATGTCATCTTCATGGATCGTCGTGAAAGCGGACGCGGCGGTCTCTTCTGCGGTGACCCCACCCTTGCCAATCGCAATATCAGCTTTCCGGAATTGTGCCCTGGTTTTGGTGATGGGCGGGCAGTCCAGAATAGCCTTTGCGCAATCGATAATGAGCTTGTCGTTTTTGAAATCAACCCGGTATGTGGTTTTGTACTTGATGCGCTCCCAGAGCGCCTTGAATTCTTCGCTCTGAAGAACGGCCTCGCGTGTGCGGATGATTCTGCGGTCATCCGCATTCTTGATATCGAGCTTGCCAGCGAGCTTCTTAAGAATGCCCTGGATGTCTTCTTCAGCGACATCAGCTTTGCTACCAAGCTCAGCCTTAATATCGTCCGGCAGCTTGAAACTGCCATCTTTCAGAGCAGTACGGAGGCTGTCCTGAACCTTGCCCTTCGCGTCAACAAAGCCCTCAGCTTTTAGGAATTTCCAAATCTTTTCAGATTGGCCTACGCCGAGCGGTGCCGCCTCGCCCTTGTCGTCGATTATTAGCACCGTCGCGAACTGATGCGATTCAACGATACCAAAGCGGATGCCGGTATCTTCTTCAATTTCCTTCTGAAGGTTTTCGGCAAACTCTTCATAGCTCTCGGTGGCGATGACAGTCAGCGTGTTGATGTCAGACCCGCGCAGGCGCTGCCCGTCCTGGTTGACGCAGAGACGCAAGCCCCGACCGATTGTCTGGCGGCGTTCCCGCTCCGACCCCATATCGCGCAATGCGCAAATCTGGAACACGTTCGGGTTATCCCAGCCTTCTTTCAAGGCAGAGTGAGAGAAGATGAACTTGAGCTTGGTATCAAAGCTCAATAGCTTCTCTTTCTCCTGCATAATCAGGTTATAGGCACGCTCAGAGTTATCACGACCTGCCTGGTTATTTTCCGCTGTATCGACAAGCCTTTCCTTTTTGTCGATAGAGAAATAGCCGTTATGGACTTCGGCGGCATTAGCTTCTAAATCAATTTCATTGAAGAGGCTTTGATAGTCGCTGGACTTCGCAAGCTTGGTATATTCCTCTTCAAACATCGTGGCATATTTGCCTTTGACCGCGTTGCCGTCTTCGTCGTATTGACGATAGTGCTCGACACTATCAATGAAGAAGAGACTCAAAACCTTGATAGGCTGCTTGTTGGCAGCAAAGGTCAGCTCCTTATCGAGATGCTCTTTGATCGTCCGGCGGATCATCAGGCGCTTAATTTCATCAGGGCTAACGCCGCCCATGGCGTCACCGGGGCGCAGAGTCTCGTCGATTCCCGGCGCCTTGATCTGGATGGACTCGTTGTTCTTGCCGCAAGTAATCGTGCCGATCTGCATGTTTTCGTAGATGGCACGATTAGCAATCTGCTCCAGATCGTCGCCATCTTCTACCGTCAGTGTCTCGCGGCTGATTTTCTTGCCACGCTGCACGTCGATTTCGATTTTTGCGGTGATCGAACCTTTACGGTTATGGGTGGATTCGAGCTTTATATAAGGCTTGTTGTTGCCACCCTCGATCTGGAGGGAGGCAACCTCGATCTGCTTGACCAAGCCCTGGTCATAGGCATCGACTGCATCAAGACGATAAACCATATGGTGCTTATCGACGTGCGTCGCTGAATAGCGCAGGGTACAGAGCGGGTTCATGGCATCCAGAGCCTTCTTGCCCTGTCCTTGCAGACCGCCATCAACGCTTTGCGGTTCGTCCACAATAATAATCGGGCTAGTGGCCTTGATCAGGTCGATAGGCTTTTCGCCGCCCGTATTTTCATGCTCTTTATAGAGATTGTTGACGTCCTTTTTGTTGATAGCGCCAACAGTCGTCACCATGATTTGGATATTGGAACTCGTGGCGAAACTACGCACTTGCCCAGGCTTGGATGAGTCGTACAGGAAATACTCGTAGCCTTTCGCCTTGGGATACAGGTTCTCGAAATGGTCGCGCGTAATTTCAAGCGTTTTCTTCGTGCCTTCCTTAATCGCAACAGAAGGCACGACAATTACGAACTTTGTAAAGCCGTAATTCTTATTCAGCTCAAATATCGTGCGCAGATAGACGTAAGTTTTACCTGTGCCCGTTTCCATTTCAACCGTAAAGTCGCCGCTTGCGAGATTGCCAGCAGGGCGTAGACCGTTGTCGAGCTGGATAGTATGCAAATTGTCGAGAAGTTCTTCATCGACCAGTTGCAGGCGGTTGCCAACGCCGAGTTCATTTTCCGCCAAACCAAGTGAAGCCTGCGGCCCGGACTCAGGACGATAAGTGACAGTGAACTCCGAACGTGAGATTTCCTGTCCTTTAAAAAGACTAACGACGGATGCTATCGCCGCCATCTGATAATCAAGATTGTCTTCAAAATGCAGCTTCATCAGTGACACTCCTTACAAGCTGCGAACATGGGTGATACCGTTCTGTTCCAGAATGGCGGCCATGTTGGTCTTTGCTATGTCATCACTGAATGCACTGTCACGGAAAAAGACATGCGTATCTGAAGCTGGGTTAAGCTCCTCATGCCACTTGAGAATTCCCTGGGCAATATTTTCAACATCGGCCTGGGCGATAGATTGATCAAGGCACGCAAACAACACGCCGTAGCCAATACTGTAGATTTCTTTGCCGGATACATTTTTGCTTTCGATAGGCACAGCCAGATCAATGCCGCGCTTGATCAACAGCTCATATAGGATGTCCTGCTCGGTGCGCCCCTCGATTAAATGCTCCTGGTGAGAAAGCAATGTTTGTTCGAGATCGTTGCGATCCGGATTCCAGATCTTAATATTTGAACTAGCTAGTCTAAAGGCTTTAAACCCCAAATCCCCGCTATAGCCAGGGTTTGCCTTTTTTATCTCTTCTGCTGCTCTACGAATTCGGTGCATTGCAATTTCAGCAACGGTTTTATAGCCACCTTTTAACGCGGCAGCGTTGTCTTCGCACTTTTCAGGAAGTTGGATGCCAATGAAGCGCCTTCCTTTGGGTTGCTCTAGTTCAACCTCATAAAGGGCTTGTGCTAGCGTGCCTGACCCTAAGAAAAAGTCCAAGACAATATCGTCGGCACTGGTTCCGTAATAGATGCATCTTTTCAGCAGCTCGACAGATTTTGGATATTCGAGTGGAGCGCTTGGTATCAGCTTTTTAAAAGCCCTTTTCCCTGCGTCAGTAGAAAATTCACCGCCCATCCAAATGGACTTTGGAATTGAGCCATTGGACGAAAAGTCATCTTCGTCCTCGTCAAGATCATCATCACCTTCTATAGGCGTAGATGTGGCTGTTTGAAGATAGATTCTGTAAGAAATATTCCATTTGTCATTTTTCTTGACATAGGACGCTTCTAGATTATCTAGATTATCGATTACTCTTTCCTTTCCCCATCGCCACCGTCCATCTGAACCGTCACTCTTTTTAGGAGTAATTTCGATATCGTCTTCAGAAAGCCTTTCAATAGACAACTTTCGTGTTTTCACCGAGAGGTACAGTGGGAACCACATTTTTTGACGATCTGATCGATTATCCGGGCCGCCACGCTTCCTTAAGTCTCTCAGTTTGTATTTTTTTCCATCAGAATCTATTAATTTATACTCTGCAATCTGGCTTGCGGTTAAGGGGAGCCCGCCTGAGACAAAAGAAGACTTTTTATACGAAATTATATATTCGTGAGCCATGGCAACGTTCGTTTTGTCATTTCTGCCTTTGTAGTTGGTCACGACACTGAACTGAGCGATGAAATTCTCCTCGCCAAATATCTGGTCACAAATCATCCGGAGATTTAGCGATTCCTTTTCATCAATACTAATCATAATGACGCCATCGTCTTTGAGCAGGTTTCGCGCTGCGCAAAGCCGAGGAAACATCATGTTTAGCCAGTTCGTATGTTTTCTCCCAGAGACTTCTACATCACTGGAGAACTTCACGCCCTCATCATCAATCTGGCCAGTATATTTCAAATAGGTATCCAGATTATCTTGGAACCTGTCAGGATAAATAAATTCCTTACCCGTGTTATATGGAGGGTCGATATAGATCAGCTTAACTTTGCCTGCGTAGCTTTTTTGCAAAAGCTTTAACGCTTCAAGGTTATCACCTTCGATAAATAGGTTTTTTGTAGTGTTCCAATCGACGCTCTCTTCCGGGCAGGGTAATAGTGTGCCGGTCGATGGCGTTAGTGCGATCTGGCGAGCCTTCTTTTTTCCATGCCAGTTTAGGCCGTACTTTTCTTCGCCTTCGTCAATAACACCAGCATCACCCAGAAGCTGCCGTAGCGTGTCAAAATTGACGCTACCCTCACCAAAAGCCTCAGGGAATATACTTTTAAGCTGCTCAATATTTTCGCTCACGATGTTCGCGCTTTCACCATCCTGAAGCGTCACTAAGTCCATAGCGGGCTTGTTCATCAAATGCTCTCTCTAATTTTTTCAATTACGTCATTGATCTGTTTGATCTTGGTATTCAGCTCAACCTGCCGTCCCATCTGCCGTTCTTTTTTCAGCTTATTGGCGATTTCTGTTTTTTGCAGATTGAGCTTTTCAAGCTCGCGAAGCCGTTCCAGACGGCCCTCGCTCGGTTTATTTTCTATATTGTCGGCTGCGTCCCGCTCATAGCGTCCGCTATGGGCGGCGCAATTAATAGCTATGACACGTTCAGCCAAACTTTTATAGAAACTAAGGAAATTGGCGAAGGAAAAGCTGTTGATATTGCAGTCTTCCAGGAAAGCCGCCTGCGCAGCTGTTGGTGCGGCCAGGTCTATCCAGTCCGTGTAGAGGGGATCTTCGACGACCCATTTTTCCTTATCCGCCTGGTTGATGCGCTTGTCGGAAAGACTGAGGCAAAGCTGACTTTCGTGCGTAAACAGCAGGATGAGCGGGTACGGAATCGACCGCTGCATAAAGTTCGCGATGCGCTTTAGCCGTTTGGTTGATATGAGGTCTACCCGGAGAACCGCGATTTCAGAGAAGTCGCGCTCGCTGTCAACATAGGCAGCGACGTTGATCGTGGCGGCTTTAAGGGTGTACAACCAGCGTATTTTCTCAACATCGTCCTTCAGGGCCGTTTTATCGGCGATGTCCAGCACCCCGTTTTCAAGAAAGAGCTTCTTGAAAACGGGTTTGTTCAATTCACAGGATCTGGGAATTGAAAGATGGTCAATGAAGGCTTCCAGTGTACCTGGCGTCATAGCGTATCCTTGCCTTACGGAGCGTCCGTGATGATGAGGTAGGTTACAACGGCGAAATCCTCAATGCCCTGGCTGCTGGTCGCGGTGAGCACTGTGCCTCCTCTTGTGAAGAGGCTTTGCACACCTTTCTCTTCGCTCTTGCCTGCAATGCTATCCACCGCGACGGCCAGCAGGTGCTGGTACTGTTCCATGTCGGAACCATTCCTTGTACGGTCGTTTACCTGCCCGGCTGCCTCTCTATCAACGGATGTTGCCGAGAGGCCATGCTTCTTCAGGAGGTCGAGAACCTTCTTGCTCTGCGTGAAGTTGAGCTCGACGACAGCTTCATCTGACACATAAACCAGGAAATATGGCGCAAGCGGATAGTTCTCATCCACCTGGACGGCCCGATGACCATCCCTGATGCTCTTCAGGCAGAAGATGACGCCGGGCTTGAGGCCATCGGCTTTGAGGTCTGCATCAATGGTGACGGCGGCATGAAGGCCGTTAGGTGCCTGCGCCAGCAGGTGCAAACCCTTCTTCATATAGCCTGAAAGATCCATGCGGAAGTCGTTCAGGGTTAAGTCCGTGATGGAAACGCCGCCCGCCATATCTTCCAGATCGACCACGGCATCTTTGAGCTGCTGAAGTTGCGTACGGCGATACTCCAGGTCGTTCATTTCCTGGGCGTTGGCGTCGATGACGTTTTCCTCACCCGTGGCCGAGATGTCCAGAAGCATCATGCGGCCCGCCACCCTGGCTTCAAGGTTGATGTACTCGTCCAGCTCCATATTCGGCCAGAAGTTTATGAGCTGAATTTTCGTGTTTTTCGAGCCCAGACGGTCAACGCGGCCAAAGCGCTGGATGATCCTGACCGGGTTCCAGTGAATGTCGTAGTTGACGAGCGTGTCGCAGTCTTGAAGGTTCTGTCCCTCGCTGATGCAGTCGGTAGCGATCAGCAGATCGATCTCAGCCTTGGCATCGGGATCGATCTTGCCGCGCTCTTTCGACACAGGGGAGAAAGCCGTCAGGAGATTGTTCAGATCCGAGCCCGCCCCGGCCAGGGTCGTCTTGTTGGTGCCACCACCGGTAATGAGTGCGCTGTGGATTCCGAGCTCGTCCCGCGCCCAATCGACAAGATGGGCATAGAGATACTTCGCGGTATCGGCGAAGGCGGTGAAGACGATAACCTTCTTGTTTCCGGGGTTTAATGGCTCCCGGACTTTTTTGGCAATGACCTCTTTGAGCTTTTCGAGCTTGGCATCGCGGTGTTCGTCCACGGTTTGCGCGGATTCGACGATAGAGGTCAGGAAGACTCGATCAGCCTCAAGCTCCTGCCTGAACCGGATGAGATCCATGTCCTGGAGCAGGACACGGGTTTTGTTGCCGATCATAAAAGGCTCAAGCTCGGGCGAGTCCATTTCAAAGTCGTGAATATCCTCGATATTCAGGGCTTCGATGTCGCCGCTTTCGTGAGCGTCGATCTTCTGAAGCAGCACTTCCACCTGCGCCAGAAGTTTTTGCGAGGTCAGCGTGAAGGAGTTGATCGAGCTTTCCATGCGCTTGAGCAGGTTCACGCGCATCAGGTGGATCAGGCTCTCTTCCCGGTCAACCTGTTTGAAGACGCTCTTGCCGTCGCCAACAGCGTTGTCATAGCGCCGAGCGTACTCATCCTTCTTGTCAGTCCGGACGAATTTCATGGGCGAGTAGCCCGCCAGCGAGAGCCTGCGGATCGTTTTGTTCACTTCCTTCAGCGGCGGAAATTCGTGTGTTGAATCGAGATCGGCATAGATGTTCTGTGGTGGCAGTCGCACAGGGAACTCGCCGATATCTGCCGTGCCGTAATATTTCTGAATGTGCTTGCGGGAGCGTGCAATGGTGACGATATCGAGCAGCTTGAAATAGTCGAAGCTCATCGTATCCAGCAAGGACGCCACACTGCGGTTTTCAGGCGGTTGCTTGACCCACTGGTTAAACTGTTTCTGCGCCAGGCGCAGCGTGCTTTCCACATTTTTGATGCCGACATCGCTGAAGGCGTCGTCGCGCCCCTCGGTGATGAAGGCGACCTGGTTCTTCAGGTCGTTCATGCGGTTGTTCACTGGCGTGGCGGAGAGCATCAGCACTCTGGTTTTCACGCCTGACTGGATGATGTCCTCCATCAGGCGGCTATAGCGGTTTTTGGTGCCTTTGGTGGGGTTGTTGTTGCGGAAGTTGTGCGACTCATCGATGACGATGAGGTCGTAATTTCCCCAGTTCAGGGTTTCGAGATTGATCTCGCCGGAGCTGCCCTTCGTGCGAGACAGGTCGGTATGGTTCAGGACGTCATAATTGAAGCGGTCTTGCGCAAGCAGGTTGCGCTTGTCGTTGACGGTGTAGATCGTCCAGTTATCCCGTAGCTTCTTAGGGCAAAGCACCAGCACACGGTCATTACGCAGCTCGTAGTATTTGATGACCGCTAACGCTTCAAAGGTCTTACCGAGACCAACACTGTCGGCGATGATGCAGCCGTTGTGCTTCTCCAGCTTGTCAATAGCACCCAGCACACCATCCTTCTGGAACTTGTAAAGCTTGTTCCAGACAAGGGTGTCCTTGAACCCTGTTTTTGTCTTGATGATGCTGTCTTCGTCGATGTCATCGAGGAAGTCTTTAAAAATGTTGTAGAGCGTCAGGAAATAAATGAAGTCGCCCGGCTGATCGGCGGCGATGAACTCAAGCTTCTCAAGGAGCTCATCTTTGATGTCGCGGGCTCTCGGGGCATCTGCCCAGACGGAGTTGAACCAGGTCACTAGCTGCTTGGTAGTTTCTGGCTCGTTGATGCCGGTATTCATAAGCGGGGTATCGGCCTGAACTTCGCCCAGGCCGGCGGGGGTGAAGGCAGAGCTACCGTGGATGGCAAAGCTGCCCTGGCTGCCGTCTTCCACGAGGAACATGTTCTGGGCTGCGTTGGCAGAGCGAACCTCTGCCTTGCTGGCGAGCCAATTGGCGCATTCTCTGGCGATGCGTTTCTGGTCGAGCTGGTTCACGAGGCGCAGGTCGGCATCCGACCCGATGAGCGCCTGAAGCGGTGAGCCTTCCCAGCCGGACAGCAGGAGCCTTGCGCCGTCGATGCGGGAGAGCTCCTTCCTGAGCGCTGAGAAGCCATAGATAGTGAACAGGCCTGAAAGCACGGAAAGCTTCGATCCTGCGGCGAGGTGATCGCGCAGCGTGTTCCCTACGTGGCCGTTATTTCTGTTGTCCAGTAACAAAGCTTGTCCACCCCAACTCAAGTGCGATTTTTGGTCGTTTGCTGGTCGATCCAGTCTTCTATAGCGGTTTTTCGGAACCGCCAGCTACCCCCAACCTTGAAGCCGGGGATCTTCCCATCGGCGGCAAGACGGTATGCCGTCTTCTCCGCAAGCTTCAGGTACTCGGCCACTTCCTTCAGGGTCATTATGTCTTCAGGCATTTCACCGGCCCCTATTTTGAGCTTGAGAGAATAGGGGAAAATCGGGGAACCAACAATCGTGATCATGCCCTCATGGGCGGCCCACCAACCGCAGGAATGCCGACTCTCTATGGGGTGAGTCGCTACGCATTCGCCACAAGCTCAAAACCAGACGGCAGGTTTAAGTGGGTACCAAACAACGACACAGATGCAGGCGAATAGCGGCCCAGACCTCCGTCTGAGGCAAGTAAGTTTCCCCCCGTTTCTCGGTAGTGCTCAGGTTTCGTGCCATGCTCCACCACCCGCCCGGCTTGGGATTTTCCGAGCCAGTGAGAGGCTGAAGGCATCACCAAGGAGGCGATGCCATGCAGCTTTTCGATCACAACGAACCGCAACACCAGCCGATTATTTCCGGCGACATCATTGACCAGTTTTACGCCCCCGTTCAGTTCGACACCCTGACCCTGCTGGCCAGCGACTTCGAGCGCACCAAGGCCCGCCTGATCGAGGTTCACGGCATCATCACCCAGGAGAAAGTATCTGGGGTGCTGGGTTACTTCTTCGCCGGCAACTCGACCGACAAGTACGGTCACAGCTCCTCTCTGCGCCACGACGCATCATTCACGGAAACCTTCCTCCTCGAGGGAGCGCTCAACGAGTTGACCGCAAGCTTCTGGCAGCGCGCCCTGAGTCAGACCGACCTGATGGAGTTCATGCCGCAGAACCGCCGCAGCCAGTGGAATGAGACCCTCAACGCCTGGCGAAAGCACGGCTATAAGCGCGGTGAGAATCCAGAGATGGATTTGCCGGCGTTCACCCTGGATACGCTGCGTGCGACCGTTCAGGGACTTCTGGCCCGCCGTGCTGAGTTCCTCGCTGAGCGAGTAGACGGGATCTTCCAGGCGCTTTCACGCACCCATGTGAGTAACGCTCCCGAGGGTTTCCAGAAGCGCATGATTTTGAGTCATGTGTACAGCGACTGGGGTTCCGCTTGCCACGGTCGTGAGGGCTACATCCACGATCTGCGTCTAGTAGTAGCTAAATTCATGGGCAGGGATGAACCGTGCCGAGCCACTACCGCCAAGCTGCTTGCCGTGGCGCGAGCCAATCGTGGCGAATGGATTGAGGCCGATGGCGGCAGCATCCGCATCCGCGCCTATAAAGTCGGCACTGCGCACCTTGAAGTACACCCAGAGATGGCCTGGAGACTGAATAGCATCCTAGCCTATCTGCACCCGGCAGCCATCCCGGAGAGCTTCCGCAAGCGCCCTGCTCGCGCCAAAGCGGCTGGGTTCACCAGCAAGGCGCTCTTCGATAAACCGCTGTCCAACGCCATCGCAGCGATCCTCTGCGATATGGAGACCTACACGACCTTGGAGAAAACCGGCAACTTCCGCCGGGAATTCGACCGCAAGGAGGTGAAAAACTCGCTGTCGATCAGCTACAGGTCTGGCGAAACCAGCAAGCACCTGCTGGCCGAGGTCGGCGAGATTATGGAGGCCCTTGGCGGCGTGCTCACCACCTGCTCGAAGCATGGCCGGCTGACTTACTGGCAGTTCGACTACTACCCCAACGAGCTGGTAAAAGAGGTCGCCATTCAGGGCTTCATTCCCGACCAGAAGAGCCACCAGTTCTACCCGACTCCTACCGCCGTTGGGCAGCGCTTGGTCGATTGGCTGGACATTCAGCAGGCAGACACCTGCTGCGAGCCACAAGCCGGGCAAGGCGGTATCGCTGACCTACTGCCGAAGGACCGGACGTTGTGCGTCGAGATCAGCCCGCTGCACTGCAAGATCCTGCGCGAGAAAGGCCACACCGTACACGAGGGGGATTTTCTCGCCTGGAATCCGGGCATTTGCTTCAGCGTCATCGCGATGAATCCGCCGTTCTCCGAAGGGCGCTGGCAAGAACACCTGCGGTATTCTTCCGCCTTCGTCGAGGTCGGTGGCCGGATCGGTGCAGTGCTTCCCATGTCCGCCCGCAGCCAAGCTGTTGACCTCCTCCCCGGCTTCGACCTTGAGTTCTCCGAGCCAATAGAAAATGCCTTCTCGGGCACCACCATCAGCGTGCTGCTACTGAAAGCCACCAAGCGCGCTTAACCGGCGGCAGCCTCAGGGCTGCCCTTGGGTTTCACCCGATCTGCTCGATCCTTTGTGGACGACAAATGCTTACCGAATGGGCATGACCATGAACCAACAAGTTATCCTGTCAACCCCGACGCTCGAAGAGTCTGCAATCGCCGACGACAAAAGGCTGCATTCAGGTATGTCACTGGGCGAGGTATTTTCTGTCGACCGCCATAGAAGCAACATGGAGATGGGCTTCGACGCCGAGTACATGCTTCCGCCAGCCCTTCGGCACGAAGCCTATAGCGTGAACGCTTGGAATCAATGGTATGGAAGCCAGAAAGCAGCCTTGCGAGCTGCCGAGACGCTGCTGAGCGTCCGGACTCAAGAAACCACGCCGCTGCTCAAGCGCTTGCGTGGGGTTAAACCACTGGCCTTGATGACCTCAATCCTCAACTCGTCTCCCCTGAGTAGAGCTTTTCTTTCTGGATTAAGCCCGGCGGCAAGCGCCCTGGTTAGTCCGGAATCGAGGGTCAGTCACTACATTCAATCGCAGTACGGCGAAAGGTACAGCGACGCCTGCGAGGTCTTCACGGCCGGGTCTGCCACCCTTTCTGCGAGATTGGTCGAGTATTACTGGCCGTTCATGGGGGCACTGCACGATAGAGGCGGTTACTCGCCCAATTCGTATTGGTCAATGCTGTACCTTGGCTTCATCGCTAAGAAGTTGAACGGCGACGAAAAGATGACCGCCAATGAGCGCGGTCAGGCCATGATCGCGGTCAACCTCATCTGCCGTAGCATGCAACCCCGCCTTGCTGCGTTAGTCGTCATCCACACCAAAGCATTTGCCGAGGCCTTTACCTATTCCCACAAATTCTACGGCCTGACCGCCTCGACGCTCGATCCTTCGCGTTCGATCTGGGCCCAGGTGACCGCCGAGGACGTGCAAGCAACGGCCGACTATCTGAGCATCATTGCAGGCCAATTCAAGCCAGAACCTCAGAATCACTACGAGGAAATCCTGCTACCTCTAGAGGCCTGGGCCGTTGTTAATGCCGGATACGGAAAACATCTCAAAGAGGCCTACCAAAGATTCTGCACCGAGCATGCAGCCCCGCGTTACCAGCGGCTCCGCGAGGCGTTGCAGCGCTATGGGGAGCTGCTGGAAATCAAGTTAAACCAGAAAGACTACCCGGCAGATCTGATTGGAAGGTCAGTTGATTTCAGCGACGTAGCCACCCCTGAAGAAGCGCTCATTATGCTCCGCATGCTGATGACGTTTGAAATGAAAAACTTTGATGTAGAAGCTTTCACCGCCGATGCGGATAAGCGGATGTCGAAAATCAGCGAAATCCACCAGGCAATTACTCAGCGTAGTGCGGCACCTACCGTGTCGAACATGCTCCAGATTGCCAAGCTGGCCGAGGACGCAAAGGATCAGATACTCGCGAACCGCGACTGGTTCAAGGATATGTACAACCAAAGCAAGGCCTATGTCAGTCTCTGGAGCGAATTCTACGAGCGCGTTGCAAGCGTCAAAGCCAAGAAGACTGTGCAGTCTGAGAAAGCTCACCTTGCCAAGGTGGTTGAGTCCACTGTGGTCTCAGCGTCTCCGGTGGTGACTGTTCCAAACGATCATGCGGCTGAACTAGGTCTTGCCTTGGCTGACATCGAGCACTTGTCGACCGAGCTGAGGGAGTCGAAGGCCGAGAACCACCGGCTGCGCGCAGCCGCCGGGGCCATGGCATCGAAGACTACAAGGGAAAAAAATCCGCTGGAGTGCGCCGCAGTGATCAACCGCGTGGTTATGCGCCAGAACCACAAGCCGGCGGATGTCCTGGACTACTTCGACTGTGTGGCCAAAGATCGAATCGTCGTGCTCGACAGCGCACGCCGCAGCGTGAGCGCCTATACCGCCAACTTCGACGGCACCGAACGCATGCTGGATCTGATGCACAAGCTCGTCTACGGCTATCTCGATGCGATCAACACCGGGTCACCGGATACCGTGGCCCGCAAAGCCTTCGGCCCCAAGGCGTACAGTGCCCAGGAAAGCCAGACAACCTTGAGTGATGCGCGCCTGCGAGCTATGCGCGAGTTCGCCTACGAGGGTAAAAAGCGCCTCTTCACACGGCATCTGCGGGTCGGCAACGCCACGGGCCAGGAAGGTATGCGAATCTACTTCGACATCATCGACGGGCTGGTAGTCCTGGCCTATGTCGGGCCACACTTGGAGGTCAGATCAAGCTCCTGAGTCGCTGGATCTGGTACCAATCGGGGCGGCTTCGGCCGCCCCTATCGTTTGTGACCATGACTTCGGTTGGCATTTTTTGGCGGGGTGTCATGCTGCTGCTCGTAACCCATCATCAGAGATGCCCCAATGAACAAAACTCTCCTCACCTGCCTAGTGGGCCTAGCGCTTGCAGGCTGTGACGCGCCAAGCCAGAGCGATGCAGCCGCTAGCGCACCGGCTCACGAGCGCACCCTGAGCCTGGCCGAAGTCGACGGTGGCACCACCATTACCGCCACCCGAAAGGTTCCCGGCGGCGTCCAGGTTGCCGTGTCTAAGGTCGATAGCGCCATTAGCTCGGGCATCTTCTCCACAGATGTCACGTTTGAGGCCTGCGGGCGCGTGAAAGTGTTCATTGTCCCGACAAAAGCGAACACCGTTGGTATTGTTCATAGCGGTCGCGGGAATACCCGTGATTGCAAAATAACAAACTGGGATGGCGAGTGGATTATCACTCAATAAGCTTTCAATGCTGCGCTTAGTTAAACCTGTTTGCAGCGCAAAATCATAAATAAAGGAATATCACCATGTTCGGCGAAGTGGTTTACGCTGCACATCAAAAGCCAGTTGCGGTAAGTGATAACCGATACTTTGCTCGGTATGGCCGAAACTTACTTGGCCGCGACTTTGCCGTTGGCGATATACATGGTGAGTTCTCTAAGTTATCCAACCTGCTCGATAAGGCCGGCTTCAACACTGAAACTGACAGGCTATTTTCTGTTGGGGATTTGGTTGATCGCGGGGCGGAGTCGCACCTTGTCTACAAGTGGCTGATGTACCCCTGGTTCAAGGCCGTTCTTGGGAATCACGACTTCTGGTGCGTTGAAGGGGGCCTTATCGGCGAGCCAAACGGCCATCGA
Organism: Pseudomonas sp. 2FE; assembly: GCF_005503735.1. Taxonomy (NCBI): domain Bacteria; kingdom Pseudomonadati; phylum Pseudomonadota; class Gammaproteobacteria; order Pseudomonadales; family Pseudomonadaceae; genus Pseudomonas; species Pseudomonas sp. 2FE. Next base: position 98,672 of record NZ_SCMO01000009.1, on the reverse strand, counting down.
GAATACGGCGGCGAATGGTTCTATGCCCTCCCCCCTGAAACCCGTAGAGCGCTGGGTCGCCTGCTCTATACCCTGCCCGTTGCAATTGAGGTTGAAGGGACAAAAGGGGAGCGATTCGGGGTGGTTCACGGTGAATGCACCTGCTTGAGCTGGGGGCGCTTCATCGAAGCCCTTGAGGGCGAACTGGGTGAATCTTATCGAAACTATCATGCCCGTGAGGCTATGTGGCGGGTATCTCGGCACCAGAAATCCATTACCATTCCGATAGCAGGAATAGATTTGGTCTTTGTTGGCCACACAACAGTTGGTACAGTTAAAGACCTCGGAAATGTTCGCTACATTGACACTGGTGGCGTATTTGAAGGCGGCAAGCTGACGCTTGTTGAGATGGGCGGTACGCAATCTATTATTTCTGTATAATCAACATATCGCACTATAGGCTGTTGACTATGTTTTATCGAAAAAAATGGAGCACTGAGGACGAGCGTTATCTTCGAGAAAACGCCGGCACTATGAACCACTACGATATAGCCAAAATTCTATACAAGAAGCCATCCTCCGTATTATCGAAGTTGAAGACTATTGGCCATAGAATCAGCAATAAAAAAAGGATACTGTGGACTGATCAAGACGTTGCTACTCTCATCGAATTAGCACCGAACAAAACTGCAAAAGAACTCTCTACAATTTTCGACAGATCGCCAACTTCCATTGGATGCAAACTTAAATACCTCGGTCTTTCATCGAAGCCTGACAAGCATCCTGGCAGCGGTAGTAGACCGAAATTCTGTTGGATACTCAATTTGGCATCAAGGGAATACCTTATTGAGAACTTCAGCGATAATGGTGCTGTTGTTTGCGCGAAGCATCTTGGTATGCCAATAGATTTTATACGAAAAGAAGCATCTAAGCTCGGCCTACGTAAAAAACATCCAGGGACATTCACCGAAATCGAACTAAATTACATTAGAGATAATGTTTCCAATATTGGACTTGGTGCTTGCTCCGTGGCACTTCAAAGACCTAAGGAAATGATTCGCATCAACGCAAGGCGTCTCGGAATTAAAGACCTCGGAAAAGGTTCTAGGGTGCAGTGGAGTACCAAGGATGATCGGTTCATATCCAAGAATATAGGGCCGATGGGTACTAGATGGGTGGCACAGCAGCTCGGTCGCAAGCCTGATGGTGTTCGCCAGAGGGCCATAAAACTCTGCGTTTACAAAGGACGGAGCAGCCGATCAGATCACTTGATTGCGCTACATGGTGCCTTCATTGCCGATAATTACGGCAAACAAACTCAAAGATGGTGTGCTGAGCAGATCGGCATAGACGTGAAACAGGTCGAGTATCTTGTGAAAAAACTCGGGCTCCAAAAGCCAAAGCTGACTCAGTTGCAGACTAACTTTGACATTGAGGAACTTAGAACACAGTACCAGGAAGGCGGGATCTCTGGGGCAGAAAAGTACCTTAACCGTGGCAGGCAATCGACAGTAAATACTCTAGATAAGCTTGGTATAAGGAAAATTGTTAAACTTGGAAAAAGAAAGAAAGCTGTTTGAGCATTGTTTCAATCAGATCATGTTTCCTTGTTAATTGGACTCCCTCTAAACACTGGATTTTATATGGAAGGCACAAATTAAGTTAAAGCGCTGCCCCCTGTATCCGAACTGTTCTTCCATTACTACTCTTCTATTTGTTAATCCAAGGCAGCAGTCGGCGGCAAAGGGACTCAATCCCTCTCTGATACTGGCCTGCCCACCCCCTCCTCTCTTCAGTAAGGCAATCCCTCGATCAATAGACACAAGCCCCCTCCTCTCCCTGGATGGGGCTTTTTCTTGAATCGTACTGTGGGTTGCGATGTGGGACATTACATTTGGGTTTTAGAGAAACGTCCGTAGTTTCAGGCTTGCAGCCAATCTGTATGGGGATAGACTATCCCCTTACGTTGCGGCGAAATCTGGGCGTTTTGAGGCATAGCTGCCCCTGCTCAGTGAAAATCCAACAAGTTCGACAGCATAGGGACAGGAACATGAGCCGCGACAGTCAAACCGCTGAAATCGCCCTGGCAAACACCATCGACAAAAACACCATGCCCACCGGCCCGCTTTTTCACGTCACCCCTGAGCGTAACCTCGCCTCCATTTTGAGTGACGGCCTCGCCCCTCAAATCGGCCCCCGCTCTGGTGACCTCGGCGAACCCGCTCCCAGGATCTTCTTTTTCACCACTCTCGAAGCGGTCGAAACGGCACTGACCAACTGGCTTGGCGAGGCGTTCGAGGATGAGCCGGGGGCGCTCGTCGTGCTTTCGGTAGATCCATCCGGCCTCACCTTTTATTCCGAGGCCGACTACGAGGTGTTCACCCACGAGCCGATCCTGGCGGAAAATATCACTCTGGGGCTGGGCCTCGATCAGGAGGTGGAAACTTGAGCAAACTCACTCCCAAGCAGGTCAAGGATATTGACCAGCCTGGCAGTTACCAGGACGGTCGCGGCCTGATACTCAAGGTGTCGAGCACCCTGCGTAAAAGCTGGGTGTTCCGCTACATGCTGGCAAAAAAACGGCATGACCTGGCCATCGGTACCTACCCTGCCCTGAGCCTGCGTGACGCCCGTCTTGAAGCCGACAAACAGCGCCTCGAAATCGCCCGAGGAGTCGACCCAGCAGCAGAGCGCGCCAAGGCCCGCGAGACAGCATCGGCGCGGCCAAAGGATACCCATACGTTCCAGACCGAGGCTGAGGTCTACATGACCACTCATAGCAAGGCATGGAGCGCGAAGCACCACCAGCAGTGGCGCAACTCGATGCAGAAGCACGTCTTCCCCGTTATAGGCAGCTTCAAGGTATCCGAGGTGGACACAGACGATGTGCTCGATGTCATGCGCCCGATCTGGTCGAAGATTCCCGTCACCGCCAATCGCATCCGCAACCGCATTGAGCTCGTCCTGGATGCGTCCAAAGCCCTCAAGCTGCGCAACGGCGAGAACCCAGCTCTCTGGCGTGGCCACCTGGATAAGTTGCTGCCGAAGCAGCCGAGGTCAGGAGACCCCTTCCCGTCCTACCATTGGCCAGACGTACCAGAGCTGATGGTAAAGCTCGATGCCATGGATGGGCCTGCCGCTCGCGCCTGTGAGCTGATGATCATGACGGCCTGCCGAAGCTCCGAGGTTCTTGGTGCACGTTGGGAGGAGATCGACTTCGACGCAATGATCTGGTCGATCCCAGCCGAGCGCATGAAGGCCGGCAAGCGACATCGGGTACCGCTCACTCAGGCAATGGTCGATGTCCTCAGGCAGCAACATGGCAAGCACGCGGAGTGGGTATTCCTCAACAAGTGGCGATCCGGCCCGCTGCCGGGCAACGCGATTGGCCGCGTGCTCGATGCACTGAGGATCAAGGACGCGGTACCGCACGGCTTCCGATCCACCTTCCGCACTTGGTCTGCCGAGGTCACCAGTCACCCCCGTGAGGTGTGCGAAATGGCCCTCGCTCACACCCTCAGCAGCAAGGTCGAGGCAGCCTACAACCGTGGCGATTTGCTGGATAAGCGCCGGGCGCTCATGTCCGAGTGGTCGGCGTACCTATATCCCAACCAGGACGAGCAGGCGGCTTGAGCAGGTAGGCGCGGCCCCATTCAATGGCTTGTGATTGGCCTGGGCTTTTTCCTTCAGGATAAAATGACCATTCTTGGATAATGTATCCATGCCAACAGATTAACTAACAAATTATCGGCAGCTATGGACAACATCACTGAGCGATTCAAGGCCGTAATCTGGAGTAATACACCAGAAAAGAGGCGCTGGGCAGAGCTACAAACACTTACCGAAATCCCTGCAACCAGTTGGAATAAGGCCTGCATCGGAAAGCAACGGCCTACAGCAGAGATGATTCAAGCGGCGGCGCAGCTCTGGCCTGAGTACGCATTCTGGATGGCCACCGGAGTCACGGATGCCAAGCACGGGCACATTTCGTGTCGAGACGGGGGAAAGCGGCAATTCTACCCAGAACGAAGGTATGAACTTCGCAATGCCGCTAAGCCGTACTTCTCTCAGCTAATCGAGTCGATCAATCGCAGATATGGTGATGCAAACCCATTTGAAAATGCGGTTGAGGACTGTGAGGCTATGGTCAGGATCGCACGCCTGGAAGTGGCAAGGGAGGCAGAGGAGCAGGCCCTGAATTCAGAGGAAGGGGCATCAGCCATCGAGGCCCTAAGAACGGCACGCGCTCAGTGTTTAAAAAGCTCTACTGACATTGCCCATAAACCAGTTTAGTAATCACGGAAAAGCCATGTCGCATAACCCCATGAAGCACGAGACAGAAGAAGCCAGCCCCGGCCTGAGGCGAATAACGCTCCAACGGATGCGGCGAAAGATAGACTTTTTGAACTCATAGCTGAGGTCGGCGGTGTTCAAGCGCAGCAGCATCTCATCGGTAAAGCGAAAGAGGCTAAAACGGTCGCGAAGACAGAGAGGCTGCACAGTCTGATTGCCAAAGCATCGCGCCGCTCCTGAGAAACACAAACTGACGCAGGCATTCACCGAATGCCCATAGGGTAATTACGATGTTCACAAAACCGAACGAACTTGGTTTGCTGACAGATGAGGCGTACCAGAAAACGCATGAAGATTGCGGTGATGGGACAAATTTCCTCGACATTGGATCACATGAAGAACTTGCTCGGGCACTTGTGACTTGCCTCTGGGAGCAAGGCTTCCTCAATGCTGCTGAAATTAAGGGTGGTGACAGCCGACTGCTTGACTTGATGCTAATCGTAAAAGGCGCACTAAGTGAAGGTGGGCACATTGATGTGAAAGAACGTCTCGGGCCGCTACAGGAAAGCCTACGCAAGGTAGCAGATGAAATCCTAACGACGCTGGATGAGTAGCGATGAGCGAAGAATCCCAGCCCCACCTACCAGCCCGCCCTGCGCGAGCTTTGGCATTACCAGGGCGCTGCTTTCGCCCCTCGCTCTAGGAAACCGCCAGTGGAAAACGTGCGGATATGCCCCTGCGGCGGAAAGCTGACCGAGCTAGATTTCCCGATCACCAAACCCAAGGCAAAAGCGGAGTGGCTTTCGGTCGACATAAAGCAGGCTGGAGGTCGTCTCTTTCGAGGTCGGTACCGTTTTATAGGGCTGTGCTGTGCGACCGGGTGCAAGCGGATCACAGGCTCTGTTTTTGATCCCAAAGGGGTGGCTGTCGTCACCCGCTAAATGTTCAAGGAATCCAAAATGAAATTATCTGCTGACCAAGTGAAGTTCCTCCAGGATGTTGCCCGTCACGGTGTTGAGTTTGCTGCTGGCCACGGGGCGCTCGGCACCATCAGCCTTCAGCCTGATCAAATTGAGAGCTTCACTGATGACCCTGATCAGTTCGCTGCTAATGAATTGGGTGTTAGCAAGGAGCGTCTACACGCTTGGGGTGAGTTTTCACAGGGGTGGCAATGCTTGGGGACTACCAAGTTGGGCGTGCGCTGCAAAGCGATGGCTCCTGATGGCCACCGCGTCGGGTATCCGATTGATTTCGTTCCGTCGAACCAACATTGCTATTGCTCTAAGCATAAGCCGTCATAGGAAGAACCCAGGAACCCGCCCCATGCCGCTCGAACCAACAGAAGGCGGCGAACCGGCATCAAGAAACAACAAAGCCCGCACAGTGCGGGCTTTATTTTTCGCTGGGGCTCCTCACTCGGGTGCCGGCAAGGTTCGTGGATTCGACATAACAGCCAGACCGAGGAACAGCAGCACAAGAGCGCCCGCCACATAAGGTGAAGTCTGCATCAATGATATTTTGTCTTCGCAGGTACGTTTCCTACTGTTTGGGGCCGGGTCGATCACTACGACCAGAAAGAAAATTAGCCCGGTCTAACCAGAACTGTGCCTTTTGATAGCAGCGCTCGGCCTTAACGGTACGGCCCGCCTCGCGGGCTTGGTTACCATCGGCGAGCCATTGGCTTGCTCTGGTCTCGGCATCAATCACTCGGTCGGTTAGCGGCTTGCTGGGGGGCTTTTAAGGTCACAGGACGATGCCCCGTACACGTTGAGAGGCCGTATGAGGGATTGCCTCGGTAGTGCGCAGGTCAATCCACTGGCAGGTGCTCGACCCTTCGATGTTGCAGTTGGGCACGATGTACACAGGGACGATTTTTACATTTTGCGGGGGTGGTCAAGAAGACCGAAAATCTCAAGAGCCATGCTGTTTCCCTAATTCACCATCGAGCTGCATCGTCGCCTGAACCAGGGCAATCGTACCGGCTGTGTCGAGCCAGGGGCAGGCCTTATGGATCTGAAGAACATACAGCGAAGCCACGAAGAAAACATCCGCTGGATCTACCGGAACCGCCTTGATCGGCACGCCCTTGGCGAACACCTTCACGAATACCTTGCCGCCGGCCTGACGCTCCATGGAGAAGCCCTTGGAGCTGTCGGGGCCATGGTTCTTGAACTCGCACCGCTGACGCGAACCCATCAGCACAGCCGCGACTACCGGCAGCTCAGCCCGCGTCATTTGAATGCGGATCTTGCTCCCCCAGTCGTACTTCTTCGGCGATGTGCTGGAAGCGGCATCGAGTGCAACCGTGGGCACGCCGCCACGGGTCGAGTCGACCTCGAAGCACAGCGCAGCCTTGCCGCCGTAGACATGAAACTTCTCCCGCTCATCCTGGCCGGCACCTGGATTCCCACCCTGCCGGATCATAGCGTCGTCGTTGTTCGGCATCGGCTGTTCATCATCCGCCGGCTGAGCACCGTAGTGCTCGTCCTGGGCAGGATCGCCCTGCTGGGGAAAGGTGATCCCAGCTTGAACCATCACGCCCCGGAGGTATTCGGAGGCTTTAGCGTTTTCCAACTGACTCACGGCCCGGAGGATCTTTTCTCGGTCACCAGCCCCCAGTACGGCAGGAAGCTGTTCCCGGCTGATCGGTGGGAATGAGTGCTTGGTTAGGAGCTGATTGATCTCTCGAAGAGTCAATTGCCCATTAAATTGCTGTTGTGCTGACATTCCACACCCCACGGCTTGTTTGTTCCAGATTATTCCGGGGTACAGAAATCCCAAATCTTGGCTAATAAGAAAGCCAGCTCGGCTGGCTTCTCGTGAGGGACTGTAGGGTCAACTAATCAGTTACAGGTTTACTCTCAGAAAGGCGGCAACCTTTCCGGTTGATGATTTCCGTGTCACTTGGGCGTTCATGGACAAAGATGAATTCAAGGTCGTCATAGTGCTCCAGGTAACCCCACTCCAAGTCCATCTCATTCTGACCGGGAGCTGGCGGACTTGCCCACCAGGGCTCCCTGCTAAGTAGCTTTGCCATTTAGCTCCCTCCTGTTTTTCACTTTTGCAGCCAGGACTCCTCGGCTACAGCGACCTACTGTGTTTACCCGCTCTTGAGCGTTCTCTAGATTGCGCCCGCCGCACTAACCACAGAATACCCAGCGAGAAAGCCTACGCAGGGCCAGAACAGATAGAACTGGGTTTTTTTGAGAATGGCTTTAGTCATATTCGGGTAGGAAGGCCTAGCCCTCCTCCTCCAGTTGTTTGATGTCGTTGATTACAAGCTTCATTTTCACGATGGCATCTTCAGCAGCTTTTCGAGCCTTGCCGAATAGAGCTTCTTTTCCTTCGAGCAACGTATCCAGGCGGTTATTCTCCCGGCGAAGTTGCTTCGCAATCGAATCGAAGTCTTCACCTTCAGGGGCTTTTCCCCCTTGAAGTTTCAATTCCAGAGCGGCGCTTTGCTTCGTCAGGAGATCCCGAACAACAGTGCGCTGCTTAGCGCTCATGTCGTCGAAGCCGGTGATGCACTCGAACAGCTTGGCGGCATTCTTGGCGCTCGAAAGAGCTTCAGATCCAGCTTTCGACCTGCTTACGTCCTGGTCAGTCGACTGGCCTTCCTGCTGGCTGGGGAAGTCGATATCGCCCTCGCCTGCTTCCTTGGCTGGGAGAGTGCTCACGACGATGGTGGCCCCCTGCTGTGCGCCTGCACTTCCTTCGTCGCCAACCTGGCCATTGCTTTCGGCAACTAGCGCGCCACCCTCGAGCGAATTGGTGCTGGTGGACTCTGCCAGGTTGGTGGTCTCGCCGTTACCGAAGAGGTTCGGGCCGAAATCCATTGCTGGTGGGGTTTCTTGAAGCATTGTGGTGACTCCTTATCTGATCGCGTTTGGATCTATGGAATCACCTCCTCAGGAAAACCCAAGCGGGTTTTTTCTCGTGGCTTAATGCGCGTGCATCCTGGTCGCAAGGCGCTCGCGCAGCTTTACGGCGACCTCCACTGCAAAGGCCAACATCTGCATATCGATCCCGGCCTCCACGGAATCCATGATCTCTGCTGCCACGGTCTCAGCCTCAAGGCCTTCGAGCATGCCGGACTCGGCCAACTCAAACATGAGCTGCGCCGCTGGCTTGCGCGAGCCATACACCACCGGCTCCGGCTCCATCTCTTCTTCGCTGCTGAGCAGGTGCCCAATCTTTAGGATGTCGTCATCTGAATCTGCGCCTGTGAACTCAGCCACTTGAGTAGGCGCTTTTTCGCTGGGCTTCGCCTTCTTCGGCGAGTTGGCCCTGCCATCTTCTCGCATCTCCTTGGCCGCTTTGCGGATGGCTTTCGGGCCTCGGGTGCAGAGTTCCTGCTGGGCGCCCTTATCGAGTTTTGCTACCTGCTCCGCCGCCGATACGCTGACAGATCCAGACTTCACCGCGTCGAGCAGCTCCTGGGTACCGTCTCGCACGACCTTGCAGGCTGATGAGACCGAGCGCGGGCTGATGCCCAATACCTTTGCCGCCTCTTCTATCGCCATTCTCGCTGCCTCAACGTCATTTTCTTGGGCGTTATCCAGGTCGACGGTGATCGCTTTACTGCCGCGCAGAGAGGAAAGCTCAGCCGCAATCAAGGCGCGTTGCGCCACCGTAAGTTGGCGTCTGTAAAGGTTTAGTGAAAGCACATACCCGAGAGCGTCATCGCCTTCGAACTCCTCAATCTTCGGAGTCAGCAGCAATTCGGCACAGACCCGATATCGGTTACGCCCGTCGAGGATCTTGCCCTCGTAAACGATGATCGGCGCTCGCTGCCCGTTCATGTCGATGTCGTTGAGCAGGGCTTCGTACTCCTCCCCCACTATCAGGGGGAAGAGTTTGGCGTAGTCGTGGAACTCAAGATCGTAGGTTGGCATGGCTGCGCCTCAGGTAGGACATGCAGCCAAGATACGGGCTCTGGCGGGGATGTTGGACGGTTTTCAGGACGATTAAGCGACTGAAATGAGCCAGTTCTGGGGCTCGTGTAGCCAGGCGATTTCCTCCAGACAACAAAAACCCCCGTCTTTGAACAGGGGTTTCGTTGATTTGGCTATATATGCGGATTTACGCCTTAGATCTTCTTTTGAAGCTCGCTTATCAGCTTCTCAAGGGCTTCTTTGTCTGGTTCTGTGTCGACGAATCGAAGGGACTTGTCGGACATGACTTCCATGACCCCCCATTTGAGTTCGTGTAGATCCTGCCCTGGCTCCGGTGGTGTGTCCCAGTAGGGGAAACTTCTGACCACATGTGGTCTCGGCTTAGCGACCATTTTGAGCATCTCTATGTCTGCGCTGGATTTAAATATTAGTAGGACTGTTGACTGATCGATTAGGTATCGGCAGCAATAAGTCTAGCTTAATTACCGTTTATAACCGTCCTTTCCAATCTCAACAATCATTAGCTTATAACGATTGGTTCGTTTCCAGTGTGACACCATAGTCCCAAAGTCTATAACACGTTGACGTTGGATAGCGAAACAAGGCTTCCCCCTCTCTTGAATCCGGTTTCGGCGCACTCAGTCTTAACTTGACGTTTCGCACAGCCAATTAGCCACCGAATGTTATCCACCGGGAGGTCAATCGTGATTAGCGCTCCAGGCATCGTCTGTGCTGCCTCTTCGATCTCGGCTTCCAGTGCAAGAATCTCTTGTTCGCTCATCGCTGGCTCAGTCATTTGCTGTGCTTTTCATAGCCATCCAACGCAGATGCTTCAGCTCTTCTAACGCCGAGGTAAGTTCAGGGAAAGATGCTACATCCCCCTCAGCCGTTGGCCTCTTCCCTTTGCGATCAGTGGGAAGGCTCACCACAAACGTCTCGGGCCGGTCGAAGCTGATCGTAAAGTCCAGGCTTTGCAGATCATCGAACCGAATGATCATCTTCGACTGCTGGATCTCTACCAAGATGTTCTTCTTCTCACCGTCATGGTCGAAGCTGACGCTGAAGTCTTGCTTGTCAGGTTTTCTCATTCGTTCACCAGGCTGATGATGTCCCCTTCGCGGCATTCAGTGCCGGAGAAAGCCTTATTCTGCTCCCTCGCCTCGCTTCGGATGAAAAGGTCAGCGTGACAGAGAAGGAAGATCCGGGCTGACCTGCTGCATTCCATCCAGTGTTCAGCGACGACACTGAAAAGACCGATTCGGTTCAAGGACTCCAGGTCTTTCTTGTCATAGCTCATGTCAGCACCGAATCGGACGCTCTGGATGGCTGTTTCGCCCTCGAGGCTCATCGTTTGTGCTGCTGTATTACTGTGCATATAAATGTCCCTATTCGTTTTAAGCGGCAATTTTTCCACAAGCGCCTACGCAGTAAAGCGTCTTTTCAGACGCTATTTGCGTCTGAAATCATGCACATTAAAACGAATGATAATTATTCACTAGTAATAAGGGCTCGATCAACGTGCTTAAGGAACTCCTCAAACTGCTCCGTTAGTCTCTCCACGCTAACTCCTTTCTCGCAGAGTATCTCCATGCGCTTTCCTCTGAGGCGCAGCTTCCCTACCCCGGCCAGTGTCCGATCCTGAACCTGAGTCTTCGCACTAGCCTCCTTCTGCTCGATCTCCTTGGCGATCATGCGCAGAGCCTGTTCCTGGGTGATCAGCGAATCACGCATTGCAACTACTGCGTTCAAAACGAGATGCGAATGATCTTTGGCGTAGTCGATGAAAATTTTGGCTGTCTTACCACCAATCAGGCCCGGTGTTACATCCAAGATGTCGAGCACCGATGCTGGTAGCTGAAGTAGAAGCAAGCATCGGCTTACAATCGAGACGTTGACGCCAAGTCGGCGAGCCAATGACCGCAGGCTTGGCTCCGCACGGCTTTCAAGAATGTGCGCGTAGCTCTTGCCTCGCTCGTACTCAGTGAGCTGCTCCTGACCTTCGTTGTCGGTTATCGCGAGGATTCGAGCGGTGTCGTCGTCGACTTCTCTGATCATGGACTGTATGACTTTGATGCCTGCGAGCTTGTGTGCACGCCAACGTCTTTCACCACCGATCAGCTCAAACCAACCATCCTTAAGTGGACGCACAAGAATAGGTTTGATCAGTCCGAGCGATTGGATCGAGTTAGCCAGATCCTCGATGGCCACTTCGTCAAACGTGATTCGTGGCTGATAGGGTGACACCTTGATCATCGCAACATCGATGTCGTCGATCACAGCTCTGTCAGGCCCGGCCTCAATGTGGTGCTGAGCCTCATCTTTCCCGCTTGTAGCTTCATGTCCGTCGACCGCGCAGTGCGTCGCGAGCATTTCCGTGAGCGAAACCCGAAGATCCGCTTCCGGCATGGGCTCGGGTTTGCGAATACCGGTCATGTGCAGAGGTTCATCTTTTTTCCGCGCCATTTCTAACATTCCGTAAAAAGGTAATAGGTTTCTCTCTATCCACCACAGTGTTGCTCCGAGCAACACCTCTGGCCTTTCGTTCTCTGTTGCTCGGAGCAACACTCAAACACCAGTGATCCGCTGTTGCTCGGAGCAACACACGGCCTTATTTGTCTGAGGCAACCTTACGAATATGGTTCATCACTTCGCCGAATACGTTACGCATAGACTCTACTGTCTTTGCTGACGCTCCCTTCCAGACGACCAGAGGAACACCAGTATCCATCGCTTTGCCGTAATCCTCGGAGTAGTAAAGTTTCTCCTCTGATACCCGACCAGGGAACAAGTCATTGAGGATCATCAGGTTCGAGAGGATGCGCTTGCGGTTGCGGATAAACATGGTCGGAATCGCAAGCACACCTAGAGAACGACGGTAGTCACGGGAGAACCGGGCGAGGTAATCGCTCAGGCGCATCAGCGCACGGAAGGAAAATTTATCCATCCGAACTGGGCAGAGAATGAAATCGCTAGCGATGATTGAGTTCTTGGTTAGCCGGGAGGAGTGCGGAGGGTTGTCGAAAATGATGGTGTCGTAAGTGCTGAGGTCGAGACCGGGGATCTCATTCTTACGGCCACGCTCAAGCCAGGACGCATACCAGAAATCACTGTTGTTCTCGGCGTCCAGTGCAATCGGCAGATCCTCAAGATTCGCGTCTGCGGGAATGAGATGCGGCCCATTCTCGCCAAACGGCTTTTTCACCAGCTCATCGAAAGACATCGGCTGGAAGGCTCGAGTCCGGAGCTGCTCGGCCAGGAGGTTGCCGAAGTTGCCGGAAACATAGCGGTCAGCTGGGATGCCCATTTCAGCAAGTTCGTTTGGTTCAAGATCCGGGTCATAGCCAAGCAAGCTGGATGAGTCACCCTGAGCATCGTTGTCGATGATTAAGACGCGATGGCCGTGGAGTTGAAGGTGGATAGCCAGGTTCACCGAGCAGGTCGTTTTACCAGTGCCGCCTTTTTGGACGAAGGTGGAGATTACGATCTGGCGCGGCAGCCCTTTGGTGTGACCCTTGGCGCGACGCACTGCGGCGATGTTGAAAATGTCGCTCAGGGTGTATGCGCGAGAGGTGACTGTACCGCGTGGTACCCGGCGGATCTCAATACCATTTTCTTCTTCGATGTCTTTGAGGCGGCGAGTCGTCAGGCCGAAGCAGTCGGCTGCAAATTGCGGAGGGTAGAGGAGGGTATCGAAGTCCGCGTAGTTGATAGCGTCATCATCGACATTTTCGATTTCTGGCTGCATAACAATCCCTGCATTTAGTGGCTATGAGGGAATGATAAACATGTATTCGTGGCTTTCAAGTCATTTAGACGTAACTAGGTGGCTTATTCGCAGTATTTCCCGAACCGGAGTCGCTTTATTGGCATCCTAGTTCGGGTATTTATCGTTAGATGATTGTTTTACCTGAACCCAATTGATTGATTAGGCGTACAGCTTTCGTGCGTCATTGCGGGCCTGTTTAAATTCCTGACTGATAAAATTTACTGTGAACTTCTCGTCCAGGGGCAGGCTTTCAATGATGATTTCGTGCTCGCCCGAGATGAAGGTCACGTTGAGATAGTCATCCGAGATCTCTTCTTCGCTATTGAGTGTCAACTTCCCTTTGAACAGATCCACTACCTCGTGTAAGTGACCTTTTCTGGCCTTCACTGTAGCTACGTCGAGGAGCCCGTCTGCATTGAACGCGAGCTGCAAATCGGTGATGCCGTCAATGTTGATCTCCCACTCAGAGAGGTTGAGCACCGGCCCGCCAGTGTAGGAGGTGCCTATCTTGTCGATGATCGTCCAGTCACGCTCTATCTGTTCCAGGGTTGTGACCCCAAGGTCGAAGCTGCTGGGCTCGATAGTCGTGGTGACTGCCATGCTGAGTAGGTAGGGGGCTACGCTCGCAAGTGCGGCAGTTGTCATGTGTCCTCCAGAAACGGATCAGGTTGTGTTGACCTTATTGTCTCGCCTGGCTGGAGGATGTTGGCGCGCTTTCTTACCGGAATTTCGTCTGAAATCAACGCATTGCTTTTGACCTGGCTTTGGCCCTTTGCTTCTGATGTGCCCAAAATTAATAAGGCTTTTCACTTTTAAAGCCTTTTTATTTGTTTTTATCTTGTTTTTATCTTGTTTTTAGGACGCTGGAGGCCTAGTGCCACGCGGCTTTCAGAGCATCATCGACTATAGATTCCGGGTAAGCGACTACGAATTCCGGGCTAGCGACTACAGATTTCGGCTTGGTCGACTACAGATTCCGGCTTTGACGACTACGGATTCCGGCCGTTATCCACAGGCTCCTTTTTTGGCTTATCGACTACGTTTTCCGGCTCCCTGCATGACGGCTAGCACAGGATTCTTCTGCTGTGGCTCGGTTATTCGACACGAAAATCGCCTGAAATTGAATAGCGTCTAAATAAATCGCATAAGTTATTGATATATAAGGATATTATATTTATCAGCGAGCGGCGCATTCCCTTGGCCGATCTGAGCTACTGATCGCAAATTTGCGTGCTGAGGTATTCGCGGTTAGCCGCTATCGACTACGAATTCCGGCTGTGAATCTGGCCTAACGACTATGGATTCCGGCTACTGCCTCACCGGGTATCGACTACGAATTCCGGCTGCGAATCTGGGCTAACGACTATGAATTCCGGCTGTAGCCTCACCGGGTATCGACTACGAATTCCGGCTGTGATTCTGGGCTATCGACTATGAATTCCGGCTGTAGCCTCACCGGGTATCGACTACGAATTCCGGCTGTGAATCTGGGCTATCGACTATAAATTCCGGCTGTAGCCTCACCGGGTATCGACTACGAATTCCGGCTGTGAATCTGGGCTATCGACTACAAATTCCGGCTGCTGCCTCACCGGGTAACGACTACAAATTCCGGCTGCTGCAACACCGGGTATCGACTACGTTTTCCGGCTACGTCGAAGAGCACTAGCGACTAATGATTCCGGCTGGGACGAGTTGGTGGTATCGACTACAAGCTCCTCGTCTAGTTGCATGCAATCGACTACGAATTCCGGCTGTAGAATTGCTTGCAGCCCCCGACTCATAAGGGGTTAGATCAGGGGTAATTCAATCAAGCAGAGTGTGGGGCAGGGTAGGGGAAGCGACTATAAATTCCGGCTGGTGGTCTGAATCTGTCTCCATGGCCTGAGGCCAGGGGTTTCCGGATAGCCAGGGTAGGGTGGTTGCGACTAAGAATTCCGGCTCATCCCGTGCGGATTATTGAGATCAGACGACCAATCCTGCATTCGACTACTGGGGGTTTAAATTTTAGTTGTGAAGCCGCCGCCCTGGTGCTTTACTGCGGAAAAATTTTTCGATGGAGGGAATGCACTGATGGAGCGGAAGGAGAAAGCGGGCGAGGCCTCGATCAAGGTCACGAAGCACAACAACCTGATCACGGCGTCGTACAGCTTGTCGCTCGCAGAGCAACGACTCGTCCTCGCGGCAATAGCCAGGATCGACCCTCGCAAACCGATGCCCAAAAGCATCGTCATCGACTCAAGTAGCTATGCACGGATCTACGGCATCGAGCTGCGTCATGCCTATGAGCAGCTCAGCGATGCCTGCAAAAAGCTCTGGGACGCAGAGATTATCTCGATCACGGGTACCGGCAAAGGCGAGGCCATCAAAAAGGTGCGGTGGGTGGACTCTGCCACTTACCTCAAGGGGTTTGGCCAGGTTGAACTGTCCTTCAGCCAGAAGGTAAAACCTTATCTGTCGCTGCTGTATAGCAAGGTGACTAGCTATGAGCTGTGGCGCATCGCCCGGCTAGATTCCTCCTATAGCTTCCGCATGTTTGAGATGCTGATGCAGTTCCGGAGTACCGGATGGATGCAGGTAGATGTTGAGGATCTGCGCACTCGCCTGGGGCTTGGAGATGGTTATCAGCGCTTCAACAATCTGCGACAGAAGATCATTGACCCTGCACTGGCTGAGCTGCGGGAAAAAAGTGGGCTTGAGGTCGAATATGAACTCAAGCGCTCGGGTCGCACGGTCGTTTCGATTCTCTTTAAGTTCAGCGACTCACCGAAGCTCTCCGACCTGAGGAAGAGCCTATGGCCCCAGACTGCCGAGGATGCTCTGGGCATCGAGCTGGACGAAAGCGGAGGCGCTGACGAGACGCCACCAGCTTTTGCTGAGGATGACGTTGATGAATTGCCACTCCTAGAAGAGGAAGCCTTGGAGCCAGGCAACCTGGATCTCTTCTCCTCGCAGTGAACCAAGTCCCAACTGCCAAGCCCCCTTCAACTGGGGGCTTTTTCTTGGCCGCTGGTAAGCGCTCCAGGACGTGTCCGTTGAGTGTTCGTCGTCATTTGGCGACCGTTTCTTGCAGATCGAGGCCAAGGCGTACCGAGTGCAGCACTCTCTCGCTGTTGATCGTCGTCATCTGACAACCATCTACTGCCGAACCACTCGACAGTGGATGGTAGACGGTCAATGTGCGTCGTCATCTGACAACCATTTAGCGCCTACCAGAATCAGGGCAAAAAAAACCCGCCGGGGAGGCGGGGCTTACGAAAAGGAGTGGTGCTTGAATCGGTTCTATTCCTTCGGCACGAGGGTGAACAGGCTGCGCCGCCACTTGGCTACCTGAGTAGTAGTAGCGCGACCAGCCTCCTTGAGGGCCTCGAATACCGCCAGGGAGTACCGCATCGCTTCCTTGTCGTCTTCGTGCAGATCGACAATCACAACCGGGAAATCATCGCCGTACTTTCTGTCAGGCACGGCAATCGCCACCGTTTGAATGCCCCAGGTCAACCCGTCATCGTAAGGCTCTACGACGAAATTCTTCAGTCGCTGAACCATTCCGGCTCGGATCATCTGGATCAGGTCAGTGCATGCCCGAGGCTGTTTGACTGTCGGCAGTAGGTGAATGGCTGTCATGAGTATCTGTGCTCCATTTAACTCGTTTCATGCTGCCAGAAATGGCGAGGAACCCAAGCTACGCGGCGCAGCCGCGCTGATAGCTGTGATCCACAGATACTTCAACCAACACATCGGCCAGCCAATTAACGCCGGCCCCGTTGCTGTCCGCGTACATGATCTGGTTACCGTCCCCTGAGCGCATTGGCATGAGGGACACCGAGCCATTGCCGCTGGCAAGTTGCAAAAAGCAGTTGTGGAGGGAGAGGGTGATCAGCTCGAGCCCACGGGCTTCGTCCGGACAGTTGACCAGATAGCTGGCGTGGTACTGATCCACAGCAAAGGTCAGGCGAACCGACTTGGTTTTGCGTTTAGTCATGGTGGTCACACGGATTGTCAGGCCGCAGGTTTGCGGCGTGGTTGTGCGGGTTTACAGCTAATTTACAGACCTGAAACGCAGCATGGGCCTGCTATCAGGTCGAAAAACGGTCGGAAATTACAACTTTCCCTGGCAAGGGAGCTCTTCATACACCGGGGAGGCAATGCAGTTGCTCGTTTCCAAGCCGCTGACATCACCATCCCAGCACTCGCAGTCGGTGTCCCATGCGCTCTGGTCGAGGTCGAACGCGGTGGCGGGATCTGGCTGGCCGTCCAGGTTGGAGTAGATGCCGCAGAGGTGCCCGTCAATCAGCGCGGCATAACAGCCATCACCGATCCGTAGTGCTTTTCCTCGGTTCTCCTTGAGCAGCGACTCGTATGCGTTGAGCGTTTCTTTGTACGTCACGGCGACCACCTCGTTGATTCGATGAGTCCAGCGTCAGCTTGATCTGGAAAAACCCAACCAGGGCGAACGGTGAGGACGTGGGGCATGGCGGTAGGCGCTTGGTCTGGCACTCCAGGACGATCCGTCGAAGCGGGAAGGAAAAGCTCTGTGCGGAACCTGTCTGCCTGTTAAAGCAAAATTTGAAAAAATCACGTTTGCAGAAGATGGCGGCAAATGGCTGCACGATATCTGCGAGTCCTTCGCATAATAAGGATTATGTTAAATCAGTTATAATAAAACGTTTCAATATTTCATAAAGATATATAAGCGGTCAAGACTGACTAGCCAGCTTGATTCAGCTCAACTGCCGCCCAGCTTCTTGGGATTTTTCCAGTGCATGTGATGCTTCAAGCCTGCATGACAGGAGACCCAACATGACCACAGTTCCTCTTCCCGCCTGGCTCGAGACTTACCGCTCCGGTGATCGCCTCAGTAAGGCTCAGGCAAATCTCGCGTATGCGTCGTACTACTGCATGGCCGGGGAGTCCGATATGGAGGTGGACGTAGAGGAGCGACTCGGCTACATGCCACCCTCGATGGTTGCCTATGCCAGCCGTACTGGAACCCGTCGGAACCTTGATGCCTTGAGGAATGCCGGTTGGCGCTTGCTTGTCTCTGCTGCCGGTGTGCTGCGGACTGAAGGATTTGAGCGCTATGCCCTCGATAACGGCGCGTGGAGCGCATTTCAACAGGGCAGGTCTTTTGATGAGGCTGCTTTCGGCGTCGCACTCGACAAGCTGGGCGAGCACGCCGACTGGGTTGTAATACCTGACATCGTTGCCGGCGGGATGGAGTCACTCGATTTCAGCGTGAAGTGGCTGGATCGCCTCCAGGGATTCCCGCAAACACTCCTGTTGGCCGTACAGGACGGAATGCAACCGGATGATGTTCGCGAGTTGCTCAACCCCTCTGTCGGAATCTTCGTCGGGGGCTCAACTGCCTGGAAGCTGAAAACCATGGAGTCATGGGGTGTACTTGCCCGTCGTCGTAACTGCTACTTGCATGTCGGTCGGGTTAATTCAGCCCGCCGCATTGCTATGTGTGCCGCTGCCTGCGCAAGCTCTTTCGATGGAACCAGCGCGACTCGTTTCGCTCAATCTCTTCCGAACCTTGATGATGCGCTTGGGTATGCGGTCAACCAGTCGGATCTTTTCTCCGTAGCTACAGAAAACATTGAACAAACACCCTTCAATTGCCGCTGGCCGCTCGCCAATTTGGAGGCCGCATGACCTTGCAGTACACCACCGAACAAGAGCCAGCCATCAACTCGCTGGCCCGCATCGTCAAGCTTGTGGCCTTCGCCGGCACGGGCAAAACGACCACGCTTGTCGGTTATGCCAAGGCCCGCCCTCAGGCCCGGATTCTTTACCTTTCGTACAATAAGGCGGTGGAGGTCGCGGCCAAGCAGCGGTTCCCGCTTAACGTCACCTGCAAGACCGCACATGGTCTCGCTTACGCGACCTTCGGGGCCAAGTACAAGCACAAACTGAGTGGAAATCTTCGCCTCACAGACATCGCCCGGATCATCCAGTCGCAGAACTGGGAGTTGGTGCGCAGTGTCCAGGAAACGCTGAATAACTACCTCGCCAGCGCCGATGAAGACATCAGCATCGAGCATTGCCCTGCGGACAAGCTGAAGTCGGATCGGATGAAACGTGCCGCCGGCAACATCGTCGAAGGGGCTCGTGTGTTGTGGAGTCAGATGTGCGATCTGCATAACGAAGCCACACCGCAGATCCACGACGGCTACCTAAAAATGTGGGCACTATCAAAGCCGAACCTGCGCGACCGCTACGACATCATCATGGGGGACGAGGCCCAGGACATTAACCCTGTACTGGCCGGCGTGATTGCCCAGCAGGCCGCTTACGGCATGGGGGTTGTCGTCTGTGGCGATGGCCACCAGATGCTGTATCGCTTTCGTGGTGCGGTAGATGCCCTGAATGCCTCGTGGCTGGACAGGGCTGAAGTCCACTACCTCACCAAGTCCTTCCGCTTTGGCCCTGCCGTAGCGCATGTGGCGAACATGGTTCTTGCTTTCAAAAATGAAGAACGGCAGTTAGCCGGCCTTGGCAGCGACACTCGGGTCACCAAGAAGCTGCCCGAGGGGCTAGAGCATTGCACCGTGCTTTGCCGAACAGTGGTTGGCGTGATCGAGGCCGCACTGGAGCAGGTGAAAAACGGAGGGAAAATATTCTGGGTTGGCGGGATTGAGGGCTACAACCTTCAGGATCTCGAAGACTTGCACGCGCTCTCGAAGGGCCGGCGTGACCGAGTGAAGGGGAAAAAACTCCTCCAGGAATACCCTGACTATGACCTCTACAAGGAAGTTGCAGAGGAGAGCCAAGACCCGGAGATGAAACGCTCCATCAAGATCGTCGAGCAGTACAGCAAGGATCTGCCTGAGCTGTTTGCCGCGCTGCGCAAGTGCGCGGTCAAGGACGAGCTGGAGGCCGCGCTCACGCTGAGCACCTCGCACCGCTCGAAAGGCTTGGAGTGGGATGTCGTCCGCCTTGCAGAAGATTTCTCCCTCGATCCGTTCAACCCGGACAACGACAAGGAGTCTTGGATCGACGAGATGAACCTCCTCTATGTGTCCTGCACCCGCGCAATGCGTGTCCTGGTCGTGAACTCGGTGGTGTTGGAGGTCATGCGGGAGTTTGTGGATCGCCGGGATGGCAAGAAGCCGAATATCCCTCTGGTGTTCCGCCCGAAAACGGCGCGTGCGGCCTGATCGCGCCCTATTCCCCTGCAAATTTGCAACCTGCATTGTCTTGGGTTTTTCCTCACTGGTCGTAGCGTTTTCTCTATCTCAACGGAGCGAACGCCATGCCTGCAACAGCCTTCATCGACATCCTGCGCCTCGCGGCCAGCCACGGGGGCCGGATACCGGCGGGCATTCCCGATCACTATGTCCGCTATGTTGCAGTGCGCCACCGGGCGCGGACGCATGCTCGCATAGCACGGCGTCGCACTACCGCGGCTAATCAAAAGCCCGCTCAAAAGCCCGGAGCTGCACATGAAACGGTCTGAACCGCTTGACCGTGACCGCGAGCTTTGGAGCATGGCGACCATCGACAGCCAGCTTCCGGTCTCATTCGAGAACGGCCAGCGCTGGAGCGAGTTCAAAGGGTTGTGCCGTTCCTGCAATAAATACCTTCCAGTGCAGAACGTGCGTGGCGTCGTCCTGCGGCAGGCGCGAACATCCTACACAGTCGAAGCGGTTGGGCACTGCCCGTCCTGCAACACCCTCACTCGCTTCCTGGTTCGCCTTCATGACGATGCCCGTGTCACCGGCCCAATGGACGGTGAGTGGCGGACATGGCACCCGGAAAATCGCTCCTGGCTGCGCCGGGCGCTGAAGAAGTTGCGCAAGAGCTTCTCCAAGCGGTAGTCCTTGGGATTTATAGGGCGGCAGTTATGTTGGAGCCATCACCAACTCAGAGAGGCTCCTATGTCCGTCCCTACTCCGTCCTTATCCGTAAAGACTAAATCCGGCCTTGTGCTCGAGCTCCGTCCAGTTCCGATGAAGCTCATGCCCAGCAAGCGCAGCAACGACTGGCTGCGCTTCCAAGGCGCGCATGTACCTGGCACATCCCTCGAGGTCGATCAGGTTGATCGCATCCAGCGGTTCATGCTCACCCATCGAACCGAGTGCCTGAACGATGGCGAGCGCAATCTCACCATTGCAGGGGGCTCATTCGCTCTTTGCATGCCAGACGCCTTCGATCAGCTGTAATCCAGGGAGAAAACACCGTGCCCATAACTCCCGAAGAATCCGCCGTCATCGAGCAGCTGCGCAGCAAGGGCTTCGTCGTTGTCCTGGTAGATCCCAGCGAAACCGAACGCATAGACCGTGATCGCCTTGCAAGCCGCCTGCGGGCTGACGCGGCAGACCATATCGAGGATCTGCTGTCGCTGGAGGTGATCGTTGTCCGACGCACCGGCTGAGATCGAATTTGCTGTTCTGGTTGAGCAAATCGAGGGCATGACCACCCTGCCCCCAGCGGCTGCCATCGAGGTTCGCGTCCGAAAGTGCTTCTGTTCAGGGCTGCCGACCGACTACGCCAGCGGCTTGATCAGTGTTTGCCTGCTAACCCCGCTTGGCCCGGTAACGGTCAGTTCTGGGTGGACTGCCTACCCCCAGACGCGGCCTGAGAACGGCTGGTACATCGAGCGCTCGCCAGATCGCAAAGGCGAAGGTGTCCGCACTGAAGCCCCAGTGGTCGAGCTTGACGAGGATGAGGGCGAAAAGATCGTTCTCGAACCCGAGGAAGAGCGGCTCAAGGCTGTCGCCTGGGAGTTCTGGTCATATCTGGACATGGATGAGGCTGTACTGTCAGAGCTGGGCTCGCGGATCGGTGGCGAAGCCTGCTGAGCCTTGGGATTTCCGCTGCTGCCCTTACCGTGGTTTCAACACCTCAGGGCAGTAGCCCTCCCTTCCTCGTTACGGATCATCGACATGAAAAAGCCCAGCCAAGGTCTCTGGCTCGCCCTCCACTCCTCCTTCGACGAAACCCCGAGCTACCTGCACTTCGCAGGGCCGTATCTCGAATCCCTGCTAGAGCGCGCCGAGACGCTGGTTGGCACGGTTGACCAGCTCAACCTCAGCGAAGCCCGGATGTACGCACCTGCCGTCTGGGCCATGTTCTCCAGCTCGGTCAACGAGTGGAATCATGACATCTGCGACTTCCCTTCCATGGGCATGGAACTGGCCTGCACGGGCCGTCTCAATCTCTGGCTGACCTCTACCGGGAAAGAGGGCAATGCCGAGGTAGACACTTCCCCATTCACGCTGGAAGAGCTGCGTCAGGCTGTGGACGTGTGGAAGGAAACAAAGTCGGATCTTTTCAGCGTTGGCTACCAGCAGCTCGATGCTTTCGTCATCGACGAGATCGTGGCCTTCCGCGAAGCGCGGGCAGCCGCGTAAGGGGACGAGCATGCACACGAATCCAGCCGCAGCCCCTGAGCTCCCTTTCTGCATCATCAGCAGCAACTACACCGGGGAAGTGTTCGTCTGGCCTGGCACCCGAGACGAGAACGCAAAGTACCTGGGCAATCGGGAAATCGTCGCCACCGTGAAAGCCCTTGATGAGGTATCGGCAATGGCCAAGTGGAAGGAACAGGTTCAGCGGCAGGTGTGAACTGCGCTGGAATCCACCAGTCGCAGACAGCATAAAGCCCGGATTTCCGGGCTTTTTTGTGCGCGCAAGCTGCGTTCAGATGAAGTGCTTGGCAATCGGGATCATCGCAGTGAGCCCCCAGCCGAAAGCCTTTACACCAAGGATCGCGAATAGGCAGGCCAGCAGGAACCCGAACACCGAGCCGACTATGAAGGAAACGAACTTACCGCTCCTCCTGGTTGGGCCGCTGTAGTGGTCGGCAGCGTCGGAATCCGGGTCATGCGGCCATGCCCCCTTTGGGGCTGCACGGTACGCATCATCATCCTGAAGGCCCTCCTCTCCCCGCTCTCGCATGTAGTCCCTATCATCCAGTGTCATTGATCCCCCTCAGACGCAGTGCGATTTACCGGCAGTTTCCTGCGCGTTTGAACCCCGCAGATTCTGCGGCAGCGGCGCTCTTGAATTCGACCCGATTCCGCTGGCCAACCTTGTCATAACTCGGGCAGCCCTCTGGAAGGTGATAGACATGGCTATTGCGGTTGCCGATCACGGGAGAACCGATCACAGCCTTGGCAGGTGCTGTCGAAGCCTGAGCAGCCAATACCTGCTGCACTGGCCGAGTGCGCTGCTCACCGAACTCAGCCAACCCCTCGCCCAATGGCCGCTGGCCAATCGTCCAGGTGCGTTCGCCGGTTACGAACGGATTGCTGTGCCCCATTACCCGCGCAATCCGTTGATCTCGCTCCAGCTCCCAGGTTGTCACCGGGTATTGGCGATTCCAGGCAGAAAATAGCTGCTGCTGTTGCTTGGCCATGCTTAGGCCGTAGCGGTCGTGCATGTACAGGTAGATTCGGGCAACTTGGCCCTTGGCTTCATCACGGGGCTCAGCCACACGCTGCTTGAAGTCCACGCGGGTCTGGCATGCACCATACTGCTGAGGCGCGGAAACTATCTGGCTGTAGCGGAAGTTGCTGCGGTCACCGTTGACCTCGCCCACCGATGGCCAGAGGTTGTGCATGTCGGCTTCCATCGCCCGGAATACCGGGTCGTTGGCCGCGCAGTTCTCGCGCCCGCCCTTCTGCCAGCACTGGCGTTGATGTCCTAGCACCCAAGCAGGGGTCACATGCTCCCATTCCAGGCGCTGAGCGCGGTTGACCTGTGCCCGAACCTCGTAGCCGCATGAAGAAAGATCCATCCGGCCACCAGAGCGGCCCATCCACTGCCAGTTGCAGCCGCAGTACAGATCCCCGGCTGTGTTGCGGTCGAAAAAGACCTTCTGCCGAAGCTCGACCTTGGCCTGCTCAAAGGTAAGGGGGTAGGTAAGAGCAGGCAAAGAAATGGCCGTCATGCCGGCGGCCAGAATGAGGGAGATGATTTTCACGGGGTTCTCAGTAATCAATGTGAGAAGGATTTTTCAAAATCTCAACAGCCCTGGTCACAGCCTCAATGAGTACCGCCTGGTCGACCGGAGGCAGGTAGCTTGCAACAAGAGGAATGCAGAACCGAACAGCTCCGCGCATGTGCAGCATTGTCGGTGCGGTCACAATCCGATCCAGTAGCCATTGCCAGGATGCAACGAGGCGATCAGCCGGCGGAGTGCTCTCTTCCAGGTGTGCCTTGAATTCGGTGAATTGGGGTTCGGCGTGGGCATAGATCCCGGTTTGCTCGCACAGTTCGGCAAGGCTCCGAATATCTTCAGCGTGAGCGACGAGGGCTAAGTGCAAGTCCGCTTCGTTGTCGGTCGCATCGAGGAGATCAGCCATCATTCGGTCTATCAGGCGGGTTTCGTCTTGCACAGCTTTTACAGCATTGGCCATATCAGGCTCCAGTTCGGTGGCATGAACCTGTTCTACCCGTGCAGCGGGTAAAGCCAAGTTGCCACCATGCTACCGATGCCTCCAGCCCAGAAAGTTCGCTTTCCAACGCCTTTATCGCCTGAAATCGCTCAGCTCTCAGCGCGCTCAGCTGTGTGAGAAAATTCATGCCCTACTTGGGCTTTGGCTAACAGCCGTTATCCTGGTATCAGGTAATCGAATTACTGAATGGAACCCGCCCCATGCGAACGCTCACCCTGCCCCTGAAAGGCGAGTATTTCGACCAGATCAAGGCCGGCACCAAGCCTGAAGAGTTCCGCCAGGTGACGCCGTACTGGCGCCGCCGTCTGGAGGGTCGCGCCTATGACTGTATCGAGCTGACACGCGGCTATCCGAAGCGCGGGGACACGGCCCGGCGGCTGGTGTTGCCTTGGAAGGGCTACCGCCTGACGACCATCACGCACCCGCACTTCGGCGCCGAGCCGGTCGAGGTGTTCGCCATCGACGTGACACACTGAAAGGAACCCGATATGCCCGCACAGAAAGGAATGACTCTGCGTCAGCAGGAAGCGCACGCCCAGGCCCAGGTCATCGACTGGAACGCCAAGCACCCGATTGGCACCACTGTCAGCTTTGAGGAATTCAAAGGACGAGGCGAGACGCATCGCAGCAAGACCCGAAGCGAGGCGTCTGTGATGTGCTGCGAGGCGGTCGTGTGGATCGAAGCGCAGGGTAGTTGCGTGTCTCTGGATCATTGCACCGTCGTAGCCGAGTCGTTACCTGTCACGAACTGAAAGGAACCCGCCCCCATGAGCGACCGTAACAACCCCAGCACCCTTGCCGGCCTGCGCGACAAAATACGCACCCTAGTGGCCGCGACGACCCCGCACGACGCGCCCAACGACTACGGCTATATCAACGGCTGGCTCGGTGCGCTGTATTGGGCTGACGTGATCGACCGCCAGGCCCATGACGACTTGAAGGCCGAGGCGCACGCGGCCTTTGAGCACGCGCTAGCCGCTGCGCCCGCCCGCTGAGAGGAACCCGCCCCGCTATGAGCACGATTGACCCCCGCAAGAGTTTGAGCGCCGAGCAGGCAGCGCGCTGGCATTGGCTGCTGCGGGCTATCGACGTGGCCGAAACGCAAAGCCTGGTTGCGCGTGCCAAGTGCCGCGCCGATGGTTACCTGTTGGGCCTGCGCGATGCGCGTGTGATTAATGAGGCTGAGCGCGAAGCACTGGATCAGGAAGCGACCGCCCGCGAAGTGGCCGCCGCACACCGTACCGCGCCCCAGGCGTGACCTGTCACAACTGAAAGGAACCCCCGCAATGAGTGATATCCGTACACCGCCGCCGATTCTCGACGGGCCGTTGACGATTACCCTGGATCACGCAGCCTTGGCTGCCTTGAACAGCTATCGTCAGGCCTACCACGCTTGGTCGATGCACCCGGGATTCGGCCCGAAAGGTGAGCAGTTGGACCGTGAGCTGGCCGAGACGGCCACCGAGCTAGCGAAAGCGATGGCGAGGCTGGCCCGGGATACGAGCCGCGTGACGGAATAACCCGCGCGCTACGCATAACGGAGAGATTGGTAAATCGACCCCTACGCCGAGGGGAGTAGTGGTCAACGGACGATTAGGTGATGGTTGCCGATTTGGCACCATCCGGTATGCCGGGCCCCATGGGCTTGGTCACAGATAGGAAAGCACCGCATGAGCATCGAGCAACACGAGACCGCAGATCAACTGCCCTTCCATATCCATGTAGCGTTAAACGTGTGCGGGGCCACGCCTGAGGATCTACAGCAGGCGCTCAAGGAAGCCTGCGAGCAACTGGCCCAGGGTATCCCCGAAAGCCACACAGTAATGAAGGATCAGAAATCGGGGTTCACGTTCAAAGTCACCGCGAAGAACCTTGACGACAACAAACCCAGCCCAGTTCCACCGCCACCTCAGTTCACGCCAACCACTCGCGTCCAAGTGAACGACGCGACTTTCCCGAGCCTCACAGATGGCACTGTAGTAAGCGTTCGTCATGTAGATGGCGATGTATATGAATACGAGGTCACCAATCGATTGGAAACCCACTGGTTTCAAGCTGAGCAGTTGTCCGCGAAATGTTAAGGAGAATTGGCTTTGGCCACCAAAGCCGATGAAACCAGACGTAAGTGGGCCGGCGTGCTGTATACCCGACTTTTGCCCCGCTGCCGTATTGTTTCGGGTGTTGCTCCACGGGCACGCTGTAAATGGGCCATGTCGGCCCGTGGAGAACAACAATGAATGACGATCTGATCTTTCTGAAGCTGGCCGGCGTCCTGCTGGTGGCGTTCCTAGTGTTCATGTGGTGGCGGGGGCGCGGCGGCAAAGACGACGGAGCCTGGCCGCCGGGTGAATACTGAGCCCGCGACCGGCAAGGCCCGCCCGACTTGACGGAAACAGCCCCGGATCACACCCGCCAGTTTCGGTGAACCAAAAAAAGCCCGGCATTCACCGGGCTTTTTCGTCCTGCGCTGGCTATCGCCGCGTCTTCTCCGGGAACGGAGGGACATTCTTTCCCTGCGGGTCGCTGGCCGCGTTCCACGACCACCACCCATCGCCACCGTACTCTCGGTTGTACCAGGCCGTTTTCACAGCCTTGCGCTCGAGGTAGACAGGCGTGTTCATGCCGAATACTTCCAGGGGGAAGTCTTTCCCCGCATCGAGCAGCCAGAAATCAGGGAATACCTCGCTTTCGTCAGCGTCATACCGCAGCGGTTTGTCGAAGCTGCGCCCGGCGGCGTGTAGGCGGGCTTCGATCACCCCCTCATAGTCCGAGTCGAGTGGAATCCAGCGCTCGCTCACCTGCATCAGGGCCAGTTCCACGACATCTGCCTGAGGTACGGTAGTACCGTTGCGCGGCGTGACCTGGGCTACGGCGATGACCCGGCTGCCACGCTTCCAAGCAGAAATCTCCCGCTCGAAGCGTTTGACGGTGGTTGCCCATACAGCCGGCGGCAGATGGAGTGCAGGCATTCCGAACGGGCCAGAGAGCGGCAGCTTGAGCAGGTCGCCCGCATGGCGGTCTGCGTTGTAGCGGGCCAGCGGTGAAACAGCCACCAGGCGGTAATCCCGAGAGATGGCCGACATGGCAACCGTTTGGTTTCGAGCGGCGTCCTTACTGTCCTTCAGCGCGGCGAGCAGCAGAACGTCGCTGAGCTTCATGCGGCTCGCGGAGATCCGCTCGGCGGCTTGCAGGAGCGCGTAGTTCACGATGCCGGCATTGCGCTTGCCCTCCATTGCCGGGTACCAGGCGTTGATCCGGGCCTCAGACCAGAGCAGGTGCAGCAGGCCCAGGAGAGTCATGGCCGGCTTGCGCTTGCCGGGAGATTTTTTCTCCTCGGAGCTTTCGCCGCCTTCGGCTCTGGCCGCTTGCACGCGAATGCCTCGGGCCAACCGCACGCGAATGCTGCCATCATCGCCCTCCTCCACTACGCCGACATCATAACCCTGCATTCCAGATCGCTCTGGGGCCGGGGCGTAGAACCGACATTCGTTGGAGTGCTCGTGGCCGGTACCGGCGAAGCGCGCCAGGTGGAAACCGTCGCTGTCCTCGCGGCGCTTGATGGAGAGCTTACGGTCTCCACTGCTCGGGCATTGGCAGACGGCATGGGTGCCGTATGCCTTCTCCAAGACGGCCTTCCAGCTCTTCGCGTACTGCGGGTCGCTCTGGAATTCAGGCGAATAACGCTTACTGGCGACCAGAACGGGGAAACGTCGATTCAGCATTACCTGGCCTCACTCAATTGCCTTAAGCGGTGGCGCGCTGCCGGCGGGCGTGCTCGCTCGTTGCGCGGTTGGATTCGACCTGGACGTGCAGACGGATCATCAGGTCGTGGCCTGATTCCGGCGTCATCAGCGCAACCCCGAACAGCTTGTCCGCCGGCACGGAAACATCCTGGCCGCAGAAGGCTGTCTTGCGCTCGATCATGGAGAAAACGCCTTCAACATAGCCCACCTCGATCATGGCTTGCGTCAGGGCGGGGTTGCGCAGGCCGAATTCGTCCCCGCTCGGCCACAGCAGGTTGTCCAGCGGAGGCAGGTTCACCAGATCCCAGTACCCAGTGCGGAGGGTCTTGTAAGCCAGGGAGAACATTTCTTCGTCAGTCTGGTACCAGCCATCGACATCCTTCAGCATCTTGCGCGACCGTTGGAGCGTATCGATATCGGCTTGCCGTTCAGCTTGTTCGCTCATGGGCAGGGTGTCGAACGAATCGATCCAAACCGGCGCGACGCGCAGGGCGTGCCAGCGGAGCAGATAGTGCATGAGCCCAGGCCGGCTGCTGCACATGACAACGGTACCGGGCTCGATCATCTCGTTGGGAGCGTCGGGCAGGCCGATCATGCAGTAGCTGTGCCGCCAGCGGTTCTTCTCGATGAAATCAAGAATCTGAGCCGGTGCGGCTGTGAACGGGTCATCGCCAGGCTGGAGATTCAGACTTTTCGGCGACAGAACCGCGAACTGGCAATCGGCCTGGTCAGCCCTGAGCTTGGCAAGTGTGGTGAGGCTGCAAATTTGCATGCTGTTAATCCTCGTGTAGGTCTACGGGATAAGCCTACAGAGCTGACCCGAGGCCAGGGCTCGTTTTCAGACGGTTTAAGCGCCCGAAATTGCTCAATCCTCCCTACCTGGATGGGTAGGCTGTGCTTGCTGGAATCTCAGAAGGAAAAAATCTGTCTGCTTGCAGATAGGAGACTTGGGTTCTGGCTTGCTCGGGAGACGATGGTCATCGATCCACAACGATGCCTTTGGCGACCGGATTGACGTTTCGCTTTATGCTCGCTCCAATCTGAAGGAGAAGAACATGCGGAAATTGGCACTAGCCCTGAGCATCGGCGCTTTCATCGGCGCGGCTCATGCGGCTGAGCCGGAGATCATGGAGCCGGTCGACGACCTGATCTACTGCAGGACCCCCGAGGCGCTGAACAACGCCTACAACAATCCGGACTGCTACGTCCTCAAGTTCGGCTGGCCGGTGAAGGTCACCGAGAAGAGAGGCATCACGGCCAAAATCAGGTTCGTGCCCGACTTCATTACCCGAGTGCCGGTAGAGGCCTACGCCAGCCTCGACCAGCTCGCGCCGCGCAACAGCCAGCCCAAGCGCACCCCGAAATTCGTTGGTGACGCGCCGTTCTTCATGTGCTCGGAGGCTGAGACCACTATCGCCTACTGGAAGATCGTCGAGGCCGGCGAGAATGGGCAGGCTGAGCAGTTCGCGGTCTCGAAAGGCTGCCTGCCCATGGAGCCATCCCAGCGATTCGAGGTCGTTGGCCAAGACGACCCCGGCGTGTTCCGGATCAGGACGAAAACTAAGGTCGCCCGCGTGACGACTGATGTGCGTGGCTTCGTGCCGCGATCAACCATCCGCTAAGCAGAAACAGATGACCCGGCAGCGCCCGCCATCCAAGGCAAAACGAGGAAAAGCACAGGGAGGCAAGGATGCTTGCTGCCCTCACTGCGGCCAGCTCGGTTTCGTGTTCTGGGATGGCGTCTGCGAATGCCCGCAATTTCTGGCAACTAAGGCCTGCCCTGCGCAAGCGCCAAGCAACAACAGGAAGAGGTAACGAGAATGAGCTCCCGAAACGGGATCAAAGACATCCTGATGATCGTCCCGCTGCTTGGCTATGCGATTGTGACGACCCTGGCCGGTGCTCACTTTTACGAGCCATTAGGGCTCAAGTCGCCGTACACAGGCGCAGCGGTGGGCTTTGTGCTGGGATATGCCGCCATCGCGATGCTGCTCAGGCCAGCGTATGAGCTGGTGATGGAGATTCGCTCCTTTCGTGAAGACCGGATGCGCCTCAGTCTTGCTATTCGGATGGCCGAAGACGAGTGTGCGCACCAGAAGCGCCCCAATCCCATCCAGGAAGAGCTGGTCTAAGCATGCTGGGGGATAAATTCAGCCCAAACGAGCAAGGCCCACTTTCCGGTGAGCCTTTCTTTTCGCATGTCTCCAGGGGGAGGTTTCCACCAACACGTCCCAGAGATTGCGAGCAAATCTTTTCTGGCCACGCCAGCGCTGAATAGTGGCAGTGGCGTCAACCGAACAAAACCGAGGAACCACTATGCGTAATGCACTCCCCCTGGTATTCGCCATCAGCTTGCTCGCCGGCTGCGGACTTGATTCCCGTACCGACTTCCCAACCACGCCTGGCAACTACGTTCAGTTCTACGGGAAAGTGGCCGAGATCGCCGTTGTGGATGCTAAGGGGGCTATCAGGACCGAGCTTGGCCAGTTCAGCGGCGGGGCTCTCAAAGGCTCTTCCGACATGGCTCGCGCCCGGTTCGAGTTCTGCGGGTTGCTGGACTTCACGTTCGTTGAAGGCAGTAAAACGGAGATCAAGAGCAGCAACATGGCATACGGCAGCATGAAAAACTGCCAGTTCCGCCCGCTGCCGGCGCGCTGGAAGCTAGTAGGCCACCCGCAAGATTGATCGCAGCACCTGGAGGGATGCCCGAAAGGGCTCCTTTCCTGCCCTCGCCGCTTGGGATTAGGTGCCCTCCTTTCTCTGCGCCCCGGTGCAGATGCAATTGCCGGTACCGACCCCTACGTCCCCGCCGATTTTGATTCCGACCGGAATAACGCCTGAATTCGACCTCTCCTTCCTTGGGTTTTCCCTACCCTGACGCATCATCGAATCAAACGAACTTCAGGAGGGAGTCCCGATGACTCTACAGATCAGCGCCGTTCTCGTTGCCTCGAGCAACGGCTACCAGGACTACGACATTCAGGGCCATCCATGTGTGCGCCGGGCCTGCGTGCCGAACAACATCCGCCGGGGCGAAACCTTCAACGTCTACCACGGTGAAAGCTCGAAGTCTGGGGCGGTGTGGGACGGCGATCTCGCGTCCTCCCTTCGCAAATTTGCGACCAACTGAGGCATTACCCATGTGCTTCCCCCGCAAACCCGGCCTTGGTCGTTACCATGCCACCCGCTCGGAATGGACGCTCGCCTACCGGCAGGCGCGCATTGCCGCCGCCAAGGGCGCGGAGCCAGATCCGAAAACTACCGGTGTGATCTGGAAGGCCCAACTCATCGTGGCCAACGAGCGTAACCGCCCAGACGCTCTGGCCTGCTCAGTACAAAACAGGCTTGCGACATGCAAGCTGATCGACGAAATCGAAGCGGAAGAAATCCGCCTCAATCTGGAGTGACGGCATGACCTTGTATTTCGAGTGGATCGGAAGCATTTGCGGTGTGCTCGGCGCGCTCATGATCTCTAGCAACACTCGCGTCTCCCCGTGGGGCTGGTGGATGTTCCTCGCGTCAAGCCTGAGCCTCTGCGGCTATGCGCTTCTCCAGCAAGCCTGGGGTCTGCTGATGCTCAACGGCTTCTTCGTCGCGACCAACCTCATCGGCCTGATCCGCTGGTGGTACCCGGCGGTGTTCACCCTGCAATCAAATGCCACTGCCGGCGGCAAGGAGTAACAGAGCCAGACAACCCCGGACGTGGCTGACCAGTTGCAGCCAAAACGACCGCAGATTTGCGGCCAGTATGGAGAACATCATGGAAACCAGAATCTGGATGGCACAGAAAACGGCCACCGCGAGCGCATTGGAGTTTGATGGGATCATTGATCGGGCGTTCGTTATGGCTCACACCGTTGGCAAAGCCTACTGCGTCGAGGGCTACGAGCCCGGCCAGAGCATCCGCACTGCCCCGGTCGTCCGCATCGGCAGCCTGATCGGCTACGACTTCATCGAAACCCAGGACGGAAAACGCTTCCTGATCTGCACGCACGAAAACGAGACAGCAAAAGCCTCGCTGGAACAGATCAGAAGATGGATCGAACTGAACGCCGAGTTTTTCGCCTCGCTGCCACTGTTCAATCCGACAACGCCATCACTACCCTAGCCCCCGAGGATGACACCGTGGATCTCACCCTGGTCATGCAAACCCTTCAGCGCTTCGAGACCGAGCATAGCCGCCGGCCCATGAAGCTGGTCATTCCGATTCTCAAGCCGGGCATGATCGGAGGGACGCCATGCGTCGAGGTCAAATACATAAACCCCGGCTTCGACTGGGATCAAGGCAAGCTAATGCTGGTGGCCGATCAGCCGCTTACAACGCTGAGCCCAGAGGACGTTGAGGCCATCCGCTTCAGTGCCAGCAAGGGCCAGTCGTGGCATGCCGAGCAACGTAACAAAGCGCTCCGAGAGGAAAATATCCGCCTTAAATCTGAACTGGATCAGTTGCGTAGCCAGCTTCAGACCCAGTTAGGCCAGAATTGAACCCCATCGACTTGGGATTCCCCAAACCAATGCGAGCCTGAGCGTAGTCACCTACTGGAGAACGCTGATGCCCGCCAACACCATCGACAAGACCACCCTCATTGCTATCGCCGAGGAAGTCTCGCTCAAGGCATCCAAGAACGCTGGCGTCGCCGACCAGCTCATTTTCCCCCACCTGTATCTGGTGCTGAATAAACACCTGCGGCCCAATGGTGATGCGGTGCCAGATGCGGTGCCGGAGCAAACATCCGCCCTGCTGATGACTGCCCTACAGGCCGCTCAAGTTGCGCTCGACAACTGCGTTCAGGTCATGAGCCGCGACCTGGCCGGCTTGAAGCTCATCCAGCCGGAGCTGGTGTGCGCGCAGGAAGCGCTGGTGAAGGTGAACGCCGCGCTGGCTCAGTAGTCCAGAAATGAAAAAGCCCGGAGCAATGCCGGGCTTTCAGCTTTAGAGACCAAACACTGCACGAATGTCTTTATCGTTGAGCATAAAGATCGGAGCAGGCCTTCTCTCTGGTGAATTGGACATCACCACAGCACCGGAATACAGCCCCTCTGACAAGCTAAAGCCCTCCCCTCCAGGCACAGCTACAGGCCCATCGAGCCTTAATCCGTTGCGCTGGTAGAAGGGCACTTTGTCTGGCGGGCAGATGAGGGACAGCGAAAGCGGATCTGTTAGCAGGTGGCGCAACAGTATTGATCCGAGTCCCTGCCCTCGGTACGGATAGAGCACATGGATCTTGTGCAGGTACCGCAGGTCGGTGCCAGGCAGCATGAAGATCATGGCGTAACCATAGAGTTCATCCCCCTCGGACAGAATTGCCATCTGGAGATGGCCAAGGCGATAACACGACCCGAAAATGTCTGAAATCACCTTGAGTCCTTTCTCTGCATCCTCGTCACTCAGGGCTATCGTTGCGGCAAAGATGGTCGGCAAGGAGTGCAGTTCCGATACCAATGCTTTGGCTTCGGAGCGGAAGATTCCAGGGAGAAATTTATCTTGCGGAGTTGGTTGAATGCCTGTGGTTGTCATGTAGCCATAAGACCTGTTGTGGGGTTGGGATAAGGGGTAATGCTATCCCCACAAAAAAATGGCAGGTCTCGATTTCTGACGTGATTCTGGTCGGAAATCGCGCTACTTCCTCACTCCCAGAATGACCTGGACTCCAGGTTCAGCCAGAGCATGTCGTTGCCCAGGCTCACTGGCTGAAACCCGAGATTGGCAAAACGCAGCGCGACCTCGTTGTTAGCGGCGCTTTCTGGGCGACTGGGGTTGGCCATGACACTGCAACGCATGAAGGCCTTGGAGCAACCGCTGCTTAGCCCGATGAGTGCGCCGCGCAGCGCTTCGCACTCCAGGTCTGTGCCACGGCAACGCTCTTCAAGGTTGTATCGGAGCACGAAGAGGGAATCGCCGTGCATACCTTCCTCCACAAGCGGCTTATCTTCGTCGTAGGCCAGTTCGCAGACCTCCAACACATCGCCGGCAATTGAGTCGGCAACAATTATCGGGTCACTGCCTAGGTTGAGCGCAACATCGAATCTCAAGTGCGCAATCGTGAGGCGTCCAACAGAAATCTCAACCAGCTCCTCGTCTTCATCGTCGGTTCCATCGGTGGCGATAATTTCCATGTGGAATTGCCGCACGCACTCGTCGTAGATCGACTCGGCAGGGTCGGCGTGGATCTCAAAGCTGGTCTTGACGGCGAGCTTGAGGAATTTCAGCGCGGGGGTGGTGGGCGTCACGGTCGCGTTCCTATTTGGATTGTTGCGGTTACATGGCCATCGGCGAATGCTAGATCGAGCGTGCCGGCGGCGCGAGCTTGCTGAGCACTGCTGATGATTTCCCCGCTCGGGCCGCGCACCAGGGCGAAACCTCGATCCAGGAGAGCCAGTGGATTGGTCTTGTCGAAGATCGCTGACGCGAGTGTCAGGCGGGAAGATTCCCTCGAAAGCAAGGCTCGACTCAGCGAAACGACCTGGGATGCTGCTAGAACTGTCTTTTGCCGCTCAGATACGCAGAGGCCAGCGCCAAGGCGCGAAAAACGATCCTGCGCGAGCTGGAGGGCCATGCGCTGCTGTCCGACGAGCCGGTCTCGGCCCTTGTCGAGACTGACCTGAACTTCCAGCAGGTGACGGTGCTCGTTGTGCAGTGCCTCGCGTACCCAGTGCCGGAAGGTGTTCCAGTTGCGCTCAAGCGCCGGAGCCTGACCGGTTACTAGCCGAAGTATCAGACTGTTGGCTCGCTCAACGCGGGCACGAGCCGTCGAGGCCTCGGACATGAGGGCCGTTTTGATGAAGCCAATCACCTTCGACGGGGTGTCGAACCGGCGGTTGGCCACCAGATCGAGCACGCACTCATCAATCTCATGACCGATGCCGCAGAAGACGGGTACCGGCAGGCGGCAGACCCACGCAGCCACGTTGGCATCGTTGAGCCAGGCCAGATCCGCTTTCGCCCCACCGCCGCGAATGATGCACACAGCATCAAATGCCTCCTGCTGGTGACGCTCATGCACCGCACGCAGCGCCGACCGCAGACTCTCCGAAGCATCGCGACCCTGGAACGTCGCCCCGAAATACTCGAACCCGCACACTCCGGCCTGATCCATGACCTCGGCATCACGACGGAAGTCTGCCAGCCCCGCCGCCTCATGCGGAGCCACCACCGCCACACGCCAGAACCCGCCTGGTGAGGGAAGCCCCTTCTGGAGATCGAACCAACCACGCTCCTTCAGGGAGGCAATGATCTGCTGAACCTTGGCCTCCATGTCGCCCAGCGTGTAGCTCGGGTCGATGCCGGTCACCATCAGTGAGAAACCATACTGGGGGGAAAACTCCGCCCTTACCTTCAGCAGAACGTTCATCCCCGCCTGAGGCAAGCCGCCGGTTACCCGCTGCCACTCAGCCAGCACCTTGCCGGCCACGTTGGCGAACATCGTGCAGCGAGCCTTCGCAACCTCAGATCCGTCACGGGATTCCAGGATGTCCATGTAGCAATGACCGTTGGGCCGGCGCTTGAAGTCGCTCAACTCAGCAACCACCCAGCTACTGTCCGGTACCGCAGCACGGATAGCGCGCTGTACCTGCGTCAGGTAGGTGCTAAGAGTCAGGTGCTGTTCGGCGACCTCAGCCACGGTCAGCACTCTGCGAGTCATCACCACCCAAGGTGGCCTGTACAACGCTCTCGATGCGGGTCAGTCGATCCGCACAGAACTTGCGAGCGTCCGCAAATTCGCGAGCAAGGGTCTCCAGCTCGTCGATGCTCACCTCATTGCGCTCCAGGCGCTTTACCGTGGCGTCGATGAAGGCGATGTTCGATTCGTAGGTGTCGCGGCTCATTGGTGTTCCTTTTCGAGTAGGTGCTGCTGCCCGATCCGGGCAAGGCGGATGAGTTCAAGCATTACGTCAGGATTGGAGCTGGTCATGAAGCTGAGGTCTTCCTCGCTGGCCTCGTCCCCCAAGGAGTCAGCCTCGCTCGAGTAAATCACTATCTGGTGGCCGTACTCCGCTCGGATCTGATGCCAAGGCCCGCATTTAGCCTGTCGGGCTTTTTGTTCAAGGTTGTCGAGATCGAGCATTGGTGTGCTACCTGTTGCAATGCCTGGATTATCCCTATGCCCGGCAAAATCCCAATACCGGACTGATCACTTATTGATCGAACCCCTCCCGGCACCGTGGCATACCACGCGGTAGGTTTTATCCACAGGCTTACCCCCACTTTCCGTGGAAAACATTCAGGCAAAAAAAATCCCACCAGACTTGGAGGGATCTCTTTTGCTTCTAATGTCTATCTCTTGAGGGGAACTACCCGAGCTTCTGCGCTGGGCATGTCTTCAGGGCACCCGCTTACCATCCGGCTACCCCTGCTCGTGCCATGACCATTTTTCTGAGATTGGCTGAGCCGGCTTGATGTTCTCTTGCTGAATATTCCTCAAGATACGCTCGTAGAGCTCCTTCTCTGCTTTGGCAACGTCTTCGTCCACATAGCCATCTGGCGGTAACCAGAAAACACTGTTTGGGGGGACGGACGGAAAATTATTTTGTCCGTCTTGATCGTAAAACCCGAACTCTTCCAAGTATGGCTTTCTGCATGCAGGCGATAGCCGCATTACCTGGCGCGCAACCATCGCGGCGTACAAGAAGTAATTGGGGTGAATCTTTGTGTATCCACCGCTGTCTGCCCTTGCTCGTGATCTTCGATACCAAGTGTGAAGGATAGTTAATAGGTTTTCGTACTGCTTCTCCAGCGCTTCGGGCTTCTGTAGCGCTTTCATTGCATTGGACTTTTCAATTTCAAACCCGATCAATGGGGAGCGCTCACCCTCAGCCAACATCTGCTGTTTCTCATAGGCGTAATGCACAGTCTGGTGCGCGTCACGTTCACCTTTTACTTTCGGGCTGAAAGCGTAGCCGCAATCTTTGCACTCAATGCACCAGTTACCGATTGGCGTGCATTTAGAGTCCAGGGCATTGCGCAGCATCACAAGTAATTCCCTGTAACTCCGAACGCCATGTTTTTCTCTGGCAAATTCGTCGCGCTGATTGGCATCCTTTGCCAGCTTCTTTATCTCCTGTACTTCAGTAATCGTAATTGGTGACTTTTCCACCATCCTGTCTACCCCTTAAATATCCGCTTCGCGACACGGTGTTATTGCATTTCGCCTATCAATTCCACCGCGTCAAACTCACAAAGACGTTAACATCCGCTGCGCGACACAGGAGGTCAAACAACCTTGAGCGTCAGCCAGTAACGGGAAATAGTCGGGTGCGAAAGTAGGAATACCTCTTCCATACTCTCGAAACTGGTTTCAATACCTGATGCCGTTATACCCAAATATTCAATAGTAGTCAGATCAACCTTCTCAACTTCCTCATGTGGAAGTTTGCCCAGTGCATCGAGCAGCATTTTTAACTCCGTAACCGCAGCAACAAAGAACGTCCGCGCCCGAAGTTTGTCTTGGGAGCCAAGTGTCGATTCGTAGTCGCCCAATACCGATGCAATTGCAATCGAACTAGCCGAGCGCAAAGATTCAGCACTTTGCATTAACAGAATCGGAATCAGAAGATCATGGCTTGACGGAATATCCGTATGCACAACCTCAAGCATGTCGTACAACCACGCCCGATCTTCCGGAAGTCTGTAACCTTCCAGCGAAATAACTCCATTCGTTCCGTACAGTTTAGTGAAGCCTTCCATCTGCTACCTCTCGCCTTGACACTCTGACAACTTACCGACGCAACTATCCGCTGCGCGACACGGGGCCAAACTCAGCACCGCACACTACTTCAACTCACCGCCGTTAGATTCAAACGTGATTCGATTCATCAGGCAGTAATCAACGCCGTATCCATTCATTCTCGCTATGCGTTCACCGTCAGCAGTCTTTAGGAAAGACATGCCAGGGTGGAACGCCAAACCGCCTGAGCGGTATTTGTCGCTGTTAATTCGGAAGCCATCATTAGGCGTCAGCGATATACCAGTTATGTCGCTCCACAAGTAATGCAATCCGGCAGCGTATAAGCCGTCTTCATTCACAGTGAACAGTAACTGCTGGAAATCGCCGCCAAGGGCAATTCCGTAAAACTCACCGTTAGGTAAAACCGGAGGGAAGTAACCCCCGTCTGGTCGTTTCTTAAACTCCAAACTCAAGCTCCTCGATCATCGCTTGGCCGCACCCGAACACTTTACCCAGGGCGCAACCTTCACTGCACACAGCGCCGCCTTAACCAGCACGCCGATGCAGCAGAAAAACCCCATCACGCACATCCCAGTGAATACCGCCCCGTGGATTGCAGATGTCCAGATCCCAAAATCAGGCAGCCCGGAGAAAATCATCTCTCCGTACCTCTGTCAGATCCCCAGCCTCTCAACTGGCTTACACGCGCTTTCAGATCCTCCATGTCGCGCTTCATGTCAGCCACCACCACTGCTGAAACCATCCATGTCAGCGATGCGATTACTAATCCTGCCCCAAGGCTCAGTACCGACCCCAGCAGCAACTCAAACTCTGGATTTCCCAGCACAGGACTCCTCCCCCTCAATTCGGTATCTCGCAAATTTGCGGCACATATTCTGTTGTCGGTTCATCCTCTCACCCGGCCCACCAATCCCAATTTCCGACCCCTCGGTTGTGCTCTCTGCGGTTTGCCATTTGCATCGCCTACATCCGCTACGCGACACGGGGGTGAGATTTATAGGCTGCACTTCACACCACCTACCTATTGGAGTGAGCCTCTGCACTTCCAATATGCAATAAGCTCAAATTCGTCACGGTTTACTGCGAAGGTGTGAAAGTGGCTGGAGGCCTTGCAGTTACTTGCTTTGAGTGTTTTCACAGCTTTAACGGTTTGCGGTTCGTGATGGAAGCTGTGCGCCAGGCTCGCATTTAAGCTGTGCATGTAAGGTGTGAAAATGCTGGAGGCCTTGCAGGTACTGGCTTTGAGCATTTTCACACCTTTCAGGCGCTAGGTGAGTTGTGCCCGTTACGCTGCACCGCTTACTTGAGCTGTCACGGCTGCGATTTTCGCAACTTTTACTGTGTGCGGTACCAATTGGCGGCGAATCCTGCGGTTGACCGAGCAGGCTTCACGAATGTCAGCAAGCTGGGCTTCGTAGGAACGGACGATCTCCTTCAGAGGTTCCTTGACGAAGGAGAAAGAGCCAACCCGGTACCGACTCCCCACGCCCTTGTTGATGGAAAAGTAAAGGTTCTCCTTTTTGCCTTTCGCTTTCGATTTCATGATTATTTTGATCCACTCAATCGTCTTGGCATTGGGGCTGGTCTGCCGAATGCGGATGGCAATTGGGACGTGGCCTGGTTTGCCTTCATGCAGGCTCAAGGCTGTCTGAAAGAAAGCGTCTCGCAGTTCTTCAGTTTGTCCGATGAGTTCGCTGTAGATGGCGTCCAGGCTCTCAATAGCAATCTGTGATGTGGTCTTTTGTGTCGTGTCCATGGGCATCTCCGGTTGTGGAGTCCCGATTGTCCTTGCCCTCGCATTCTAAATGGTGCGTTTTCAGACGGTTTTATGGTCTGAATTCGCCACCTTTCTCACTCCTCCTCCCTCAAAATGGCTCTCATCGTCATCTGACGCCCATTTGTTGTTCGTTCCCTGGTTGGGTTTTTCAGAAGGTGGGTTTCCATGGGGTGTGGGTCATTCGTCGTCGTCATTTGACGACCGTCTGTTGTTGTTTGTCTCTTGGAGTGGGGTTCTATGAGTAGTGCTTTGGGGTTGGATATTGGCTACAGCAACGTGGTCGCGGTATTCAGCGGGGCTGACGGGAGGTCGGAATCCATTGTTCGGCCTGCTCAGGCTGCGCCGCTGAGCGTTCTGCCGGGGGATGCAGGTCTTCGTGCTGGGGAGGTCGTTGTGGATGTTGCTGGAGAACCTTGGGTTGCGTTCGCTGCCCCTGGTCGAGTCCAGGAGGGCCGCGAGCTGCATGAGGATTACACCTCCTCCCACGCCTATGAGGCGCTATTTAAAGGCGCTCTGTTGCATGCCGCAGGTGATGGCGATGTTGTAGATACCCTGGTGACTGGACTGCCGGTGTCCCAGGCGCGGGATAAAGACTATGTAGAGTCTCTCGTGAAGAGAATGACTGGTACCCACAAGATCAGCGCCAAACGCGAAATCACCGTAAAGAGCGTGCAAGTAGTAGCACAACCAATCGGTACTCTCACTGAGGTGTACTGCAACTCTGAAGCTGCTGAAGTTATTGAGGAGTCGGTATCCATCATTATCGATCCAGGCTTCTTCAGTGTTGACTGGGTTGTTTTCGATCACCGCGAGCTCGTTGCAAGTTCAAGCAGCAGCAGCCTGAAAGCAATGTCTGTTTTGCTTGATGCCTGTAACGAGGAGATTGCCAAAGACCATGGCGGCATTCCGGGCGTGGAAAAGATCGAGCACGCGCTCCAGTCCGGTAAAACTTGGATTCATTTGTTCGGTCGCAAGGTCGAACTTGGCGAGTATCTTGAGCGAGCATCAGATCGCGTTATCCCGACCGTTTTTACTGAGATCAAGCAGGGCTTGCGCTTTCTCAAAGGGCGTGCGATTGACTGCGTAATCCTAGGCGGCGGCGGAGCCTCACTTTACGAGCCATTCTCTCGTAAAGAGTTTCCCGAAGCTCTAATTGTTAAGCCTGCAAACAGCGTCACCAGTAACGCTGAGGGCTTCTGGCATATCGCTCGTTCTTAACATTGCTGAGCGCAAGGATGCGCTCTTCTGGAGGTTTAAATGAGATTGCAGTGCAGAGTTACCCCGGCGCACTCCGAGTTACTCCAGCATCTTGAGAGCATCGAACAAGAGTATCGAGGCAAGAGGCTGGTAGCGATGGCGGCAATGTACTTGGGTATGTTGAGTTCTGGTGTAGAGTCGGTAGTAAAGATGGCGCCTCCTCCTGTTGGAGTTCTTGAGGAAGTGGCTGTTTCTGAAACAACAGAAGTTGAAGCGCGTCCAGTCGCAAACTGGATCAGGGGGGCTAGTGTTTAAACGCACGATAACGAAATCAGCCATCGTTGTTGTTTGCTTTTTTGTTGCAGGTAACTCCTTCGCG
This sequence comes from Pseudomonas sp. 2FE, assembly GCF_005503735.1. Classification (NCBI taxonomy): domain Bacteria; kingdom Pseudomonadati; phylum Pseudomonadota; class Gammaproteobacteria; order Pseudomonadales; family Pseudomonadaceae; genus Pseudomonas; species Pseudomonas sp. 2FE. The sequence continues at coordinate 57,552 of NZ_SCMO01000009.1, read as the reverse complement.
CAGAATGGATCTTTCTCGCTAAAGGGTACTATGTGGGATCGGGCGTCGCGAGCAGTTTCGTGTAAGCCTGATCCGCTACTGCTGTACTCATTGGCGCTTAACGAGTCCAAAACGTCTGTGGGCAATGGTTATATTAAGCCACACCCATTTGCCTTAAGGAATGAACCCAGCGGCCCTCTTTACCCTGTTAGTTACGCACAAGCAGAGAAGGTGCTGAAACGTTACATCTCTGAAGATATCCTTACGGATATTGGGATTATGCAGATTAACTACCGTTGGAATGGCTCCCGTGTCGCGAGCCCGGAATTATTGCTAGATCCGGAAGTGAATATCCGAGTTGGTGCTGAAATACTCTGTGAGTCCATAGCCCAGTTCCCAGTGGATATGCAATTGGCAATTGGTGGTTACCACACGCGAAACCCAAAACGCGAACTTGACGCCCGAAAATATGCGAGTAATGTGCTCGACATTTGGCGTTCACTCCAGCGACTGAAGTAAGGTCTTTGAAATGCGAGTTAAGATCAACTCCTCGATGATTCAAATGGGCTTGCGCTGGCTTATCTCAGATTTGCGCGAGTTCAATGCCATTATGTCTGAGCAGAGGCTCACGCAAGGTGACGTGCTGTGGCTGTCGAAGCTGATTTCAAATCCGAAGCATCTCAAGGCGGTCGATGCGCTTCCTGTGTCTTTGTACCGGGTTCACTACGACACCCTGAAGGTCGGACGCGGCTATCTAGATGACGACGAGTTCCGCGAGATCGGGAACAAGATGGTCATGTTCATGGAGTTCTGCCACTTCGCTCGGGTAAATGAGATCGCCCCGATTCTCTCAACTGGTTTCGATGATGTCGGCTACCGGGTCTTCGAGGCTGGATCTTTCGATGCTCGGATGATGCTGGTAAGCCGTGGTGGTTTTTCAATTGGTACGCGGTGCAACCTCCGCCGGCTGCGCACGAACATCAACAGCCCAGAAGACCAGCTCAGCGATGTAACGACTGTTCTTCTGGGCGACCTGAAGCACTTTGATAAGCCTGGCGTGGTTGGCATTGGTCGAATCAAGGACTACCCGTCGACCATGCCTCCTGACGTGATTGCATCCGAGATGCTACATAACAAGATCCAGCCCAAGCTGGTTGCGACCTGGACGGGGCTCGACCCGGAAGAGGTTGTGAGGATGAAACGTTCTCTCATGCGCGACACCCCACTTGTCCAGTCTCAAAGTGGGCGAATCCAGTTACCTAATAAGACGCTGAAAGAAAGTCCGCTGCACAGCCTTCTGTACCTCACCGTCTACCGTCTACTAGCTGATGAACCGCTGAAAAGGACAAATGCACGAGCAATCATTGCGGCCCATAAGGAGTACACGCAGCTTTGTAAGGCCGTTGGTATCACGCAAAACGACATGATCTTGCCCTCGAACGCCTACCAACTCAGCAACAGTCTGAGGTCTGGCGACATCACGCTTACTTCCTGCTCCAAGTGCAAGGAGATTTATGCCCGCTACACGCTGAAGCCGGGGAAATGCTACTGGTGTGGAAAGTGACAACACACTGCCTGAAACAAGCCCTGGCCCCTGGTTGGGGCTTTTTCTTTCAGGTGGATATAGAGCATCCCTGCCAGGAAAAACTGATGGCTGCTGCGGTCGGATTTGAAGGGATTTGGGTTTTCCAAGATGAGTGAGATTATTTAGGTAAGACATGAGTGAGGTGAGTGAGATGGGACGCGATAAGGTTGAGTGCCAGTGCTGCAAGAAGATGATGGTTCCGAAGGTGATCACCAGCGCACCGTTCTACGTTGGCGGGATTCCGGTTGGTGGTCGAGATCCTGAGGGATCTGTATGCCCGTTCTGCCTGTCGCCGAAGTGGATGCTGACTGAGGAGCAGGTTCTGACTGGGGCCAAGGCTAATGCCGAGTTCTACGGAATAATGGTTCTGGTTATGGTGAACATCGTTGTGTTCAGTCGCCTGGGAGCTGTTGCCGGTGGTTTCAGCGTTGGTGCATCTGTTCTGGTGTTCTTGCATCGTGCGGAGATCGGCAAGCTGATCAAGGCGAAGTGGAGTTTGATGCGGGGTAACTGAGCATGCTCACGAGCAAAAAAAGGCCGGGTCTGATGCCCGGCCTTCTTGTTTCTGCTTATCAGACAGTTAGTCTGCGTTAATTCCCGTTGGCCGCTGTGGTTTCATGTCTGGCACTTGAGGAACGTCCTCGCTGGAGCGGGTTGGGCGCGAGGCATATTGGACTTGTGACTTGGAGTCAGCCAGCGCCCCGAGGGTAGCGAATGAACCACTGTCAGGGGCTTTCGCTGCGTCATCGATTGTGGTGATGGCCCCGGCAATATAGCTTTCGTCGCTGATGCCCTGGCTGCGGTAGAAACCTGCAAGCTCTTGGTACGCAGCACCCTGAGCCTCACCGAATTCCCCGGTCGCTTTGGCTGCGAAGTATTTGGCTTCTTCAGGTTGCAACCCTTCTTTCATGCCAATGTCGTAGTACCGGCCTGCGCGTGCGCTGTCATCCCCGCCTCTTAAAGCCGCTTCAATGGTGTTGATGCCGGCGAAGATCGAGTTTGCTCCGACTGCGACCTCGGTACCGAGGTTTGTCCCTTGCCGCGCCGCTGCACCACGATCACGGATCTCGTCGTAGCTAGCTTTGCTCGCGGCTGTGTCAATCTGCGCGTTGTGAGCCGAGCTGTCTTCCATGACAGGGTTCAGGTTAGCCGCATTGCGCTGCTCGATGGCTGCCGGGCCGGATTCCTTGGTGGCGTCGTAACCGCTTTGGTTCATGTCATTCGTACTCGCATAACTCCCACTGTTTGAGCCCCATTTCGAGTTGAACTGACCGGCAAGGTTGCTGACGCCAGCAGTAGCGCTCGCCGCATCACCCTCCAGCTTGGCGTTAGCGTTTGCATCGCCCTGGTTCACGTTGAAATCGAACGGGTTGTACTGGCTCATCAGCAAATCACCGAGCCTGCCATCTTGGTTCATGGTTCGGATTGCGGCCATTGCGCGGCGCTCGGACATATCCTGGGACATATCTTGGACGCTCTGGCTGTTGAAAGCCTGCTTGTAAAGTTCCTTCCCGGACGCCGTTTCCCCCGCCATTCTCTCAAGCGCCAAGCCGCTTTCCTCGCGTCCCATGCCTCGGGTAAGAGCATTGACGCCCGCGTCCCTGAGGTTGAGGGACTGGCCTGCTTTGATTGTGTCCTGCTCAGACGATGCCTTGTTGTAGGTCTGTTGAGCCTGAAGTGCATTGGTTCGGTTCTTCGCAATCTCATCCGTGTTTGAGGCGCTCGATTGAGCCAGGTCGCTGCGCGAGAATGCGTCTCCAGTTGCGTAGGTGAGCTGATTGGAGTCGGTCGCCTGGACGGACTGGGTGAGTTGAGCCAGTGCCTTTTCAGCCTTAGCCCGGCCCTCCTGAGTCATGCTGTCTGCGGACGTGTTATCAGTGCGCTTCAGCCCGCCTAGCGGGGTAGAAACGCCAAGCGAGGCATTGGCTGTTGCTTGATTCAGTGACGAATCGGAGAAGCCCAGGCTGCGGAGCGTTTCCTTGGACTGGTTGTACGAGGAGTTCGAGGTGAGAGCCGAACTTGCCGAAAGGTTCTCACCGATCTGAGCCATGGCCTGTCGCCCGGTAGAGGTAGAGCTGAGCTGTTGCCCTGCCGCCTTCAGGCTTTCCTGGTACTGCGCTGACGCGGTTTGCGAGGCCGTGCTAGCGCTTTGCACCACGGCACTTGCTGCCTGCTCCCCGCTGATTGTTTCGGCGAGTTGCAGTGACCCGGTTTTGGAGACGCCAGCACCTACCTGATCAGAGGTAAATGCCGCATTTGAGGCCAGCACAGGCGCGCTCTGCTGAGTACGGGGAAGTACGTCTTCGGACTTGAATTTATCGCCTGCGGTCATTTGGCCCATGATGCCGTTCGCAACCATGGCTGAGCCGGAGACGATGAACAGGGCTAGCGGCGGTACCGATGCGGCCAGAAGGCCACCAACACCCAAAGCTTTGCCAATGGCGCGGTCGATGTCCTGAAGTTGCAGCATTGCAAAGCCAGCGGATGTAGCGCCGCCATAGGCGTCGAATGCAGCGGTCAACTCAGCCTCGGCGTACCAGAGGGTGAATGCGTTGACGAAGCTCAGCAATGGCATCCAAAGACCAACAGCGAGAGGCAGAACGAGGTATTTGCCAAGCACACTGAGGCCCGGCCCTCCAAGCAGCAGGGCGAATGCCATGAACGGCGTCATGGCATAAAGCAGGCCCTCGAAGAAGGCGATCATCGGGCGCATGTAGTGCTTGAAGCTGTCGCCCTTGCCTGCCCATGCGATTTCTTGCTGATTGATAGACTCTTGCAAGGCCATTGCAGCTCGCTGCTCTTGCCAATGATTGAGCGCGTCGACTCGGGATGTGTTGAAAATCGGCGCAATCAGCGAGGTTAGAACATAGTCTTGGGCGGACTTACCGGAGAGAGCGACGGATTGAATAGACTGATTTAGGGCCGCTTCAACCTGCGTTCCGTTGTTCATCCGGCCTGACTTTACCTCTTCACTGAACCCCTTCTGGAGGATGTCATTAAGCACTGAGGTGTAAGCGTTCTTGATGTGCGCAGTGAGGAAAGTCTTCGCGTCACTACAACTCTTGAGCGAACCTCCAGCGGTTCCATCGTAGACGTAGATGAATTGTCCGGTGCTCGTGTTGGTGACGACGCTCTCCCAACCAGGAGCGCGGTACAGCTCAGCAAGCGTCTTGTCCTCTCGAAGCGCTACCGGACTCAGCGAGCAAAAGGTCATGTACTCGTTGATGGTCTTTGGGAGGTCGTAGCCACTAGCTTTCTGGTAGTTCTGGAAGCCATCCAGTGCCATGGGATTTCTGAGGGCATCCCGGACTTTCGACATCGTGCTCAGGCTTGAGAAAAGCCCGTATTCGGTCATGCCTGGAGAGGAAAACGCCTGCTCAGATGTTTTGGCAATGCTGTACGCGACGGTCGAGATGGTTGAGCCGACGAAGGCTGGCCCGAGCGGCACATTGTCGACTACTCGGACGTTGCTGCTCACTGTGTCCTGAATAAGGACGGTCGAAGTTGGCCCGTAGAACATCATGTAAAGGACGAGCACGAGCCCCGCCTTTTGGAATGTGATGGCCTGGTTATTGAACGCAGCCTGGAACGCCAAGAGAAGAATGCCCAGGAGCGCGCCAACCCTGGCAAGATCCTCGGCAGAACCGCTGCCGGTGATCATTGCGCAAGCGTTCAGCATGATCTCAAGTAGTTCTGCGCTGCCTGTCGTGTAGATAGTAAGAGTCGTCATGAGCGTATCCTTTAATTGCCAGTGCTTTGGCTCGACGAGCTTTGTGGCAGGCTGCCGTTGTCGAACGAAGGTGCCATCTGGAGCATTTTCGCCGCCTGATCGTCAGCATCCTTGCCCTGCATCGCTTCCTGAACGTAGACCGTGTATTCGTTCATGACTTGGCCCTTGGTTTCCCGCAACTCTTCAAGCACTTTGGGGGCGTCGACCATGCTCAGGCTGGTCAATCCCTTCTCTGTGTGGCCGATTAGCTGAAGGATCACGGAGAGCGCGGCATCTGCTGCGATTTTCTTAGCGAACAGGTCGAGATAGTCGTAGCCGGCTTGAGCGCCTGCTTTCTGGGTGATCTTTATGAGGTTGATGCCTACTCGGCTCGAAGCGAGGTAGGCGATACGGTTTCCGTCTACCGGAGAGGCCTGACCCTTTGCGAACTTCTCAAGAACACCATTGGTCTTGAGGTCTTCTATGATTCGCTTTTCAAGGCCTTTGAACGAGCCAAGGTCTCTCGGCTCAGGCTTGAGGCAGTCCGGCTCGCCGGAGCTGTCGCAGTCGTAGACCTGGAAGTCAGCGTCCTCGGAACCCTCGATAAAGACCTTCAGGCCTTTGTCCTTGATGAGGCTGGCAATTGGCGTCGCGCCGAAGGTTTTGCCGCCCTTGTCATCGCTCAGCAGGGAGACCGAGTAGGAACCGACGAGCGACAGGATGTACTCAGCGTTTTCGTCACTACCGAAAAGGATCTGGGACTTCAGGCCGGATTTCTCCATTGCACACCAGAGGACGTTACCCACGTTGTTGCACATTTCGGCCTTGCCTGCGGAAGCAAGCCTATTGGCTGGAGAGTCCTCTTTAGTGGACTTGGCACCGAAGAAGTCGTCGGAGACGTTAGACCCAAAGGAGGTCATTGCGGACTTGAAGTCGCTGGTCTCCTCGAACGCCTTTTTGGCATTGGTCACCAGGCCGCTCGCAAGCTGGCAGGAGTTCGAGAACATCTGATTCAACGACTGGATCTTGTTCGCCAGGTTGCGGATTACGCCTCCTGTTTGCGCATCCATAGCATCGAGGGCGAGCTCAAACGCGAAGCCGGAGACGATACCTGCTGCGTTGGAGGCGACGTTGCGCATCAGCGCCACAAATTCTTCGCCGTTGATAAAGCTAAACGAGCCCGAGTAGAGGTTGATCCCGCCGCAGCCGCCCTTCGCGCTCGGCGGTGTAATGCTGATCATGGTGGTAGTGGTGATCCTGTTTCGCAGAACCACGCCCCCACCCGTGATCACACCCCGCGTTGCCGTCTGGTATGCGCCAGGGCTGGTCACGTTGATCATGCCGGAGAACATCTCGTTCACCTGCTGCGAGATATTTGCCGAAGCCCCGGTCGGGACGGCAAGTAGTGCGACCACAATGGCCAGCAGTTTCAGTTTCATTTGCCACCTCCGTTATCTTTCAGGAATGCACGCCGGGCCTCTTTGCGCATTCTGGCTACGAATTCGTCTGGTTTGCTGGTTGCGTCAGGCGGGGCATCGGAGAGCTTGGTAGCGTCGATAAGCCCCATGGTGTTCAAGCGGGAAGTCGATTGGTATTCCTGGTCAGAGATCAAACCAGCGTCTTTTGCGGCGATCAGAATTCTGCTTGTCGCGGTCTCCATCGAGATCGTGCTGAAGCTCACGATCTGAACGTCATTCGGTGGGATGGCGATGGCCAGGGCCGGTGCGGCGATGATCCCGAGCTGCTTGGCGAGACCAGTGTCGTACTGGGTGTTTGGGTATTTGCCACTAGGCAATGGCGCCCCGTCCATGGAAACGGGCAGCACAGGGAAGCCGTACTTGAACTCAAGGGCTGAGAGGGCAGAGATAGCCTGTTCGCAGAGAATGCAGTCGTTGCCGTTGTAGAAAAACACCAGGGAAGAGTTGCCCGCGATCAGTTTCATGAGGGCTTCTTTCTGCTTTCCTGCTGCTGTCGCCAGTGCATCGGAGGCGGCGTTGGAAGCCGGGTAGCGCATGTCCTCGTCGAGATACGGGTCGTTGCGGATAGCCTCGACGGAGTGGCGGGAGAAGCGCTCGGCCTTGTCCAGCATGATTCGTTGGGCGTAGTAGTAAGCCTCGACGTTTTCTCTGGTTGGGTTGTCCATGGCTTTGTCGCGGAGCTTGGGCAGCATCTCCCTGATCCAGGCCACGCTGCCGGTCGGTGGTAGATCAGGCTCGGCAGGCGCTGGTTCGGGAGATTTGTTCTCCTCGGGAGCCTTGGCCTCCGGCGGCTGTGCTTTCTTTTCAAGCTCCGGCTCGGGTTCCGGCTCTTCGTACCAAAACCAGCCACGTTCCTTGTCTGAATAGAAGGACTTGCCCGCGACCTGGGGAGTGTTCGACTCGGCTTTATCCGTGTCGGCAGCAAGCGCGTGCCCGCTGATAGCGGCAGCGAGCACTAGAGTTGCGAAGTTGGTAGGGGTCATATTTCCGACTGGCCACAGTTTTGGATGCTCGGATTGTGAGCGTTAGCCAGAAGCATTTGGCGCGTTTTCAGGCGCTTTTATGGTCGGAAAAAGAGGGTTTTAGTTGGGGTGGTCAGAGACCTACCGCTGAGCGCGGTAAGTCTCGTGACCGATGAAGCCAATGGAACCACGTTGAAGAAGAACGTCATTCCAATCGACCCCTTTGGAGCCGTCCGGGACAGGCATGTCAGGCAGCATGATTTGCGCCTTGATACCCATTTCCCATAGACGTTTTTTCAATGCCATTGCAGCATTTTGACCACCTTCCTTGCGATCCTTGTCAGCCCAGATACGGACTGCCTTGGTGCAGGCTGGCGGGGTAAAGCACTCCAGCAGATACGAGTTCACTAGGGGCCACACGGGGAAGCCCATAGCTGTCTCTACCGAAAGAGCGGTCTCCAGCCCTTCGCACACGTTGAGGATCTCTCCTGGGCGTGATGTTTGAACCGCACAGCCTGGGAGCTTGCGGTCGCTGGGGATGGGGAACATCTTCTTCGGCTCCGGCAGTTTCGCTTTCTCTCCCTTGGCGGTCAGGTAGTGACGGTTGATGGTCACAGCCTGCCCTTCCGGGTCAGTCAGCAAGCAGACGATTCCTGGATGCCGCGAGCGCTTGCCCTTCTCATCCTTGTAAGTCAGAGATGGGTGGAAGCGAACGTAGCGGCTCAGCTCTTTACGATCCCACGCGAGAATGCCTCGTGAGCGTAGATAGAGCCTTGCGGGCTCAGCGGTTGGATCTGTGAGAGGAACAGAGTTCTTCCACAGCTTGCGCATAGCTTCACGCAACCAGTCATCTGATGCTTTATCAACGACTACCGGCGCTTCACGAACCACTTTGATTGGCTCGATCCGACCGATAGCTGTTCGACCGTAGGGGTCTTTCACCCCAAGCAGCGAACCAACCTCTTGCAAGGCCGTGTGGAAGTCCCAATTGCGAACCCACATGATCAGTGCAAGGCCGTCAGGCTTGATACCGCAGGTCTGGCAGAACCCACCATTGCTGGTGGAGATGGTTTTCTTGAAGATCCGGAAGCCGTCTTTCCCCCCGTGAACGGGGCAAGGACGGGCAGAACCTTTAGCTTGTTGTGCATCGACCAGCTCTGGAGCCAGTTGCTGATAGATGCTCAGCCAGCAGCCTTCAGCGGCTACCAGCACATCTTTTTTCTCGGGGGCGTAACCGCCTTTTGAGGGGTTTGACATGGGGTAACTCCTGTTGGTTGGGGAATGCGCCCGGATGGGCGCACTTTGCTGGCTTATTTCACGACTTTGATCTCCCAGGAATTGCGGTAGGTATCCACCCAATCCTGCTCGATATTGCCGTCGACGGTGATGTCCTTGAGCACTTTCACCGGCTTTTTGCCGAGGAATGTCACGGAGATAACGTCGCCTTTTTCTGCGCCAGAGTTGCGGAGTTGAGACTTAAGCTCGACTCCCCATATCAGGTGCTTGCCAATCCGCAGGTAGAACGATTTCCCGTTCTTCTTGCTGAATCGGTATGGAGCGAAACCCGAACCGGCGTAGGCGCCAGTTACAGACTTGCCCGCAACACCTTGGAAGCTGATCTCTGTTGCTTGCTCAGCGGAATCGTTGTGGTCATTGGCCTCATCGAATGCTGGCATTAGTTCATGGTGATCAGATTCGGCATCTCGGGGGATAAACTCGCCCTTGATTTCATCCAGATCGTTTTCTACGGGTACCACTGCCACTGCGGCTTTGCGAGGGTTGTAGAGTCGGTTGATGACAACTGGCTCTAGCGGTTCGTTGTACTCAACAGGCGCTGTCGGCTCAGGGAGCTTGTGTGCCAGGCGAGATGAAACGATGCAAAGACCTTTTTCCAGGCGGAGGTAACTCGGCACATCGAAATCAACGCGAACCATTACGCTTCCTCCCCACGACGAAGGTAGGTGGGAATGTAGTAATTCTCGTAGTCAATGTGATCGCACCAACTGGTAGTGGGTGCTTCGGGGCGGGCTTTTGACGCTTGAATGCTCAAGCGTTTGGGGCGGTTGCGAAGTTGATCAACGATGGTCTTGAAGATCACATCGGCGTTCATCAGTACAACAGCGAGAGCTACGCAAAACACGAACGGCAGGAGCGCCGTCATGACGTGCGGGACGTACAAAGCTCCCAGTGTTGCCACGAGGAAGCCATACGCAGAGAGCACTTTCACCTTGAGGGTTTCGGATGCCATTTTTTCAGTTCTCCATTTTTTAAAGACGGAGAACCCCCTAACGGGTAGTTCCCGTCAGGGTTTTTTGAGACAAAAAAAGGAAGCCGAGGCTTCCTTTTATGTTCGGCCACACGCTGAGGCGTGGCTAGGTTTATAAGCTGACAAGCTCAGCTTGGCTTTGCTACCAAGGCCAAAGGCGCTTGGGTTACCAGTGTCAGCAGCATGCTGGCACTTAGGTTCATAGCCTCAGTGAGGCAAGTTCATGATCGACTTACGCCGATGGGTGGACGAATTCTCGCTGCGGTATGGATGGCGAGTCAACTGCAAAATGCAACCCTTCTATTTCAGACGCTAAAACGGTTAGAAAGCGAGCCCTGATGTCTCGTGAAGCTGTTGGAATAGCTTTGCCACCAACAGCAATAGGAGACATCTCTATGGCAGCCACTAAACCCGCAGCGGTCAAGTACCAATACTCGAAGCCCTCGCTCAAAGGGGTCATGAACCTCAATACCGAGCAGGCAAAATTCTTTGCGGGCAACCGCTTCGACAGCCTGATGACCGCACTGTTCATCGTCGACGTGACATCCCGTAACCTGGCAAAACGCCTGAAAACCTTCAACCACAAAGCCGTGGTCGATGCCGTGTCGTCGAAGATTGAAGCCATGGAAACCTCGATCAACGACGAGATCGTGCGGCTTGAAACCATGCTCACCAGCCTCGGTGTAACCGAGCGCGCAGGGTACAGCTCCCCGCTCGTCCGTGAGTTCCAGGTCACCAGCCCTGAAATCAAACGTATGAGCAAGGTGCTCCAGTCTTTCGACACCCTCATCACTTTGGTCGATACCGCCTGGTTGGGCGAAAAGATCGAGTCCAGCGAGGCCGAAGAATTCCGCGTCGCAAAGAGCGACAAGATGGCCAAGCTGATCCGTTCCCTGGTTGGGCTTGGTCAGAGCGCCCGCGTCAAGGCCTACTCTAGTAAGTCGGCTGAACTTAAGGCTGAGATCGAGAAGGTCGAAGCGGCTGTTCTGACTGAAAAGGCAGCTCGTGAGGCCTCTGGCTTCATTGAGCAAGAGGTGCCGGCAGACCAACTCGATTCCCTCGAAGAGGCAGCGGCGTAGACAAAAGTCGAAGGCCCCGGAAACGGGGCCTTTTGGTGAAGGGACAGAAGATGCTAGAAGACGACCTCAATTCTTTATTTGACTCTCCGGTACAGTTGACGCGCCGAACTCGGCGGGCTTCCCGTGAGCCAACTCCTCAACGTGAAGTTAGCCAGGTGTGGAACGAGTTGTACTCTGATAAGCCCCTTCCTGCCGAGAAAGATGAACCTTTCTGGGACAAAGAGGCCATTTTTGCTCTGATCATATCGGCCATTATTGGCGCGATGATTGGGATTCCTCTGGGGTTCTATCTGCACGGCTGAGGCCGTCATTCCTTGCGGTTCGTGCCTTGAGCTTTTCAACGTGCCTTCTGGCAGCCCAGTACCCCCCTTTGATGCGCCTCCGCTGTAACGCCCCCTCAATCGAAACAACATGGCCCCGAGTGAAAACAGGGGCCTTATACGAGCGGATCTGCTTGATCACGCCCCAGATTGAATGGACTCGCTCCGGCATATCGTTCTCGAATGTCGCTTGCCCCGCCATTACCGCGTAACTGTGGATTTTCTGCGAATGGATTCCTGTCGCCTTCTGGACAGCTTTAACGTGCGCGTAGTTCTGCATTAACGGGTTCTGCACCCGATATTTTCGCCGGCCAACAATTTGAATCCACTGATCTGGGGCCTGGTGGTCTACAAGGATTCGGCCCTTGAAACACTTGGTTTCGAGCACGAAGATCCCGAAGCGTGACACAACTATGTGGTCTATCTGGGTCGACTCTTCGCGGGTCTGTCCCCGGTATATCGCATTGGCGTAGACCTTGTACTGCCCGCTTAGGCACAGGCGCAGCATAAAGTTGACCTTGTACTCGCCCCACCACCCTCGGTAGGCGGGAGTCTCCAACAAGCGCAGGTGCGCAATGGCGGCGATGACGGCAAGGACAAAAACGGGGGGAAGGTAAAGAATTAGGAAATCAGTCATGCACACAGAGCCGCCCTTTCGGACGGCCTCTCCTATCGGTTCAGAGTTTCGAGCAGCAGTCAGTCCAGCGCCAGTAGAGGTACATGGCATCGTTCCCGGTGCCTGGGACGTGGCGACTTGTCCCGCCGTCCCAGATTTGCGGCGGAGTGCCAAGCCACATTGACTTGGTGTTCTGTGATTTAGGCCAGAACTGCGTTATGCGGTATTGGCTCTTCGGGATGGTCGGGTAGAAGCCAGCCTTGCAAAGGTTTTCATCTCCCATCGTGCGACGTGCAAGCCCACGTCTGTGCTGCTGAGCCATGATACGGGCCGATGCTAGCGCAGTAGTCCTGTTTGCATCTTGTGCAACCGAAACACCAGCCATGGGGTAAATCCCTCCCCACGCTCCTGTACACCACCACAGCGACTCCAGAGGCTCTTTGCCTGCTGACACCAAGGCTGTTTCAGCAGCGCATGCCGCGATAGCGAGAGGATTTGCCACTGCGGCTGACTCGGGATGCTGGAAGAACGCCAAGGTGCCGTTATTCCAGGTCGGGTCAATCTCAGTGAAGGCGATGATGTCCACGTCTAGATAGCCGTCCGGGTTGCACTTGGTCGGCGTGTACAGGTCGAGGATCTGAAGGAGCGGGAAGGCGAAGAGGTGCGCGTGGTAGAACGATCCAGCAGCCTGCCCAGTAATCGACTGGTTGTCCTGCCGCAAGCGGCCATAGCTTCGCTTGTTCCCAAGAGGCAGGGTCGCGCCGCCGAGAGATGGCGAGCATCCCGGCTTGCGGACGACTTCTAGCATCCTCGCCGGCTCCCACATGGCAGTGACGATGCCCGGCTTGAAGATACCCGAGGTACCTTGCTCGCAGACGCAGAAGACCTTCTTCGAGGCCTTCGCAGGGGCTATGCCAGGCGTTATCTGCACCCCAGATACCCGAATCGGGAAAAGGCATGTCCAGCAGATGTCCGTAAAGAGCTTTGGCCCGAACAGCCCTGAGTCTTCACACATCACCTCCCCGTTAGCCGCGTCAGCAGCCTGACCTGGCAGGGCAAACAGCATCAAGCAGAACAGGAGAACCGTACCGGCGGACTTACTGAGCATTGCTGTTGTCTCCCTCGAAGGTTGTACGCGCCACTTCGCGAACGATGAAATTCTTGTCGTCGGCGGTCACGACAGATGGCGCTCGAAGGATCTGGAATCGTTCGGCCATGTCTGGCGGCAGGACGTACAGAGGTGCATCGAGCGCGTCCTGGATTCCGTTGAACAGATCCCAACCAGAGGACGGGGGAATCTGGGTAGCCATGACTGTTACTGTGAGGCTCTTGCTGTGCTCTGCGTACTCGCGCTTGGCCAACTCAACCTGCCATGGCTGCGTGGGGTCGATCACCACCAACTTCTGATCGAAGGGCATGATGTCCAGGGGATTTATTCTCCCGGCCTTCTGTACCACGTTCCCGCTGTTATCCAGGATGTCCTGAGGGATGATCACGGAGGCGTCCACCAGACGGGTCGCACTCTCGATCACAGGCGGAAGTGGATGGCCCTTTTGGTTGTCCCAGAAACTTGTAATGGCTCGCTGCTTCATGGCCTCAGTATCGAGTGCCTCAATACGCTGCTTGGCGACTTCCATCAGGTCGGGCTCAATGACCTCGCTCGTGGTGCCGATGGTGCCTAGATCCCCGGTCTTGCCCTCTTTGATCGCGGACTCGATGTACGTCACAGAGGACGAGCCGGTGGCCATGGCGATGAGCTTGTTCGAGGGCGATTCGACCACGATGGAAGGAACGGCACTGATTCCGTGGCGCTGGAACGCGAGCGGATCGAGGAGGACGCTGACGGTGCTCTGCGTTTCCTGAGTGAGCATGTGCATCTTGCTCACGGCGTCAGCCATGGACATGCCGTCCGGGATGCCACGGAACACGATGCCGACAGCGGGGAATCCGTCGAAGGACGCAAGGATGTCCTTCAGTGCAGCGGCACCCATCGACCAAGAGACGAAGATCAGGGTGCGATTACCCTCTCCGAGAGGATGTTTTTTCTCTCGATCAAGCGCTTCTTGAGGCACTTCGGCGGTCTGTTCCGGTTCAGGCTCATCTAGGCCCTGTGGAACCACCCTGCTCGCCATATCGGAGATCCAGCGCATGTCCTCGCTGTTGCTCTCTGCGGAGCTGTTGGCCTTCGCAGAATTACTGAGCTGCTTGGCCTGATCAACCAAAGCTGGATCGAGGTCTTTGAGGTCGTACTTCTTGATGCCTAGGTCATCGCCAGCGTGAGCCAGGGTGCAACTCATAGCCAGCGCGATGCTTAGCGCAAGATTCATTTTCACCATAGCGGGTAGGCCTTTCCGATGATTTGATCCGCGCCGACAGAGCCCCAGTAGCGGGAGTCGAACGAATCGGAGGTTTTGCCGAAGAACCAATACCGGCCACGGTCGATGCTTCCCTTCCTGACGTACCGTTGAGGGTCAACTCGCTGGTCGATGGCAACCTGTAGGCCTTCGGCAACCTGGCTGCCGTTGATCGTGGTCTGCTCGAGGGTCACTTCCACCTGATCGCCAGGCATGCCCTCGAGGACTTTTACGATGGTTGTTCCATCAGCAAAGATTGGGCTGAGGCCGTTGGATCTGAAGGCGAATATTTCCCCTCGGACTGGCTCTACGCTCGTTTTGTCGATCAACCAGACCCGGTACGGCGGCAGGCAAAGGGATTTCTGGGTAGCAATGGCGATTGAGTAACGGCTGGCCAGCAGCACTACGCTGCCGGCCACCACTGCGGAGAGTACGAGCGCCTTCGCCGCGAAGGTTGCTGTAAGGCGGCTTGCAGCCCTCTCCCGCTCAACTCTTGCGACGGCCCTGCGAACCTTAGAATCCACGCTGAATGGGTTGGTTATGGCCATTACGCGACTTCCGTGATCTCAGGCTCAAAGACGACACCACGATCACGCAGAACGCGGAGAATGGCCTCGTCTTGTGGCATGCCGGTGAGGGTGTAGTTGCGGATCGCCTGCACGTCTTCGGGTGCCGTGGAGTACAGAAGGATCGAGTACGGATCTACGGTGAGACGAGCGATCCCTGCCCCGCGAGGGGTCAGCATGAAGATTTCCGAGTAGTGCCCTTTGTAGGACTTCACTGTCTTCAGGATGCGGTACCCGCCATCGCCCAGCGGCAGGCGTTTATTCTCCTGGATGGCGTCGATGGCCTCAGCCTTCTGGCCCAGCAGCAGGGTGAACGCAGAGTTCTCTGCGATGGCACGACCGACCTTGTTTTGGTACAGGTCGTTGACGCCCTGAGTGATCACGATGGCCGAGCCACCATATTTGCGGAAGCGGCGGTAGCCATGTTCGATAAACTCGCCCACGTTGCCCTGCGATAGCAGCGACCATGCTTCATCGATGATCACGATTTTCGGGCGGTCACGCTCGCCAAGGTACATATCCTGCTGGATCTGGTAGATCAACTGGAGGAGAACAACCTGTTGGAGGTGCTGGCGACCCTTCAGCTCTTCGAGTTCGAGGACGGTGAACGGGTTCTTGAAATTCAGGTTGTTCTTACCGTTGAAGAAGCGTCCGTATTGGCCCTTCGAGGTGAAGGTGAAGAGCTGGTGGCCAATATCCTGGATACGAGCGTCACTGTCGCCCAGAAGTGATTCGGCGATGTTGTCGACGATCATCGCCTTGCCAAGGGTTTCCCAAGCGTTTGTCAGGTGTTTCTTGAGGCCAGCCGTTTGGTAATCACTGAGCGGAACAGTTGGGGCAGCCATAGCGGAAAGCAGCCCAACCAGAACGTCCTCCTCTTCGGAGTAGTCCTCAATCAGCTCAAAGGGATTTAGGCAGATTTGGGACTCCTGGTCGAAGCGCGCAAAGTCGCCTTGGTAGGCGTCGCACAGCTTCAGGTAGGAGAGGCCAACGTCGATAACCCAGACTTTCGCCCCAATGCTCAGGTACGAGGTGATCAAATAGTTCGTTGCAAAGGACTTACCCGAGCCCGACTGTGCGGCAATAGTGGCGTTGTAATTAGTGTCCGAGTCAAACAGGTTGAAACTGATTGGTTGGCCATTCCGGGAAATGAACGGCGCAACTTGGGTACCAGTGCCCTTCCAGTCGCCGTAGATCGGCAACAGGGGCAGCGCCTGAGCCAGGCTCATCGTCTTGAAGCGGAAAAGGTCTTTCATCGCTTCTGGATCGGCGCACATCGGTAGCGAGTTCAGGAATACCGGCAGGACGACAAACTTGTCCTCCATGAACTTGAAGCCTTGGGTGGCAAAGTGGCTCTTGGCATTCGAGGCAGCTTGAATCAGTTCCTCACGATTGCGGCCAAATACGGCAATGGTCATTGTGGTCTGGACGTTGGGAAGTCCCTTGTCCAGGTCGTCGAACAGCGTGTCGTAGGCATCCGCCGTTTT
Organism: Pseudomonas sp. 2FE; assembly: GCF_005503735.1. Taxonomy (NCBI): domain Bacteria; kingdom Pseudomonadati; phylum Pseudomonadota; class Gammaproteobacteria; order Pseudomonadales; family Pseudomonadaceae; genus Pseudomonas; species Pseudomonas sp. 2FE. Next base: position 41,151 of record NZ_SCMO01000009.1, on the reverse strand, counting down.
GCGCAGCAGCGGCACGAAATGAACCATCGGCCCGAAGCTCTGGTTGATCGAGAACTGGCGACTTTTGGCCAGCTTGTCTTTCGTCGACAGTTGCGGTGGGAAGTAGATGGTCAAGTTGATGATGCAGTTGCCGCGAATACCGCCCCGCTGGGACAGGATGTCAGCGAGGTATTGCGAGGCATCGCCTTGCCACATCACGTCCGGGAAACGCTTGGCAGAGAGCGTTCTGACAAAACAGTCATCGCCGATCTGTAGGTGATCCTTCTTCACGTCAAGGCTGCGGTTGTAGTCGAGGATCTGCTCATTCAGCGGCTTGTCGGTTTCAGCCTCCATGTGTGGGTCATCGCGCCAGGAAGCCGTTGGCCCCTGGTTGAGAATCGAGCTGAAGAGTTCTCGGTAAGAATGGTTGGTCAACGGTACTGGAGCCAGGTTGCAGCTATCCAGTGAGGTGCGGAGCCCGTCAAACAACTCCTTGGTCATGGCTACCTCGACATCGGTCGGGAGGGCATTCGCAATCGGTACGGTCACGGAGATTACGAGGTTCTGCTCACGAATGCGGACACCCGAAATGGAATCAACAGGCCGCATGGTGCGGTCGCTGAAATACTCCGCTCGCGCATCTGTCACCTTCCTCAGCAGGGCTTGCGTTTCGACGGGGAGATCCGAACGATCGGCCTCACGAAACGACCTCCGCAGGCGCAGGAAGCCCGACTTCATCTTGTTGATGTTCTCGGTGCAGATCAGGCTGAACTGAATGGTGGTTTTTTCTGGCCAGTCAACAGTCAGGCCGGCTTTCAGGCGATCACCCTCGTCGCCATTGGAGCCGGAAAGCGGCGAGCACAGGAAGGCAAAACCGAGACGATTGCCGGTCAGTTGGAACAGGTAGAGGTTCGGCTCGTAAGCTAGGCCGTTGATGAGCTTCGCCAAACGCGGTGTAGTGTGGATGAGCGACTTCAGCATGTGCGGATACCTTATTTCGAGCGATTGGTTTCGATCCAGGCCCGAAGCCCTTCAGCGGGCTTGCCCATGTGAGTAAGCCCGTCATTACGGATCAGGAAGGGGACGTTTCGGACTCCGAGGAATTGCGCGGTAGTACGCCGTTTCATGATGATGTCGATGTTGCAGCCGCCTTCCGGCAGTTGGGCTAGAGGGGTGGTCATGTCGCCAGAAACGCCGGCTTTCCAGGCAGCAACCTTGTCTTCAGCGCAGAGCATTTCTTTCGTGCGAATGGCGCTCTCTTTGCTCAGAACGGGCAGCATGAGAACGTCCAGTCGGTAGCCGTCAGGGAGTGAAGACCGCGCCTCGGCTATGATTTCCTTGCAGTAGCCGCAGGCCGGGTCGGAAAACATGGTCACTGCCTTGTCACCATTCCCGATGGTCATTGGCGCGAGGTCTTTGAAGCCGACATTGGCTCTATCGACGGGGATGTAATTGGCCGCGATGCGAGCGTCTTCCAGGGTCGTCAGTTCTTTCTGAGCCCAGGTGTCATATACCTTGCCCTGAATAATGAATCGCCCGGTGTCGCTGATAATGGCGAACTTGCCGTTCTTCTCGATGGCCAGCATGCCGGCGGCGGGAAGCATCACAACTTTGTCAGCGTTCTTCTGGGCAATGTCTTGAGCGAAGGCATTGCAGGCGAGCGCGAGCAATGAAAGGGAGATGATGGCGCGGGTTGATTTGAGCATCTGAGCGACTCCTGATTTATTACACACAGGGTATGGGGCTCAGAAAAGAAAAGGCCTCTTTTTCAGGACGTTTTAGCGTCGGAAAAAGAGGCCTTTTAGGGAGGGCTACCCAGAGAGTATTAGAAGCCCACGGGCAGTGCTTGCAGCGCGTTGGTAACGGCAGCGGCAGCCGGGATGGTAGCGGTCATGATCGACTCGATAACGTCCGGGGCAGCGTAGAGACCAACACCACCGCCTACGCCGGTCACGAACGGCATCAGGGACTGGCGCAGAACGCCGGCACCGATGCCGGTCAGGATCATCAGGCCGATCAGGATGCGACCCAGGGTGCCTTGCATCCACTCGGTCAGGGTGATCCATACGGTGTCGAAGGTGTCACCACCAGTACCTGCCAGAGCGGTACCAGCAACGAGCATGGCTGCGGCTAGGGCGAAGGTTTGAAGCGTAGCTTTGTTGACTTGCATCGGTTTGCTCCCGGTCGTTTTGATATGCGCAGGGCCTGCGCTCGATGTCTATTTTTGAGCTTTTCAACAGGCTTAGGGATCGTTTTCAGGCGCTTTTATCGTCGGAAATTAAAAAAGGGCCGTTTTTCGGCCCCTTCCCTGCTTACTTGTTGGCTACCGGGGTCGATTCGGCTCCAGAGTCGTCCACGCCGACGAGCGTGATTACAGGCTCACCATCCGGGTAGCGCCACATCGGCACCGAGATGCTGCTTGAGGTAAGCGCCTGCTGAACACCGTTGACGTACCAGAGGTTGCGCGCCATCCGACCGTCTTCGTCGGTGCAAACAGCCTTGGCCAGCCAGGAGGTACGGCCAACGGTTACCTCCATCTCGCAGTTCGGGCTCTTGTTCATCGAAACTGGGATGTCGACCTGGCCAGTAGCAGCCATCCCCATCTCAGTTGCGATGTCCAGTTTGACGGTGTGTATGCCCTCCTCTTCCAGCTCAGCGCGCCCGTAGTCGCCGGAACTCGGCAGAGCCTCCCCGTTGAGGGAGAAGACTTTGCTACTGATCCGGTCTTTCGGGTGGCCGCCTGTGATGCTTGGGCGGATCAGCACGCCAAGAGGTGCGCGGTTTGCGTCATTGTCGCCACTCCAGGACAACTGGATGTTCCATGGGATCGCATTCAAGAACTCAACGTCAGTTTCTGCGTAGCTGTAGTTACCACGGCTATCGCTGATGTGAGCCCCAAAGGTGTAAGTGCCTGGCTCGGTAACGCGCAGAATCCTGCTCGACTGACTTGAATCCTTGACCATCTCAATGCCCTCGTGGGGCGGAATTTCCCACTCTACTTTGAGATCCTCGAACTCACGGAACAGGCCTAGAGAACGCGCCGTCATGGTCAGATCCGCAGGGGCGTAGATTGCGGTCACCTTGCTGTTGATCGCCCATTCCGGCCAGTCGTATGACCAGAAAATCAGACGGTGCTTGGTCATGCCCATGCCGCCACGATCCTCATAGCCATTGATCCAGGCGCGCACGGCAATATGGCTTTCCTCATTGTCCATATCAGCCTGAGTGGGCGTGTACTTAACCTCACGCTCGGTCACTACCTGGCCGTCTGGCATGATGAACTCCCCATCCATGGTCATATCCATTTTCGGGTAGGGCATCATCAGGTTGGCGACCCAAGAGGCTTCCTTGCCAACTTCAGGGCGGCGAGGCCCGATGATCTGCACACGAGGCGGACGAACCGGGCGGAACGCGACACCAGCTCGAAGCTGCTTGTAAACACGCTTGTCCTCTGGGGCGTCGCTGTATTTCATACGAACGGTCAGGTAGACCCGAGAGACCTCACTCCGGGTGACGCTGTAGGAATCGCTACCCTGAATCCAAGTTGCACCACGGTCTTCAGACCACTCGATGATCATCCCGGTCGTGTCGAGCGGGCTCCCCTTGTTGTCTGTGAGCGTGAACTTGCCACTATCGCCAACGAACACGTTGGCCGGGCCTTTAAGTCGTGCTTGCGGCACAACATAGGCAATCACCTCGATAATGGGGGTCATCGACTTCGCGCCGCTATGGCGGTTGGTCATCTCGGCGCGAAGCATGTAGTTGCCACGCTCAAAGACCATCGTTAGGCGTTGTGGGAGGTTTTCATTAGTAACCACGTCCTCCCAACTCGCACCATTGTCCTTACTCATCTCCCAGCGAACGAGGCCAAGGTCGGCGGATTGCATCCGGTCTTGGGTCACTGCATAGAAACTGGAGCGCAGTGGTGCCGGCCCGATGACTCGCAGCGCTTGAATGCTGCCTTCCAGGGGCTCGCCGTTGAGGACTGACAAAACCATTGGTGAGCCGGATTGGCGAACAAGCTCGTACTCAGGAACAGGAGAGCGAACACGAGCTTCTGCGATAATCCGTACCGCCTGGTTGGTCAGGCTTTGCAGATCGATCTCGAACTGCGCCTTCCCTTCCTCATTGATGGGCTCCCAATCAGTCATGGGCTCGTAATCAACCCCCACCGTGGTGGAAAGCAGGCGAATATCCCAGTCACCCATTGTGCTGACGTTGAACGGATCATCCATGAACCGGGTGTCTTTGATTGCTACGTCGATTGGCAGAGATACGTTGTCGAGTGCTGTCCGTTCGTCGTTAAGGATCACGGGCAGGATGTTGTCGTGCGGAACAGCAAGCAAGGATGCTTCTTTGGTTACCTGCATGGCCGGCATCGCAGCGTATGCCACATTGATCGAGTACGGGGTAACGCTCCAAAGCGGAGCCTCGATCCCCTCGAGGTAGTGACTTGCACGTTGCGGTCGCCCGTAGCTCGGGAGAGTGGATTTCTGGAGCTCAGCTCCGTCGCGAATGACGTTGAGATTCAGAGCCGCAGCGATAGAGGTAATCGTCGCGGTACCGATATAGCCGCCAAGCTGGGAAACCGAATACATCCCCTCCTTCACTACGTTTTTCGTCGGCATTTCAATTTCAAGTGCCGGCGGAGTGATTACCTCAACATCGTGCTCGCCAAAGCCTATGGCTACCTCTTGGCCGCTCGGCGTAAACACCGAGGACTTCCAGGAGATATTGTTTTCTCCAGCCAAGTTGAATGCCCCGTCGAGGCCAACGCTGTTGCTACTCGCAAGCGGGTTCATGCCGTCAGGAACCTCCATCCAGCGGATGAGGCACACCGGACGGCTGACCCATTGTTGGGCGCTCTTCTTGGCAAAGGCTTCGTTCGAGGTCGTATCGCAGACCGGGCCTGCGACGTGTAGCAGGGACAGTGATACGGACTGAACAAGCTGGTAGGCCTGTTCAGGTGCCGGCTTGAGGCTGAACTTGATTTGATCGACTACGGCTTGCACGGTCAGGTCGTGAGTGAAGGTGACCATATCGTGCTTCTCCCCTTTCGGATCAAAGACCGAAACCGTCGCTTGCACTTGCTGAGTGCCGACCTGGCTACTGGATGCCTCCATCATCAGAGCGGCGAGCGTGCTGGTGTTTCGCCATTCGTCCGGAGTCTGCGTCCAGGTGATGAAGCAGGCGCGATCCTGAAGCACGTTCTTCAGTTTTGCTGCTTGCTCATTGGTCGCAATGCTGCACACGCTATTGCTGGCGGAAAAGGAGATTTGAGCCTTTCCAGTTGCCTGCGTGATCGTCCAGGTTTGAGCCGTCAGAGCGCCTTCCGGAGACCATGCGTGAACCGGGACGGAGTAAACCGGGCCGGTCATGTCTGCGGCGCTCAAGTAGATCGTTGCTTGACCGTCGACACCTACGTTCAGACCGCCGAGGCGCGCTTCAAGGGCCTCGGCAGTGAGTTTGGTAGGCACTAGGCGCATGCCAACACCTTGAGCAAGCTCGCGGTGCTGGAGTGTCACGCCAACCTTGGAGTCCGGGGTGACGATGGCGATAATTTCGGTACCAAGGGCCTGAATCACGTCCTGGTCAACGAGGACGAGCGCATTGGCACCAGAGCGCGTCGTCATTTGCTTCTTAACAGCCGGCACGCTCGGATTTGCAGTAGTTGCCTTGACTTCCCGATCCTTGAACATCTCCCAGGCTGGCAGGAAGTTCAGAACAACATCTTGCTCTACATAGAGGCCATCTTGATCTGTCGCCCGCAGTTTCACTGAAGTTTGGCTATCACCATCGGTTTTGTAGGTGATGGACATGCCGCTCACGGTTACAGATCCGTGCTCCGGCTGCTGAACGACTTGAAGGGTATGAGTGCCCCAGTCGTTAGGATCGTTGACGCTCAGTTGGGCTGTGCCGCCAATGCCTTCGTACATGCTCAGGAATTTCGGCGTGATCGATGTTGGCCGATAATTGAACTTGCTGACCGTTACTGAGGCGATCCCATCCACGGTTGCACCGGCAGCGTCGGTGGCGCGAATAGTGAAGCTATCTGCCCCGTAATAAGCGGCGTTCGGAGTGTATTCGAGACGATTCTCAAACACTCGTGCGCTACCGTGCGCCGGTTGCTGAAGGATTTCAAAGTTGTGCGTTTCGCCATAGGTAATGTCCACATCCGCTACGGTCGGGGTGAGTTGGTCGCTAACCATTCCCTCGTTGGTGGTGATCACTGCGCTAACGCTTGTTGGGGCGTCATTCACATAGGTCACTTTCACCTCAATAGGTTTGGCGTCAGACCAGACAGAATTTTTATCCTTGGCCCTGTAGCTGAGATTAAGCGTGCCATTCCAGTCCTTAGCGGGCGTTACGACCAGCGTTGAGCCGGTGAGTACAAACGCGCCCTCGGTTGCCGGAAGGGCGCCGACGATCTCAAAGGTGTGGTTATCACCTTCAAAGCTCAGGTCAACGTCACTGACCGTGAGCGCTATCGTTGCGCTGGTGTCTTCGGGAATCGAAGCCGTCTTTTCCTGGACTTCAGGCGTATCGTTTACTGCGGTGACGGTGATACTCACGGTGGCTGCTGCGGAGTAAGCCCCCGCGCTGTCCTTGGCGCGATAGGTCAGGCTAGTAGAACCGTTCCAGTTGGCGTCCGGGGTGAAGGTCAGAGTCGAGCCGCTGATAGTGGCTGTACCGTTCGCCGGGGCGTTCACGATTTCGTAGGTGTGCGAATCCCCCCAATAGGTCAAATCCGGGTCAGTGAGGGTTAAGGTCGCAGTACCGGCGGTATCCTCGTTGGTGGCGATGCTTTTGGCCGCCACTACAGGAACATCGTTCACTGGGTTGACGGTGATGCTCACGGTGACCGGCGCCGACCACGCCCCCGCCGAGTCCTGCGCCCGGTAGGTCAGGCTGGTGGAACCGTTCCAGTTAGCGTTCGGGGTGAAGGTCAGGGTAGAGCCGCTGATGCTCTCTGTGCCACTGGGCGAGCCCGCAACAATCGCGAACACAGTCGGTACCGGCGAGTCGATATCGGTTGCACTGAGGGTCACGGTGCCGCTGGTGTCTTCGTTGACCGTCAGCGTCTTGGCCTGGGCCACCGGGGCATCGTTCACTGCGGTGACAGTGATGCTCACGGTGACCGGCGCCGACCACGCCCCCGCCGAGTCCTGCGCCCGGTAGGTCAGGCTGGTGGAGCCGTTCCAGTTAGCGTTCGGGGTGAAGGTCAAGGTCGAGCCGCTGATGCTCTCCACGCCACTGGGCGAGCCCGCGACGATCTCGAACACAGTCGGTATCGGCGAGTCGATGTCGGTTGCACTGAGGGTCACGGTGCCGCTGGTGTCTTCGTTGACCGTCAGCGTCTTGGCCTGGGCCACCGGGGCATCGTTCACCGGGTTGACCGTGATGCTCACGGTGACAGGCGCCGACCACGCGCCCGCCGAGTCCTGCGCCCGGTAGGTCAGGCTGGTGGAACCGTTCCAGTTAGCGCTCGGGGTGAAGGTCAGGGACGAACCGCTGATGCTCTCCGCGCCATTGGCCGAGCCCGCGACGATCTCGAACACAGTCGGTACCGGCGAGTCGATGTCGGTTGCACTGAGGGTCACGGTGCCACTGGCGTCTTCATTGACCGTAAGCGTCTTAGCTTGGGCCACCGGGGCATCGTTCACCGGGTTAACCGTGATGGTGATGGTCGAAGTGTTGGAGATAGCCGCCTTGGAGTCGGTTACCCGGTAGGTCAGCGTGGTCGTGCCGTTCCAGTTCGCCGCTGGAGTGAAGGTCAGTGTAGAGCCGCTGATTGAGGCAGTGCCGTGGGCAACGTTCGGTGCTGTGACGATACTCCATGTATGACTGTCGCCCTCAAAGCTCAGATCCACGTCCGTGGCGGTGAGCGTGAGGGTTCCGGTAGCCTCCTCGTCAATGTTTAGGCTTCGATTGGTCACAGAGGGGGTATCGTTCACCGGGTTGACCGTGATGCTCACGGTGACCGGCGCCGACCATGCCCCCGCCGAGTCCTGCGCCCGGTAAGTCAGGCTGGTCGAACCGTTCCAGTTAGCGCTCGGGGTGAAGGTCAGGGTCGAGCCGCTGATGCTCTCCACGCCACTGGCCGAGCCCGCGACGATCTCGAACACAGTCGGTACCGGCGAGTCGATATCGGTTGCACTGAGGGTCACGGTGCCGCTGGTGTCTTCGTTGACCGTCAGCGTCTTGGCCAGGGCCACCGGAGCATCGTTCACCGGGTTGACGGTGATGCTCACGGTGACCGGCGCCGACCACGCCCCCGCCGAGTCCTGCGCCCGGTAGGTCAAGCTGGTGGAGCCGTTCCAGTTAGCGTTCGGGGTGAAGGTCAGGGTAGAGCCGCTGATGCTCTGTGTGCCACTGGCAGAGCCCGCAACAATCGCGAACACACTCGGAACAGGTGAATCGATGTCGCCGGCACTGAGGGTCACGGTACCGCTGGTGTCTTCGTTGATCGTCAGCGATTTGGCCAGGGCCACCGGAGCATCGTTCACCGGGTTGACGGTGATGCTCACGGTGACCGGCGCCGACCACGCCCCCGCCGAGTCCTGCGCCCGGTAGGTCAGGCTGGTGGAGCCGTTCCAGTTAGCGTTCGGGGTAAAGGTCAGGGTCGAGCCGCTGATGCTCTCCGCGCCATTGGCCGAGCCCGCGACGAGCTCGAACACAGTCGGTACCGGCGAGTCGATGTCGATTGCACTGAGGGTCACGGTGCCGCTGGTGTCTTCGTTGACCGTCAGCGTCTTGGCCTGGGCCACCGGAGCATCGTTCACCGGGTTGACGGTGATGCTAACGGTGACCGGCGCCGACCACGCCCCCGCCGAGTCCTGCGCCCGGTAAGTCAGGCTGGTGGAACCGTTCCAGTTAGCGTTCGGGGTAAAGGTCAAAGTAGATCCGCTGATACTGGCCGAACCGTTGGCCGGCGCCGAGACAATCCCGAATACGCTTGGAGCCGGCGAGTCGATGTCGGTCGCGCTCAAAGTCACAGAGCCCGAAGTGTCTTCGTTGACAGTCAGGGTAGTGGCTTGGGCAACCGGGGGGTCATTGACAGGATTTACGGTTATCCAAACCGTAGCTGTATTTGACCACGCGCCCTTTGAGTCCACAGCAGCGTAGCTAAGGGATGTCGTTCCGCTCCAGTTAGCTGGGGGTGTGAAGTAAAGCTGATTACCACTAATTGATGCCCAGCCAATTGCTGGATTTGTAACAATGCCAAATGCGTGGTAATCGCCAGAGTCAGGATCGCTGGCGGTCAAGGTGGCACTATTGTTAGTGTTTTCCCAACCTGAAAGCGAGATATCACTTACAGTGGGGGATGTGTTAGGCAACCTCTTGCAATATTCATATCGCCGAATCTCCTGCTTTTTATCGGTCGCCGGCACAAGTTCCATTAGCCTGCCAATTCTATAAATGTAACCATTATAGAGAACTTCGCCGTCAATGCTTGTAACCTGAAGACCAGTGCCGCCGCCCACAAAAAGACTATAGTTAGCAGAGCCAGTCTTATCCCATAGATGGGAATTCGCATAATAGCCAGCCCCAGCTCCAACATAATAACAGGTTTCATCGGCATGCGTTAATTGCGCCTGCACCAACAAATATGCAGCAAACAACAGATGGAAAAAACAAAACTTCCGTATTGCAACAATTGCGCTGAATATCTGAATACTTTTAAATGCGGACGGCTTCAAAACAGATCGCATAACAACATCCTTTTAGTAGTTGCAGGCGTAGACCTTCTCCAACAAAAAAGCAGTGCTGTTAGCACTGCTCCAGGGGAAGTCAAAGATTTAGAACCTATGAAAGTCCGCATCCTGATGGCCTGCTTTTGTTATTGTTTACCGTCTGCTTCAGCTTTAGTGGCGGTTAATGGCCTCAAGGTTGGTGAGGCATTTGGCTGCCTAGCACCAATTTCCCAGCGGCGATGCTCAACTTCCGTGTAGATGAAACCAGGAACGTAGAGATCGCCTTTTTCATCTTCCCAAGGGTCAATAGCAATACGCATCACAACTGCTTGCGAGCGAATAGGAAGAGGGTTTCGAGCACGCATTGGAATCGGCGCATTATCGGCACCCTCAGCAATCAGAACTCGGGTTTTAGCTTCACCCTCTTTCTTATTTTCCACGGCACCTTCTTGTTCTTGTTTCAACTTGGTCTTGTAATCATCCCCCTCAGTTGCAGAGTAAACATCTTTTGCAGACATACATGTCGCGCCATTAGGCATACCCTTACAGGTATATTCGCTAGCGCCGATATTCAGAACGCTACAGCCCGTAACAAGAGAGCTGAAAATGGCAAGTGCTATTAATTTCTTCAGCATGGCTGCATCCTTATTTGTTTACGTCTGCGACTTTGAGGGTGGAAGAGTTGAACTTGACGGTCATGCCTTTGTTGACGATGAAGTCCACATCTCGCATAGCGTCGATTTCGATTACAGGGAAAATGCTCTCGGCCATTTCCAAGTAGAAGTCAGCAATTCGCTCAAGCGCTGAGCCTGCCCCGGCGAAACCGGCGGATTGCAGCGCGTTGGAATCCATTGCTTGCTCGTAGACGGGAGAAACTTCCGAGTTGTCGTCGCCGTTTGAGCGAGTGACATTGATGGTCGGTACTTTCTGCACGGTAAAGGCAGAGGCTACCCCCTGCATGAAGCCAGCCATCAGGCTGCGGGCGAGGATCTGGCCTTGTTTGCTGACCAGACGGCCACGGATGCCAGCCTTACCGTCTTCGCCAGTCGCATAGGCCTCCAGCGAGGCCTCCAGAACGGAGCCGTCATTGCGGACGCAGGAAAGACGTTCAGAGCGCAGATAGGCGCGCTCGGAGCTCAGGTCTCCCCAACCGCCCGCAATCAAAAAGCACTCGCGGAAATCAGCGCGAAAGCGGTTTGGCAGGATTGCTTCGTTCTTGATACGTACCAGGCTTGGGAACGGGTCACGCTGGGCTTGCTTGCCTGTCGGAGCGTCCATGCCCGTCACCAGGACGCCAGAAAGGATCGAGCCGGCTGGAAGGGTGACGGAGATTTCCTCAGGCTTGTCGTCCTTAGCCTCGTCCTGTTTCTGTTTAATAACCCGGATCTTCGGGGTCTCTTTCTTCTCGCTGCTGCGATCCTTCGGGTCTTCTGGGGGGGGCGGAGGCAGGTTGGTGTAGACGTTGGACAGATCCGTAGACGAGCTGGTCGCCTTGCTGATGTGCGTCGGTTCACGAACAGGAATGGGTGATGATGGCTTGCTCGAAGCTGCGGAACTTGCAGGCTTGCCACTTTCAGCGCCCTCCTCATCGGAGTCCTTATTGCGACCAGACTCCCGCCCAACGCGGGCCAACTCCTGCTGCACGAGCTTGAGTTGCTCCTGAAGGCCTGTTACCTGCTCCTGAGTTTCCTTTAGTTGCACGTCCTTCTCTTTCTGCCCCAGCATCCGCTCAATGCGCGCCTGCTGGGATTGCAGTTGGCGCAATTGGCTGGCCACAGCGTCGAGACCGAGGGCACGAGGATCTTCGTCGGTGAGCACCGCCTCGATCTGCGGCTTAGCCGCCATACGCGCCTTGCGCTCAGGGGTGGCGGCATTCATGGTCACGCCGATAACCGTGCCGGCAATCAGTACGGTGCTACCGATGGCCAGCATCATCTTGCCTTTTGGGGAGAGCTTTTCGAGGAACTTGTGGATTGCGCTCAAAGGTCGAACTCCTTACTGCAACAGGCTTGGGCGAGTTGCGCTTTGCGGTACTTCAGTCGGCACGCGGGTGACAACAAAGACCTCTGTTTTCTGGCCGGGCTCCAATACTTCGTCCGGCCACGCGCTTGCCGCAGCGCGATGCGGGTGCGTGCATGCTCCGTGGTCAAATTCAACTGTGCGGGAGGAGATGTTTTCCGCCGTGGCGACAAACACGCGGAAGTCGTGGCCTTCGATCAACTGCGACTTGCTGAAATCGAAGCTGATCGAAGGCTGCGCGCAGGCCGGGATCTTCGCGCCGCTAGTCAGCTCACCGAAGCTGTAACCGCGTGGCAGGTTACCCATGGCCATGTCACGCATCAGCGAGCGCAAGGTGTCCATATAGGGCTGCGAGCGCTCCCACTTGCGAGCTTGGCCGCTGTAGTTCGCGGTCTGGGTGATAGGCATGCCGCCGGAAAGGCCTTGCACGTTCTTCGCCAGCACCAGATTCGCCTGGATGGGAGGAACGCTTTGCGGCAGAAGAGTCAGGGACAGTGCCACGGACTCATCGTCCTCCGGGGTAACGAACATGGTCACCGGCTGATCGGTTTCAGTGGTGACGTAGATGACGTTACCGCTGGTTGAGATTTCGGCCTTGCTCACGGTTTGAATGTGAGGGTTGTCGAAGGGTGTAACGATCCGGTTTATCTGCCCGCGACTGATCGGGATGAGGGTGTTCGTGCCATTGGTGACAACAACATCCTGACGGGTTTCAGTTGGCTGAGCCGGGGCTTGCCTGCTCACAACGCTACCAGGCACGGCAGGGTTCTCTACCTCGCTAGGAGTGATAGCAACCTTTCGTGGGGCGCGCTCAGCAGACTCAACGGATTCAGCAGCTTGAGTCGGCTCAGGGGACTCAAAGCCTCTGCTCGGGGCAGCCTGGGAACTGGCAGCTACCGGCATTTGCAGCCCTGGAATTTGGATCTGCTCTTGTGCGGACGCTTGGGCAGCAACGGCCATAGCCAAAACCAGCACTGCTGGCTGGAAAAGGGTTCGGGTGCGAGAAAGGGGCATTGAAACGACCTCGGTTCTTAGTTGAGGTCAATTCTGTCGCCCTTTTCAGCTCGCAGGTTTCGTTTTCAGGCGCATTTAGCGACTGAAAACGATCATCTCGATTGCCGCCGGAAAGCCCCGCCGTTGCAAATGGCCGGGCATAAAAAAACCCATGCCAAACGCAGTTCGGCATGGGCTCTCGGGGCGAGGGGTGTTACCTAGCCTTTCGGGCTTCTCGCTCTGCCTGATTTCGCTCTTTAGCTGCCTCGCGGTCAATGATGTCCTGAGTCCTGGCGTCGCCTGTATTGGTGCCCACCCAGGTCAAGTTTGGCCTGTAGTCTTGGATGGTCAGCTCAATCTCATAGGTACGGTTAGAGCGTTTCTTGTCGCCTGCCGGGCCTTCGGAGATAGAGCGTCCCGTGACGTAAAACTTGTTCGGGTTGACGTTATCGCGGAGGACTTTTTGAGGCTCGAAGTTAAGGCTCACCCGATCTTGGCGGATCTGGTGGATCTGTTTATCCAAGACCGTCATGGTCTCTTGATAGATCGCCTTATCCAGGATGGGGCCAATGGCATCCTTGACGACCGTTGCATTATGCGGATTCACGTTGCCAATCATCATTGCGATGTACAGCGCCCATGCCTCCGTGTATTCGCCGGCAGCTTGGGTCTTACTTAGCCAGGTCTTTTCAGTGAGCGTAGGAGGAACAAGGGTCACAACCTCGTCGCGATTCATGGCGGAGCACGACACGACGAGGTTGCTCACCAGTAATGCCGCAGCAGCAATCCGCAGGAATTGATTTTCGCCACGCATCCCGTCGAAGGAATTAGTCAGTGTCTTCAGCAGCATCAGATAAATTCTCTCTCGTATGAGTTGGGCATGGTGCGGGCCTTTTTGCCGCCAATAGCACCCCAGTACCAGTAGATAGCGTGCAGCAGATAGCCGTCTGGGCGGTTGTCGCAGAAGCGGCGGTAGAAACGGGCGAGGATCAGTCCGAGGCCAGTGCAGAGGATTAGCTGGGCCAGCAGCACCCCTGCCACCAGCCCGATGCCAATAGGCATTACCTCATCGAGCCGCCAGAACATGACGTGAGGCGGCTCGTCGATGTGCGCGGGAATCTTTACGGGTTCGGCGCTCACTTTGAGGCTCCTTGTTGTTTGCCAAGGCTTGCGATGGCCTTGAGGATGCCGTCCTGACTAGCGTTGGCACCCTGGAGCACCATCGACAGGCCGGTGGTGTTGTCCAGCACGAGCGTTGACGGGGTTTGTTGAATGCCGATCTTGAGAGCCTGATCGAGGTCACCAGCTACACGATCAATCGCTGCCTTGGAGTCGGTGCAGGCTGCAAATCGCTTCCCATCCAGGCCGAGGCTGCTGGCGAGAGAGACGAGTGATTCGCTGACACCTTTGCCGTGGCCTCCGGTCTTGTCGAACACGACTTCGGTGAACTTCCAGGCAGCGTCAGAGCCGCCCTGCTCGCCCGCGCACTCGATGGCGACGGACTGACGACGCGAGGCCTCACTCAAGGCTGGAACGTGAAGGATTGCGGCGTTGATCTGGCCGGCGGATGACTCGATGAGCCCCTTAACCTGCGGGAAGTGGTCGCGGCAGTATGGACATTCGGTGTCGGTCATCTCGATGAGGGTGTACCGAGCCGCTTGGTTTCCATAGACCCAGTTGTCTGGAGACGCCGGGATATCCTTGCCTTCGGCTGGATTGATCTTGCTTACCAACTCTTCGATTGTGCCGGTGTCGAGCCCTTGCGCCTGTGCGATGACCAACTCTTTCTGGATTGCGTTTAACTCGGCCTCCAGATCCGGCACAACCGTGAAGTATTTGTACGAAACAACGCCAAGGGCGGTCGCGAGCGCCGCAATGGCCACGGCACCCTTGATGGAGAAAGTGGATTCATTCATGGAAAAGCCAACCAGTCAGGATTTCAGGACATTCTGCGGACAAAAAACGCCTGAAGGTTTCGATTTCAGGCGCTTTTTTGGTCAGATTACGAATCAGATTTTCTTGGGCAGGTTGCTGATCAGCAGTGTCATAACGACAGGTAGCGTGATGATGATGAACGTCGCGATGAGTAACGGTGGAAGCGGTAGCGGCAGTAACACACTCAGCACGATCAACACACCACCCCACGAAAGGACGTTGTGCGCGTTGTTGTTGAGGAACGGGGATGAGTAGCTAAACCCCGTCCGCTTGGCGTTCCAGCGCATAAAGCCGGCATAGATCGCAGGTATCAGCACAGCAGCGAGCAATGGAATCCAGTACATCGTAAGCACCGCCCGATAGATCATCTGGTAGAGGATCTTTTGGATGGCCACGCCGCGAGTCTCCAAGTAGTCGAACCACCAATTCACGTTTTTCTCGAAGGCATCGACTGTCCCGCCTCGTGGCATGAACATATCCGAGACGGTCTTTTTCGCTCCAGAGTCGATCACCATGGTGGTGTAGTAGCCATCGGTCTTTTCCAGAATGCTGGCCAAGTCGTCCTGGCCAAACAGTTCGCTTCCCCACTTCCGCTCTTTGAGCATCACCGTGTCGATCAAGGTGTTGGGCGTGACCGTTGCCAGCATGAGTATCAGGACAAAGAGGAAGGCAATGGAGGCGAAAACCCCTTTGGGCCATTTTTCCTCTACCGAAGAATCAGCCATTGATGAGGTGCTCCCGAAGTAATTGAGGGACGTTTGTGCTCTCGCACCAAGCCTCGATGTTGTCTGTAGATGGGGCATCCCCCGAGGTAGTGAGGATCTTAACGACATGACCAAGCACGAGCCGAAGGCGGATGAAGTCATTAACCCCATCGCGGCACATGCGCTGATAGGAGGCCAGTGCGTCATTCAGAGCAGCAGCAATCAGCTCTGGCTTGTGGCCAGCCAGGAGCATCAGATAAATGAAATGGGTACCGCAGCGCCACTCAAGGTCGAACTTGCGCAGGCACGTCATCGCGGGGGCCTCGAGGCCGGTCATACGCTGGATTTGCAGCGGAATCGAAATAGACAATTTTTGCTCCGGATTACTGAGGCGTCGGGCCGGTAAGAATTGGTAAGCGGCCTTTGCGGATGTCACCACCTGCAAATACCGCCAGATATTCAAGGTCTGGCAGTTCACCAAGCAGGGCTGTTGGGAACCGTTCACCCTCCTCTTGCATGAGGCGCTCACCGACGTTGCCGCCCTGTAAAACCCCGCCTTCGCTGGCGGAGTTGCCCTGAGTCCGCATGACGTACTGGTATCGAGACATAGGCATTTTCTTGGCCACGAACTCTTGCGTGTCGGTGTCCAGGATGCGCAGGGCGATGATGTTGTTCGCGTTACCCAGAACCTGCATTGCCTTGGCCTCATCACCCATCCGTGCTACGAAGTCGGCGATGGTCTGCGTCGCAATGTAGAGGTTGATACCAGCGCCACGGCCTTTGTTGAGGAGCTGGATGAGTTGGTCGTTGATAACCTCCGCCGCCTCATCGACAAAGATGTTCACGGGTTTAGGAACGCGGTGGTTGTAGATTTCACCGGCTGTTGACGCGAGATCCGCCAGAGCAAGCGAGCCGATGGTCGAGCCCACCATCGAGTCGGCCAGCGAGTCGAGGCCGAGGTAGAGCACCTGATTACCGTTGATGACCGAATTCAGGTCGGTGATGTATCGAAGGTCATCCTCATCGTTATCTGTCGGTGACAACAGAGGGGCCATTGCTCCAGAAGTTAGCATCATCAAGATTGGCAGGAGGCCGGCGATCATCTTGCTGAAGTGCGTGCGCTCGTGCTCCAGCATCGTAAGCAGACCTTCAAGATCGGAGTTGGGCTGAACCGGGGCAATTTCACTGTAGTAGACCTTGCGCAGCACCTTGGCCTTCGCTTCGGTGTCCCTCACCTTGGCCGACAAAATTGCGGACTCGGCGATGCGAGAGAATTGCTCTACCCCAAAGACCTTGCTGCCAAATGCCGTGATTGCTTTGATGGTAAGGCCCGGCACATCACCCTCAAGAGTGCGCCGCAATCCCAGCAGAGTTGGCAGAATGCCGCATACCAGCATGGCTTGGATGACGTTGTTCAGGGCCATCTGAGCGAACGCCTGGAAGGGGTCGCCGGCCTCAGTTTTCATAAGCACAGCTACTCGGGACGCAATTTCAGTAGCGCGCCCGAAGTTTTTGGTGAGATGCAAGCGCACTGACTTGTCTGGATGACCAGGGTGGAAATAGTGGAAGTCCCGCCCTACACCCATTGCCTCGCATGTACGCCGGCATGTTTCGGCCAATCCTTTATCGCCCTTGGGGTCAATTACGATTACCGGCTCCCCACGGGCGATACACTGGGATATGGCCAGGTCGAACCACCGGGTCTTGCCCGCGCCTGTGGTGCCTAGCACGAGATGGTGGATAGAGCGCTGATCCTGAGGACGCCAGCAGGCCTCCTCCTCGTCCAAGCCGATACCGTGAAGCCACTTGGTTCCCTTGATCTCAGCCTTGCGCTTGCCCTTCTTGCCGATGATGGCCTCGATGTCCAGAGATTGAAGCTCAAAGGCGTACTGCCCGTGTTTCTGCCTCCACGGGAACGCCTCGCCGAAATAAAATTCGTGTGGGTGCTTCTTCACCAACTCAATGACTTCTTCGAGCGTAATGAACGTCAGGTTCGCGCCGACCAGGCAGGCTTTAGCCTTGCTCACTCGCATCGCTTTGGGTATTGCGGAAAGGGCAAAACCGGCTTGTACAGCAAGCGTTATCAGGTAGGGAGTTGTGGGCATGTCGGCCATGATATGAACTGCCGAGCTGGCCACCATGGACGCGCCCCAGGCCGCAGCCTCTCGAGCCTCGAAGTTCTTGCGCCAATAGTTCGTGTAATCCCATTCACTCATTTGGTTGAAACCTCCACAGGTAGCGGGCGCACATAGATCTTGCGGCGGCTGGCGATCTTCACTGCGTCGCGTAAAGCAAGCAGCGCTGTTTCGAGAGATGCACTGGTAATGGAAAATTGATCTGCGGCAGCGTTTAGCTGGCTCAGGGTTACCCTGAGCGTCGGCGAGCCGCTGATCTCTTCAATTGCGGCATTCGCCATGAGGGCCTTGACCGCTGCTGTCAGGTTGTCCAGTTGATCCACTGGCAGCAGCGAGACGTGCGGGATGTGCCAGTTGAGCCCGGCCAGCTTGCAGAACATGAAGCTGTAGTCCTGAGCCAGCAAAAAGCCTTCCCTTAACTGGAGGACACGAGTGAGCGCGGGGCCTTCGGAGGTGATGTCCTGCCATAGCCACCCAGCCTCGACGAGAGCTGGAAGGTCGGCGGTCTCGAAAATGCCCTTATCGAGGCACAGAAACACCTTTCCCTTGGCCTGTGCCGCCAAGTCAACGTCCTTGCTCGCGGCGATCAGCTTCGTTGCAAATGCCGGCTGTTGCTCTAGGAGGTAGATTTCATGTTGGGCCAGCTTGCTGGAGACCTCCTCACCGAAGGCTGAAGGCTTGGGCTTTGCAGCTTTCCGGTTCTCGGTTTGCGCAGCCTCAAGTTTTGGTGCTGGCTGCTTCTTTTTCGGAGCGCCCTTGCTCAACAGTTCATTGAGGGAGATTTTTCCCTCTCGGATTGGTATGGCCTGTGCGGGCTCCGCAGCATCTGACGACACGGCGGATGCTTCAGCTTCAGTAACAGCCTCGACTACCGGATCTGGCTCAACGGCAGCAGGGCTCGCGCTGAGGAACAGAAGCATGTCCTCAAGGCTTTCGGCGGCCTCTGGCTGGTAATGTTCGCCAGCGTCCGCCACCACTACCGGATCAGCCTTCCTTGGTTGGGGTGCGTCCTCAATGGCCGGCGCAGCCGGTTTGAGTGTGACCCCGCTTGTGGGTGCCGCCGGTACAGGAGCGGACTGTCGCGGGGTTTTCTTGGTTCCCTTTTGTTCCTTGGCAGGCCTACTCGTACTGCTGTTTGGCTCGTCTGTGGCAGCCTCATCGGAGGCCGCGGATCGTACATCTCCTGGATTCTCACCATTCAGATCCGGCCCAAACATATCAACCTGATTCTGGCTGGCAAGGGTAGCCGCCGCTCCTGCTGCATCATTCGGAGCAATAACATCCGTCTGCTTGCCTTCCTTCCCAAGGCTGATGGACACAGGCGGCGGTACCGGGGAAGCCGGGAACAGAGTGTCCGGAGTCTTCAGTTTCATGCAGCGAAGAGCCGGGCCTTTGCCGTTCTTGCGAAGCAGATGAGGCGTAACGTGCCACAGGAACTCACCGTCAGAAGGCGGTTCCGCTATACCGTGATCGACCAGAATGCCGATTAGCGTCTCAGGTGACCGTGGGATCGCAATGATTCCGTCCTTGAGTACCATCTCGATGATTTCCTGGGCTCCCTGCTGCCAAGCGATATAAACGCCATCAGTAGAAGTCCAGACTCTCCCGCCAGGAGTGTTGACCTCCCAAACCCCATCACTCACAAGGCGGTGCATCGCATCGATCGCTAGGCGCGGCACAGGAACACCAGTACCGCCACCATCTGTAGGGCCACGCAGGAGGTCGCGCTTTGTCGATGTGGTATCGGCCCGGCGCACAATCTCCGCAAGCGGAGAGTTACCGTACCCGGTAATGGCGTCGCACATATCCGAGAAGATGTCGTCGCAGTTGTCGTCCGTGAGCCACGCTCTCACCTCAAGCGGGATGATGATGCCAATGAGTGTCGGCGTGGCTCGCACATGTGCGTCGTGCCGATTAGGCCTCCAGTGCAGAAAGTAGCGGGTCAGCTTGTGGCGCTGAGACCACTTAAAGATGCTTTCGGAACTGAAGTTCCAGTTATGCACCCCATCCATACTCGCGACACGAATGTCACTAATCGGCTTGCCGGCGTCATGAAGAAGACCAGCCGTGACGGCAGCTACATACCATCGGCGTTTTCGCATACTCCGCCGGGCGGGGGTTAGTTCGTTGTCCCATTCACGAGTGAGAGCCGCATCCAGGGCGAGTGATGCTACCTCAAGGCTGTGACGCAGCAGGCCAGCCGGGCCACAGTGGTGATGGTTTTGTGAGGCTGGGAGCAGATGAGCCAGCTCAGCAAAGTTCTCCAGAACGGGTTCGAGATATAAGTCCCGGTCAGACTTCGGCATGCCCACGGAGACAGAGATCCGGTCATACAAATCTTTCTGAAAGGTACGCATGAGCCAAGCGCCGTTGACTTGCGCGGGGTAGCCCTGCTGATAGGGCGGGTAACACAAAATACGCCAGTCGTGGTTCTCAAGGTATGGCCTGATCTCAGGCGTAATCAAATCTTCGGCTGGGTGCCGAAACTGTTTGTCCAGTTTGCGTGTAGCACTGGCTCTGCTGGGCCATAAGGTTTTGAGGAAGGACAGGATAGGGGGCATACGATTCTCGGGCAGATGTTTCCAAGAATGATGCTGGAAAGAAACAGGGAGAGGAGTCGATTTCAGACCGTTTTATGGTCAGAAAAAAGCCCGGCACAAGGCCGGGCGTAGGGGGGGTTACAGCGAGAACGTGCCGAAGAACTGCGAGAGTTCCACCGGCTCATCCAGTTTTTGCTCAGCCTTGACTCGCACTATGGGTGCGGGCTCGGGCTGGGCGGTTGCTTCATCGAAAGAAGCATTGACCGTGAATCGGGTTGCTACTGTCGAATCGGAGCGATGACGCTGAATCACTTCGGCAGGTATTTCCGCCATCAGTTCTTCAGCCACACCCTGCCAGTCAACAGAACCACTCACCTCATAGGAGGTGATTCTCACTCCAAGGGCATCGACCTTTTTGAACTCACCCAGAAGCGGCATGAGTTGAGAATCAATGTCCTTGGTTTCCTTGGTCAGCACCTTCAACTGAGTTTTTAGCTCGGCCAATTTTGCTTCCTTCTCGCGCCTGGCCTGTGCCAGAGGTCGCCATGCCTGCAAATCGAGAACGTCCGTAGGGATCAGATCACGCTTTGGATCAGGCTCAGGGCGAACCCCAGTTTCCACAAGTTTCCAGAAGGCTTCTTCTGCCTGGATGATGCGCTTAACCAGGATGTCATCCCGATCAACGATCAAGCAGCAGGGCTCATGCTTCGGAGACCAGCACCACAGGTAACCGCGCTTTGCACCACTGACAATCATTTGGTGCAAGAGCTGCCAACGGTAGAGCTGGAAAGCAGGGCTTTTGTCCCGCAACACGAGCACTTCCAGATGGTTGTCCTCGGAGAGGTTTTTAATCTCGACCGGCGAGCCATCGTCCAGAACGCCGTCAAACGATGCCCGAATGATCGGACGCTCGCTCGACTCAGCGCAGAACGGCAAGGCTAGCTTGCCGTACTTGTCTTCAAAGCCTTGCAGAGCTAGAGGCTCGAACTTGACGCCCCTCCTAACCTGCGGAATAACCGACAGATCCTGCGGAGCGACAATCCCAACCAGTTCTTTCCATAGCTCAAGGGGCGTTTTATCCGGGTTTTGGCCCATGATCACCGCGCAACTGGTTGCGCTGATGCCGTCCTTTCGCCATGCGTGCCACTCAGGTGTCCGCTGTGCAATGTCAACGATCTTCATTGCATACCTCCTCAGCGAACCCCAGCTTGGCCATCACCTCGTCACTATGCCGGGTACCATTATTGCGGTACTCAGCGCAGAGCTTCAGGTTGTGGAATAGCTCGGTTTTCTTCAGTGCCGTAGCGCCGTAGAAGCCCTTCGCGAAGTTTGTTTCCGGGTCGATCAAGTCCACATAGCCGATGCCATCGAGCATCGTCTTGCGCAACCGATCCGCCTTGCACAGTGCATCTGCGAAGCGTTGATCCAGAGGGCCGCACAGTTCCAAGAACTCGCAGCCAATTTCTTTGCCAAGAGACCGTAGTGCGCTGCAAAGCGCATTGTGTCGCTCAGTGCGCAGCTCTTCGGCCTTCCTGTGGAAGTCCTGGAGCCGCGTGCTGTAGTCAGCACCCCACACACGCAGATCCTGCTCATCCTCTTTCGTCAGGCCCCGAAGGTCAGGACTTTCCGGCCAGTTATCCAGATCCAGGAACATGCTGAGTTTCTTCAGCATGGTTTTTCCCTGAACCTCGATCCCCAGCTCAGAACAACGGTGAGCGACGATAGCTGCTTCTGCGGCGTGAAACGCCTTACTGCATGACTCGAAGGTCTTCATCTCGTTTCTCCTTTTCTCAAGTTCACCACCCAGGCCAGAAAACCCAAGCGGCAGCCCCTCGAAAGGCGAACGAACCCCAGAGGGCTGTTCGCCCCCTGAGGGAATGTTTTTTCGCTGAAATGATCAGTGATGCACCCGAACCTGGATATCCGCTTGAATTAAGCAGCCACCGAGTAACGGGCGTAGATTTCTTCTCGCTTGCGCATGGCGTCCTCGAAGCTCAGCAGGCCCGTATTGCAGGCCTGAATCACCGCGACTACCTCCATACCGCGCTGCCATTCGACAGTCGTCGCCAGACGATCAAGCGCACCCAGATCAACCATGGTGTACCCGTCATCAAGCATGTCGCCGACGCACAGCTCGGGCGTGTCATGCGTGCAGTGGCCAGTGAAGCCATCACGCTGAAACGCTTGCCAGCGATAACGACCCGCTTGGGAGGCGTCCGGTAGGACGATCCCCCAAGCATCGCGCTTGCTGTCTTTGAGAGTGAGGCCTGTGCCGTGGATGGCGAGCTGACCGAGCAGGTATTCCAAGGAGGAAATTTTCCCCTGGATCTCCTCGATTATCTCGTCAGCCATGAAGGCCAACCCCTCCCCCGTCTCCTTCATCTCCTGCCACATGGCCAGAGACTCATGAAGGCTTTCAATGGTTGAGGGCCGCATGGCTCTGCCCTCCATTGTTGCCAGAGGACAGACCAGGAAAGCCGCTGATGGCTTTCTGAGCTTTAGTAACCGCCTCGCTGAAGGTGTTGGCCTGGCAGCGGTAGGTGGTTTGTTTCTTGGTACGCAGATCGCACATCGAGAGGATGTAGGTACGCATGGTGATTCTCCTTTTCAGATTTTTAGCCCTGAAAAAAAGGCACCTTCCCTGTAGGGGACGTGCCCCTCAGGGAATTGCGTAAGTCAGCAGACGCGCTGGAAGTTTCCAGACTCGACTAGCTGTTTTGCCTGGCTCGATAGGTGGTCAAGAATGCCGTTGGAGAGCGGATCGCTGCCGTAAAACCCCCAGCATGAATCCGTCTCCTCATCATCCTCAGTCACCCGGAAGCCCCACACGTCGCCGGTTAGATATTGGTCATAGACCGTCACCTCACCGACAAGCATCGCGTGAACTCTTTCGATGCGCTCAGCAGTGAGCCGTTTCCAGCTCATCTCACTGCGCACCTTCGCCTTGGAGACGAAGATGAAACCTACCTGCCCGCTATCCCAGCGGCAGGCGAACTGCGTGGTTTTCATCGTGATGCCGCTGTGATCGTAGAGATACAGCGGCAGGATGATCGCCTTGCCCGTTAGTTGGAGAGCCTTCTCAATGTCAGGGACATGAGAGGCGTCGAAATCAATTTGATCGAGCTGCTCGTCGGTCAGGTTCTCGTAGATCAGATCCAACGCTTCCCGTGTGCCGCTTTCGTCGCCCAGATCGTACCGTCGATGCGCGCAGACCATTGTTGCCAGGTTGTCCCACTTGCGCGGGTTCTCAGCATCGCTGTCTTGCACGATTTCTACGGAGATTTTTTGTTGTGCAGTTGCCATATCGTTTTCCTTTCTCAAGAACGACGAAGGCAATGCACCCTGAGGGGCAGATGCCCCGTCAGGGTTGGTTTTTGGTACTACAGCCTTACGGCAGCAGCAGGGTCAGGATGAGCGCGATGATGTCAGCCATCTGAGTTTCCTTTTTATCTAACGCGGCACCCCATGCGGGAATGCCCCGCAGGGGTTGGTTAGACCGGTTGCCCATCTGGGCAACCGAGGTTCTTGCAGGATTACTCGCCTTGCGACGATGCAATGTACTGAGCGCTTTTCAGCTCCCTGACTGCGTATTCACGAGCTTCCACCGGCCACGTCGAAACGTGCTCGAAGGCGGCTTCCCAAGCCCCGGCCTCGCGTGCGCGGCGCAGGATTTCAGCGACCTTGCGGACTACCTTTTCAGGAAGATCCACTTGGCCCTGGTTGGGTTGCTTTTGCTCTGGCTCTACTACCTCACCTTCAATCACTTCCCCCGCAATAGCAGGTTCGGCGGCTTCAGGTTCGGCAGTTTGGGACGCTTCAGCAGGGTCTGCGGCTGCCTGCACAACCTCATTCGAGGTCGGCAACGGCTCAGTCTCCACAACTTCAGCATTACCCATGAATCGCTCAACGACACCCACGGGAACATCATTCGAGGAGAATCCCTCGCCCGCATTAGTGTTGAGGTACTGGATCACTGCGTCGAGTTTTTCGCCGCAGAAAGGCCAGTATTTTCTTGCAATCTTGATGGCTGACTTCTTGCGCATGGAATCTTCAAAGTCGACCCAAGGGCCTTTCTTCTTACGTTTCCACAAGTCAGAAGCCTCGCGAGCAGCATTGATGTCGGCGGCAGTGACCGCCTCCACATGCACTCGCCCATCAGGCAGCAGGGCTTCAACGTAACAACCCAGGAACTCACCCCGATCTTCCTTCTTGGCGAAGGGATCGAAGGCATGCTCTGGAGTGGTGCGTTTGCCTTTGTAGAGGAAGTGATCGGTTGAATAGACCAGCTCCACAATACAGTCACGGATTGCACCGTCGTTTACAGCGACCTTGATCATGCCTCGCCAGGAAACATCTAAGACCACCTGCCCATCACGGGGCACCAGATAGGCAAGCTGACGGGACTGATTAAGGGTCAGACCGCACGCCGCTACCTGGCTAAACGCATTTCTGAGACTGATTGGATTACGCAGTGCCGACTGGCACAGGTAATCGTTGTTCATCATCGCCTGAGACGCATAAAGCAGCTCATTCTTGAATAGAACTTCAGTCTTCGAGGACTCCGCCAACGCCATGAACTTTTCTTCGTTCTTCGCGATAATGGCTACAGCGTTTTGGAAGTTGCTCATATCTATTTTCCTTTCTAGAAAAGAAAACGCACCCTGTTGGGTGCGTTTTATATTTCGATGACTTCTGTTCTGTTAGATGATCAATGCCAGCCGATCACTTATACGGAAGAAGGGGATGTCATCATCAAAGCTGTCATAGTGCGGCGCGCCCTGTTGAGGGGCAGGCTGACTATTCGGGCTTTGCGGGCGCTGTTGTTGCGGGGCGCGCTGTTCACGGCCTTGCGGTTGGGAACTGTCGCCTTGGTTCTCTTTACGACCACCCAGGAGCTGCATAGTGCCCTGCATGTCGACGACGATCTCAGTGGTGTAACGCTTGATACCGTCTTTTTCCCACTCTCGTGTTTGCAACTTGCCTTCGATATAAACCTGCGAACCTTTCCGCAGATACTCTCCAGCAATTTCAGCAACTTTCCCAAACAATGAAACTCGATGCCATTCAGTCTTTTCGACTTTCTGGCCAGATTGTTTGTCAGTCCACTGCTCGCTTGTTGCAAGGCTGAGATTGGTCACTGCATTACCGTTAGGTAAGTAGCGAGTTTCTGGATCTTGTCCGCATGTACCGACCAAGATAACTTTATTTATGCCGCGAGCCATAGTAATTCTCCAATATATAGAACTACGAGGCGGCATTAACCCCAATACGGGGCAATAGCAGCCCCGTTGGGGTTTGGTTTCTTTAAGGTTTCGAGTTGTACTTGTGAGACGGCCAACAAGCCGACCATGTGCCGAAGCACATGAATAAATCAGTTCGCACATGCGAGCTGACTTAATCTCTGAATTCTGGGAGGCTGCTGTTGCAACCACGAGGCGCTAGGCCTACGAGATGGGGCGCACGAGCGTGCTGCCTAGTTCATAACGCCAAAATCAACGGCGTGAGCGAAGTCTGCAACAACAGAATAGCGAAGGCAAGCAGGTTTTTGAAAGGCGTTTTTTCCGTCGCTTTTTTGGTCTGAAATCGATCCATGGCTTTCTCGGAAGGCAGGAGAATAAACCAACTCCGTATCCGAGGAACCACCATGCAGCATCTGAAAGCCTTCCTTCCATTGGGCTTGGCCGTTGGCCTGGCCCTCGTCTCTGGCTGCGCAAGCAAGCCAGAACCCGTCGCCCCCGTAATCGAGGGCACTGACTTCAATGTGACCAGCTACGAGCCCGACATGCGCGAGCACCATACGAGCTGGGGGCATACAGGTCGCGGCGGAGCAGCCCTGCGTAAGCCTGCTTATCAGCCAGTGCTCGGCAGCCTCGAAACTCTTGAAACCCGTGGTGGCAAGCTCCATCCGGAGCTTCAGCCCAAGCAGCCAGTTCCTGATGTCGCCGTGCCTGCGTCAATCGTCTCGGCCAATTGTGCAGACCGCAACACAGTTGCCCAGACATTCGCCCTCGGCCAGCAAGTCTCTGGCGAGCGGATCGTTACCTTGGCCAATAGCCGGGCCTCAGTGGACGATTACATCAACGTCCGCAACAAGCTCTGCAAAGGCGCACAGCGTCTCACCTATGAAGAGTGGGAGATCCTGGTCAGCGGCACGCCTAAAGATGTTCCCCTACGGCTTCAACCTTCCTTTCTCCAGAACCTCAAGTGAGCGCTATGACCAACATGAAATCGGTGCTCGCTAGCACCATCGGCATCTCCGTAGTCAGCTCTGCAATTGCGGTTGGCGTCTCCAGTTACATGGCCATGGGTTATACGGACATGGCCGTCTCCAAAGCGGTATCCGAGCAACTGCCTCAGGCTGTAGCGAAAACCCTTCAGGATCGCGAAGACCAAGCCGTCAGTGCAGCGAAGGCAAAGATCCTATCCAACTGGAAGGCTGCGGCTGACAAGAGCATCAAGGGCCGGCACATCTACGGCAGCCTCGACGCAGAGTTCACCCTGGTCGAATTCAGCGACCTGGAGTGCCCTTTCTGCAAGCGCTTCCATGACACTCCAAAGCAGCTCGTTGATCAGTCCCAAGGCCGGATCAACTGGGAATGGCAGCACTACCCCCTCCAGTTCCACAACCCAACAGCAGATGTTGCCGCTCACGCCTCCGAGTGCGTTGGCGAAGTGGCGGGTAATCAGAGCTTCTGGGCGTTCACGGGCGAATGGTTTTCCCGCTCGCAACTCAATGGCCAAGGCGTAGAAGACATCGAGCGCCTGGCGCGTGAGGTCGGTGCCCCGCTCGACGCCTACAAGACCTGCATGGAAAGTGGCAAGTACAAAGAGTTGATCCAGGCTCAGACAGAGAAAGGCTCCATCATGGGCGTGACAGGTACCCCGGCGACCGTGGTGGTCGACAACGTGTCAGGGAACACCCTGCTGGTCAAAGGTGCTCAGAGCCCGAAGGTCATCATCGAGACCATGACGCAGCTCATCAGCCTTCGCGAGAAAGCACCCAGCCAGGAAGCGCAGCCTGCTCAAGCGGAACCTGCGGCAGACCCGGTGATGAAAAATGGCTAGTAAATGCAGGGTTTCATTCTGGGCCAGCTTCGCCCGGCGATTTCTTACAGAAAAGCCCGATAACCTGAAAACGATCATCGGCGAGCGTAATGCCCTGTTCCAGAATCTGCGCAGCGCGAAGACCTGGAATGCCGTCTACGAGACCCTCAGTGACGACGGCTATTACATCGTGCCAGCCGAGGGGGAACTTATCGCCGTGAACGTGGATACAGGGGTAATGTTTTCTCTCTGGGATTGTGGGCACAACTTGCAGGTGTTCGAGGAGCGGCTTGGCCCATGGCCAGGAGCTTGTTCGGCAGCCTGATGCCCCTCACCGACCCTGCCACTGGCGGGGTTTTTCATGCCTTGGGTTTCCCCAGGCCGCTGTTCTACTGATTTCACCCAAAGCAACCGTATCAGGGAGATACGTCATGACCGAAGCAATCCGCATGTTCTCTTTCTCCCATCATGCTGAATCCCAACAAAACGCCAGCGCCTGAAAACTAAGGAATGCACATGCTCCAGATCGAGCGAAAATCGGGTGAGTCCATCCGGATTGGTGATGACATTGAGATAGTTGTCCTGCGCTCAAGCAATGGCCAAGTCAAACTGGGGTTTTCAGCCCCAAGGGATGTCAAGGTGTACCGCGACGAAATCTACCAGCGCATCCAGGCTGAGGCCTCCACCGCAAATGCCGAGGCCACTGGCTTGGGTAATTCGGGCCGAGCGATAATCTAGTCACGTCAACAAGGAGTTCACGATGAAGTTCTCACACGCTGTACGAGTTGCCATCCTTGGCGTTTCTGTGTCTGTTCTGGCCGGCTGCGCTACCGGGCCGCAATCGAGTGGAATCCATCTTCCTGATCCTTCCACCGTGCCGAAGGATAAGTGGTCGGATGCGATGGTGGTTTTCAATGAAATGGGCCTAGCCGGTCGCCGCGACATCCCTCGTGCGATTGCTGAGCAGCATGGTCTGCTCAATGGAAGTGGCGATGTAGCCCACTTTGCGGTTGACCAAATGGAGGGCAGCACTTCTGTCGGCACAACTGTGCTTATGGTCGGTGGTTCCACCTCGCTGTCGAACCTGCCACAAGTCGCAGCATGGGTTCCTAGTGAGTTAGCAGGTTCCCCCCAAGAGGCGGCCGACCTGTTATCAACGGCTTGGCAGGAAGCCCGTACCCAGGCATTCCCCAAGACTGCATCGGGAAACCAGCTCAAGGCCAGTATGTTCATGAACGGGCAGCTCCAGATCCAAGGCGAGCCGTTGGAGCGGTTGCAAACGTTGCGCTCGAGCAAACCTGCACCAAGTTTCATTTCAGCCAAGACGGTCGTAGGCCCGGTATTTATCCCGCTGGGTGTACAACTGACGGCAGATGCCCGAGGTAACGGCATGACCAAACAGGAGGCCGCCATTCGCATGTCTGCGCACTTGCCATCGTGGGTCTATATCTACCAGGGCGGCAGCAAGATGACACGGCCAATGTCACCACCAGCGATGTACAACAAGGGGAATGAGCTTTTCTTCATCGGTAAATAACAAAAACCCGCCAGATGGCGGGTTTTTTATTGACTCGAAATTAACGTAACTCTTCCTCTGCCTGTTTCTTGATTTTGTCGATATCAACATCTTGCAGACGCTCGATGTTCCGATCAAGGGTATTTGCCCTGTCAGTCCCTTCGTTGAAGATCTCGCCCAGTTGACTGCCCGTTCCAGTGAGGTTATCAATTCCTACTGTTGTAGGTGTAGGTAGCCTTCCCGCCAAATTAAGCATCCCGATCCACTCCGACAGGTCAACCTTGTCCCAGTCTACTTGTTGCAGTTCGTCAGGAGTCAAACCCTCGCAAGACGGTGACTTAACATCTCCGTAGCTGATACCCAACTGCTCCCTTGCAGACTCCTGAACAATTCGTCCAACGACCGAGCCATAGCAGCAGTAGGACTCGCGCATTTCAACGCAGCCAAAAGCGGACTCAGAAGCGCAGTAGGTTCCCACGAGGGAGCACTGTCGAGTTGCATTCTTCGCCCCCAGCTCAAACTCCTTTTCCTCGCACTCCCAAATGATGTTAATCAGCAAGTCCACAATGACATAGACCATGTACACCCAGCCGATAATGTTCACAACCATCGCTACTTGGGAGCCTAAACCGGAAACTGCACCATCAGCACCCACCGCAAATACCGTGTTTGCGGCCCCGGTGGCCCCCGCCTCAACCATCGCATCGTATGCCCACTGCATTAGCTGCTGTTGAAGCTGACTGACGAACTCACCAGCCAGTGTGTCGGTAAATGCGCCCGAAGCGTTGCCATAGACGTTTGACCACTCCCCTTTGATTAGAGTGCTAGCACCTGTAGTCACGGCGTTAGACGCTGCCTCCCAATACCCAGGCCCAAAGAGACTGCCTGTTCTATTCAGTGCCTCTATCGAACTGGTCATCTTCAGCGTGTTCATCGTGAGGTTCACATAGTCGAGGATACTGACGCCCTCTGGTGCTTCGCAGCAGTCAACGTAACCGCCGAGTGCCTTCTTGCACTCCATGGCCTCGCCTTTGAAGACCTTGCAGGAGTTGGACACTTCGATACTGCTGCCATCACCACCGCAGGCCAGATCGTGCTCGGCAAACTGCGCCACCTGGAGCATCGCTGCGGCGTAGGCGAAGTCGCCACTCTTCACGTTGGATGTGTCAAAGCACTCGCTGCCCATGCACCTCGCGCCACCGGGACAATCAATGTCCGCGCCAGTATTTACGATGGTTTCGTAGGAGGTGTCGTAGCCGCAATCCCATACCTCGGAGAAGGCATAACAGCTACCGGAATCGCCCTCAGCACCCTTGATACAGGCCTGGGAGATGAAGCCGCAGTTCGGGTCTGCCTCTTTCTCTTTGCAAGAGTCCAGAACCCCGCCATTGTTGGTTGGGCAGTGCTCTTTGCCCGTGGGGTCTTTGTAGCACTTCAGGTCGCCCTTGTAGAAAGAGCACTCGGCAGTGACGTTGGCCTTTTTGCAGAACGGATCGATGCTTGGGGTAGGTGAAGGCTTCATGTCCGAGCGGCAAACTCTCACCCCGTTTTCGGATGTACAGCCGTTCGCGTCGACCACAGGCATCTCGGTACAGGACATGCTCACGTTTTTGCAGAAGCCATCGTTCACCATGTCGAACATGGGTAGACGCTCGCTTGGCCCCCAGCCGTTGTCGACGATGGCCTTGGCCGGGTCGTAGAGGATCTTGATCCGAGCGTAGATTTCTCCTCTGTTACCTACCGAAACTCTCATCTTTAATGTTTGTACATCTCCCTCTCCTTTGAATTGGCTCGTTATATCAACGCCACCACCTTGCAAAGTACCTGTACCACCAAGGTTACCAACGTATTCACATGAGAAACCGGCGGGGAGCTGTGACTGGTTTTCCGGGAAAAAGCCTACTGGGTTCAGCCAAACTCGGGTGTCATTTAGATAAATCTCTGCAAAGTCATCCCACTGAATAAAATCAATTTTTGCACTGGTAATGGCTTCCTTGTTGATAACGCGGTATCTCACATATTTTTCATAAACATTGCACCAACCGCCAAGGTTGTTATCTACGACATCGCCAATCCATAAATACATGCAGCCGACGCCGCAAGACTGGAAATTGGGCTCCCCGGACAGATACTCAACCACACCAATCTTGTAGTCATGGTTGAAGTTCACGTTGCCGCCCTGGTCAGTGACTCGCTCACAGGTCTCGTACTTAGCAACGTGTGCATCGCGCTTAATGGTCTCGAAGACCTCGGTTCGCGTGCAGTCGGCAAAATTCTCTTTGAAGCCATCCATGAAGGTTGGCTCGCGAACCTTGTCGGCCTGGTTGAGCATGGGGTCTTTGGACAGGTCTACCGATGTCCGCTTGTTGCTTTCGACGAGCGTGCGATAGGCATCGCCTTCACGGGACTCCTCAGCCTGGAGCCGTGTGTTGGCGTTGATGCCGATGTCGATGGTCTTGTTGTCGTCCCCATAGACTTCCTCGAGCGAGGTTGTGCCTTCGGTAGCCGGGAAGAGGTCTTGCAAGGTTGTAGAGCCAGCCTCGCCGTTGAAGACAGAGACCCCATAACTGCCTACCTCCTGGCCCGCTGCTGACCCAGTGCTGACTGCATCAGCCCAGGCATTGAAGGTCATGCTATTGAGATAGAAAGCAATCATGGCTGCTGTAGCCACGCGCTTTAGGGCTGTTTTCGTTGAGTGCCGCATGATTGCCCATCCAGGGAAAAGGATAGGTCGATGCTATGGGAAGGGAGGATTGAAATGGATCGTTTTCAGGCGGTTATATCGTCTGAAAAAGCAAAGCCCCGGATGGGGTTACCATGCCGGGGCTTGCGGTGTTTCTGATCATGCCGAAGGCATCACGAAGACGTTTCCGTCACTCGGAATCAACCGATGAATGACTGCCCAGGACTTCACGAAACGAGTATCCGGATCGTTGCCGCCGACAGTCTTTGCGATCTGCTCGGGTACTTTGAACACCCGGCCAGACTCGATCATCAGTTCATTCAGCTCTTGGCAGAACAGTGCGTTTGCAGCGGCCATATCATTTCTCCAGGTGGGTGATCCCCAGAACTCTCCTTTCAAGAAGAGCTCTGGTGGATCACCCACAAGGGATGACCACTGAAACGTGTCTAGCTCACGCTAGACAGAGTTCTTTCACTAAACCGGAATCCCGAAGGACGCGGATCAGCGGACCTTACGGGATTTCCCCGTCAGGGTTTAATTATTTCCAACTCCGAGCCATTAGGCTGAATTAGAAGAGTCACAACAAAGCCACTTGCCTGCGAATAAATCGCATGAGCAAGATTCGTGTTTTCTGCCAACGATGAAGCGCTGCGAACAGCGTCAATTGCGTCTACATAGAACATCGCGGATACCTCTTACATGGCAAGACACCTCCAATTAGTTTGAAGGTGCCATGCCAAGAGCTTTATTGAATCAACTGCTCTGACGAGCTTTGATCAGTTCTGCGGTATGCGACTGTTGAACAGAAGCGACGCCGGAATCAAATGCCGCGCAGCCAAGTTGAATGCCACCAACAACCAGTGCGGACAGGATGATCAGAGTTTTCATGGTAATTCTCCGTAAGCAAAAAGGTGCAGACGGAGAGCTACCCTGGCGGGGAGTTATCTCCCCGCTGCGGGTTTTTTATGCACACAGAAACGCCAATATCCAGTTACCTGGATGCTGATGTCTTGAGTGCGATTTTTAAGCCTGTTTGAAAGCGCGGCTCTGCTTTGGTGTGACCATCACATACATGATGAATCACTTGCTTGATCGCATACGCGATTCAAGCGCTTGGTGAACATTGCACATGCAATGACACTAAGATCTAAGCGCGAAGGGATCGCGCCGGAGGAGTTCTTGAGAGTGAACCGTGAGGAAAACTCTAATGGTGTGGATGATACCAAAACCAATGACCCAGGCAAGGTACAGACGAAAAAAAAGGGTGACCCGATGGGCGAAAACACCCGATGGCCCCTTTTATCACGGAAGCGATTGACCACCACTTCCATCGGCTCTTCCAACTTTATCGGATGGTCGAAGCCTTGTCCCTTTGAGTGCTTCAGGAGGATTACCCCCCCTGAAGACAGCTCCCAAAGGTGAACCTTGGTTGCTCCCCTGGATACCCAGGCCTTACGACTGATCGAGGCCTGGCCTTGCAGTTGTGCCGCTTCAAGGATCGCGTTCATCTTCTCTCTCCGTTTATGACACGGAGAGAGCCCCATGCGGGGATTTCTCCCCGCATGGGCTAGTTTTTTATCGTTCGAGAACGATTGCCTTCCTGGTAGGGAGGCTTTTTAAGCGACCAGTCGGTAGACGCCGGGCTCCAGTCGGACGAAGAATTTTTCGTCCTGTAGAACCTGTCGCACCTTGGCGGCCCAGTGGTTGTTGCTGCGAGTCTTGGCGTAGGGCTCAAGGGCTGCGTTGATCTCCTTCAGGTGAAGGGTCTTGCCGCCTTGAAGCACTCGCCGTACCGCCGCCCGCCAGGTAATACCCGTCATGGCTTCAGCACGGCGCTCCATCGTTCCCAGGAGGAACAGGGAAGCCTGCAACTTGCGAAACACCAGTAGCTTTGTGCTATTCGGATCAGGTTGCCCTTGTACGTCCGCGAGTCGCTGACGCAGTTGTGCTGCACCTTGATGACCTCATCAATGAGCTTGCCCGGCGCAACCCGCTCCACGAGGGAACTGAGGTTGTAATACTCGCCAGCCTTGCGCATGTTGCCCATCAGAATCCCATACACGCCGCCACGTTCAACCGCGTCATGAATGTTCATCACTGCCAACTCCAGAGCTTCTGTGAAGTCTGGGAGGTTCATGCGGGACATATCCCACTTGTTCGCCTCGCCCCACTCCACGCCGCTGTATTGCAGCATCCCCGCGTAGGGTGGATGCCACCAGGCGACATGGGCTTCTTCTCCCAGGAACGATGCAAGATCGTCGGTCAGGAGGTTGAAACCCTGGTGTAGGTCGGTGCCGATAAAGCGAATGCCCATCTCACGAGCAACATCGACGCTGGTACCGCCGCCGATGCTTGGATCTACCACTAGACCATCCTTGCGCTTCATGTAAGTCGAAATGAAATCGCGGACGATATGGCCCGTGCAGTTTCCACGGTATCGAGAGTTTCCCCAGCTACCGCGATCCGGATAGGACACAACAGAACTTTTCAGCATGATTTTTCATCTCCATTTCTCATACCGCAGAAAGGGAGAAAGCCCGCTGGGGGCTTTCCCCCATGCGGGCTTCTTATCGTGTGTGCTTAGCAATGATCGCCAGGGTGCTAGACCGAACATCTTCATGGTCGGCTTCCCAGGCGTTGCAGCAGGTCTTGAAGCTGAACGAGTGGATATCGTCTGACATCATCCAGTCCATTGCCTCGGCTCTAGTCGCCTCACTCACCTGTGGGTGAATGATTTGTCGGAGCGTCAGTTTCAGCAGGTAACCACGCAGCCACTCAACGTAATCATCAGTGATCTCGTCTCGTGCCCGCAGGGCTTCAAGCTCAGCATCCGACATCTCCAGGAGGTCGAGGAACCCCAACTGGAAGGCGCGCACAATGCGCGCTTTAGGCCGGGGTCTACGCTCAAACGAGCGACGCTGAATAATCACTTGCTCCCCGAACAGATCCAGCAGGGGCAAGGCAGTAGCAGTATTTTCCATTTCAGACCTCCTCAAACCGACAGAGGCCTCCCGCTAGGGGAAAGCCCCTAGTGGGTTGAATGGTTAGTTGTCAGGCGACCAGTGCTTCGCGAACCAGCTCGAAGAGCGCGTTCTTGAGTCTGGAAACCTCGCCTACAGCGCGGTACTGGCTGAACAGGTTTTTGAGGATGTAGTCATTGGCAGAGCCAAATCCCAGAGCGATAACTTCAATACCGCTCGCCTCACACCGTTCAATCATTTCCTTCGCCGGGGCAGTTCCGCCGCTTGGTTCGCCGTCCGTGATGACGAAAAGAATTTTCTTCTCGCCCTTCGCTCGCAGCACCTCCACAGCAGCAGGCCAAAGCGCTTGTGCCAAAGGCGTTCCGCCTTCAGCCATAGAGCCAAAGCCCCCTGTATTAACCGCACGACTCAAGCGCTCGTTAGGGCTCTTGATTAGCGAACACTGCTGTTCGCCGGCACCCTTCCTTTCCGGGAATGACATCGCGCCACTTGTTACCAGCGAGATCCCTTCCAGGGCATGCAGTACGGCATAGACAGCGGCCTCGGCCTGATCCATGGAATCCTTCATGCTCCCCGACTTATCGAGAAGAATCTGGATTGCCGCAGACTGGCGCTCAGCGCGTGCCTTGCTCCTAAACACTCGGGTTTCGCCGCCTTTCAGCATTGCAATACGCCCTGTGTCGATCCGCTTGCCTGAACGCTTCAGCCGAACACGGCAATCAACCTGCGCCTGTAGCAGACCGTTGAGGCTCTGCCGGAGACCGGAGGATTGCTCGATGCCAAGCTGGGCGCGGCGCGCTGAAGCCGTGTCCGAACGATTGGACGAGCGCCCTCCCAGTACAAACGGAGGCCGTTCAATTCGCTCGCGGGACGCCTTACGGCCCAACATCTCGCCTGCTGCATCGCCCACTTCCGAGATCAACCCTTTCAGGTCTTCCTCGGTCGCTTCATTGGCCTGCTTGCGCAGGTTGCTGGCTTTGCTGGACGGCTTGCCGTCGGCTTGCTGATCAGCTTCTCCAGGCTGGCCAGCATCGCTGCCTTGGCCTGGTTGGGACTGGGATTGCTCACTGGAGTCAGACTGACCTCCAGCGGAAGATTTCTGCTCGGAGTCCGGTTGCCCGTTCTCGTCGCCTTCACCTTCAGCAGATCCAGCGCTGGAGTCAGAATTACCCGAGTCATCGGCTTCATCCTGGCCATCACCTTCACCACCTTCATCGCCGTCCTGTTTCTCATCCTGCTGCTGGTCACCACCCTCCGAGCTGTCTTGCTCTTCAGGCGCACCCTCCGAGCCCTCATCGGGCTGCGGTTGGTCATCCTCCTGCTGTTCCTCTTCCGAGGGCAGCATGCCGATGATGGCGTCAGCCAGTTCCAGCGCCTCGTGAGTGCTTGCGCACTTCAGGACTCCAGAGACCTTCTGCATGATTTCCTCACTCAGCGTTTTGCCGAGGAGTTTTTCTTGTGCCGCAAGCATGACTTGAGCGGGTTGGGCCAGATCCTGCTTGAGCACCATCCAACGGCCTGCCAGAAGCAGAGTGTCGTGAACGATGCTGAGAGGAGCCTTAGCTTCTACCGCCGCCGGGTCGAGCGTTTTACCTAGTACCTTTTTGACGAGGTAGTTCAGATCCGACTCAGTGCCTGGGTATTGCTCGATGCTCAAGTTCTCGATGCGAATATCTTCAAGGATATTCAACACCGACCGCCGGAACGGCTTGGGCGCAGCGATCTCGAAGCACTCCATGACGGTGTTGCGTACATGGGAGCACTCGTGAGCGATGTAGCCGAAGGTCAGGGGCAGATCGTCCTCAGTGAAGGGGACGTTCACGTTTTTGCCATCTGTGAAAGCCTGGTTGCCCTCTACGCGCACTTTGACGCCAGTAAGCTCGGCAAGGTGCTGTGCGTAAATCGGCAGGGAGCCGATCAGGGATTTTGCGTTCATAAACTTCTCCTTTCTCGCCACCGCGAAAAGGAGTAACCCCGCGAGGAGGGTTACTCCCACGCGGGGTTTAGTTTTGGTTCAGATGCTGAAGGTGCCGAAAGGCATGTCCAGGCTGACCTGATTGATTACGAGGCTTTGATCTGCGAGTTCCGCCGGAGCGGCTTCTTCGATCTCGATGGCCTCGACTACAAGAGCTTCCTGCTTGGCTTCTTCCGCTGGCTGCGGAGCTTGGCTGGTTTGCACCAACAGCTCTTCATCCAGGGTTTCCGCACCAACAGGTACTTCTGCGACTTCTACAGCGGGGGCAGCAGCTTCAACTTCGGCGGGAGCCTCAATTTCAACTGGTGCAGGAGCTGGAGCAACGACCAACGAACCGTCTTCACGACCGTTGGCGATGTTGAGGTTCTTGATCAGACGCTTGATCGAATCCTCGTCAGAGAGAGCCGATACAAGCGTTACCACACTGTTGTACTGCGTACCATTCACCACGCCAGACAACGGCAAAGCCGCGAGGACTTCTTCGATGTGCTGGGTTAGGGCTTGGACTTCGCTGGAGAGGAACATCAGGCCGTGAAGTTTCGCGTTGATCTTCCGCACCGTATTCAGCGTCGTTTGAGTGACATGGCCACGAGTGGCCAGTCCAGTTTCAAGCAGGCGTTCTGCCGTTTCTGCCGTTTCAGCGTAGAGCTGATCAGACAAGCCACGAACCTGAGTGCCGAGCGTGTTGGACAGGTGTTTGTCGCCATCTGGGGAAACACGGCAAGCCGCGTAGCCAAAGTGCATACCTGCATCTACCTGCGCCTTCGGGGTTACCGAGGTGCGGATAGCGTTACGCCATTCCTGCTTTTCCCAACCCTTGTCGATCCACTCATTGATCCAGCGGTCGTAGTTCGGGAGGAAGTTGCCTTTCAGGTCGTAGAACTGAGATTTCAGTGCTTCCAGGCGATCTACAACCTCCTGGATTTTGTCCTGGGAAACGGCATAGCCGCCCAGAAACCTCACACCGCACTCCTCTACCACCTTGGTTGCCTGCCGCTTGATCTTCTCGAACGGCTTCAGCTTCTCCGGGTCGATAACACGCATCGAGCCCAACGAAGCCAAAATTGCAGGAGGAATTTTCCCCTCCAGCATTTCAGGCTTGAGCTTTTTCCGAGCAGTCCACAGGTGGATACCGGAAAGATCAACCAACAGAAGTTGGTCGAGGATTTTGATTTCATTCTGTTGAATGGTCATTGCGATTTTCCTTTCTCTCAAACGAAAAAAAGGGGGAATCGCGCCCGTTTGGGGGTTGATTCCCCCTTAGGGTTTTTAGACAGCCTTCATCCAGTCACCACCAAAAACGCTTTCGGCGATCTTGCTGATGGCGGTTCTCTGTACGCGGTCGCAGCGGTTAAGCAGAGACTCTTGCAGAGCTTGTTGCATTGGATTTGCAGCTCCGACATGGGTGTACCCACACGAAATACGACCCCAGCGCAGCAACGTCCGGGTGGACATCGTGACGCTCAGGTAGTTGCCGCCAATCCCTTGATGCTGGGAGCGAATTGAGGTCGCTACCTTCACCATCTTTTGTGCCAGTTCTTCCGGGAGCATCGGCAAAGCAGCAACCAAGGTTGCGACTTCGTTATCAGCATCGAGGTAGGGCACCTCGAACACACGGAAGCGGTCTAGCGACGCCAGGTTCTGCTGCATGGTTGCAGCGTAACCGCCGGTCTCGTCACCCTGCCCCGCCGTGTTGCCGCAAGCGACAAAACGGAAGTTCGGATGAGCGTGGATGACCTCGCCATTGTTCTCAGCAATCACCAAGGGGCGACCCTCCATGACTGCGTGCAACCCAACAGTTACCGCCGGATCGAGCGTGTCGTACTCATCGAGCACGAACACAAACCCGTTGCGCATAGCTAGGGTTAGCGGCCCATCCACGAACTTCGTGTTCAGGTCGCCGCTCACCGGATCGGTGACAGGCAGGTTGTAGCCAGTAAGCTCCGGCATCTCCATTCGGCTGTGTGCCGAAACGGTGAGGCAGGGCCAGTTGAGCTGGGCGGTAATTTGCTCTACGAGCGAGGACTTACCAGAACCAGTTGGGCCAAGCAGCATGCAGCTATCGCCAAACGGAGCGTACAGCCAGTTCATGAACGGCTGCACCAAACCGATGCGGAAGAAATACTTCTTCGTCGGCGCAACGTACTGCATCCACTTGTGTCCAGCAGCAAAAGCAGGCGCTTGCGCGGTGCTGTTGAAGCCGAACTCTTTCATCTCAACTTTTGTATTGAATTGCATTTTATATTCTCCATTCTCAAGAGCAGGTGCCCGAAAAAGGAGAATTCCCATAGGGGAATAACTCCCCCAGTGGGCGGTTTTGTTGGTTGCTGTTATTAGGCAGCGGTTACCAGATCGATGACAGACATGCTGTCTTCGTTAGTTTTTTTGGTGAAGCTAACGACAGGCGTGAGGTTGTGATAAATCAGCTCAGCGCACAGCGAGTGCATCATCCATGGTGGGCAGCTAACCAGAACGGTAGTTGCGCCAGTCTTCTTTGCCTCAGCAAGGGCAATTTCGCTAAGACGCTCAACGCGCTTCGCTACGCTTTCCTTGTTAGGCAGAACCGGGAAGAACAGAAGATTACGAATCTCCTGAAACTCCTTCCAGCTACTGAGATCACGAACGCCGAAGCCTTCGAGCTCACCAGTGGTTTTGAACTTGGTCAGGTTAATGACTGGTTTGTTATCCATTTCTCTACTCCAGATATTTAGAGCGGAGAAAGCCCATACGGGTTTTCCCCGCATGGGTGGTTTCTAAGCTGATAGAGTCGCAGCTAACGACCCGTGCAAGGCACGGACAAACATCTACGCTCAAGCGTGGATGAATGATTCTTGGGGGTAACATAAGCCAGACGGACTTATGTTTACTTGAAACAGCCCCGAGTGGGACTGTGAGGGTTCTTGAGCTGCAATAGCGCGCAGCTTACGCACCTTTCGGCAGAGCCATGATGCCTACTTACAAGATGACCTGCAACCCTTCGGGAGCACGCAAATTTGCGAGCAATGAACCCATCCGGCGCTCAGTTCGAGCTCGACTTCGAGGCCGTCAGCGAAGTCGCGCAAAGGGACGCAGCACGCGCCAGAGCCACGGCCATCCTGGGCAAGCAGAAGCTGCTGGTCAGTCGCTGGTGGCCTTGGGCGCAGCTCGCCCTGGCAAAGGACGCAGATCCGGTAGCAACCCTCTGCGCCTTATCATTTTCGCGCCGGGAGACCCTATAGATCAGGCCAGCCCTAGCCCCAGTAGGGGGCATGCCGAGATAAGGCAAAAATTAGGACATTCGTTCTGTAAGACAATGAATTACAAGGGAGTTTATTTGGCTCTTGTGTGCTGGTCATGTCGCATGCAAGTGGTTGCAATTACGCACTAACTTGAGTTTGCCTTCGGCAAGAAACGTGAGAGTAGCGAAGCAAGTACCCACCAAATTCCAAGCCAGACGAGAACAACTATCGCCCAGCCTAGCAACGATGGAGTAGGCCACCCACCAGATTCTGCTGCGGCAAATACGGGAATCCCGACCGATTTGAACAGCATGAGTGGCACATACACAGAGCCTGCGATGGCAGGAGCCAATACCTCTGGTGCGATTAAAACTGCGGTTGAATGGCCAACCAACAGGACGGCGAACAGCAGCCAACGAACGAGCATGAGTCTGACTTCCTACTGGTCGCACTGCATTGAGCCAACAAGCCAGCCGAAGGGCGCATGAACACCTTCCGGCGCCAGGGCCATTTCCATAATGCAAACGTGCCCGCCTGCGACTTCGGCCTTCGCCTTCGCCTGGCGTGCGGTTTGTTCGGTCAACGTGACGCTCACGGAGTCAGCTGGTACGTCATAGAACTGCACCATGAAATTTGCGGCCAAGGCCTCGGGCCTGGTGTCGGCTTGTGCGTTGGCCAGAGCGGGTAGCAGCACGAGGGTGGCAATGCTTACGGAAAGTGCGTTGATGATGCTCACGTTATTTTCTTACCTTCTTCCAAAGCGCTGCGACCTGTATGGTCGGCCAGCTCCGTTCGGAGTTTCCATTCTTGATCCGGGGGCGGTTCATTGGTGCCTCAGTCGTCGACCGATCAAGTCAGGTGAGGAATACCGATGGCGTCCCAATCGTGGGGTTGCGGAGCAAAGCCAGGCACCCAAGGCCACGGAACGTCAAACTCATGATCTTCCGAGGCAAATACAGCCGTTTCCGTGTTGAGGTAATCGAGAACCCACAGATATGCGCGCTTCCCCTCGACCGTGACGGGGCCAAGGATAGCCACTAGATGCTTAAACCCTTCTGGCGGCACAACAGGAGGAACCCAGCCGGCAATCAGCCTCTCATGCTGCGGCGGATACGTCCTATCCACCCCCTTGTAAATCTCGGCTTCACCCTTCGTCATTTCGCTAGTGTCCATTCCAACCATCCTCATTGTGTTGACCGCCTTCGATGATGCAGTCAATTAGCAGAATCCCAAGCCCTACCCAATGGAGCTGCCAATTGTGCGCAGCAGATCATCGAGCATGTCAGCTCCGTACCTGTCCCAGTAATAGAGCACCGTGCGCGGCTGGACGTACCCGGTGAAGAACACCAGCCAGTAACCGATAGAGCACAGCGTCACGATCTTGATGAACAGCGTCCGGGCGATCCGCCCGTTGAACAGAATGCTTGCGACGACACCGCCGGCAATGCCGCCGCCTACGGCGAATACCAGAAACCAAATGATGTGCTCGATGTAGTCAGACAGGTATAGAGAGAACATTCGCGGCCCCCTTCACTTCGTTAAACATTGCCGCGAGCTCCATCCCAGTAGGATTTGAGGTAGAAAATTCCTGCTGGGATCAGGATGAGCAGGATGTTGGCCACCACGGAAAGGGCCACCACCGTGACCGCGCCATTGAGCGCATGCCACATGCCTCGCTCGAGGTAATACGCCACTTCATCCGCGCTATTCGTCACGAACTCCATGACGGCGCCC
>NZ_SCMO01000008.1:0-146046 GCF_005503735.1 Pseudomonas sp. 2FE | reverse complement strand
TCAGGGTGCTGGTTTCGCTGATCACGTCGGCGGTGTTGTCGACGACATAGGTGTCATTGCCCAGGCCGCCGATCAGGGTGTCGATGCCGGCGCCGCCGTTCAGCGTGTTGGCCGCGCTGTTGCCGATCAGGGTATTGTTCAGCGTGTTGCCGGTGCCGTTGATAACGGCGGCACCGGTCAGGGTCAGCTTCTCCAGGTTGGCGCCGAGGGTAAAGGTCGCCGAGGACGATACGCTATCGATCTCGGTGCTCAGGGTGCTGGTTTCGCTGATCACGTCGGCGGTGTTGTCGACGACATAGGTGTCATTGCCCAGGCCGCCGATCAGGGTGTCGATGCCGGCGCCGCCGTTCAGCGTGTTGGCCGCGCTGTTGCCGATCAGGGTATTGTTCAGCGTGTTGCCGGTGCCGTTGATAACGGCGGTACCGGTCAGGGTCAGCTTCTCCAGGTTGGCGCCGAGGGTCCAGTTCACCGAGGACGATACGCTATCGATCTCGGTGCTCAGGGTGCTGGTTTCGCTGATCACGTCGGCGGCGTTGTCGACCACGTAGGTGTCATTGCCCAGGCCGCCGATCAGGGTGTCGATGCCGGTGCCACCATTCAGGACGTTGGCCGCGCTGTTGCCGGTCAGGGTATTGGCCAGGGTGTTGCCGGTGCCGTTGATAGCGGCGGCGCCGGTTAGCGTCAGCTTCTCCAGGTTGGCGCCGAGAGACCAGTTGAGCGACGATTGCACGCTGTCAATCTCGGTGCTCAGGGTGCTGGTTTCGCTGATCACGTCGGCGGTGTTGTCGACGACATAGGTGTCATTGCCCAGGCCGCCGATCAGGGTGTCGATGCCGGTGCCACCATCCAGTGTGTTGGCCGCGCTGTTGCCGGTCAGGGTATTGGCCAGCGTATTGCCGGTGCCGTTGATAACGGCGGTACCGGTCAGGGTCAGCTTCTCCAGGTTGGCGCCGAGGGTCCAGTTCACCGAGGACGATACGCTATCGATCTCGGTAGTCAGGGCGCTGGTTTCGCTGATCACGTCGGCGGTGTCGTCGACGACATAGGTGTCATTGCCCAGGCCGCCGATCAGGGTGTCGATGCCGGTGCCACCATTCAGGACGTTGGCCGCGCTGTTGCC
This sequence comes from Pseudomonas sp. 2FE, assembly GCF_005503735.1. Classification (NCBI taxonomy): domain Bacteria; kingdom Pseudomonadati; phylum Pseudomonadota; class Gammaproteobacteria; order Pseudomonadales; family Pseudomonadaceae; genus Pseudomonas; species Pseudomonas sp. 2FE. The sequence goes on along the minus strand of NZ_SCMO01000008.1, from coordinate 144,926 downwards.
GGTCAGGGTATTGGCCAGCGTGTTGCCGGTGCCGTTGATAACGGCGGCACCGGTTAGCGTCAGATTCTCCAGGTTGGCGCCAAGGGTAAAGGTCGCCGACGATTGCACGCTGTCAATCTCGGTGGTCAGGGTGCTGGTTTCGCTGATCACGTCGGCGGCGTTGTCGACGACATAGGTGTCATCGCCCAGGCCGCCGATCAGGGTGTCGATGCCGGTGCCACCGTCCAGTGTGTTGGCCGCGCTGTTGCCGGTCAGGGTATTGGCCAGGGTGTTACCGGTGCCGTTGATAGCGGCGCCGCCGGTGAGGGTCAGATTCTCCACGTTGGTGCCGAGGGTCCAGTTCACCGAGGACGATACGCTATCGATCTCGGTGCTCAGGGCGCTGGTTTCGCTGATCAGGTCGGCGGTGTTGTCGACGACATAGGTGTCATTGCCCAGGCCGCCGATCAGGGTGTCGATGCCGGTGCCACCATCCAGTGTGTTGGCCGCGCTGTTGCCGGTCAGGGTATTGGCCAGCGTATTGCCGGTGCCGTTGATAACGGCGGTACCGGTCAGGGTCAGCTTCTCCAGGTTGGCGCCAAGGGTCCAGTTCACCGAGGACGATACGCTATCGATCTCGGTGCTCAGGGCGCTGGTTTCGCTGATCAGGTCGGCGGTGTCGTCGACGACATAGGTGTCATTGCCCAGGCCGCCGATCAGGGTGTCGATGCCGGTGCCACCATTCAGGACGTTGGCCGCGCTGTTGCCGGTCAGGGTATTGGCCAGCGTGTTGCCGGTGCCGTTGATGGCAGTGCTGCCGGTGAGGGTCAGATTCTCCACGTTGGTGCCGAGGGTCCAGTTCACCGAGGACGATACGCTATCGATCTCGGTGCTCAGGGCGCTGGTTTCGCTGATCAGGTCGGCGGTGTTGTCGACGACATAGGTGTCATTGCCCAGGCCGCCGATCAGGGTGTCGATGCCGGTGCCACCATCCAGTGTGTTGGCCGCGCTGTTGCCGGTCAGGGTATTGGCCAGCGTGTTGCCGGTGCCGTTGATAGCGGCGGCGCCGGTCAGCGTCAGCTTCTCCACATTGGTGCCAAGGGTAAAGGTCGCCGAGGATTGCACGCTGTCAATCTCGCTAGTCAGGGTGCTGGTTTCGCTGATCAGGTCGGCGGTGTCGTCGACGACATAGGTGTCATTGCCCAGGCCGCCGATCAGGGTGTCGATGCCGGCGCCACCATCCAGGACGTTGGCCGCGCTGTTGCCGGTCAGGGTATTGGCCAGCGTGTTGCCGGTGCCATTGATGGCAGTGCTGCCGGTGAGGGTCAGATTTTCCAGGTTACTGCCCAGGGTCCAGGTCAGTGCAGATTGCACCGTGTCGGTACCCTCGTTGAGGGCTTCGGTGGCTAGGTCACCGATGTTATCGACTACATAGGTGTCATTGCCCAGGCCGCCGATCAGGGTATCGGCGCCGACGCCACCATTCAGGACGTTGGCCGCAGTATTGCCGGTTAGAACGTTGTCCAGCGTGTTGCCGGTGCCGTTGATAACGGCGGCACCGGTTAGCGTCAGATTCTCCAGGTTGGCGCCAAGGGTAAAGGTCGCCGACGATTGCACGCTGTCAATCTCGGTGGTCAGGGTGCTGGTTTCGCTGATCACGTCGGCGGCGTTGTCGACGACATAGGTGTCATCGCCCAGGCCGCCGATCAGGGTGTCGATGCCGGTGCCACCGTCCAGTGTGTTGGCCGCGCTGTTGCCGGTCAGGGTATTGGCCAGGGTGTTACCGGTGCCGTCGATGGCTGATACGCCGGTCAGCGTGAGCTTCTCGACGTTGGCGCCGAGGGTGTAAGTGAGCGAGGATCGAACGGTGTCGGTACCCTCGGCGCTCGCCTCGGTGATCACATCGCCGGCATCGTCGATTATGTAGGTATCGTCACCAAGGCCGCCAGTGAGGGTGTCGGCACCGGCTGCGCCATCCAGGGTGTCATTGCCGGCGTTGCCAACCAAGGTGTTGGCGTTGGCGTTGCCGGTCAGGACGTTGGCCAGGGTGTTGCCGGTGCCGCTGATGGCTGCACCTGTCAGGGTGAGATTCTCGAGGTTGTTGCCGAGGGTCCAGTCTACCGAAGACGTTACGCTGTCGAGTTCGGTGCTGAGGCTGCTCGACTCGGTTACTACGTCGAGTGTGCTGTCGACAATGTAGCTGTCGTTGCCTGCGTAGCCGATTAGGCTGTCGTTACCGGTACCGCCGTCTAGCACGTTAGCCGCGCCGTTGCCGTACAGGGTGTTGTCCAGCGTGTTGCCGGTGCCGTTGATAGCAGCGGCGCCGGTCAGGGTCAGTTTTTCCAGGTTGCTGCCGAGGGTCAGGGTTACCGAGGATTGCACCGTGTCGGTGCCTTCGGCGCTGGCCTCAACGATCACATCGCTAGTGCTGTCGACCACGTAGGTGTCGTCACCCGTGCCGCCGGTGAGGGTGTCATTACCGGCGCCGCCGTTCAGGGTGTCGTTGCCGGCGTCACCGCTCAAGTTGTTGGCGCTGGCATTGCCGGTCAGAACGTTGTTCAGCGTGTTGCCGGTACCGTTGATGGCGGTGCCGGTCAGCGTGAGGTTTTCGAGGTTGCTGCCGAGAGTCCAGTCCAGCGATGAGCTGACGGTATCGGTTCCTTGGGAGTTAAGCTCGGTGGCCACGTCGCCAATGCTGTCGACAATGTAGGTGTCGTTGCTTGCGCCGCCGATCAGGGTGTCGTCACCAGCGCCGCCGTCCAAGATGTTGGCGTTAGTATTGCCGGTCAACACGTTATTCAGTGTGTTGCCGGTGCCGTTGATAGCACCGCTGCCCGTTAGGGTCAGGTTCTCGAGATTGTCACCCAGGGTCCAGGTGATCGAGGAATTCACGGTGTCGGTGCCCTGACCACTGAGTTCGGTGAGCACGTCGAGGGCGCTGTCGACAATGTAGCTGTCGTTGCCGTCGCCACCGATCAGGGTGTCGTCGCCGAGGCTACCGTTGAGCAGGTTGTTAGACGCGTTGCCGATGATCAGGTTGTTACGTTCGTTGCCGGTACCGTTGATGGCCGTGCCGGTCAGCGTGAGGTTTTCCAGGTGGTCGCCGAGGATCCAGTTTATTGATGACTGGACGCTATCGGTGCCTTCGTCAAGGCCCTCGATGGTGCTGTCGAGGGTGTTGTCGACCACATAGCTGTCGTCGCCAAGGCCGCCGCTCAGGGTGTCGATGCCGGCGCCACCGTCCAGCGAGTCGTTGCCGGCCTCGCCAAGCAGTGCATCATTGCCGAGCAGGCCACTGATGGTGTCATCGCCGTCACCGCCATAGATGGTGTCGCTGGCGCCGTCATCGATTCGGTCGCCATTGAGCGTGTCGTTGCCGGAGGTGCCGCTGAAAATCTCGTCATCGGTGATCCCTGTGACATCGAGCGTCAGGCTGTACGCCGCCGCTGAAAAGTCAGTGCCATCGGATACCTTGAAACCAAAGCCGGTCAGGCCGTTGCCATAGGTATTGCTGGCCGGGAGGTAGACGAGCAGACCACTGTCTAAGTCAGCCAGGGTAATGACCTGGTCGAGCGTGACGTCAACGCCGTTTAGCTTCAGGGTTCCTGCCGTTGGCAGGGTGGTGATTTGGATCGCTTGCAGAGTTTCTAAATCAGTGTCAGTGAAGGGAAAGTCAGCGCTCGCAATGACTCTTGCGGTGTCTTCGGTTACCCCAGTAAGGGTGACGTTGTCGGATGTAGGGGCTGCGTTAGGCATCTAATTAATCCTTGGCCGTCCGGCCGCAAGTAGTGAGCTTCTGAAGGGTGCTGCTAATGGTGGTGGCAACAGTAGAATGTTCGGGCCGCTTCGGCAAGATGCCGATGTACGACCGTTCCTGGTTCGGTTCACGTTTAGTGCATTCAGATGAATACCGAGACGAAGTACGGCATGTTTAGGTGGTTTTTTGTCGTTTTTTTCTAGGTGAGATAAGAGGCGATGCTAATGCTTGATTTTATTGAAAAACACTCGATAAGAAGGGCGCTGTTTGTACAATAAGTAATCATCGTCCTGAGGCCGGTGTGTTTCTATCAACGCGGCTTCGCACTGCGGCTCAATATCATAGAGTCCATAAGTTCTGTCAGCGACAGGCTGCACTGGAGCTGGATCTTGTTCATTACCATCGCTGCGGTCTGCCATAAGCCTCGCTCAAATAACTACATATGTGCAGAGTTATTCAGGCAGGCGGAGTCTGAGTTTCATTGCTAAGCAGGATCTAATTGATTCATTGGATGGTGGCGATACGCGGGCAATGCGTGGCGACTCGACTAGTGGTCCTGAGCTCATACCTTTACCACGCCCTCAACAAGTGTTTACTTTTTGCACAGTGCGAGGTTTTGGCATAACGCCAGGCGCGCGGACGAGAGCAGTCCACCCTCCAATTCAGTAACCTCCAGCCGAGAATCCCCAACTGCAGGAAGAAGCCGGGCCGCACAGCTACAACGGCTATAAATTGCCAGCGGATACGGAATCCCTGGTGGCATGAACCTAAACCGGTGTCCGAAATTGTTTGACCGCTTCACTTGAGTCCTTCCGCTGGAGGGACGTGGGCTGTGGCGCTGACAGCAATAGGTGCTGCGCTTAGCCGATGCCGAAGGCTTGGCGCAGCAGATAGCCGGTCAGGTAAGCGAGAGCAGCCGCCGCACCGCCGGTCAGCAATGTGCTCAAGCCGGAGAGCAGGATCGGCTTGGCAAACACCAAACTCTTGAGCATGCCGATGGAAAAGAACACGGCGCCGGCCAGGCCCGCGCTCAGGATGAATTGCCACTGCATGTCCAGGCGCGTCGCGAAAAAAGGCAGCAAGGGGACGGCGCCGGCCATAAGAAAGGTGCAGAAGGTCACGGCGGCGGATTTGCCGGGGCTTATGTCCATCTTCTGCAAGCCATGCTCTTCGGTGAGCATGGTTTCGATCCAGAGTTGCCGATCCTGGCTGATGGTAGCGACTATGGCCTCGAGAATGTCCCCGCTGAAGCCTTTCTTGTGGAAGAGCTGGCGGATCTCTTCGAGTTCGCCGTCGGGGACCATGTCGATATGTTCCTCTTCGGTGCGCCGGGCCTCTTCGCGGAATTCGCGCTGGGCCTTGATCGCCTCGTAATTGCTGACGGCCATGCTGAAGCCATCGGCCAACAGATTGGCGAAGCCCAGGATCAGCGCGACCGAGGCGGAGAACCCCGCGCCAACAGCCCCGGCAACCACCGCGAAAGTCGTGATGCAGCCGTCTATCCCGCCCAGCACGGCGTCGGAGATATTTTGTGGTTTGCTGGTGGCGTTCAGGCGCTTTTCGATAGCTTCCGGCTGATGCTCTCGATAAAGCTCCTCGATACTGGGCTTTTTCACTGGGGCGGGTCCACAGAGGAGGTTTACCTTTTCAGAATATGCGGAAAAAGCTTGGCTGGCCTTGCGCTTTCCCTAATGACTCTGGCGGAGCGGCGAAGGCGCCACCCGACAGCCAGGCGTTCCGGGCGGTGTGCTGGTCGGGGCGGCTGCGCTAGTCAGGCGCTCAGGTCGGTTCCGGCAGGAAATAGAGGTAGTCCAGCACCGGCGCCGGTTGGCCGAGCGCCGTCAGCGCCGCACTGATCTGGCCTCGATGATGGGTGCCGTGGTTGACCAGGTGAAACACGATATCCGCCAGTGGCTTCAACTGCGGCTCGCCGCGCATATTCCGATAGGCCAGCGGCACGCCGAGGCTCTGGTCATCCTGTCCGCTAAGTAGCAGGCGCCAGGCATGCACGCCGGCGGCGAGAAAGCCGGCCAAGGCACTGCGTTCGCTGACGGCCTCCGCATCCAGACGGGTGAAGGGCGGCGGCTCGTGGCGCGCGCGCGCCAGCCAGATGCGATCGGCCACCGCCAGATGGTTGAGGGTGCCGTGCACACTGCCGAAGAACAGCCCGCACGGCGCCCGGTAGCCGTCCTCGTCGAGGGCTTCCAGGCCAGCCAATAAGCGGTTGTACGCCCAACCGTGGTAAGCCAGTAAACGTTCCAGCTGGCTGGCGAGCAAGCGCGCGGGTGGGTAAGTGACAGCGTTAGGCATGGGCTGCTCCTGCGGGGCGAAATCCTTATTTACCCACCGCTAACCGGTGGGTTCTCTGCTGCGGCGCAGCACGCTCAGCCAGCGTGGGCGATGCTCAGGCTGCCGGATGCAGACCGTAGGCGGCCAACTGCTCGACACTGCCGGTGTGCAGGATCAAGCGTGGATCGTCGAGCGGCAGGCTGTGGCCGGTTTCGCGCTCGATCAACGCCTTGAGTTGGGCGTTGTCGATCTTGCCGTCGGCACCGATGGTCTTTTGCAGTTGTTGTGGATCGACCTGCGCGCTCTGGCCTTCCGGCAGGTAGATGGCGCCGGTGGCGAAGTCGATGCCAAAGGCAATCAGGCCAGGAATCACACCAAACAGGAGGCCGACGGCGTTTAGGCCGGCGACCACCGGGTCGATCTTGCCTTCGATCTGCCCGCGGCGATCAGGGAAAAACAGCGTGCCGCAAGCGCTCAGTTGAGTGAGCAGGGTGACGGCCAGAACGCCGCCGATAAGACGAAACCGCATGTGCATAAGCACCTCCAGAAAGTAATGGCACAACTATATCAAGCAGACCGTGGCAATGCCGCTCCGTTGCGGGCTAGCCGGACGTTGCTAAGACCGCGGCAAGTGGCTGGCCGTTCGCCGCTATAATCGCCGGCTTTTACTCTGGACACCTCCGATGGTCTGCCCATGACCCCATTACCCATCGACGCGGTATTGCCGGCCTTGCGCGCGGCCCTGGCCGAGCGCCATGAGGCGGTGCTGGAAGCGCCACCCGGCGCCGGTAAAACCACCCGCGTGCCGCTGGCGTTGCTCGACGAGCCGTGGTTGGTCGGGCAGTCGATCCTGATGCTCGAACCGCGGCGGCTGGCGGCGCGAGCGGCGGCCGAGCGGCTGGCCAGTGAGTTGGGGGAGGCGGTTGGCGCCACCGTCGGCTATCGCATCCGTCTGGAGAGCAGAGTCGGCCCCAGAACCCGTATCGAGGTGGTCACCGAAGGTATCCTCGCCCGGCGCTTGCAGGACGACCCGGCGCTGGACGGTGTGGGGTTGGTGATCTTCGACGAATTCCACGAGCGCAGCCTGGACGCCGACCTGGCCCTGGCGCTGTGCCTGAATGGGCGCGCGATCTTTCGTGACGGAGCGGGGCGCGACCAGCCGCCGCTGAAAGTCCTGCTGATGTCTGCGACCCTGGAGAGTGAGCGACTCTCGGCGTTACTGGATAACGCCCCGGTGGTGCGCAGCGAGGGGCGCCTGTACCCGGTCGCGACGCACTGGGGGCGGCCGTTTCAGCCGGGCGGCTCCTATGAAAAAGACGGGCTTGAGCCGCGGGTGGTGGCGACTGTGTTGCAGGCGCTGGCCGATGAGCCGGGCAGCGTGCTGGTGTTCCTCCCCGGGCAGGCCGAAATCCGCCGGGTCAACGAGCAGCTTGAAGACGCCTTGCGGGGGCGTAGCGAGATTCGGCTCTGCCCGCTGCACGGCGAGTTGGATTTGAGCGCCCAACGCGCCGCCATCGAGCCGGCGCCTACGGGTATCCGCAAGGTGGTGCTAGCGACCAATATCGCCGAGACCAGCCTGACCATCGACGGCGTGCGGGTGGTGGTGGATGCCGGTTTGGCGCGGGTGCCGCGTTTCGATCCGGGTAGCGGCATGACCCGCCTGGATACCCAGCGGATCTCCCGCGCCAGTGCCACGCAACGGGCCGGCCGTGCTGGTCGTCTGCAGCCGGGCGTGTGTTACCGGCTGTGGTCGCAAGCGCAGCACGAGCAATTGGCGGCGCACGGCAGCGCGGAAATTCTCCAGGCCGACCTGGCCGGGCTGGCCCTGCAACTGGCGCGCTGGGGCGTGCAGCCCGGAGAGCTGGCCTGGCTGGATATGCCGCCGGCTGCGGCTTATGCCCAGGCCCAGGAATTATTGGGCCGGCTCGGTGCTTTGAGCCTGAAAGATGACGGCGGCTGGATGCTCACCGCGCACGGCCAGGCCATGGCCGAACTGCCGGCGCATCCGCGGATCGCCCATTTGCTGTTGCGTGGGCAGGCGCTGGGCCTCGGCAGTCTGGCTTGCGATTTGGCCGCGTTGCTCGGCGAGCGGGATATCCAACGTGGCGGCGGTGCCGACCTGCACAGCCGGCTGGCCTTGCTGAGCGGCGCCGAGCGCGTGACGCGGGGCGCCCAGGGCGGTGTGCAGCGCGCCCGGCAGTTGGCCCGGCAGTTTCGCGGCTATCTGCGCGGCGCAGCCACTGAACCGGTGGCCGATCCCGAACACCCGCGCTGGCTCGGTGCCTTGTTGGCCTTCGCCTATCCGGATCGGGTGGCCCAGCAACGCCGCGCCGGTGGCGGCGAGTACCGTCTGGCCAATGGTCGCGCCGCGCAGTTCGCCGAGCCCGATGCGTTGATGAAGCAGCCCTGGCTGGTGGTGGCCGACCTCGGCAGCCGCCAGGGCCAGCGCGAAGAGCGGATCTACCTGGCGGCCGACCTCGATCCGGCGCTGTTCGACTCGGTCTTGAGCGAGCAGGTGAGCAGTCGCGAAGAGCTGGAGTGGGACGAGCGTGAAGGCGTGCTGCGGGCCGAACGCCAGCGCCGGGTCGGTGAGCTGGTGCTGGCCCGAGAGCCATTGAGCAACCTCGATGAAACCACGCGCAGCCGCGCCTTGCTTGGCCTGGTGCGGCGCAAGGGCTTGGAGTTGTTGCCGTGGACGCCGGAGTTGCGGCAGTGGCAGGCCCGCGTCGCGCTGCTGCGGCGGCTCGACCTGGCGCAGCAGGACGGCAGCGACTGGCCCGATCTGTCCGATGCGGCGCTGCTGGCGAGTCTGGAACAGTGGCTGCAGCCTTACCTGGGCAAGGTCACCCGCCTCAGTCATTTCGGCAATCTGGAGCTGCCGGCAATCCTCCAGGGCCTGCTGCCCTGGCCGTTGCCGCAGCGCCTCGATGAGTGGGCGCCGCGCACGCTGCAGGTGCCATCCGGCTCGCGCATCGGCCTGGATTACAGCGAGGAGCCGCCGGTGCTGGCGGTGCGTTTGCAGGAGTTATTCGGCCTGGCCGAAACCCCGCGGATCGCCGGCGGCCGACAATTGGTCAAACTGCACCTGCTCTCGCCCGCCCGCAGGCCGGTGCAGGTGACCCAGGACCTGGCGAACTTCTGGCGCAGCACCTACGCCGAGGTGAAAAAGGATCTGAAAGGCCGCTACCCCAAGCATTACTGGCCGGATGACCCGTTGATCGCCGAACCGACCGCACGGGCCAAGCCGCGGCGTTGAACGGCAACTCATCGCTCCCGTAGGGCGTACTCGCGAAGCAGTACGCCATTGTCGGCGCCAACGGCGGACTGTTCGCTGCGCTCCTGAGTCCGCCCTACGTCCCCCTACGTCTGGCCTACAACGGCGCAGATCGTCGAGCAGGGTCTAACCCCGTGGCGGCAGCAGGAAGCGCGCGATCAGCGGCAAATGATCGGAGATCCGCTGGGTATCGGACTGGCGCACCGTGGCGGCGAGACGCACCAGTTGCGGGCTGTGGAACAGGTAGTCGAGGGTCCGGTCCGGGCCGTTGACGCGCGGGTCGTTGGGGAAGTGGGTGTACCAGGCCGCCTGCTCGGCGCCGCTGGCTTCGGCGATACTGGGGATCATCGGGTACTTGTCCCACAACACCTTGAGTTCGCTATCGGCAGCGTACCAACGGCGTTGCCGTTCGGCCAGGTGCCGATATTGCCCGGGCGGCAGCAGGTTGAAGTCGCCGCCTATGACCCAAGGCGTGCCGGCGGCACTTAACTGCTCGAGCAGGCCGGCGCTCATGGCGACTTGCCGCTGCAGGGTGTCGTCGCCTTGGGCGAAGGCATCCAGGTGCGTGTTGATCACCGCCAGTCGACCCCCATCGCGGATCGGCAGGTAGCTCACCAGCAGGGCGCGTTTCAGGTTGAATTGACGAGTCAGCGGGTCGGCTGGAATCAACGGCAGTTGCAGGCGCTCGGCCTGGGCGATCTGGTAACGGCTCAAGGTGGCGAGCTTCATGCCGACGCTGCCGCGAATCTGCGGATGGGGCACGAAGGCGGCCTTCCAGTAGAAGGCCTGCGTGCTGCACGGATAGAGGTCGGCCAGACGCTCCCGCAGCAGCGCCAGTTGATCCTGGTAATCCGTGGCCTCGGTGTTTTCGTGCAGTTCTTGCAGCAGCACGATGTCCGGTTGTTCGTCGCGCAGCACGCGCACCACTTCATCGAGGCTATGGGCCAGGTCCGCCGCGGTCGGCCGGGTATCCGGGCCGCTGCCGTCGGCCAGGTCATACCAGAACACATAGCGCTTGCCGGCCAGGTATTGCACGTTCCAGGTCATCACCTTCAGCGCCTGGCCGGGCTGCAGCGTCCGTGCCTGGGCGGCGCAGGCCAGCGGCGCCGGTTCGCGCGCGGCTGGGTGCCAGGTCAGGGCGTAGACCAAGGCAAACAGGACGCCGCCAAGGGCCAGCAAACTAAGCAGGATGAGGCGCAGGAACGGGGGCAGGGTCATGGGCTGGGCCAAATGGGCGTGGGCTATGCTGAAAAGACGCGAGCATACCCGAGCGGTCGCCTAGGGCCCAGGCCTGAACGCCACGCGCCCGGATGAGGAGAGGCTCATGACTGAAGTGGTGATTGCCCAGCGCGGCCCTTATGAGGTCGAGGTGGTGGCCGGGCTGGATTATTTCTGGTGCCGTTGCGGGCGCAGTGCCAAGCAACCGTTCTGCGACGGTACGCATAAGGGCAGCGGCATCCACCCGCTGAAATACCATGCGGCGCAGAGCGAGACCCTGTACTTCTGCGGCTGTAAACACACTCAGTCGCCGCCCTGTTGCGACGGCACGCATCAAACGTTGCCATAGCAACCTTTAGCGCGGCATTCGGCGCCGCCACTGCGTTCCAGGGAGATGGTCATGTATCGCAAAGTATTCGCAAGCCAGGTGTTCGACCGCAAGGTGGTGCTGATCAGCGGCGGCTGCGCGGGGATTGGCCGAGCGCTGGCCGAGCGGCTGGCGCAGGCGGGCGCGCGTTTGGCGATTCTCGACCTGGACAAAACCGAGCTGGAGAGCCTGGTGCGGCACCTGGCCGAGCAGCATAACGCCGAGGCCCTCGGCCTGTGCTGCGACGTGGCGGATGCCGCCGCCGTGCAGCACGCCGTAGCCCAGGCGCTCGAGCACTTCGGCGGCATCGACGTGCTGGTCAACAACGCCGGCATCACCCACCGCAGCACCTTTGCCGAGACCGAGCTGGCGGTGTTCCAGCGGGTGATGGCGGTCAACTACTTCGGCGCGCTGCATTGCACCAAGGCGGCCCTGGCCAGCCTGATCGACCGGCGTGGGCAGATCATCGTCCTCAGCTCACTGTCCGGCTTCGCCCCCTTGCTCTATCGCAGCGCCTACAACGCCAGCAAACAGGCGCTGCATGGGCTGTTCGAGACCTTGCGCTATGAGCTCAAGGGCTCGGGGGTGAATGTGATGCTGGTCTGCCCCGGCTTTACCGCCACCGATCTGCGCAAGAACGCCTTGGTCGGCGACGACTCGAGCGCCCACCAGCCGCCGCTGGCGATGGGCAAGGTGGCGTCGACCCAGGAGGTCGCCGAGGCGATCTACCAGGGCGCGCTGAAGCGCCGGCGTTTGCTGGTGTTGTCGAATGTCGATTGGCGCGCCCGGCTGCTGGCGCGCTTCTTCCCGCGGCTATTCGAGCGGGTTCTGCTGCCGCGCTTGTCCGGGCTTAAACCCAAGTCCGCTCGGCGCGGCTGATGCGCCGCGGCTTACTGCTACTCAGGCTGCTGAGGTTGGCGTCTGCCATGGGGGGATCCTCCGTGGAAAATCCGCCCCTACCAGCCTAGCCCGAATTCATGCGTCTGCCGGCTTCTGGCTGACCAGCATAAACAGGCGAAACAGCACCACGCTGGCGAATAGCTGGAGGAAGCCATTGGTGCAATCCAGCACGAATGACAGCAGCGCATCCGGCTGCTGGTCCGTCGTTGGGAAGCTCAGCCAGTCGAGCAGCCAGAGCGGCAGCATCACGCTGAGGATGCACAACAGAATCCGCCAGAAATGCCCAGTGGTCAGTTGAAAACTCTCGCGCAGGGCCGCCAGCGGGGTCAGCCCGCGCAGCACCAGCAGGTACTCGGCGAAGGCCAGCTTGATCATCACCCACAGCCCCGGCAGCACAAAGAGTGAAACGCCGAGCATGATCAGCAAGGTGCTCAGGGCCGCCAGCACGGCGAAGCTCGGCCACAGGCGCAGCGCCATGGCCAGCAGATCTGCCGTGCGTGGCTGCAGGCCGCGGCTACGGGCATCGAGAAAGAGGATCAGCGCCGCCGTGTAGAGTGGGTAGAACAGCAGGCCGACCAGCAGACCGTGGGCGGGCGACGCCGCGCTCCCGCTCCAGGCGGTGACGGCCAACTGGGCCAGGCCTTCGAGCACGATCAGCGGCAGGCAGAGCAGGGCGATGGCCGCCAAATTGCGGCTGAAGAAGTACCAGGAGTCGCGCAGAATCGGGAGCGGGTTCATCGAGTTATCGCTGCAAAAAACAGGGCTCCACTCTAGCCGATGGCTGCCAAGGCTCCAAACTCTGGCTTATGTCGAGCTGTAACTCGCGGCATATTCGCAGCCCTTGCGCTGGGGCTGGCATACTGGGCGTTGACTGTAGCTTTAAGTCGCAGTTGTCAGCCACAGCGCGACCCGCGCCAAGAGGATTACCGGTGAAGAAAATCGCCGTATTCGCCGATGTACAGAACCTCTATTACACCGTGCGCCAGGCCCATGGGTGCCACTTCAACTACGCCGCGTTATGGGCGGACATCAGCCAGCGCGGGCAGATAGTCGAGGCCTACGCCTACGCCATCGACCGCGGCGACGCCAAGCAGCAGCAGTTCCAGCGGATCCTGCGCAACCTCGGTTTTACCGTGAAGCTGAAACCCTTCATCCAGCGCAGCGACGGCTCGGCCAAGGGCGATTGGGATGTCGGCATCTGCATCGACATTCTGGATGCCGCGCCGCGCGTCGATGAGGTGGTGTTGGCCTCGGGCGACGGTGACTTTGACCTGCTGCTGGACAAGATCAAGCGCAGCTATGGTGTCGAGGCCACGGCCTACGGCGTGCCGGGGCTGACCGCGCAATCGCTGATCCGCGCCGCCAGCCGTTATGTGCCGATAGAGGGCGCGTTGCTGCTGAAAAGCTGAGAACCTGTTCAATATCTGCTGCGGGCTTCGCGCGCCATGCTGCGTTGAAAACAGGCTCGGAATGCTCATTTACCACTCGTAAACTCCGCTTCCCCGCCTGTTTGACTCGCTACGCTCGCCCTGCGGGCCAGCCTTCGGCTGTTACTCCGCTTCGCTGCGTTGCGCCTTGTGACCCACATGGATGTGGGGAATGCCGTTACCCGTAGGGAACGGGTGCGGCCCTGACCTGCGCTCGCGACGATCTTGAACAGGTTCTGAACGGGCCCAGTGCTTATTTTCCTTCACCCAAACGAGACAAACCGACGTTGGAACGCATCGCCGTAATCGACTTTGAAACCACTGGTATTTCCCCCGGGCAGAACTGCCGCGCCACCGAGATCGCGGCGGTGATCCTGGAAGACGGACGGATAGTCGAGCGCTACCAGAGCCTGATGAACGCCGGGGTCTGGGTGCCGGCCTTTATCGAGAACCTCACCGGCATCAGCAACAGCATGCTGCGTGACGCGCCACCGGCCGCGCAGGTGATGCGTGAGGTGGCGAACTTTGTCGGTAGCACGCCGCTGCTGGCGCACAACGCCTCGTTCGACCAGAAGTTCTGGGATGCCGAGCTGGCGCTGATTCAGCGCAGCCGGCCGCAGACCTTCGCCTGTTCCATGCTGCTGGCACGGCGGTTATTGCCGCAGGCGCCGAATCACAAACTCGGCACGCTGAACAGCTGGGCCAAACTGCCGGTCACCGGCAAGGCCCACCGGGCGTTGGCCGATGCGGAAATGGCGGCCAACCTGACCCTCTACCTGGCCGACCAGTTACGCCATAGCCATGGCATCAGCCGGGTCTCCCACGGCCTGCTATGCAAACTGCAGAAAGTACCCGCCGCGAAGATCGGCGAAGCCCTTAGAAACGCCCGCGCAGGCCTGTAGGAGCGGATTTATCCGCGAACACGGGCGACTCGGTGCTGCCCCATCGCGAATAAATTCGCTCCTACACAGCCTCCACCGCCTGATGAATTGAATACCCAGGGTGGGGGGCTCCTACGGGTTTTGCGTTTTCATTCTCCCCTGTAGCAGCCTAGCCGCAGACAATCGCTTCTCGGCACGGCGGACAGGGTAAACTGCGGCCTTCCCTGAAACGCCCTGGTTACCGTCATGACTTTCGCCTCCCTTGGCCTGATCGAACCCCTGTTGCGCGCTCTCGAAGCCCTCGACTACCAAACCCCCACGCCGGTACAAACCCAGGCGATTCCGGCGGTGCTGGCCGGGCGCGACCTGATGGCGGCGGCGCAGACCGGCACCGGCAAGACCGCCGGCTTCGCCCTGCCGCTGCTGCAACGCCTGACCCTGGAAGGCCCGCAAGTCGCCAGCAACTCGGTGCGCGCGCTGGTGCTGGTGCCGACCCGCGAGCTGGCCGAGCAGGTGCACGAGAGCTTCCGGGTCTACGGCCAACACCTGCCGCTCAGCACCTATGCGGTGTACGGCGGCGTCAGCATCAACCCGCAGATGATGAAACTGCGCAAGGGCATCGACGTGCTGGTGGCCACTCCCGGCCGGTTGCTCGACCTCTATCGGCAGAACGCGGTGAAATTTGCCCAACTGCAAACCCTGGTGCTGGACGAGGCGGACCGCATGCTCGACCTCGGTTTCTCCGAGGAGCTGCGCGACATCTACGCCGCGCTGCCGAAGAAGCGCCAGACCCTGCTGTTTTCCGCGACCTTCTCCGACGCGATCCGCAGCCTCGCCGGGCAGACCCTGGATAACCCGCTGAGCCTCGAAGTCAGCCCGCGCAACGTCGCCGCCAACAGCGTCAAGCAGTGGGTGATTCCGGTGGACAAGAAGCGCAAGCCCGAGCTGTTCAGCCACCTGTTGAAGAAGCAGCGCTGGAGTCAGGTGTTGGTGTTCGCCAAGACCCGTAACGGTGTCGACCAGCTCAGCGAGCTGCTGCAACAGCAAGGCGTCAGCGCCGACGGCATCCACGGCGACAAGCCCCAGGCGACCCGCCAGCGCGCGCTGGATCGCTTCAAGAACCGCGAAGTCCAGATCCTGGTGGCCACCGACGTCGCCGCGCGCGGGCTGGATATCGACGACCTGCCGCTGGTGGTCAACTTCGACCTGCCGATCGTCGCCGAGGACTACATCCACCGCATTGGCCGCACCGGC
The DNA here is from genome assembly GCF_005503735.1 of Pseudomonas sp. 2FE. Taxonomy (NCBI): domain Bacteria; kingdom Pseudomonadati; phylum Pseudomonadota; class Gammaproteobacteria; order Pseudomonadales; family Pseudomonadaceae; genus Pseudomonas; species Pseudomonas sp. 2FE. The sequence continues at coordinate 129,580 of NZ_SCMO01000008.1, read as the reverse complement.
CGCGCCGGTGCCAGCGGCCAGGCGATCTCGCTGGTCTGCGCCGATGAGGTGCAACTGCTCTCGGCCATCGAGACCTTGACCCGGCAGACCCTGCAACGCATCGAGGAACAGGACTTCGAGCCCGAGCATCGGGTACCGATGACCGACCCGAGCGGCCAAGTGCTGAAAAAACCGAAGAAGCCGAAAAAGCCGAAAGTGGTCGGTGGTGGCGGCAAGAAAACCTTGGGCACATGGCTGGAAAGCGACGAGCCGGCCGAGCCCCCGGTGAAAGCCGTGCGCAAGGTGCCGAGCTTCAATACCGGGCCGAGAAAGAAGAAGCCCTGAGTCGGCTGGCTAAGGTTACCCGCTGCCGGATCCGCCGTGAGTCGGTTGGGGTAGCGGGGCAATCATCCCGTGGAGCCAGCCATTGTTGATGGCCTCGTGGAAAGTCGCAGCGGTGCCGGCTGCGGGTCCACTGTGGCGTTGAAACCCTCGGAGCTGACGGCGCTGGAACTGCTGGCCGCGGCAGCCGACAAGAGCGACCTGCCGGCGGGGGCTGGCGCTCAGCTGTTCGGCGCGCTGCTCAGCCGCGCTGCCGCAGCCACTCCAGCATGCCGTGCCCGGCGACCCGCCCGCTGGCGAAGCAGGCGGTGAGCAAATAGCCGCCGGTGGGGGCCTCCCAGTCGAGCATCTCGCCGGCGCAGAACACCCCGGGCAGTTGTCGCAGCATCAGGCGCTCGTCCAGCTGCTCGAACGGCACGCCGCCGGCGCTGCTGATCGCCTCGTCCAGCGGGCGGGTTTTCACCAGGGGCAGCTCTAGCGTCTTGATCTTTGCTGCGAGCAGGGCGGGGTCGGCGAAGGCCGCGGCATTGGTGAGTTCGCGCAACAGCCCGGCACGCACGCCTGCAAGGCCCAGCTGACTGCGCAGGTGGTTGCTCAGCGATTTGCTGCCACGCGGCTTACGCAACAGCGCCTCGACCTGCGGCTGGGTTTTCTGCGGCAGCAGGTCGAGATAAATCGTCGCGCTGCCCTCGGCAGCTATCCGCTCGCGAATCCGCGCCGACAGCGCATAGATCAGGCTGCCCTCGACGCCCTGGGCGGTGACCACGAATTCACCCAGTCGCGCGGGTTCCTGATCCAGGCGTATGGCCGTCGATTTGACCGGCGCTCCGGCGAATTTTTCCAGAAACAACGGGCTCCAACCCGCGACTTCGAAGCCGCAATTGCTCGGCTGCAAGGGCGCCAACTGCACGCCGCGCTGCTCCAGCAAGGGCACCCAGGCGCCATCGGAACCCAGCCGCGCCCAGCTGCCGCCGCCCAGGGCCAGGAGCACGGCGTCGGCCCGTATGGCTTGTTCGCCTTCGGGGCCGGCGATGCGCAGCTCACCTTGCTCGTTCCAGCCCAGCCAGCGCCGGCGGGTATGAAGGTTCACGCCGTGCTCGCGCAGGCGCTTCAGCCAGGCCCGCAGCAAGGGCGCGGCCTTCATGTCGGTGGGAAATACCCGGCCGGACGAGCCGACGAAGGTCTCGATCCCCAGGCCATGAATCCAGGCGCACAACCTATCGGCGCCGAACTTGTCCAGCAGCGGCTCGAGCTGTGTGCGACGCGTGCCGTAGCGGGAGAGGAACGCCGGCTTCGGCTCCGAATGGGTGATATTCATCCCGCCGACCCCAGCCAGCAGAAACTTGCGTCCCACCGAGGGCATGGCGTCGTAGAGATCGACTCGAATGCCGGCTTGGCTCAAGACTTCCGCCGCCATCAACCCGGCGGGGCCGCCGCCGATGATGGCGACCTGGTGGGGAGCGGTGCTGGCTGAGTCGGTCATGGGCGGGGCGGCAATCGTTGCGGGGGAGGGTGCATTCTACCCGAGGGGCCCGTGTCTGTAGGCCTGTGGTTCGATTGCAGTAATCAGGCTTGCGCTTATGCCCTTCGATGATCCCCGCGCTCCAGCGTGGTGCCCCTGGTGGGGCGCTCTGCGTCCATAGGGTAGAGCAGGCGCGGAGCGTCTTAGGCGGCATTACGCAGGAGCGTGGGAACGATCATTGCGCGCTACGAGCAGCGACGGCCTCGACAAAGGCCTTCACCAATGGCGGCACGCGCCCAGCCAGCGCCGCGCGCTCCGGCTGAAACAGGGTGCCGACGAAGAACGGATGGCCATCCAGTTCAAGCGAGCGGGCATCGCCGAACTCGTCGAACGAGCTGACCCGCAGCGGTCCGGCGGCCATGGCGGCGGCGAACTCGGGGTTCAGGCCGAAGCGGCAGTGATAGCCCTCGTTGGCCTGTGCTTGGCCATAGGCTTGGGCCAGGCGTGAGCCCGGCACAAACAGCACCTCGCCGTTTACCTCGACCAGTGCGCAAGCCAGCGGTGCGATTACCAGGCGCGCACCTGCCGGAGCTGTCTCCGCATGCTCGGCATCGGCCCAGCCGAGCACGTTGCGGGCGTATTCGATGAGCGCATGCTGGAAGCCGCCACAGGTGCCGAGAAATGGCACGCCCTGTTCGCGCGCATAGCGGATCGCCAGCAGTGCGCCCGCCATATTGCGGTAGGGCGTGGCGGGCACGGACCAGAGGCCAGCGAAGTCACGGAGCTGATCGCGGCTGTGGATCGTTTCGGTTGCCAGCCACTCGACCTGGAGCGGCAGGTTCAGTGCCGCGGCGGCCAGTTCCAGCGCCGGCGGGATGGCTTGGTGGGCGATGACCCTGGCGTCGTAATCGCCGATCAGGCCGATTTTCAAGCTGTGCATGCTGACTTCCTTAGCGCTGCTGCTCGAGCTGCGCCTGTTGTGCGCGTTTGACGTAGTCCTGATAAGCCGGAATGGCGATGGCCGCGAGGATGCCGGTTATGAAGACCAGAACGAATACGCCGATTATCGCGATCACCAGGGTCGAGCCTCTTTTGACGTTGGCGTATTTCGCCTGCCACTTAGCGTCGCTGGTGCAGAGAAAGACGATGCCTTCGACCAGGGCGATGAGTGCGGGAATCCAGGTCCAGAAGAACAGCAGATAGAACAGGCCCCACCACTGGCCGAGGTAGAAGCGGTGGACGCCCAGCCCACCGAACAGTAGGGCGAGCACGCCGGCGGTGACCTTGCTCTTCGGGTTGAGGTTCTGGCTGGCCTGGCATTGCGGGCATTGCAAGGCGTTGGCGGCGATATGCGCACCGCAGCTGCGGCAGTAGACGCTTTCGACGTTGAGGTTTGCCTGCGGGGCTTGGTAGGGCTGGGCTTGCATGGCGTTAGAACTTCCTTGTTGTTTGAGAAACAGTGGCGTGACTCTAGCAAGGCTGCTTGTTGTCACCAAGCGCTAGCTGCTGGTTACTTCCTGCCAAACCCTTTGTGCGCTGTGATGCAAGATTCCGTGGCGCCTGGCCAGTGCTGCGCGGTCTGGGTCGTAGCCGCCGCCGATCAGCCCAACTACCGGAATATCCCGCCCCAGGCATTGGCGGATCACCAATTCATCCCGCGCGGCCAGGCCTTGGTCGGTCAGTTGGAGATAGCCCAGGGCGTCGTCCTGGTGCACGTCCACGCCGGCGTCATAGAGAACGAGGTCCGGCTGGTAGAGCGGTAGCAGGTAGTTCAGCGCATCCTCGACCACCCGCAGGTAATCGGCGTCGCCCATGCCCATCGGCAGCGGGATATCCCAGTCGCTGTCGGCTTTGCGTGCGGGGAAGTTCTTTTCGCAGTGCAAGGACACGGTGATCGCCTCCGGCGTATCGGCGAGGATGCGCGCGGTGCCGTCGCCCTGATGCACGTCGCAATCGAAGATCAACACGCGGCTGACCCGGCCTGCGGCCAGCAGGTAACGGCTGATCACCGCCAGGTCGTTGAAGATGCAGAAGCCGGCCGGGTGGTCGTAATGGGCGTGGTGAGTACCGCCGGCCAGGTGGCAGGCCAGGCCGTGCTTGAGCGCCAGCTCTGCGGCCAACAGCGAGCCGCCCACGGCGCGCACCGTGCGCCGCGCCAGGGCTGTGCTCCAGGGCAGGCCGAGGCGGCGTTGCTCCTCGCGGCTGAGTGAACCGCCGAGGAAACGTTCGATATAGGCCGGGTCATGGGCCAGGGCGAGCACCTCGGCGGGGCAGAGTTCGGGGCGCAGCAGGTTGACGTCGCAGGTCAAGCCGCTGTCCACCAGGTGATCGCGCAGCAGGCGAAACTTCTCCATCGGAAAACGATGGTTGGCCGGGAAGGGCGGGCTGTAGTCGTCGTGGTAGACCAGCGGCAGACGCATACAATAGGGCTCGACGAAAGAGTGCCGACAGTATGGCGGCGCCTATTCCAACCTCTCAAGCGGTGCCTCATGGCCGAATCTATCGAACTGGAAAGTCTCCGCCTGTTGTTGCGGGCCCGGCGCGACGCGGATCTGCAACCCTTTGCCGCGCTGAACGCCGATCCCCTGGTGATGGAGTATTTCCCCGCTTGCCTGAACCCTACGCGATGGCTGGAGCAGCACCCATGACTCCAGAAGACGGCGTGCGCGCCTATCACCAGCTGAGCATGCACAGGCCCGACCGCTACGCGCCGGGGCCGGGACACTTGGACTGGGCCACCCAGCCGGCGGCGTTTCGGCGCTATGCCGGGGCGCGGTTGATCGAGCTGCTGCATCGCCCGCTGGAAGAGTCGCCGGCCTATGACGCGGTGTTCGCCGCGCCGCTGGCTGAAGTGGCGCCGCTCAATCGGGCCAGCCTGTCGCAGCTGCTGTATGACAGCCTCGGGCTGTCGGCCTGGAAGGAGGCCGGCGGCAGCCGCTGGGCGCTGCGGGTCAATCCATCGAGCGGCAACCTGCATCCGACCGAGGCCTATCTATTGCTGCCGCCAGGGTCGCTGGAGCAAGACGGCGTGCTCGCCCATTACAGTGCCGATGCCCATGCCCTGGAAGTGCGCGCGCAGCTTCCGGCGCCTTTGGCGGCGCAACTGGCGCAGGCATTGCCCGCCGGTGGTTTCCTCCTGGCGCTGGCCAGCATCCCGTGGCGCGAGGCCTGGAAATACGGCGAGCGCGCCTATCGCTATTGCCAGCATGACCTTGGCCATGCCCTGGCGTGCCTGGACATCGCCGCCAGCCCCTTGGGCTGGCAGGTGAAGTTGCTGCGTGGCACCGCCGAGGCGCAGTTGGATGCGCTGTTTGGGCTGGATCGTGAGGGCTTCTGCGAGCCGGAAGCGGTGGATGCGCTGCTGTGGATCGGCCCCGCGCAGACGGTTGAGCCGCGCTTGCCCGACGCGCTACTAGACCACCTCGCCGCCTTGCCGCTGGCGGGCACGCCCAATCGCCTATCGCGCCACACCCTTGAGTGGCCGGAGTTGGCGCGGGTGCAACGGCTCTGCCGGGCGCCGGCCTTGCCGACCCAACCTTGGCTGGCGGAAACCGGGCGGGCGCTGGCGGATAATCCCGGCCTGGCGCTGCGCCCGTTGCTGCATCGGCGCCGCAGTGCGCAGGCCATGGACGGCAAGAGTGGCATTCATGCCGAGCTGTTGTTGGCCTGGTTGCGGCGGCTGATGCCGAGCCATTCACCGGTGCCTTTTGCCGTGACGGGCGAGCCAACCCAGGTCGATCTGCTGCTGTTTGTCCATCGCGTGCAGGGGCTGACGCCGGGCCTGTACTGGTTGGCGCGGTGTGACGGGCAGGCGCAAACGCTGCGCGAGGATTTCCTTTGGGAGCGCGTGGACGTCGAGCTGCCGCTGTATCGTTTGCTCGCAGGCGATGCCCGTGGCTTGGCCGAATTTCTCTCCTGCGGTCAGGCGATCGCCAGCGAGGGTTGTGTCGCCCTGGCGATGCTGGCGCGTTTCGATCAGGCCCTGGCCAGCGGCGCCTGGCACTATCCACGGCTGTACTGGGAGTGTGGCCAGATCGGTCAGTTGCTCTACCTCGAGGCCGAGGCCGCGGGCTTGTCGGGTACCGGCATTGGTTGTTATTTCGATCCGGCGGTGCATGAATTGCTCGGGCTTGCCGACAGCCGCTGGCAAAGCCTTTACCATTTCACCCTGGGGCGCGCGGTGTGGGACGAGCGGTTGAGTTCGCTGCCGGCTTACCCGACTTTGCGCCGCCCAGTGCCTGAATGAGTCCGTATTTGAATGAAACAGTGCCTGAATGAAGCCGTACCCGAATGAACGAGCGCTTGATGAGGAAAAACCGATGAGCCAACTACTCGATGATCTAGTGGCCTTGCTAAGCCTGGAGCAGATCGAGGAAAACCTGTTTCGCGGCATCAGCCAGGATCTCGGTTTCCGTCAACTTTATGGTGGCCAGGTGCTTGGCCAGTGCGTCTCCGCCGCGAGCCAGACGGTAGAAGAGGCGCGCCATGTGCACTCACTGCACGGTTATTTTTTACGTCCGGGCGATGCCAGCTTGCCGGTGGTCTATCAAGTCGATCGGGTGCGCGATGGCGGCAGCTTCAGCACCCGCCGGGTGACGGCGATCCAGAAGGGCAAGCCGATTTTCACCTGCAGCGCCTCCTTCCAGTACGACGAAGAAGGTTTGCACCACCAGTTGCAGATGCCCGATGTGCCAGGGCCGGAAAACTTCAAGACGGAAACCGAGCTGGCACGCTTGTCTGCGGCGACTATCCCGGAGCGCATGCGTGAGCGGGCGACCAGCGCCAAGCCGATCGAAATTCGCCCGGTGACCCAGGTCAACCCCTTCGATCCCCAGGCCTGTGAACCGGTGAAATATGTCTGGTTCCGCGCCGACGGCAACCTGCCGGATGAGCGCCAGCTGCATAAATACCTGTTGGGCTACGCCTCGGACTTCAACCTGCTGACCACCTCGATGCAGCCGCACGGCGTCTCGGTGTTCCAGAAGTTCATGCAGGTCGCCAGCCTCGATCACTCGATTTGGTTCCATAACGACCTGCGGATGGACGACTGGCTGCTGTACGTCATGGACAGTCCCTGGTCGGGCAATGCCCGGGGTTTCTCGCGCGGCAGCATCTTCAACCGCGCCGGCCAGTTGGTGGCCTCGGTGGCGCAAGAGGGGCTGACGCGGGTGCGTGAGGATTGGAAGTGAGGCTGAGCGAAGCGCGGCACTGGGTCTTCGACATGGACGGCACCCTGACGCTGGCGATGCATGACTTCGACGCCATCCGCCGTGAGCTGGCCATCCCGGCGGCGGCTGACATCCTCCAGCACCTGGCGGCGTTGCCCGAGGATGAGGCGGCGGCCAAGCATGCCTGGCTGTTGGCCCATGAACGCGAGCTGGCGCTCGCCGCCCAGCCCGCGCCCGGGGCCATCGCCCTGGTGCGCGAGTTGCACGCGCGCGACTGCCGGCTCGGCATCCTCACCCGCAATGCCCACGAGCTGGCGTTGTTGACGCTGGCGGCCATCGGCCTCGGTGACTGTTTCGCCAGCGTCGATGTTATCGGTCGTGGCGAAGCACCGCCGAAACCGCATCCCGGCGGCCTGCTGCAGTTGGCTGCACGATGGGGCATCGCCGCGAACGCGCTGGTGATGGTCGGCGACTACCGTTTCGACCTCGATTGCGCACGTGCCGCGGGCGCCTACGGGGTGTTGGTAAACCTACCGGAAAACCCCTGGCCAGAACTGACGGATGGCTTTGCGCGCGATTGCGCAGAGTTGCGGCGAATGCTGCTTTAGTTCCCCTCACCCGGAGGGCGAGGGGAGACCAGCTTTAAAGCCTTGCCGCCTTAAAGGTATCGCAGCTGTTGACCTGGCCTTTCTCGAAGCCGGTGCTGAACCAGCGCACGCGCTGCACCGAGGTGCCGTGGGTGAAGGAGTCGGGGACTACCTGGCCACGCGATTGCTTCTGCAGGCGGTCATCGCCAATCGCATTGGCGGCGCTCAGGGCTTCTTCCAGGTCACCGGGCTCCAGCCAGTCCAGCCGCTGTTGCGCATGGTAGGCCCAGACGCCGGCCAGGCAATCGGCCTGCAGTTCCTGGCGGACTAACAAACTATTCTCGCCTTCGAGTTTTTCCCCACGCTGGCGCGCCGCATTCACCTGCGTGGAGACGCCAAGCAGGGTCTGCACATGGTGGCCCACCTCGTGGGCGATCACGTAGGCCTGGGCGAAATCGCCGGCGGCGGCAAAGCGCTGGGCCATTTCGCGGAAGAACTCGAGGTCGAGGTACAGCTGGCGGTCGCCGGGGCAGTAGAACGGCCCGGTTGCCGATGAGGCGAAACCGCAGGCCGAGTTCACGCCACCGCGAAACAGCACCAGGGTAGGGTCTTGGTAGTGCTTGCCGGCCTGCTGAAAGATCGCCCGCCAGGTGTCTTCGGTATCGCCGAGTACGGCCCGGACGAATTCCGCCTGTTCGTCGTTAGTGGCGGGCGTGCGGCCTGCTTGCGGCCTGACGGAGCTGGTCGATACGCCGGCCTGGTCGGCCAGTTGACCGAGGATCTGCAACGGGTCTTGGTCGGTCATCAGGCCGATCACCACGATGATGGCGACCGCTCCGAGGCTCAGGCCCTTGCCGCCACCGATGCGCATGCCGCCTCCGCCGCCACTGTCGCGGGCGTCCAGCACATTGTCGCTGCGGCGGGCTTTTTTCCAGAGCATAGCGGTGTCTTCCTGTTTCTTGGGGCTAACAGGCCGTTGAAAAACTACTGCGCTAGGCTAAGCGGCGTTGAAATCAGTCTCAAAATGCTCATTTACAGCGCGTAAACTGCGCTTTTTCGACTGATTTCGCCTTGCCTAGCCGTCGCTCGCTACGTTTTTCAACGGCCTGCTAAGGCTTGGGGCTTGAGTGTCGCTGCTGGTAGATATGGGTGCCAGCCCGGCGGTCAGCCCAGTTCGCCGGCGCTGACGTGCAACTCGGCGCGCGCCAGCAGTTGCACGCTGCCGCCCACGCTGACGCGGCCGTCACTGCCAACGCAGACATCCAGCCGGCTGGGGCGGTTGAGGAAGCGTCCTTGGTTGAGGCTGAAGGCTTCGCCGCGGCGATGCAGGCCGTGCTGCACCAGAAAGGCGGCGACCGGTCCGGCAGCACTGCCGGTGGCGATATCCTCGATCACGCCGAGCGGGTCCCAGGTGCGGCCTTCGTGGTCATCCACTTCCAGCAGAAAGACGAAGGCGGCTCCATAGGCGGCTAGTTCGGCGTCGAACGCGCGGCGTTGCCTGGCCCGCGCCAGAGCTTGCGCTGTGACTGGCAAGAGCAGATAGGGCAGGCCGGTGCTGACCACCGTGGCCGGGTAGCGGCTATCCAGATCGGCGGCGCTTAACGAAAAGGCCTCGGCGAACACCAGGGCCTGTTCGGTGTTGAGCCGCGCGCCGAACTCGGCCAGGCCTTGATCCATCTCCGCGTAAAAGCCCTGGCCGTGTCGCCGCGTGCGCAGGTGCACGCTTTTCGCAGCCATTCGTATTGTCCATTCGGCGGTTGCGGCAGGGTTATGCAGATGATGCAGCAGGGCGGCCGCGCCAAGAATCGGGTGGCCAGCGAAGGGCAGCTCTTCTTCCATGGTGAAGATGCGTGCGCCGTATTCGTCTGGGCTGCCGCCGGGCAGCAGGAAGATCGACTCGAACTGGCGCAGTTCCCGAGTCAGCGCCTGCATGGCGGCGGGCGATAGCGGGCGGGCGTCGGGGAAAACCGCCAGGCCGTTACCGGCCAGCGGGCGCTCGGCGAAGACATCGAGTTGCCAATAAACCAAGGGGGACATAGTGGCTCCGTGGATTAGCGGAAAACAGATCGGGAAACAGTCGGCCAGCATAGCGGTGAGATTGCCCAGGCCCAAGCCCCTGCCTGTTTCCGGATATGGCTGGGCGGCCTATCCTCGACGCACCCTAACCTGACGAGGAGATGCGCCAATGCTGTTCGCCCGAATCCTGCTGGCCGTGCAGGCCTTGGTGTTGGCCGGCGTTGGTTTGGCCTATTTCATCCGTCCACAAGAGATGGTCAATCTCAGCGGCATGCTGCTGATGGAAGCCGCGGCGATCACCGATGTGCGGGCCTACTACGGCGCTCTGCAACTGGGCCTGGCGGTGTTTCTGTTGCTGGCCACGGTGCGCCTCGAGCTAACCCGCGGCGCACTGACGTTGCTGGTGCTGCTCTATGCGGCGTTGGCTTTTGGGCGCATCGCCGGGCTGTGGCTGGATGGTGGCCTGCAGCAGACCTTCAACCTCTACCTGCTGCTGTTCGAGCTGGTGTCGGCGGGCTTGGCCTTTATGGCGCTGCGTGGCTTGAACCGGTAGGCTGGGTAGAACGTAGTGAAACCCAGCTGGGTTTCGCCAAGGCTCTACCCAGCCTACGGCGCTAATAGGTTCAGCGGCGCTCCAGCAACACCCCACTTTCCATATGGTGGGTGTAGGGGAACTGGTCGAAGAGTGCGCAGCGCGTGACGCGGTGGGTGTCGTGCAGCTGGGCGATGTTGGCGGCCAGGGTTTCCGGGTTGCAGGAGATGTAGAGAATGCGCTCGAAGCGCCGGGTCAGTTCGCAGGTGTCCGGGTCCATGCCGGCGCGCGGCGGGTCGACGAACACGCTGCCGAACTGGTAGCTCTTCAGGTCGATGCCCTGTAGGCGGCGGAACGGCCGCACCTCATTCAACGCCTCGGTCAACTCTTCGGCGGAGAGGCGCACCAGGGTCACGTTGTCGACCTGGTTATCGGCCAGGTTGGCCAGCGCGGCGTTGACCGAGGATTTGCTGATTTCCGTGGCCAGCACTTTGCGCACGCGAGTGGCCAGTGGCAGGGTGAAGTTGCCGTTGCCGCAGTAGAGTTCCAGCAGGTCATCGTCGCGCTCGCCGAGGGCGTTGAAGGCCCAGTTGAGCATTTTCTCGTTCACCGCGCCGTTTGGCTGGGTGAAGGCGCCTTCCGGCTGGCGATAGCTGAAAGTGCGCCCGGCGACTTGCAGTTCTTCCACCACATGATCGCGACCGATGACCAGGCGCTGACCGCGCGAGCGCCCGACCAGGCTGACGCCCAGTTCTGCCGCGAGCTGTTGTGCCGCCGCCTGCCAATGCTCATCCAGCGGACGGTGGTAGCAGAGGGTGATCAGCCCGTCACCGGCCAGGGTGGTGAGGAACTCGACCTGGAATAGCTTGAAGCTCAGCGCCGAACTGGCCCGCCATGCGGCTTTCAGGCGTGGCATCAGCTCATTGATGCGAGTGCTGGCGATCGGGAAGTCGTCGAGCAGGATAGGCGTGTGTTTATCGCCGGCCGCGAACATCGCGTAGAAGCGCTCTTCGTTCTCGCGCCACAGGCGGAATTCGGCGCGCAGGCGGTAATGCTCGCGCGGCGAGTCGAAGACTTCCGGCTCTGGTGCGGCGAAGGGCGCGAGCAAGGCTATCAGGCGGTGTTTCTTTTCTTCCAGCTGGGCCAGGTAGGCGGTCGGGTCGAACTGTGGAGCACTCATGGAAAACTCATGTCGTTGTAGGGTGGATGACGCTTCATCCATCCACCAATAGGTTGTTGGGCTGGCGGATTGCGAGCGGTGGATGAAAAGAGCGTCATCCACCCTACGAATCAGGCGTTGAACCAGCCCAGTTTAATCACGAACAGGATCGAGAGGATCACCAGCACCGGGTTCAGTTCGCGCCAGCGGCCGGCCAGCAGCTTGATCGCTGCCCAGGCGATAAAGCCGAAAGCGATGCCGTTGGCGATGGAGAAGGTCAGCGGCATGGCCAGCGCGGTGATCACCACGGGGGCGGCAACGGTGATGTCGTCCCAGTCGATTTCCGCCAGGCCGGCGGTCATCAACACGGCGACGAACAGCAGGGCCGGGGCGGTGGCGAAGGCCGGTACGCTACCGGCCAGTGGGGCGAAGAACAGCGCCAGGAGAAACAGCAGGGCGACCACCACGGCGGTCAATCCGGTACGCCCGCCGGCGCTGACCCCCGCCGCCGATTCGATGTAGCTGGTCGTGGTCGAGGTGCCCAGCACCGAGCCGACCATGGCGGCGCTACTGTCGGCGATCAGCGCGCGGCCCATCTTCGGCATGTAGCCGTCTTTGCGCATCAAGCCGGCTTTTTTCGCCACGGCGATCAGGGTGCCGGAGTTGTCGAACAGGTCGACGAAGAGGAAGGCGAAGATCACGCTGAACAGGCCGATATCCAGTGCGCCCATGATGTCCAGTTGCAGCAGGGTCGGCGCCAGCGCCGGCGGCATCGAGACCACCCCGCCGAACTTGGACACGCCCAGAGCGATGGCCGCGCCGGTGACGGCGAGGATGCCGATCAGCACCGCGCCTGTGACCTTGCGCGCCTCCAGGGCGACGATCAGGAAGAAGCCGAGCACCGCCAGCAGCGGCTCGGGTTTGCTCAGGTCGCCCATGCCGACCAGCGTGGCCTGGTTGGCCACCACTATGCCGGCGTTCTGCAGGGCGATCAGCGCGAGGAACAGGCCAATGCCGGCGGCAATCGCCGAGCGCAGCTCCAGCGCAATGCTGTTGATGATCCATTCGCGGATCTTGAAGATCGACAGCAGGAAGAACATGCACGCCGAGAGAAAGACCGCCCCGAGCGCCACCTGCCAGCTGTGCCCCATGTGCAGCACCACGGTGTAAGTGAAGAAGGCATTCAGGCCCATGCCCGGGGCGAGGGCGATCGGGTAGTTGGCGATAAAGCCCATGATCGCCGAGCCGATGGCCGCCGCCAGGCAGGTGGCGACGAACACCGCGCCCTTGTCCATGCCGGTCTCGCCGAGGATGCTCGGGTTGACGAAGAGGATGTAGGCCATGGTCAGGAAGGTGGTGAGACCGGCAAGGATCTCGGTGCGCACCGTGGTGTTATGCGCGTTGAGTTGGAATAGTCGTTCCAGCATGCTGGGCTCCCCGTGGCGCGCGACGCCGTGAATGTACCGTCCGGCCAAAGCAAAGCACAGGCGCCGCCAGGCTGCGTGAAAACTACTGCAGGCTCCGCGGGTTATACGGCCTGTCGCAGCGCTGTTTTTCTGCCGGACTGAAAAAAGGCGCGCATCATACCAGTTCACCCCCTGTGCTTAATCAGGGCGGGTTGAATTGATGATCAAACGGACAGTTTTCGTTCTGTGCTTTTCAGGAGAATCAACATGACTGCTCGTGCTCTGCTCGCCGTCGCCGACGGCGTGGAAGACCTTGAAACCGTGACCTTGATCGACGTGCTGCGGCGCGCCGACATCGAGTTGCTGGTGGCCAGCATCGAAAACCGCCGGATGCTGACCTGCGCCCGCGGCACGCGCCTGACCGCCGACGCCATGCTGGTCGACGTGCTGGCCCAGGACTTCGACTTGATCGTATTGCCCGGCGGCATGCCGGGCGCCCAGCACCTGGCCGATCACCAGCCCTTGGCCGAACGGGTGCGTGAGCACGCGGCGGCCGGCAAGCTGTTCGCCGGTATCTGCGCCGCTCCGGCGCTGGCCTTGCAAGGTTATGGCGTGCTCAAGCAACGGCGGATGACCTGTTACCCGGCCCTCAGTGACCGTCTCTCCGGCTGCACCTTCGTCGATCAGCCGGTGGTGGTGGACGGTAACTGCATCACCAGCCAGGGGCCGGGCACCGCGCTGGAGTTCGCCCTGACCCTGGTGGAGCAACTGGTGGGCAAGGGCAAGCGCAAAGAGATCGCCAAGGCGATGCTGGTCGTCTGATTTCAGGTAGGGGTGCGCAGCCCGATACCGGCCATTCAGAGGGTAGGCTGGGTAGAGTCCAGCGGACGAAACCCAGCCTACGGGGTGCGTGGCTCGTGCAGCCGTTCGCGCTTGGCCAGGGTCGGGAACAGTTTGTACCAGGCGCCGGTGATCAGCAGCGTACCGACGCCACCCAGCACCACCGCCGGCGCGCTGCCGAACCAATGGGCGGTGAGGCCGGATTCGAATTCACCGAGCTGATTCGAGGCGCCGATAAACAAGCCGTTCACCGCACTGACCCGGCCGCGCATTTCGTCCGGGGTTTCCAACTGCACGAAGGCGCCGCGGATCACCATGCTGATCATGTCGGCCGCGCCGAGGATGGCCAGCACCAGCAGCGAGAACCAGAACGAGGTGGAGAGGCCGAAGGCGATGGTCGCCACACCGAACACGCCCACCGAGATAAACATGATCCGCCCGACGTTACGCTGGATGGGAAAGCGCGCCAACCAGAAGGCCATCAGCAAGGCGCCCACCGCCGGGGCCGAGCGCAACAGGCCGAGGCCCCAGGGGCCGGTCAGCAGAATGTCCTTGGCGAACACCGGCAGCAGCGCGGTGGCGCCGCCGAGCAGCACGGCGAACAGGTCCAGCGAAATCGCGCCGAAGATATCGCGCCGGCTGCGAATGAAGCGGATGCCAGCCAGCAATGAATGCAGCGACGGGCGCTCCTGATTCAGCGGCTCCTGGCGCCTCGGCAGGCTCAGCATCAGCGTACAGGCCACGACATACAGCAGGGCCGTGGGCGCATAGACCCAGATGCTGCCGAAGGCATAGAGAAAGCCGCCGAGGGCCGGCGCGACTATGGTCGCGGTCTGCATTGCCGAAGCCGAAGCGGCGACTGCGGCGGGGAACAGCGCGCTCGGCACCAGGCTCGGCAGCAGCGCTTGCGTCGCCGGCATCTCGAAGGCGCGGGCGCTGCCGAGCAGGAAGGCCAGCACGAAAATCATCTCGCGGGTTACCTCGCCACTGCTGCTGCCCAGCACCAAGGCGATGGCGATCAGCGCCTGACCACCTTGGCAGAGCGCCGCAACCTTGCGCCGATCGTAACGATCCGCCACATGCCCGGTGTACAGCATGAACAGCAGCCGTGGCAGAAACTCCACTAAACCGACCCAGCCTAGATCCAGCACGTTGCCGGTCAGTTGGTACAGGTGCCAACCGATGGCCACGGTGAGCATCTGGAAGCCGCTGGCGGTACAGACACGGGCCAGCCAGAAGGCGAGAAACGGACGTTGTTGGCGCAGCAGGAGTTTGCCGTGGGTCGACATGATGGGCGGCTTTTTACTTGGCGAGCTCAGGGGGGCGTCAGGCTAGCACGCGGTCTAGAGCGGTGGGGTTGGATTAACCGGCCGTTGTAAAAAGGCTACCTGACTACGTACTTTCTTCAGCAAGCTTTGCGACTGATCCTAGCGGGCTTTAACAGGCTAACAACGACTCGCCCTATGGGCTCTGGGAGATTTGTGGACGGACATCCTGGAGGGTTGTTGCGGGTTTTGTGGGCTGGGCCGGCAGGGCACCGCGCGACAATCGACCACAGCGGCACCCCGGGTACAAAGCGCTACTCTTTGCGTGCTGGTTGATCCACGTCAATACCCCGTTTTTGGGTCGCGTGGGGGGGCTTTTAGGCCTGCTGTCCCGCTCGATCTGCGCCACACAAGAATAATTCCGTAGCGCCACTCCAAAGCTTGGAGCTGCTGGCTTGGCCGCAATAAAGGGCCGTGCCCCGTACCACCTGATTGAGGAAGTCCCATGTTCGGCTTAGAGGCCCTGGATCTGGCTCGGATGCAGTTTGCGTTCACCATTTCCTTCCACATCATCTTCCCGGCGATCACCATCGGCCTGGCCAGCTATCTGGCGGTGCTGGAAGGCCTGTGGTTGAAAACCCATGAGGAGGTCTACCGCGACCTCTACCATTTCTGGTCGAAGATCTTCGCCGTCAACTTCGGCATGGGCGTGGTCTCCGGGCTGGTGATGGCCTATCAGTTCGGCACCAACTGGAGCGCCTTCTCCGACTTCGCCGGCGCGGTCACCGGGCCGTTGCTGACCTATGAAGTGCTCACCGCGTTCTTCCTCGAGGCGGGCTTCCTCGGTGTCATGCTGTTTGGCTGGAACCGCGTCGGCCTGGGGCTGCACTTCTTCGCCACGGTGATGGTGGCCATCGGCACCTTGATCTCGACCTTCTGGATTCTCGCCTCGAACAGTTGGATGCAGACCCCGCAGGGCTTCGAGATCGTCGACGGCCGGGTGATTCCGGTGGACTGGCTGGCGGTGATCTTCAATCCGTCATTTCCCTACCGTCTGCTGCACATGGCCACCGCGGCGTTCCTTGCGACGGCGTTCTTCGTCGGCGCGTCGGCGGCCTGGCATCTGCTGCGCGGGCGGGATAATCCGGCGATCCGCCGCATGCTCTCGATGGCCATGTGGATGGCCCTGATCGTCGCCCCGATTCAGGCGGTGATCGGTGATTTCCACGGGCTCAATACCCTGCACCACCAGCCGGCCAAGATCGCCGCGATCGAGGGCCACTGGCAAAACGTCGGCGACGAGCCGACCCCATTGATCCTCTTCGGCTGGCCGGATATGCAGGCCGAGCAGACCCGCTTCAAGCTGGAAATTCCCGCCCTCGGCAGCCTGATCCTGACCCACAGCCTGGATAAGCAGGTGCCGGCGCTGAAGGAGTTCCCGCCGCAGGATCGGCCCAACTCGACCATAGTGTTCTGGTCGTTCCGAATCATGGTTGGTCTCGGTATGTTGATGATCCTCACCGGGCTATGGAGCCTCTGGCTGCGCGCGCGTGACAGCCTCTACCAGTCCAAGCCCTTCCTCTATCTGGCGCTGTGGATGGGGCCGTCCGGTCTGGTCGCGATTCTCGCCGGCTGGTTCACCACCGAGGTCGGTCGTCAGCCCTGGGTGGTCTACGGCCTGATGCGCACCGCCGAGGGTTCCTCCGGGCACAGCTTCGCGCAGATGAGCCTGACCCTGACCTTGTTCGTAGTGGTGTACTTCGCGCTGTTCGGGGTCGGCCTCGGCTACATGCTGCGCCTGGTGCGCAAAGGCCCGATCACCGATGAAGGCAGGGAGCAGGGCGTTGGTGGCCCTGGGCAGCAACGCACACCGGCGCGGCCGCTGTCCGCGGCGGACGAAGGGCTGGAAGACGACAACTCGAGCGGGAGGAACTGACCATGGGCTTCGATCTTTCGCTGATTTGGGCAATCATCATCGTCTTCGGCATCATGATGTACGTGGTCATGGATGGTTTCGATCTAGGCATCGGCATCCTCTTCCCGTTCGTCAAGGACGACGCCGAGCGCGACGTGATGATGAACACCGTGGCGCCGGTCTGGGACGGTAACGAGACCTGGCTGGTGCTCGGCGGCGCGGCGCTGTTCGGCGCCTTCCCGCTGGCTTACGCGGTGGTGCTGAGCGCCTTGTATCTGCCGCTGATCTTCATGCTCCTGGGGCTGATCTTCCGCGGCGTGGCCTTCGAGTTCCGCTTCAAGGCCAAGGCGCACAAGCGGCATATCTGGGACAAGGCCTTCATCGGCGGTTCGCTGGCCGCGACCTTCTTCCAGGGGGTGGCGTTGGGTGCTTACATCGACGGCATTCCGGTGGTCAATCGCGCCTACGCCGGCGGTTCGCTGGATTGGCTGACCCCCTTCTCGCTGTTCTGCGGGTTGGCGCTGATCGCCGCCTATGCCCTGCTCGGTTGCACCTGGCTGATCATGAAAACCGCAGGCCGGCTGCAACAGCAGATGCACGATCTGGCACGGCCGTTGGCCTTGGTGCTGTTGGCCGTGACCGGGATTGTCAGCCTGTGGACGCCCTTGGCCCACGCCGAAATTGCCCAGCGCTGGTTCAGCCTGCCGAATCTGTTCTGGTTCCTGCCGGTGCCGATCCTGGTGCTGGTGACCCTGTACGCGCTGTTGAAGGCGGTGCAGAACAACCGCAACTACTCGCCGTTCATCCTCACCCTGGTGCTGATCTTCCTCGGCTACAGCGGCCTGGGCATCAGCCTGTGGCCGCATATCATCCCGCCGTCGGTGACCATCTGGCAGGCCGCCGCGCCGCCGCAGAGTCAGGGTTTTATCCTGGTCGGCGCGCTGTTCATCATCCCCTTCATCCTGATGTACACCGCCTGGAGCTATTACGTGTTCCGCGGCAAGGTGACTCAGGAGGATGGCTATCACTGATGGCCGGAGGCCCGCGATGACTGTGGATAAACCCGGGAAAAAACCGCTGTGGCAGCGCTTGGGTTGGTTGGTGGCCATCTGGACGGGCAGCGTGCTGGCGCTGGGTGCCGTGTCTTATCTGTTGCGGCTGTTTATGACTGCGGCGGGCTTGAGTACGCCGTAGTCGTAGGAGCGCGCGGCTACTTGATCGCCTTCAACACCACGAACTTCGGATTCGCCGCGACCTGCTCCACTCCGAGGAACAGGCGCTTGAGCTTGGCGTGGTAGCCCAGGTGGCGGTTGCCGACTATCCACAGCTCGCCGCCCTTGACCAGGGCCGCTCGGGCCTGCTGGAACATCCGCCAGGCGAGGAAATCCCCGACCACCTGTTGCTGGTGGAAGGGTGGATTGCACAGCACCAGGTCCAGCGAGTCTTGCGCCTGCTCGGCCAGGCCGTCGCCGGGGCGAATCTCCACCGCTCGCTCGCCCAGTGCCGCGCGCCAGTTCTCGGCCGCCGATTGCACGGCCATATACGACTCATCCACCAGCGTCAGCTGCGCATCGGGGTTGGCCAAGGCGCAGGCGATGCCGAGCACGCCGTTACCACATCCGAGGTCGGCAACCCGCGCCGCACCGAGCCTTTGCGGCAGGTGTGGCAGAAAGGCCCGGGTGCCGATATCCAGGCCTTCGCGGCAGAACACATTGGCGTGGTTGAGCAACTCGATGCGCGGGCTGTCCAGCTGGTAGCGGGTCGGGTAGGGCGAGCTCACCGGGGCTTTCGCGCTGGGCGTGACGAACAGCAGCCGGGCTTTTTTCACCGCGAGCGAAGCCTGCAGCGGGCCGATGTATTGCGCCAGCAGATCGCCGGCGGTGCGCGGCAAGTGCTTGAGCATGCCCGCGGCGACGACTCGCGCGCCGGGTGCCAGTTGGCCCTGAAGGCGGATCAGTTGCTCCTCCAGCAGCGCCAGGGTTTTCGGCACGCGGATCAGTACCCAGTCGAACGGGCCGGGCACCGTCTGGCTGGCCGGGATAAAGCGCACGCTGTCCGCCGCCAAGTTATTGCACGCCAGATTGTTCGCCAGCGCCAAGGCGCCTAGATGGGAGTCGCCGCTGCTGCTGACCTGGGCCTTGCCCGCCAGGCTGGCCGCCAGCGCGCCGAAGCTGTCGTTCAGCACCAGCACCCGGGCCTCGATCGGCAGACCCTGCCCATGCAGATGAGCGAGTAGGTATTCGTCGGCCGCATCGAAGGCCTGCAGCGGGTCGTCGCGCTGTGGCGGCTGGCGAAACAACTCGAGACTGGCAAACGCTGTGCTGAAGAGCGGCATCAATTAAGCACTCTGTAATCCTGACTATTACGCAAGTCGTTGATTTAAATTAGAACTCGCCATGCGGCTAGTTTATGTGGTTTTTCGCTCAAGCACTTAAAGGTTTTGCCCAAGAATTCAGGGGGGGCAGACCAGGTTTTTAGCGAAAGTCGTGGGCCCTTATGGCTCCTGCTTTTGCGGCGGCCGGTCTCGGTAGCCATCGAGTGCAGGCTCCAGTGCGTGGAGCCGTCTGCGGGTTTTGAATCAAGCGTCTTAGGCTCTGTTGACCTAAGCGAGCATGCCACTTGGCTGACTTCCAGCCGTGCGGCGATAGAACTATCGAGCTCGCCTCGGGCGCTTCAACGTCACCGAGCCAGTCGCAGACGAAATGCCCAGTACGCGCCTTGCTCTTGGTCCCCACTTGACGGGACTTTAGTCCCGCAAAATTCAGACTTTAGTCCCGTTATGATCAGACTTTAGTCCCATACAAAAAGTAGACTTTAGTCCCGTCAGAACTAGACTTTATATAGCCTGAACCCAGGTTCCCATTGCTTTAAAAAGCAGGAGGGTAATGTCATGGCTGCTATCACAGGTACACCCGGTAACGATTCCCTACCCGGCACCAAAGACGCCGACCAGATTTTCGGCCTCGCTGGCAATGATTTGTTATCTGGTGGCCGACGACACGCTTCGAGCGGTTCGGCTAATATCCCATCAGCGCCGTCCAGGTCCTTGTTTTCTCCAAACAGGAGAAACGACATGACGCATACCTGCAGTCCCTCGCCAGCACGACGGAACGGAATCGCGGTCGGGAAGGTGCTGTTTGCAAGCTTGGTTTTGGTCCTGCTGGCACTTACAGAAAGGCCGGCGCACGGGCAGGCCTTGCTCACCGAGACGACATGGGGTGGGGCTGGAGCCGAAGTCGCAACCGCTGTCGCCGCGGCCGCCGACGGCAGCGCGTACCTCGTCGGCTCGACGGATAGCTTTGCCGTCGACCAGTTCAACCAGCCCGCGACGCGGATGTCCATCGTCAAGCTCTCGAATGGAGCGGTCGTCTGGCAGCGGATCTGGGACGGCCCGACCATCGTCGGGGTGACGAATACGTCAGTGGCGGTCGCTGCCGACGGTTCAGTTTACGTGGCCGGCATCACCGCAGACGGTGGCGGAGACGCCGTGTTGCTGAAATTCAATCCGGACGGCGACCTGCTCTGGGAGCGGGCCTGGGGCGGTACCGAGTCCGATAGCGCCGGCGCGGTGGCGACGCACAGCGACGGCTCCGTCTACGTCGCGGGCCGGACAACCAGCTTCGGCCCGAGCTCCGCGGGAGTGTTCGTCCTGAAGTTCAATTCGCTGGGCAATCTTGTCTGGCAACGGCTCTGGGACGATGCCGCCGGCTTCGAGGCGATGGCCGTCACGCCGGATGGCAGTGTCTACGCGGCCAGCTCGAGACTGCGGCCCAACAGCAATTTTTCCCAGTTCGACGTGATGGTGCTGAAGCTGACGCCAGAGGGCGACCTGGTCTGGGCACAGACGTACGGGGCAGGCGAGGTCGTGGATGCGCGCGGCGGAATGGCCGCCGCCGCGGATGGGTCCATATACACGGCTGGCGCCATCCAGGCGGCGAAGGGCGGCATCGTCGGCATCGCCGCGCTGGTCCTGAAGATCGGGTCCGATGGCAGCTTGTTGTTCGGCAAGGAATGCTGCACCAAGGGCGGCGACACCGGCGAAGGCATCGCGGTGGCGCCCGACGGCTCGGTTCTTCTCGCCGGAACGACGACGGCGTTGGGCGTCGGCTTCCAGGATGCGTTCGTCGCGCGCCTGGAGTCGACAGGCAAGAAGGTGACGGATGCGGCAACCTGGGGTGGCACCGGCTTCGAGACCGGCGGCGCCGTCGCGGCTGCGGCCGACAACACGGTGCTGCTTGCGGCGACGACGAGCCAGGGCCCGCCGTATTCGCTGCTGGCGGCGTCGCTGAAACTGTCCGCGCCGAAATTCACCGTCGCGCCCCTTGCGGGAGTGCTCGTGGATCCGGGAGTCACGGCTTCGAATCCGCAACACGGGGCGTCCGTACCGGCCGGCAGCACGGCCTACAGCGGAAACTTCGAGTCGGCACTCATACGGCTCATGCTGCCGTAACGGGTCAGCGTCGCCAGAACGGTGCGGGCGGATGTAGCGCCCACCGGTCAATCGCTCGGCCCAATGCCGACGAGACGCCCGGCACCGCCTTGATGGCCGATTCGATGCGCGTGGTCAACTTGTCGATGCTGACGGGGTCGGAGCCGGCCACCTTGATGCCCACCGGGCTCTTGATGCCCGTCGCGAGATGTCGATGCGGTTGCGGATCGGCGGCAACCAGACGTTGGAAAGCCCCGGCACCCGGACGAGCTGGTCGAGTTCCTCGACCAGCTCGTCCGGGGTCATGCCGGCGCAAACGCAGCCGTGAACGCCATAGCGTCGATCGACCATTCAGCCGACGATGCGGCGATCGCCAAGGCTCTCCGGGTGCTGGAGCGCCGGATGCGGAACGCCGGGCCAGTGTTGACGAGCCCCCGGGGCCGTGCGCGACTACCTAACAGGCCGTTGAAAAAAGTCGAGGCCGTGGCGGGTTCTGGAAAACTGATGGCCATCTCCTTTATGCAGGCCCCAGCCCAAGCCCATGCGCGGACTCGACCTTAAGCAAAACGAACTGTTCAGCTACACGACGCTGGAGCAGCGCACCCCCGACGACCACCCGCTGCGCCCCCTGCGCGAGCTGGTCGATAGCGTCTTGGCGTCGATGGATCAGGACTTCGATGAACTGTACTCCACGCTGGGGCGGGCCGGTTGTTGCGCGCCTCGCTGCTGCAGGTGATCTACACCATTCGCTCCGAGCGGCAGCTGGTCGAGCAGATCGACTTCAATCTGCTGTTTCGCTGGTTTGTCGGCCTGTCCATGGATGAGCGCGTGTGGGATCACTCGACTTTCAGCCAGAACCGCGACCGGCTGTTCAACCAGGACGTGGCCCGCCTGTTTTTCCAGCGCATCCAGTCGCTGAGCCAATGGGCGGAATTTGCCAGTAATGAGCACTTCAGCGTGGACGGCACGATGATCGACGCCTGGGCCTCGCACAAATCCTTCGTCAGGAAGGACGGTGGCGAGCCGCCTGCAGACGGCACGCGCAATCCCTATGCCGACTTCAAGGGTGAGCCGCGCAGCAACGCGACCCACCAATCGACCACCGACCCCAAGGCCCGTCTGGCGCGCAAAAACAGCGGTGATGCCAGTCGCCTGGCGCACATGGCCCACACCCTGATGGAGCATCGCAACGGGTTGATCGTGGATGTGGAGTGCACCGAGTTCAACGGGCGTGCCGAGGTGGATGCCGCCTTGACGATGCTGGAGCGCAGCACCCAGCCGGGCAGCACGGTCGGCGCGGACAAGGGCTATGACCAGCAGGCGTTTGTCTGCGGCGCCCGCGAGCTGAGGGTCACGCCGCACGTGGCGCAGAAGCGCAAGGGCAGCGCCATCGACGGGCGCACCACGCGCCACTCTGGCTACGCCACCAGCCTGAAGATTCGCAAACGGATCGAAGAAGGGTTTGGCTGGCTGAAGACGGTGGGCGGCCTGCGCAAGACCAAATTGATTGGCCGCGCGAAGCTGAGCGCGCAGTTGCTGCTGGGCTTCTCGGTCTACAACCTGATTCGCCTGGGCAGCCTGTCGGGCTGGTGGCGGGGCGCGCATGTATAGGGCGAACTACGCCCGGAAAACGCCGAAAGGCGGGAAAACCGCAGCGAATCCTGCGCAAAAGGCCTGAATCCAGGTCTGTTGGGTGATTCGCCTGGTTCGGGAGCTTGAAAAAACGTCAAATCGGGCGGGTTGGGGCAGTTGGAGCTGAGTTTTTCAACGGTCTGCTAAGCGGCGGCGCGGATCGCGACACATTGCGCGGCGGCGACAGTGAAGACACCTTGAGCGGCGGCGCTGGCAACGTCTCTACGCTTGCCGACGGCAACGGCAACGGCAACGGCAACGGCAACGGCAATGACATTGTCTTTGGCGACGCCGGCAACGATACCCTGGACGGCGACGCCGATGAATTCGTGTTCTTCCTGGGCTTCAACCCCAGCTCGCCCTTCGCTGCGCACGATACAGTGCTGGACTTCGAGGGGGGCGGTGTAGTCGGTGGCGACTTGCTTGCACTGCGGAACTCGCAGCTGGTGTTCCGCGGCGAGATTGACGTCAATCCAAATCCAGCCGCGGCATTGCCCGGCGCCGGCAACGGCGTGACCGAACTGGTCTATACGGTCAAGAGCGGCGACACCTGGCTGCTGGCCGACGAGAATGACAACGGGACGCTCGATGGCAGCGACTTCGCGGTCAAGTTCCTCGGCGTGCAGAGCTTCACGGTGGATGATTTCACCCGAACAGACTTCGTCACGGCCGGCACCGAGGGGGATGACATTCTCGACGGCACCGCAGGCGCCGACAAGATCTTCGGCCTGGGCGGCAACGACGTGCTGACCGGGTTGGCGGGCGACGACCTGCTCAATGGTGGCGCCGGGGACGACGTGCTGAATGGCGGCCCTGGCGACGGACTCGATGAGCTCTTCGGCGGCGTGGGCAACGACACCCTCAGCCTCCAAGACAGCGGCTTCGGCGGCAACGCCTTCGGCGAGGCGGGCGACGACCTGCTGATCGGCAGCGATGCGGCGTTTTCGTTTTCGTCGCTGGACGGCGGTGAGGGCAACGATAGGCTGCTGGCCGGTGTCGCAGGCGCCTCCATGAGCGGTGGCCTGGGTGATGACGTGCTGGTGGGCAGTGCGGGCGACGACTTCATGGTCGGCGGCATCTTGTTCGATACCAGCGCAGGCGTGGACAAGTTCCAGTTCGGTGCGTTGTGGGGCAACGACACCATTCAGGACTTCGAGAATGGCGTGGAACTGATCGACCTGAGCGCTAGCGGTCTGACCTTCGCGGATCTCACCATCACGGATCCGTTCGGCTTTAACGACAGGACGCTTATTTCTGCCACTGCGGGCACCATCACCCTGACCGGCGTCCAAGCGACCGACATCACCGTGGCCGATTTCACCTTCTTCGTGTGAGTGCTTGAAGCATGCCCACGCCTTAAGCATGCGTGGGCATGCTCAACGGCTAATAAACCGGGGCGTCACTTGTCCCGAGGATCGCGGCTAGGCGCACAATCGTTCCAAATATCAGCACCGGCGGTGTTGCGGGGCGCCTCTTTGCGAGAGACTGAGGCCATGCGCCAACCAGGAACGGATGTATGACCGCCCGCGAAGAGAAGTTCACCCGCCAGACCGTACTCGAGGTGCAGCCGCTGGCGCCCGGCCTGTTCACCCTGCGCACCACGCGCGATCAGGGCTTTCGCTTTCGCTCCGGGCAGTTCGCTCGGCTCGGGGTCGGCAAGGCCGATGGCAGCACGGTCTGGCGCGCCTATTCGATGGTCTCGTCGCCCTACGATGAATTCCTCGATTTCTTTTCCATCGTGGTGCCCGGCGGGGAGTTCACCAGCGAGCTGAGCCGTCTGCAAGAGGGCGACACGCTGTTGGTGGACAAGCAATCTTTCGGTTTTCTCACCCTCGACCGTTTTGGCGACGGCCGCGATCTCTGGCTGCTGGCCACCGGTACTGGCGTGGCACCGTTTATCTCGATCCTTCAGGACTTCGAGGTGTGGGAGCGTTTCGAGCGCATCATTCTGGTCTACAGCGCCCGCGAGGGCCGTGAGCTGGCATATCAGCCGTTGATTGCCGAGCTCGGCCAGCGCGATCACCTGGCCGAGTATGCGCACAAGCTGCAGTACATCCCGGTGGTCACTCGCGAAGAGCACCCCGGCGCCCTGCACGGGCGCATCACCACCCTGATCGCCAACGGCGAGCTGGAGCGCACCGCCGGCCTGGCGCTGACGCCCGAGCATTCGCGGATCATGCTCTGCGGCAATCCGCAGATGATCCACGACTGTCGTGCCCTGCTGAAACAGCGCGACATGCAGCTCAGCCTGACGCGCCGGCCGGGACAGGTCGCGGTGGAGAATTACTGGTAAGCCGGCTCAAAGCCTTGGCAATGCATGCAAACGGCGCCTGCGGGCGCCGTTATTTTGGTGCGCCCAGTGCGTAGGGTGGAATCCCCGGAGGGGCTTCCACCGGCGGCGGCGAGCTAGCCCAGTTTGGTGGATTACGCCGCTGCGCGGCTAATCCACCCTACCGGTTCTGCTGGGTCTTGAGCAGGTCGCGGATCTCCGTGAGCAGCGCCTCTTCCGGCGTCGGTACCGGCGGCAGCGTCGGCGCCGCCGCTTCTTCACGCTTGAGTTTGTTGATCACCTTGACCCCCATGAAGATGGCGAAGGCGACGATGACGAAGTCCAGCACCGTCTGGATAAACTTACCGTAGCTCAGCATGACCGCCGGAATATCGCCCTCGGCGGCTTTCAGGGTGACGGCCAGTTGGGAGAAGTCCACCCCGCCAATCAGCAAACCAATCGGCGGCATCACCACATCACCGACGAACGACGAAACGATCTTGCCGAAGGCGGCGCCGATGATGATCCCGACCGCCATATCGACGACATTGCCTTTGACCGCGAAGGCCTTGAACTCGCTGAGTACGCTCATAGGTTTACTCCCTGTGTTTTGAGATGAGTGGCGGCAGTGTAATGCAGCGCCAAGGCGCCTCCCAGCACGCGTGTGCGGCGCGCTGCGAGGCTGGCCAGAGCCTGCTGTCGGACCCAACGGGGTGGCTGCCTGACGGTGCGACCGAGGGTAGGTTCGACCGACGGTGGCTGGGCTAGGCTAAAAGAACAAGTCCAATCAACCGGAGGAGGGATCAGACCATGACGCTCGAATACCATCCGCTGATGCGGGAGTTTCCCGAATTTCATGTCGAGCTGCGGGCCTTGCATGGCCGCGATGCGCATTTCACCCGCTTGGCGGCGGACTACGAGGCGCTGGACAAGCGCATCTATCTGGTCGAGGACGGCCGCGAAGCGCTGGATACGGAGGCGCTGCAGGTGCTGAAGAACGAACGGGTGACGCTCAACGTCGAGATCGCCCGGCAACTGAAGGCGGCGGCCAACGGCCGAGGTGCTTGAACACCGGCGCGGCTGCTGCGGCTATCATGCGGGCTTTCCTCTGACAGGAGTCCGCTATGGCCAAGGCCAAGCGTCTGTACGGCTGCACCGAGTGCGGCGCCACCTTCCCCAAATGGGCCGGGCAATGCGCTGAGTGCGGAGCGTGGAACACCCTGGTCGAGAGCCTGATCGAAGCCGGCAGCGAGGCTGCCAACGGGCGTGCGGGCTGGGCTGGGCAGCAGGCGCAGATCAAGACGCTGGCTGAGGTCAGCGTCGAGGAGATGCCGCGCTTCTCCACCGCTTCCGCCGAGTTGGATCGGGTGCTCGGGGGCGGTCTGGTGGATGGCTCGGTGGTGCTGATCGGCGGCGACCCGGGGATCGGCAAGTCGACCATCCTCCTGCAGACCCTGTGCAATATCGCCACGCGCCTGCCGGCGCTGTATGTCACCGGCGAGGAATCCCAGCAGCAGGTGGCCATGCGTGCGCGGCGCCTGGGTCTGCCGGAAGACCAACTGAAGGTGATGACCGAGACCTGCATCGAGGCGATCATCGCCACCGCGCGCCTCGAGCAGCCGAAAGTGATGGTGATCGACTCGATCCAGACCATCTTCACCGAGCAATTGCAGTCGGCACCCGGCGGCGTCTCGCAGGTCCGTGAGAGTGCGGCGTTGCTGGTGCGTTATGCCAAGCAGAGCGGCACGGCGATCTTCCTGGTCGGTCACGTCACCAAGGAGGGGTCGCTGGCGGGGCCGCGGGTGCTCGAGCACATGGTCGATACCGTGTTGTATTTCGAAGGCGAATCGGATGGCCGTCTGCGGCTGCTGCGCGCGGTGAAGAACCGTTTCGGTGCGATCAACGAACTCGGGGTGTTCGGCATGACCGACCGCGGCCTGAAGGAGGTCTCCAACCCTTCAGCGATCTTCCTCACCCGCGCTCAGGAGGAAGTGCCGGGCAGTGTGGTGATGGCGACCTGGGAAGGTACGCGGCCGATGCTGATCGAGGTGCAGGCCTTGGTCGACACCAGTCACCTGGCCAACCCGCGGCGGGTCACCCTGGGGCTGGATCAGAACCGCCTGGCCATGTTGCTGGCGGTGCTGCACCGGCATGGCGGTATTCCCACTCACGACCAGGACGTGTTCCTCAATGTGGTCGGTGGGGTCAAGGTGCTGGAGACCGCGTCGGACCTGGCCTTGATGGCCGCAGTGATGTCCAGTCTGCGCAATCGGCCGCTGCCGCATGATCTGCTGGTGTTTGGCGAGGTCGGCTTGTCCGGCGAGGTGCGCCCGGTGCCGAGCGGTCAGGAGCGCTTGAAAGAGGCGGCCAAGCACGGCTTCAAGCGCGCCATAGTGCCCAAAGGCAATGCGCCCAAAGAGGCGCCGCCAGGGCTGCAGGTGATTGCGGTGACCCGTCTGGAACAGGCGCTGGATGCGTTGTTCGAGTAAAGGCAAGGGTTGTAGGGGGTGGCCTTGGCCGTGAACGGGGCGCCGCGTAGGCTGGGTTTCGCTTCGCTCTACCCAGCCTAGGCTGCCGCCTTATTCCCCGCCCAGCGAGGCCAGCTCGCACTCCAGCAGGGTTTCGTCGCCCAGGTTGAGTTCGACCAGGCGGCGCAAGTGGCCGATGGAGTCGAGGTCGATATGCCGGCAGACAAACCCGAGTAGGTCTTGCTGGGTATGGATCAGCAGTACCTCCATGCTGACTTGCGCCTCGGCACTCAGCTCGATACGCGCCTCGAACGGCTGATCGGGGTCGCAGTGCCAATCGCGCGGGCGTTTTACCAGCAGCCCCTTGAGCGACAGGTCATGCAGCTCAACCGTCCAGCGCCGTTCACCCTGGGCGAGTTCGGTGGTGGCGTCGAAGGCGATGCGCTGAAAACGCCGCCGCTCGTTGGTTGACTCACTCATGCACTGACTCCTTGGCAGTTTTGTCCACTATAGCTAAGGCTGTGCTGCGCGCGGCCGCTTGTGGCTCGGCGGCGCCGCCAGTAATAAAGGCCCGCGCGGCCGGTGAGCAGCGCCAGGCCGAGTAACCAGAGAGACGGGCAACGCAAGGCTCAGGGCGCCGGCAAGCGCGATAAACAGCAGGTAGAGCAGCGGTGGGGCAAGGACGACCCTGGTCGCGCGAGTGGGCATGCTGCCTCCTGGCAGAAAACTGTCTGCAGTGTAGCGCCAATGCCGCCATCGGTTTGACAGCTGAGCCAGCGTCGCCAAAGCTGCAAATGCGGTTTTTCTTATAATTTCCTGCGGAGCGCAGATATGGATAAGCGACTGCTAAGCAAAGGTTTGATTCTCGGGGTCCTGAGTGCGGCCAGTTTGCTGGCTCAGGCTGAACCGGCCGGCGGCAAGGGCTGCGGTTGGGGCAATATGCTGTTCGAAGGCCAGCGAGGCCTGTTTCCGCACCTGCTGGCGACCACCACCAACGGCACTTCAGGGAATGCCACCTTTGGTCTGACCTCTGGTACTAACGGCTGTGACTCCAGCGTCAAACTGGGTTATGGCGGTCGTTCGTTGCTGGCCATGAATGGCATGCTCGACTCCATCGCCGAAGACATGGCGCAGGGGCAGGGCGAGGCGTTGGATGCCTATGCCACTCTGCTGGGTATTGAGACGGCTGACCGGGTGCATTTTGCGCAAGTCACTCAACAGAACTTCGGCCGCATTTTCTCCAAGGCCGACGTGACCAGCGAGCAAGTGCTGGCTGCCACCCTCGACGTCATGAGCCGCGATGCGCAACTGGCGCGTTACGCCAAGCACCCCGCTTAAACAACATCTGCGTTGCACCCACCGAGCCGGGCTGTTGCCCGGCATTTTTATCCCTCCAGTTAAGTGTGCGGGCAGGTTCTAGGCCTGGGGCTGATAGTGAATTGCTCAGAAGCGGTTAGGCTTATGCGGCCGCTGGTCTGTCCAGCCGTTGGGAGTTCTCGCTGAGCACTAACATTAGCCTTCTACGCCACGTGCCGTGGTCGGTCCGGTGCTGGCGGCGCAGCGGTGGGATTTCCCTGCCCGGGGTTATATATTGCTGCTCGCGTCCATCTGGCTGGGGCAGATCGCGGAAGCCCCATAATGGCCAAAATCTTCGGTTTCACCGTTGTGCAAATCACCTGGATGCTGGTCGACTATGGCTTCGTTGCCGCGGTACTGCCGATGTAGCGGGTGCTGGCCGTTTGGCTGTTGATCTGCACCTCCACGGCTGGACTGATCGAGCTGTGTGGCGGCTGGGTGACTCGCGGTGCTCAGCCCTGCGAGGGCGTTCGATACTGAAGGCTTGTGTCCTACCCTGCGGGAGCGACGAATAACTACTTTCTCAGACCTCTCCAAGGATTCGTTGTGATGTCGAATGCGCCCATCCCGGTCACCGTGCTCAGCGGTTTTCTCGGTGCCGGCAAGACCACGCTCCTGTGCCACCTGCTCAAGGCCGAGCATGGTTTGAAGATCGCCGTGATCGAGAACGAGTTCGCCGAGACCGGCATCGACACGCAGCTCCTCGGCGACGGTCCGGTGCAGGTCATGACCCTGGCCAATGGCTGCGTCTGCTGCACCATCCATGGCGATCTGGAGCGGGCCCTGTACCTGCTCTTGGAGCGTCTGGACAGTGGTGAGATTGCCTTCGATCGCCTGGTCATCGAATGCACCGGCCTGGCGGACCCGGCACCGGTGGCGCAGACCTTCTTCGTCGACGAGGAACTGCGCGAGCGCTACCTCCTCGACGGCATCATCACCCTGGTCGATGCCGCGCATGCCGAACGCCACCTCAGCGAAACCATCGCCCAGGCGCAGGTTGGCTTTGCCGATCGCATCCTGGTGAGCAAGCGCGATCTGGTCGACGCGGCGACGTTCGAGGCGCTCAGCCAGCGCCTGACCCGGATCAACCGCCGCGCGCCGATCCGTGTGGTCGACCACGGCCGCATCGAGCTGGCGGAACTGCTCGATGTGCGCGGTTTCAATCTGAATGCGGATCTTGGCCTTGGCCTGCCCTCGCGGTCACTGCTGCCGGTTCGCGGCAGCGCGCCTGAGCGGATCGCCAGCCTGGTGCTGCGCAGCGAGCAGCCGGTGGATATCGACAAGCTCAGCGAATTCATGAATGCGCTGCTGGAAAACCACGGTAACTCGCTACTGCGCTACAAGGGCGTGTTGAACATCGCCGGCGAGGCGCGGCGCCTGGTGTTTCAGGGCGTGCTCAAGCTGTATGGCTTCGATTGGGACACAGAGTGGCGCGAGGGTGAGGTGCGCGAAAGCGTGATCGTGTTCATCGGTGACGAGCTGCCGGAAGAGCAGATCCGCGCGGGCTTCGCTGAGGTGACGGCCTGACTCCTACGGATGGCATTTGCGCTTGCCCAAACAAAAACGCCCGGCAATTGCCGGGCTTTTTTATTGCGCTGACGCTTAGTTGCCGTACACCGGGAACTTGGCGCACACGGCTTTGACCTGGCCACGGACGCGGTCGATCACCGACTCATCGTTGAGGTTGGCGAGGATCTCGCAGATCCAGCCCGCCAGTTCGCGGCACTCGGCTTCCTTGAAGCCGCGGGTGGTCACGGCCGGGGTGCCGATGCGCAGGCCGGAGGTGACGAACGGCGAGCGTGGATCGTTAGGTACCGAGTTCTTGTTGACGGTGATGAAGGCGCGACCCAGGGCGGCGTCGGCGTCCTTACCGGTGATGTCCTGCTTGATCAGGCTGAGCAGGAACAGGTGGTTCTCGGTACCGCCGGACACCACGTCGTAGCCGTTCTCGATGAACACCCCGGCCATGGCCTGGGCGTTCTTCACCACTTGCTGCTGGTAGGCCTTGAACTCCGGCTGCAGGGCTTCCTTGAAGCACACCGCCTTGGCCGCGATCACGTGTTCCAGCGGGCCACCCTGGGCGCCCGGGAACACCGCGGAGTTGAGCTTCTTCTCGATCTCTTCGTTCTTGCGCGCGAGGATCAGGCCACCGCGCGGGCCGCGCAGGGTCTTGTGGGTGGTGGTGGTGACCACGTCGGCGAACGGCACCGGGTTCGGGTACACGCCAGCCGCCACCAGGCCGGCGACGTGGGCCATGTCGACGAACAGGTAGGCCCCGACCTTGTCGGCAATGGCACGGAAGCGGGCGAAGTCCAACACCTGCGAGTAGGCGGAGAAACCGGCGACTATCATCTTCGGCTGGTGCTCGACGGCCAGGCGTTCGACCTCGTCGTAGTCGATCAGGCCGTTGCTGTCGATGCCGTACTGCACGGCGTTGTAGAGCTTGCCGGAGGAGCTGACGCTGGCGCCGTGGGTCAGGTGACCGCCGTGGGCCAGGCTCATGCCGAGGAGGGTGTCGCCGGCCTGCAGCAGGGCCAGGTACACCGCGCTGTTGGCTTGCGAGCCGGCGTGCGGCTGGACGTTGGCATAGTCGGCGCCGAACAGCTGCTTGGCGCGGTCGATGGCCAGTTGCTCGACCACATCGACGTATTCGCAGCCGCCGTAGTAACGCTTGCCCGGATAACCTTCGGCGTACTTGTTGGTCAGCACCGAGCCTTGGGCTTCCATCACCGCTGGGCTGGTGTAGTTCTCCGAGGCGATCAACTCGATGTGCTCTTCCTGGCGCTGGGCTTCTTGCTCCATCGCGGCGAACAGGTCGGCGTCGTAGTTGGCGAGAGTCGTTTCACGGCTGAACATGGCAATCCCCTGAGAAAAATCAGCTGGGCGGTGGTAAGAGGGGGCGGATTCTACCGCATCCGTCGCTGGCTGGCACATGACGGTCGGTCATGTGATGGATAAGCGGGGCTCATTGTGCATGGCTGGTGCCGGGCGCGGATTGGAAGGCGCAAAACCGTAGGCCGGGTAGAGTGCAGCGACAAAACGGCAGGAAAGCCGTTTCGCACAGTTTTAGCTGCCCGCAGGGCGAGGTGCATGGATGCGCCTCATGAAACCCGGCTAGGCCCTTTGCTGGGTTTCGCCGGAAACGGCTCTACCCAGCTTACATCTCTTTCGCGAGCCGCTCAGCTCAGCATAAACAGCGCGGCACCGCCGAACTGGGCGGCGAAGTGGTTGGCGCTCATGGGTTTGCCAAACAGGTAACCCTGGACTTCGTCGCACTCGTGTTCACGGAGGAAATCCAGCTGCTCCTGGGTCTCCACCCCCTCGGCGATCACCGCCAGGTTCAGGCTGTGGGCCATGGCGATGATCGCGCGGACGATCTGTGCGTCCTGCTCGCCGAGCGGCAGGCCGTCGACGAAGCTGCGGTCGATCTTCAGCACGTCGATGGGGAACTGCTTCAAGTAGTTCAGCGAGGAATAACCGGTGCCGAAATCGTCCACCGCGATGCACAGGCCGAGGCGCTTCAAGCCGGCGAGGATCTGCATGGCCTCGCCGACGTCGCGCATCAGGATGCTTTCGGTCAGCTCCAGCTCCAGGCACGCCGGGGGAATGCCGCTGTCTTGCAGGATGCTGGCGATGCGCAGGCCCAACTGGCCTTCGGCGAACTGGCGGGCCGAGAGGTTGACCGACACCTTCGGCACCCGCACCTTGGCCGCGTGCCAGGCCTTGAGCTGACTGCAGGCCTCGGCCACCACCCAGTCGCCGACCTGCACCACCAGCCCCAGCTCTTCCAGCACCGGGATGAACTCGCCTGGCGACACCAGGCCGCGGCGCGGGTGCCGCCAGCGCAGCAAGGCCTCGACGCCGGTCAAACGCTTGCCGTTGCCACTGAACTGCGGCTGGTAATAGAGCACGAACTGCTGCTGTTCGAGGGCATGCCGCAGGTCGCTTTCCAGCTCCAGGCGCTCCAGGGCCGTGGCGTTCATCGCCGCCTGGTAGAACTGGAAGTTGTTCTTGCCGCGCTCCTTGGCGTGATACATGGCGGTGTCGGCGTTCTTCATCAACTGGCTCAGTTCGTTGCCGTCTTGCGGGCTGAGGGCGATGCCGATACTGGCGGTGACGAAGAACTCGCGACCTTCGAGGATGAAGGGTTGCGCCAGGCTGGAGAGAATCTGTTCGGCGACGTGAATCGCCCCGTTCAGCGCGCCCTCGCGAGTGGCGCGTGGCTGCAGCAGCAGGGTGAACTCGTCGCCGCCCATGCGCGCCACGGTGTCGTCCTCGTCGACGCAGGCCGCCAGGCGCAGCGCCACGTCCTTGAGCATGCGGTCGCCGGCGGCGTGGCCGAGGGAGTCGTTGATCGGTTTGAAGCGGTCGAGGTCGAGGAACATCAGCACCACCCATTCCTGATGCCGTTCGGCATGCTGCAGGGCGGTGTGCAGGCGATCCTGGAACAGGCTGCGGTTAGGCAGGTGGGTCAGGGCGTCGTAGTAGGCCAGGCGGTGGATGCGTTGCTCGCTGGCCTTGCGCTCGCTGATGTCGCTGAAGAAGCACACATAGCTGACCAGATCGCCTTCTTCGTCCTGCACCGCGGTGATCCCGACCCAGGCCGGGAAGCTTTCGCCGTTGCGCCGCGTCAGCCAGACCTCGCCTTCCCAGCTGCCGTGCAGATTGAGTTGGCTGAGGATGTAGCGCAGGTGGTTGGCCTGCTGACGGTCGTCGGTGAGCATGCTGGGCAATTGGTCGAGCACCTGCGCGCTGGAATAGCCGCTGACGCGGCTGAAGGCCTCGTTGACCTGGACGATATAGCCGGCCGGGTCGGTGACCAGAATGGCCGCGGTGGAGTGCTCGAACACTGTCGCGGCCATCCGCAGGTCTTTCTCGGCGCGGCGCTGCTGGCCGATATCGCGGCCAACGCCGAGCAAGCCCTCGAAGCGCCCATGCTCGTCCCACATCAGGGTCAGGCGAAGCTCCACCGGAATCTTGCGGCCATCGCAACGCAGGCAGTCGAACAGGAACAGCTGGGTCGGCAGTTGGCTGCGCAGTTCGCTCAGGCGCTGCGGATCGCCGAGTGCTCCGCGCACCCGCTCCAGCAGCCGATAGAAGCCGGCCAGCTGGCGCGGGTCGGCGGCGATGCTGTGGAAGTTGTGGCTGATCAGCCACTCGGTGCTGTAGCCCAACACCGGCTGTACCGAGGGGCTGACGTAGTCGAACTCGAGACTGCTGTCGGTGGAGAAAATCACATCGCTGATGCTTTCCGCCAGCAGGCGATAGCGCCGCTCGTTGTTGCGCAGCAGTTCGCTGGCTTCGATCTGCTCGGTGACGTCCTTGGCCACCCCGATCAGGCGGTTGACGCGGCCAGCCGGGTCGCGATTCAAGGCCTGTTCGCGGATATCGAACCAGCGCCAGTTGCCGTTGCGGTGCCGCCAGCGCACCTGGCATTGCAGCAGCAGGCCATCGCCGACCACCTGCTGCAGGTTACGGATGCGTTGATACAGCTCGCCATCGTCCGGGTGCAGGATGCGCTCCCAGAACGACTCGCCCATCGCCTTCAGCTCCGGCTTGCTGTAGCCCAGCTGCAGGCCGAGGTGATGGTTGCTGAACAGCACCCGCTTGTTGCTCATGTCATGCACGTAGAGGGTATCCGGCACCGTGCGCACCACCTCCGACCAGAAGCGTTCGCGCTCGATCAGCGATAGCTCGACGCGCTTGCGGCTGGTGATGTCGCTGATGCTCAAGGTCACCGCGTGGTAATCCTCGAGCCGCTCCGGCAAGCGTAGAACCAGCCACAGATGGCGCTCGTGGCCTTGCGGGGTGGCGACCCGGCTCTCCAACTCGAGCTGGCTCTGGCCGCCCAGCATGGCGGCGATCAGTTGGAAGCGAATGCCGCCGGCGCGCACTGGGCCGCGGCCAATCAGGTGCTGCCAGGCCTGCTCGGTAGAGCCGACGCCGAGTAAGCGCAAGGCCACTTGATTGCTCTCGGTAATCCGCAGTTGCTGGAGTAGTTCCGGGTGGCTCTGTGGATTGGCCTCCAGCCACCGGCTCAAGCTGTCGTGGTCATGCAGGCCCTGTTGCAGCAGAAAATGGCGCAGGCCAGCCAGGTCGAGCACGCAGAGGGCGATGCCGCTGCCTTCGAAGATGTCTTGGTAGCGCCGCCGGGTTTCCTGCAGCACGCGCAGGGCTTGCTGCTGCTCGGTGACATCGCGCAGCACCCAGACATGCCCGAGGTGCTGACCGCCCTCGGGGAGGTCGCTGCGGGTCACGCTGAACAGGCGCCGCTGGCCGTCCTGCAGTATCTCCACCAGCTCCGGGGCGCGGTCGTGGTGCCGGCTCGGGCCGTGCAGCAACAGCGGGTCGAGCCCGGGCAGCAGTTCGAGCAGGTGGCGGCCGTGCGCCTCGTCAGCGCGCAGGCCGAACAACTGCTCGGCTTGCGGGTTGAGGTAGCGCAGCCGACCATCGCACTGCGTCACCAACACTCGCTCCTCGATGGCCCGCAGGGCGCTGCCGGCATGCTGCAGCGAACGGCGCGCGGCGGCATTCGGTTCGCGCAGCAGACGCCGCAGGGCCAGCAGGGTGAGTAGGGCGCAGAAGCTAAACAGCAGAAACTTGCCGGCCAGCTCGGGCAGCAGTTCGGCCGTTGCCCGGCGTTCATCGAACAGGCTGCGCAACTGCCAGTCGCTGCCGGCCAGGGGTGTCGGCAGCAGGCTTTGCGCTTGCTCGGTGGCGCTGACGGGCATGCCGATAGGGCTGCTGTGCGGCAGCTCCGGCTGGCGGGCGATCACCCGCTGGGCCAGGCGATCTTCGAGCAGCCAGGAGTGCCCACGGCTGTCGAAGCCAGGCACGCCATCGCGCAGCGCTTCCAGCCCGAGGCGGACGATCCAATAGCCACTGGTTTGCGCATCCGCCGCTTGGCGCAACAGCAGGTAGATCTGGCCGCCGTCACGATCGTTGAAGGCAAAGTGATAGGGCTGGCCGAGGTTGCCCTGCAACAGGCTGGCGAGGAAGGGCGCGTCATCTGCCGCGGCCTGGCTGTCGGCGAGGACGCCGCCACGCGGGCTGAGCCAGACCAGGCTACGGAGTGCCGGAAAGATCTCCCGCAGGCTGTTCAATACGCTGCTGCGCTGCTCGGGCTCCGGTGGGTGCAGGGCAGTCTGGCGCAGCAGGGCGAGGCCGGTGTGGGCCTTGAGCTCCAGGCTCAGGGCCAGGTGCTCGGCCAACTGCTGAGCGTATTCGTGCTCGCGTTGCTGGCGATGCGCCTGGCGTTGCCGGAACTCCTGGTGCAACTGCCACAGCAACAGCCCGAGCATGAGCAGCACCAACAGCACCAGGGCGCCTTTCACCGAACCCGGCAAGGGGGCGGCGAGCGGGTCGCCAGGCGCGTGCTTGAAGGTGGATGGCTTGGGCTTGGGCACGAACGAAGATCCTGCGGTAACGGCTTGAATGGGGCAGGTGGCGCGCCGCCGACCTTGAATCGGGCACGCGCGGGCCGGCTAGCATGCCCATAACCGTGGCGAAGTGCCAGTTGGCCCGACGAGCGTCGGTTTGCCCTGTGGGGCACATTCCGGTAGCTTTGCCGCACGCGCGCGGGAGCGCCGGCCTCCGGCAGTCAACGGCTCGTCGAGGCACGTCTCGCCGAAGCTTGGCTCCCGCCCAAGCAGTGTTAGGCTCTTTTCCGCAAAAGCCAGCTCACTGCCTGTTGCGCGAGCTCTTTCCTGGCTCGCGCGCTAGTCATCCATGTCTGTCACAGAAGCTAGGTTCCTCATGGCTCAATACGTCTACACCATGCATCGGCTGGGCAAAGTTGTGCCGCCGAAGCGGGAAATCCTCAAGAACATCTCCCTGTCCTTCTTCCCCGGCGCCAAGATCGGCGTGCTCGGCCTGAACGGCTCGGGCAAGTCGACCCTGCTGAAAATCATGGCGGGCGTCGATAGCGAATTTAACGGCGAGGCGCGGCCAATGCCGGACCTCAACATCGGTTACCTGCCGCAGGAACCGCAGCTGGACCCGGAAAAGACCGTGCGTGAAGTGGTCGAAGAGGCCGTCAGCGTGATCAAGAACGCCCAGGCGCGCCTGGACGAGGTCTACGCCGCGTACGCCGAGCCGGATGCCGACTTCGATGCGCTGGCTGCCGAGCAAGGCAAACTCGAAGCCATTCTGCAGGCCGCCGACGGCCACAACCTCGAGCGCCAGCTGGAAGTCGCCGCCGACGCGCTGCGTCTGCCGGCCTGGGATGCCAGGGTGGTACACCTGTCCGGTGGTGAGAAGCGCCGCGTCGCGCTGTGCCGCCTGCTGCTGTCCGCGCCGGACATGCTGCTACTGGACGAACCGACCAACCACCTGGACGCCGACTCGGTGGCCTGGCTGGAGCATTTCCTCCACGACTTCCCCGGCACCGTGGTGGCGATCACCCACGACCGTTACTTCCTCGACAACGTCGCCGGCTGGATTCTCGAACTCGACCGCGGTGCCGGCATTCCTTACGAGGGCAACTACTCCGGCTGGCTGGAGGCCAAGTCCGACCGTCTGGCTCAGGAGTCCAAGCAGCAGTCGGCTCACGAGAAGGCGATGAAAGAAGAGCTGGAGTGGGTGCGTAAAGGCGCCAAGGCGCGGCAGTCGAAATCCAAGGCGCGTCTGCAACGCTTCGAGGAAATGCAGTCGCAGGAATTCCAGAAGCGCAGCGAAACCAACGAGATCTACATCCCGGCGGGTCCGCGTCTGGGCGATAAGGTCATCGACTTCAACAATGTCTGCAAGGGTTACGGCGACCGGGCGTTGATCGACAACCTGTCGTTCAGCGTGCCCAAAGGCGCCATAGTCGGCGTGATCGGCGGTAACGGCGCGGGTAAATCCACCTTGTTCCGCATGCTGATGGGTAAAGAAACGGCGGACTCCGGCAGCATCGAAGTCGGTGAAACCGTCAAGCTGGCCTGCGTCGACCAGAGTCGCGATGACCTCGAGGGTGGCAAAACCGTGTGGGAAATGATCTCCAATGGCTCCGATGTGATCCGCATCGGCAACTACGAGATTCCTTCGCGTACCTACGTCGGCCGCTTCAACTTCAAGGGCGGCGACCAGCAGAAGTTCGTCAAGGACCTTTCCGGTGGTGAGCGTGGCCGCTTGCACCTGGCGCTGACCTTGAAAGAGGGCGCCAACGTGCTGCTGCTCGACGAACCGTCCAACGACCTCGACGTGGAAACCCTGCGTTCGTTGGAAGAAGCCTTGCTCGACTTCCCCGGTGCGGCGATTGTGATCTCCCACGATCGCTGGTTCCTCGACCGGGTGGCCACCCACATCCTGGCCTATGAAGACGACTCGCAAGCGGTGTTCTTCGAAGGCAACTACAGCGAGTATGAAGCCGATCGGCGGAAACGCCTCGGCGAAGCCGCCGCCCAGCCGCACCGGGTGCGTTACAAGAAGCTCGCGTAGGCTGGGTAGAGCAAAGCGAAACCCGGCAATGAAACCGGCAATGAAAAACGGAGCCCCAGGGCTCCGTTTTTTATGCCTGCGGTTCTATCGTCAGGATCTCGATCGGCCGCTCTCCCGCCGGGCGCTTCCAGTTGTAGGGCGGGTTTGCCGCCTGCATACCACTGCTAATAGTGATACCACTTCAGTTCCAGTTTGATTTCATTCTCCGGCGCGCTCAGTTGGCTGAACTCGCGCTGGACAGAGAGGCGCAGGCCGAGGTTGCGCGACACTTCCCACTGCTGATTGAGGCTGAGTGTGCGGCGTACCTCGCCGTTGTAGAAGTAGTCGCCGGCGGCCTCCAGGCTCAGGTTGCCCAGCGGGTTGTGCCAGAGCAGGCCGCTATTGAAGCCAGCGGCGGGGGCGATAAAGGTAGCGAAGTCGGGGTTGTTTTCGATCCGCAGCGTGCCCAGGGCAAAGCCCAGCAGCTCATCGTTCAGTTGCCAGGCGCCGCCGGCGCCGCCATTCAGGTGCGTGACCAGGCGCTCGCCGCCGTCTTCGCCGAGGACGCGCTCCAGGCCGCTGGCGACTTGCCAGGACCACGGCTTGAGCAACTGATTGCGCGGCGTCAGTGAGCGGATGGTGGCCAGATCCAGGCGTTGCAGCTGCCAGTGATTGCCCTCGTATTGGCGCAGCTTGAGCTGCAGGATCTCGATCTGTGCGCCTAGCGGGAAGCCGTACAGAGTGTCGTTCAGGTCGTGATAGGCCATGCGTAGGCCGTACTCGGCAAAAGCGCGGTCATCACGGCTGCCGGCGCCCAGTTGCCAGGTGCGCGATTGATGGCCGTCTTCCGGCAGGCCGGGGCGTTGCACCGCAAGTGCGGGTGGCGGGTTCTGGTTGATCGACTGCAACAGGGCAAAGCTGCGCTGGGCGCTCGCGCTGTCACGCACCTCGCCGTTGGCGCGGTAGCGCGTCAGGCGAAACGCGGCGTCCTGAATCAGCGCCCGGCGCTTTTTCGGCAGGCGTTGCAGCGCGGGGTTGTTCAGCTGGTTTTGCTCATCGGCGAGCAACAGCACCCAATCCTGCTCCTCCGTGTCGAGGGGTTTGGCGCGGGCCAGCAGCTCGTGTTCACGGGACGGGCGATAGTCGATGCGTTCCACCAAATCGGCATTTTCCACCGCGCGTACGGTGTCGGTGGGGATGGCGGTGAGGGGGAATTGCTCGGTGAGTTCGAGGCCTGGGCGGGCGATTTCCAGCAGCTCGAGCAGGCGGTAGGAACAATTCTCGTCGAAGAAGAAGTAGTCGAACTGGATCTGTTTCAGCTCCCAGACATGCTCGACCATCCGTGCGGTTTCCTCCGGCGTCAGGTTCAACCGGTATTCCCACAGGTCGCGGTTTTCCAGGCTGCGGTATTCGGCGAGCTTCTCGCGATAGGGCACCAGGGCGAACAGCCCCGGGTAGCCGCCCATCAGGCCTTTCCAGGCGTAGAGGAGGCTGTTGTCCATGCCCTCGATAAAGGCGCCGAAGTTCAGCGCATAGCTGAGCAGGGCGGTGTTGTTGCTCTGGACGTCGGCCTGGTCGATGCGCAGCAAGGTGTGGCCGAACATCGACGAGGGGCTGTTCAGGTAGGCCGCGGGGAAGATCAGCACGCTGCTGTGTGGGGCGATGTCCTTGAACCAGGCCTCGAACTCGCCGCAGGCGGGGTGCGGCAAATCGCGCAGTTGCAGCCGTTCGCGCAGCCAGCGGGTGCGTGCGGGGTAAACGCATTGGGCGTGTTTATCGCCACTGTCAGCGGGGGCGTACAGGGCTTTGAACGTGGCGGCCAACTCCGCTGCCGGGTCGCTGTCGCCGTCGGGGGCGAGGAAGAACTGCTGGTCATCGACATAACTGTGCCAACCACCGAGCTTGCCGGTTTCATAGTGGCCGAGGGCGATCCAGTATGGATCGGCGGCCAGGGCGTGCAGGCGCTCGTCGGCTAGGCTGGGGGCGGCCTGCAGTGGGGCGCAGGTACATAGGGCCAGAGAGAATAAAATCCGTTTCAACATTGCTGTTCTTCTTCTAAGGCAATGCGCGGAGCTTTGAGGATGCCCTGTGTGGGTGTCAAGACAGCCGAGTACAGGCCATTGCGCAAGTTTTTTCTGCGCCCCGTGCAGGCTGTGCGGCAGCGTCCACACTTAGATAAGGCTTTGCTTTAGGAGTGTGCACCATGACTGCCTTCGACCCTCGGGCCGCACTAGACGCCATGCTCGCTGAGAATGGTGCGCGGGCGAATGCCATCCGCGAAGACTTGGCCCGTAGTCACTCGCCGGATTTCGCCGAACAGGCCCTCCAGCGGCAGAACGACGAAGTGCTGGAGGCCTTGCTGGCCGAGAGCGAGGCGGCTTTACGGCTGGCGGGATTGGCCAAGCTACGGCTGGCGGAAGGCAGTTATGGTTACTGTCTGCGCTGCGGCGAGCCCATTCAGCCGGCCCGCTTGGCCGTCATGCCGGCTGCCGAGTACTGCCTGGCCTGCGCCGATCTGGGC
This sequence comes from Pseudomonas sp. 2FE, assembly GCF_005503735.1. Classification (NCBI taxonomy): domain Bacteria; kingdom Pseudomonadati; phylum Pseudomonadota; class Gammaproteobacteria; order Pseudomonadales; family Pseudomonadaceae; genus Pseudomonas; species Pseudomonas sp. 2FE. The sequence goes on along the minus strand of NZ_SCMO01000008.1, from coordinate 88,835 downwards.
AATTGAAGCGGTTCGCGGTGAACGCCTTGCCAGGTGTAATCGGCCAGCGCCAGAATGCGGCCATCTCCCGCGGCTTTGCCCCGCCCGATCTAAGGACTCCCGATGCCTGATCCCGTTGCTGCCGGCCTGCGCCTGGCGCCCGATGCGCTGACCCGTCCCTTCGATGCCAGCCAGTTCAACTTCACCATCACCGATGATCTGGAGCCCTTTCGCGGCGTGCTCGGCCAGGAGCGTGCGGTAGAAGCCCTGCAGTTTGGCGTGGCGATGCCGCGCCCCGGTTACAACGTGTTTGTCATGGGCGAGCCGGGCACCGGCCGTTTCTCCTTCGTCAAGCGCTACCTCAAGGCTGAGGCCAAGCGCCTGGAAACGCCGGCGGACTGGGTCTACGTCAATCATTTCGACGAGCCGCGCGAGCCGCGTGCGCTGGAACTGCCGCCGGGCACCGCGAGCGCCTTTATCATCGATATCGAGGTGTTGATCGATAACCTGCTGGCGACCTTCCCGGCGGTGTTCGAGCACCCGGCCTATCAGCAGAAGAAAAGCGCCATCGACCGCGCGTTCAACCAGCGTTACGACCGTGCGCTGGATGTGATCGAGCGGCTTTCGCTGGAAAAGGAAATCGCCCTCTTCCGCGACCACAGCAACATCGCCTTCACCCCGATGAAAGACGGCAAGGCGCTGGACGAGGCCGAGTTCGGGCAACTGCCGGAGGCCGAGCGTGATCGCTACCACGCCGATATTTCGGCGCTGGAGGAACGCCTCAACGAAGAGCTGGCTAGCCTGCCGCAATGGAAGCGCGAGTCGAGCAATCAGCTGCGTCAGTTGAATGAGGAAACCATCACCCTGGCCCTGCAGCCGCTGCTCGTGCCGCTGTCGGAGAAATACGCGGAAAATGCCGGGGTCTGCGCCTACCTGCAAGCGGTGCAGGTCAATCTGCTGAAAACCGTGGTCGAGCAGTTGGTGGATGAAAACAAGCTCGATGCGCAAGCCCGCAAGTTGCTGGAAGAGCAGTACAGCCCCAGTCTGGTGGTCGGCCATCACGTCAGCGGCGGCGCGCCGGTGGTGTTCGAGTCGCACCCGACCTACGACAATCTGTTCGGGCGCATCGAGTACAGCACCGACCAGGGTGCGCTCTATACCAGCTATCGGCAGTTACGGCCGGGGGCGTTACACCGAGCCAACGGCGGCTTCCTGATGCTGGAAGCGGAGAGGTTGCTCGGCGAGCCGTTTGTCTGGGATGCGCTGAAGCGCGCCCTGCATACGCGCAAGTTGAAGATGGAATCGCCGCTCGGCGAACTGGGACGTTTGGCGACGGTTACGCTGACCCCGCAAGTGATTCCGTTGCAGATCAAAGTCGTCATCATCGGCTCGCGCCAGCTGTATTACGCCCTGCAGGACCATGATCCGGACTTCCAGGAGTTGTTCCGCGTCCTGGTGGATTTCGATGAAGACATCCCGCTGGTCGACGACAGCCTGGAGCAGTTCGCTCAACTGATGAAAACCCGCACCTCGGAAGAAGGCCTGGCGCCGCTGACGGCCGGCGCGGTGGCGCGTCTGGCAACCTACAGCGCGCGCCTGGCCGAACATCAGGGGCGTTTGTCGGCCCGTATCGGCGATCTGTTCCAGCTGGTCAGCGAAGCCGATTTTATCCGTCAGTTGGCCAGCGATACGGTGACCGACGCCGGGCATATCGAGCGGGCGCTGAAGGCCAAGGCCACGCGCACCGGGCGGGTCTCGGCGCGCATTCTCGATGACATGCTGGCCGGCATCATCCTGATCGACACCGCCGGTGCCGCGGTCGGCAAGTGCAACGGCCTGACGGTATTGGAGGTCGGCGATTCGGCCTTCGGGGTGCCGGCGCGGATTTCCGCCACGGTGTATCCGGGCAGCAGTGGCATCGTCGACATCGAGCGCGAGGTCAATCTCGGCCAACCGATCCACTCCAAGGGCGTGATGATTTTGACCGGCTACCTCGGCAGCCGTTACGCCCAGGCGTTTCCCTTGGCGATTTCCGCCAGCATCGCCCTGGAGCAGTCCTACGGCTATGTCGACGGCGACAGTGCCTCGCTGGGTGAGGTCTGCACGCTGATCTCCGCGCTATCGCGTACTCCCTTGAAGCAGTGCTACGCCATCACCGGCTCGATCAACCAGTTCGGTGAGGTGCAGGCGGTCGGTGGGGTCAACGAGAAGATCGAAGGCTTCTTCCGGCTCTGCGAGGCGCGCGGCCTGACCGGCGAGCAGGGCGTGATCATCCCGCACGCCAACGTCGCCACCTTGATGCTCGATGAGCGCGTGCTGCAGGCGGTGCGTGCCGGCCTGTTCAATGTCTACGCGGTGCGCCAGGTCGACGAGGCGCTTGGCTTGCTGGTGGGCGAGGCCGTCGGTACGCCGGATGCCGACGGCCAGTTTCCCGAGGGTAGCGTTAATGCGCGGGTGGTCGAGCGACTGCGTGAGATCGCCGAACTGGAGCTGGGGGACGACGAGAAAGACGTGGAAGAGGACAAGCCCAAGAGCCCGGTGCCGGCAGATAAACTGCAGGACAGCAAAGCCGCAGGATGAGGCTTGTGGCGCGCGATGACCTGGCTGGCTGCTCAGTGGCTGGTCGGTCATTGAGCAGGTTGGCGCCAGCCACGGCGGCTGGCATCTAGCCCGGCTTTCCCACGTGTCGTCCACAGAGTTATCCACAGCAAACGGGGATAACCGCAGACTTCCCTGAACCGCCTGGCGGGGTGTAGTCTGAAGGCCAGACCTCGGGAGGGCCGCCGATATGCCGCGCAGCCTCTGCCTTACCCGCCAATGCCTGGGACTGACCACACGCATCGAGTGTGTGATTCGCCCTCTGGCTGGCGAAAATGGACTCTGGACTCTCCTTTGCGCCGCCGGGATGGCCGGCGCTCAGCCCTCTGCGATTAAGGCGCAAGGCCCGTTCCACGGGCCTTTGGTGGCAGAATCGGTACTCTCTGCAATCGCCGATAACCTCGCAGTGCTGGGCTATGTCGAAGTCTGCGACCCCTCTATCTGGTGCTTGCATATGCAGGCCGAATTGCGCCGGTTGAATGCTGAGCGCGGCCGTCATTTGGGCGACTATCAGTTCCGCCCGGAGACCTGAACGCCAGCATTGCTCGGTTTTTGAGCAATCCTCGCCAGCCCGCGCGCCAGGGCCTGTGGCGCGCTCTATCCTGAGCCCTTCCACAAGGTTATCCACAGCGGCCGTGGATAACCGGGAAAGGCATTCATTGATCCATTTGCTGCGGGTGTTTGTGGACGCGCAGAGAATCGAGAATGACAAGATCATGTGGTCCGTGATTCTGCACATGACCTTCGTGATCTCCGCCTTCGCTATGGGCTATCTGGATAAGCTGACCAAGCACGACCACTGAGCTTCACCGTCGCCCCTGCAAGCCGCCCGGCCGTGGTAAAACGGACGGGCGGTTGCGTTGTCGCCTTGTGCTTCTTGGCCCTTCTGCAAAGACTTTAGTTGTATAGCTTTTGCACAAGTTGAGCGCGCGAGGTGCTGTCATGAATCTGCACGACCTTTCTACCCATGCCCGCGCTGGGCATGTCGACGAGTTGAACCTGATCTCCATCGAGGGGGGCAACTACTACCTGCTGGAAGCGCGGGTGGGCGGTCGGCCCTTCACGCTGAAAGATGGCCAGGGCCACATCCTGCACCTACGCTCGGTGGAGCATGCCCGCGAGTTGCTGCACCCATTGCCGCAGCTACCAGCGTTCCATCTGGTGCAGGCTGAGGTGCATGACGAAATGTGCGGTATGCCCGAAGGTCCCCAGAAAACTCCGGGGCCGACCCCATCTCGCTGAACTCCATCTGGGCGTCGTGCTGGCCGGGCCTGGACAGGGGCCGCGGTCGGAGTCTCGCGAGGAAAAGCACTGGCCGCTAGCGGGCTCGGCTCTGAGCCCGGCTGCGCCAGCGGCCGTCGCAGTGGTGGGGCGGCAGGGGCATCTATGCTAGGCTGGCCGACCTTTTTTTGCCTCAGCGGAGCCGTGCCATGTCCGAACTCAACCTCTCTACTGACGAAACCCGCGTCAGCTACGGCATCGGCCGTCAGCTGGGTGACCAATTGCGCGACAATCCGCCGCCGGGCGTGAGCCTGGACGCCATTCTGGCAGGCCTGACTGACGCTTTCAGCGGTAAGGCGAGCCGGGTCAGCCAGGATGAAATGTCCGCCAGCTTCAAGGTGATCCGCGAAATTATGCAAGCCGAGGCACAAGCTAAGGCTGAAGCCGCGGCTGGCGCAGGCCTGACCTTCCTGGCTGAAAATGCCAAGCGTGCCGGTATCACTCAACTGGCTTCCGGCCTGCAGTACGAAGTGCTGAGCGCTGGCGAAGGCGCCAAGCCGTCCCGCGAAGACAGCGTGCGTACTCACTACCACGGCACCCTGATCGACGGCACGGTATTCGACAGCTCCTATGAGCGTGGCCAGCCGGCGGAGTTTCCGGTGGGTGGCGTGATTGCTGGTTGGACCGAGGCGCTGCAACTGATGGGCGCTGGCAGCAAGTGGCGCTTGTACGTACCGAGCGAGCTGGCCTACGGTGGCCAAGCCGTCGGCAGCATCCCGCCGCACAGCGTGCTGGTGTTTGACGTCGAGCTGCTGGAAATCCTCTAAGGCTTCAGCGCCGCTCTAGCAAAAAGGCCGAGAGTGCTCACGCATTCTCGGCCTTTTTGCCTTCTGGGCTGTGGCTCAGTGCGCCTCGCCAGCCGGGCGCAAGGCGCGGGCATAGCAGAACAGGAACAGATTGCGCACCAGCTCCTTGAGCACCAGTGGCTCGCTGGAGTTCAGGCCGGTCAGATCCAGATCGCCCTGTTCGCGCAGCTCATCGAGCGCTTCCTCTTCCAGCACGGCGCAGACTTCGCCGGTGTCGCGATGGAGGATGCGCAGGTAGGGATGCGGGCGGTCCAGCCAAGCGTCGATCAAATAGGTCATGGCTCATCTCCTTCTCTTGAGTAGATGAGAGTAATTCCTATTCAATTAATAGCAAGCCGTAATTGGCCCTTTCTGTCGGGAAATAAAAAAGCCCGTCGGCGGGACGGGCTTTGCGGAGCGCGCGAACTCTCAGTGAGTGCGGGCCACAGCGAACTGGCTCAACTCGACCAGGGCATCGCGATATTCGCTGGCAGGCAGGGCGTCCAGGCAGGCGATGGCGCGTGCGGCATAATCACGGGCTTGCTGGGCGGTATAGTCCAGGGCGCCAGCGGCTTCGACGGCGGCACGGATGCTTTCCAGATCCTCGAGGCCGCCTTGCTGAATGGCTTTGCGCACCAGGGCGGCTTGCTCTGCGCTGCCTTCGCGCATGGTGTAGATCAGCGGTAGCGTCGGTTTGCCTTCGGCCAAATCGTCGCCGACGTTTTTGCCCAGGGTGTCGGCATCGCCACGATAGTCGAGCAGGTCGTCGACCAACTGGAAAGCCACGCCGAGGTGGTCGCCAAAGGTGCGTAGCGCTTCGGTCTGCTCGGCAGACGCGCCGACCAAGGCTGCGGCGCTGTGGGTGGAAGCCTCGAAGAGCATCGCGGTCTTGCCGCGGATGACTTCCATATAGGTCTCTTCGCTGGTGCTGGCGTCGCGAATCTTCGACAGTTGCAGCACTTCGCCCTCGGCAATCACGCGGGTGGCCCGGGACAGGATCTGCATCACCGGCAGGGAGCCGAGCTCGACCAGCATTTCGAAGGAGCGTGAATAGAGGAAGTCACCGACCAGTACGCTCGGTGCGTTGCCCCACAGTGCATTGGCCGTCGAGCGACCACGGCGCATGCCGGACATGTCGACGACGTCGTCATGCAGCAGGGTCGCGGTATGCAGGAATTCGATGGTGGCGGCCAGCAGTTGCAGATCGTCGCCGTGGCGGCCCAGGGCTTTGCCGCAGAGCAACACCAGCAGCGGGCGCAGGCGTTTGCCCCCGGCGGAGATGATGTAGTCACCGATTTTTTCCACCAGCGGAACGCGGGAAACCAGTTGTCGCCGGATAATGCCATCGACGGCGGTAAAATCGTCCGCTACCACGCGGTAGAAGGCCTGTGGTTGCATCGGTGACAAGTGCTCCTCTAAGGTTGCGCGGCATGCTAGGGGGCGGGGTGGGGACTGTCAAGGCAAGCGCTGGCGGTGCTTGCGCAGCGTGCGCGGCTTGCGTACAATCGCGGCCCCTGAACTTCCCTGGGCAGCACCTGCCTTACGCAATTGCAAGGGCGTCCTTCCGGCCCCGAGCAGCCATGCCAGCCGACGACTATTCCTATAAAGCGCTGGGTGAGCAGGATTTAACGGAGCAAAATTATGTACGCAGTAATAGTTACCGGTGGCAAGCAATATAAGGTCACCGAAGGCGAATTCCTCAAGATCGAAAAGCTCGAAGTCGCCACTGGCGAGGCCGTGACTTTTGATCGTGTTCTGCTGGTCGGCAATGGTGACGACGTTCAAATCGGCGCTCCGGTTGTTGAAGGCGCTAAAGTTGTGGCCGAAGTGATTGCACAAGGCCGTCACGATAAAGTGACCATCATCAAGTTCCGCCGTCGTAAGCACCACATGAAGCGTCAGGGCCACCGTCAGTGGTTCACTGAGATCAAAATCACCGGCATTCAGGCCTGATTCGTTTCGGCCTAATACCTTATTTGGAGTATTGACTCATGGCACACAAAAAAGCTGGCGGTTCTACCCGTAACGGTCGCGACTCAGAATCTAAACGCCTTGGCGTGAAGATGTACGGCGGCCAGGCTATCAAAGCAGGCAACATCATCGTGCGTCAGCGCGGCACCCAGTTCCACGCCGGTTATGGCGTTGGCATGGGTAAAGATCACACCCTGTTCGCGAAAGTGGAAGGCGTGATCAAGTTCGAAGTTAAAGGCGCCTTCGGTCGTCGTTACGTGAGCGTCGTCGCGGCCTAATCGCGATGCTGCTGGGAAAGCCCTGTCTCGCGACGGGGCTTTTTTGTTTCTGTATCCTTGAGGCTTTTGCAAAATTGTATGGGTGCTGCTCTTCCTCCTGACGTTACCTGTGGGGGTGCTTAAGCGGGGCTGTTTGGCTAGATTTTGCAAAAGTCTTATGTTCCTTGTGTTATCTAGCCCGCTATTGCGGCGGGAGGCGTGCCGATGAAATTCGTCGATGAAGTATCGATTTTTGTAAAAGCGGGTGATGGTGGTAACGGTTGCATGAGCTTCCGTCGTGAGAAGTTCATCGAAAATGGTGGGCCGAACGGTGGCGACGGCGGTGACGGCGGCTCCATCTATATGGTGGCCGACGGCAACCTTAACACCCTGGTCGACTATCGCTACACGCGGCGTTTTGATGCCGAGCGTGGCTCTAACGGTGGTAGTGCCGATTGCACTGGGCGCAAGGGCGAGGAAACGATCCTGCGCGTTCCAGTCGGTACGACGGTGATCGATGCCGGTACCCAGGAAATCATCGGCGACCTGACCAAAGATGGTCAGCGGCTGCTGGTGGCGCATGGCGGCTGGCACGGTCTGGGTAATACTCGGTTCAAGTCCAGCACTAACCGCGCTCCGCGGCAGACCACGCTCGGTAAGCCGGGCGAGTCGCGCGATCTCAAGCTGGAATTGAAGGTGCTGGCGGATGTTGGTTTGCTCGGCTTGCCGAATGCCGGCAAGAGCACCTTTATTCGCTCGGTGTCCGCGGCCAAGCCGAAAGTGGCGGATTATCCGTTCACCACGCTGGTGCCGAACCTGGGTGTGGTCAGCGTCGATCGCTACAAAAGCTTCGTGGTCGCGGATATTCCCGGTCTGATCGAGGGTGCTTCCGATGGTGCGGGTCTGGGGATTCGCTTCCTCAAGCACCTGGCGCGCACACGTCTGTTGCTGCATCTGGTCGACATGGCGCCGCTGGATCTGACTGATCCGGCTGATGCGGCCGAGACCATTGTCAATGAGCTGACCAAGTTCAGTCCGTCGCTGGCCGAGCGTGATCGTTGGCTGGTGCTGAACAAGTCCGACCAGATCCTAGAAGAAGAGCAGGAGGCGCGAGTCCAGGAAATTACCGAGCGTCTGGACTGGACCGGTCCGGTGTATGTGATTTCCGCCATCGGTCGCGAGGGTACTGAGAAGCTCTGTCATGACATCATGCGCTACCTCGAGGAGCGTACCTTGCGCCTTGCGGAAGAGCCGCAATACGCTGAAGAGCTGGCGGAGTTGGATCAGCGCATTGAAGATGAGGCGCGCGCGCAGTTGCAGGCGCTGGATGATCAGCGTGCGCTGCGTCGGGCCGGGGTGAAGAGTGTCGAAGATCTCAGTGATGATGACTTCGACGACGACGAAGAAGATGACGATGATGGTCCGGAAATTATCTACGTCCGGGATTGAGTGAAACCACAACGCCGCTGAATAGCGGCGTTGTGCTGACTAATCGCAAGGGCGGCGCCGGATTGGTCGCGTCGCTCTCTGACTAAGGTTGGACGATGATGCGGGACAAGGTGACTGGCGCGCGGCGCTGGGTGGTGAAAATCGGCAGTGCGTTGCTGACGGCTGATGGGCGCGGGCTGGATCGGGCGGCCATGGCGGTATGGGTGGAGCAGATGGTCGCGCTGCGCGAGGCGGGTGTCGAGTTGGTGCTGGTGTCCTCCGGGGCAGTGGCGGCAGGCATGAGCCGGCTGGGCTGGAGTTCGCGTCCGAGTGCCATTCATGAGTTGCAGGCGGCGGCAGCGGTGGGGCAGATGGGTCTGGTGCAGGCCTGGGAGTCCAGTTTTGCCCAGCATGGTCGGCATACGGCGCAGATTCTACTGACCCATGACGATCTGTCCGATCGCAAGCGTTACCTGAATGCCCGCAGCACCTTGCGCACCCTGGTCGAGCTCGGTGCTATTCCGGTGATCAACGAGAACGACACTGTGGTCACCGACGAGATCCGCTTCGGTGACAACGATACCCTGGCCGCGCTGGTGGCCAACCTGGTGGAGGCTGACCTGTTGGTTATCCTCACCGATCGCGATGGCATGTTCGATGCCGATCCGCGGCACAATCCCGATGCGCAATTGATCCACGAAGCCCGTGCCGATGACCCGGCACTGGATGCGGTGGCGGGTGGCACCGGTGGCGCGCTGGGGCGTGGCGGCATGCAAACCAAGCTGCGTGCTGCACGGTTGGCGGCGCGTTCCGGGGCGCACACGATTATCGTCGGTGGCGGCATCGAGCGCGTCCTGGCTCGGCTCAAGGCGGGCGAGCGTCTCGGTACGCTGCTGACGCCGGAGCGCGGCTTGCTGGCGGCTCGCAAGCAGTGGCTGGCCGGGCATCTGCAGACGCGCGGCACCCTGGTGTTGGATGCGGGGGCGGTAAAGGCCTTGCTGCAGGGGCATAAGAGCCTGCTGCCGGTTGGGGTGAAAGCCGTGCAGGGCGGTTTCCGTCGTGGCGAAATGGTGGTGTGTGTTGGTCCGGACGGGCGTGAAGTGGCGCGCGGCTTGGCGAACTACAGCGCGGCCGAGGCGCAAAAAATCGTCGGTCAGTCGTCGGATGCTATCGAAAAGCTGCTGGGCTACGTCGATGAGCCGGAGCTGGTGCATCGCGACAATTTGATTCTGGTTTGAGTGGGGCTGCCTGTAGGCGGCGAGGGGTTTGCTGGTGCGAATAGCTAATGGACTGCTGGGCGTGTTGCTGGCGCTGCCGCTGTTGTCGTTCGGGGTACGCGCGGAGGAGATTGGCCAGGTCTCCACGGTGTTTAAGTGGGTGGGGCCGAACGACAAGATCGTCGTCGAGGCTTTTGACGATCCCAAAGTGGAAGGTGTGACCTGTTATCTGTCGCGCGCCAAGACCGGTGGCGTCAAAGGTGGCTTGGGTCTGGCGGAGGATCGGGCTGAGGCTTCGATTGCTTGTCGCCAGGTCGGGCCGATTCGCTTCGTCTCGGAGTTGAAAGAGGGTGAGGTGGTGTTCAAGGAGCGCACCTCGCTGGTGTTCAAGACCATGCAGGTGGTGCGGTTCTTCGATCGTAAGCGCAACACCTTGGTCTATCTGGTCTACAGCGACCGAGTGATCGAGGGTAGCCCGCAGAATGCGGTGACGGCGATCCCGATCCTGTCGTGGGCGCAATAAACCCGTAGGGCATACTCGCGAAGCAGTACGCCAGCGGTCTCAAGCTGTTCGCGCGTTCGTCATTCTGCGGCGGGCTGTTCGCTTCGCTCCGAGACCGCCCTACATGGGGGTTGTGCCCAGCTTTATCGTAGGCAATAAAAAACCGACCATCAGGTCGGTTTTTTTAGCGCGTCACACTTAGGCTGCGGCAGCTTCGCTGAGAGCTTTGATGTGGCCGTTCAGGCGGCCTTTGTGACGTGCTGCTTTGTTCTTGTGGATGATGCCTTTGTCGGCCATACGGTCGATTACTGGCACAGCCAAAGTGTAGGCAGTCTGGGCAAGTTCGAGGTCTTTGGCGTCGATAGCCTTGACCACGTTCTTGATGTAGGTACGAACCATGGAGCGCAGGCTGGCGTTATGGCTACGACGCTTCTCAGCCTGTTTAGCGCGTTTTTTGGCAGAAGGTGTATTGGCCACCGTCGAGCTCCTCGAAAACTTTGGGGAATGACTTAACAAATAAGGCCGCGAATCATGCCGATGTGTTCTGCCCTTGTCAAGTGTGGTTCGGCTGTCTGACGGAGGGCGGGCGACGGGCGAGGTTGGGATGAGGGCGTGATTTATTTATGTCTGGGTTCTACACTCGCCGGCTTTGGCTTGGTGTTGATGGCTGGCTTAAGTATTGACGCAAGGCCAGAGCGGCCCACGCGGCTGAGCCTGAGTGTCGTTGCACCTAATCGAGCGGTAGAAATCTAGCCCTATGAATTTACTCAAGTCGCTGGCCGCGGTCAGCTCTATGACGATGCTTTCCCGTGTGCTGGGTTTTGTCCGGGATACCATAGTGGCGCGGATTTTTGGCGCTGGCGTGGCCACGGACGCTTTTTTTGTCGCCTTCAAGCTGCCCAATCTGCTGCGGCGGATTTTTGCTGAGGGCGCATTCTCGCAGGCGTTCGTACCGATTCTGGCGGAATACAAAAGCCAGCAGGGCGAGGAGGCGACCCGTACCTTCATCGCGTATGTGTCGGGCTTGCTCACCCTGGTGTTGGCGCTAGTCACCGTGCTGGGGATGCTGGCGGCGCCCTGGGTGATCTGGGTGACTGCGCCCGGCTTTACCACTACTCCTGAAAAGTTCGAGCTGACCTCGGCGCTGCTGCGCGTGACCTTCCCTTATATATTGCTGATCTCACTCGCCTCGCTGGCGGGCGCGATACTCAATACCTGGAACCGTTTTTCGGTGCCGGCCTTTGTGCCGACTTTGCTCAACGTCAGCATGATTGTCTTCGCTTTGTTCCTTACGCCCTATTTCAATCCGCCGGTGATGGCGCTGGGCTGGGCGGTGCTGGTCGGCGGGTTTTTGCAACTGGTTTACCAACTGCCGCATCTGAAGAAGATCGGCATGCTGGTGCTGCCGCGCCTTAATCTGCGGGATCGCGGCGTCTGGCGGGTGTTAAAGCAGATGGGGCCGGCCATTCTGGGGGTGTCGGTGAGTCAGATCTCGCTGATCATCAACACCATCTTTGCCTCGTTTCTGGCGGCGGGGTCGGTCTCCTGGATGTATTACGCCGATCGCCTGATGGAGCTGCCCGCGGGGGTTTTGGGGGTGGCGCTGGGGACGATTTTGTTGCCGGCGCTGTCGAGAACCTATGCGGGTAACGACACGCAAGAGTATTCGCGCCTGCTGGACTGGGGGCTGCGGCTCTGTTTATTGCTGGCGCTGCCTTGTGCCTTGGCGCTGGCGATCCTCTCGGAGCCGCTGACGGTCTCACTCTTTCAGTACGGCAAATTCACCGCCCTCGATGCGCAAATGACTCAGCGCGCGTTGATCGCCTACTCGGTAGGTTTGTTGGGGATCATTCTGGTCAAGGTGCTGGCTCCGGGGTTTTACGCCCGGCAAAACATCCGCACCCCGGTCAAGATTGCGCTGTTTACCCTGGTCGTCACCCAGTTGATGAATCTGGCCTTTGTCTTTCCGCTGCGTCACGCCGGGCTGGCCCTGGCCATCGGTCTGGGCGCCTGTATCAATGCCGGTCTGCTGTATTGGCAGTTGCGCAAGCAGCAGCTGTTCGAGCCGCAACCTGGCTGGGGTGTGTTTTTAGCTAAGTTGATTGCCGCCGTGCTGGTCATGTCGGCGGTGTTGCTGGGCATCATGCACTTTATGCCGGCCTGGGAGCTGGGTGACATGCTGGCGCGGTTCATCCGCTTGGGAATTCTCGTCGCTGCCGGAGGCGTCGCCTATTTCGGCATGCTGGCGTTACTGGGGTTCCGCTTGAAAGACTTTGCCAGAAGGGCGGCGTTGTGATTCAAGGCGGTTGCCTGCTCCCGTCTTTTGCACCCCCTGGGCGTCCGTCGCTCCTGCTAGGGCTGTCGCCTGTTGTCTGGCGCCGGGTGTGCGTATAATCGACCACTTTGTGAGCAAGAAGCGTCCTATGCAGCTGGTTCGAGGCCTCCACAACTTGCGGCCCCAGCATCGGGGCTGTGTTGCCACCATCGGCAATTTTGATGGCGTGCACCGCGGCCATCAGGCCATCCTGGCGCGTCTGCGCGAGCGCGCGGTCGAGTTGGGCGTGCCCAGCTGTGTGGTGATTTTTGAGCCGCAGCCCCGTGAGTACTTTACCCCGGACCTGGCGCCGGCGCGTTTGGCGCGCCTGCGTGACAAGTTGGCGCTGTTCGCTACTGAAGGGGTCGACCGGGTGCTGTGCCTGTCGTTCAACCCTCGCCTGCGCGAGTTGAGTGCCACCGAGTTCGTCCACGCCGTGTTGGTGGAAGGGCTTGGCGTGCAGCATCTGGAGGTCGGTGACGATTTCCGCTTTGGTTGTGATCGTGCGGGTGATTTTGAATTTCTGCTGCAGGCCGGTGCGGCCGAGGGTTTCAGCGTGGAAGCGGCGGCGACCGTCGAGGTCGATGGGCAGCGTGTCAGCAGTACGCGGGTGCGCGAGGCGCTGGCAGCGGCGGATTTTCCGCTGGCGGAACGCTTGCTGGGACGGCCCTTTCAGATCGTCGGGCGGGTGTTGCATGGGCAAAAGCTCGGCCGCCAGTTGGGTACGCCAACGGCGAACGTGCAACTCAAGCGCCGTCGGGTGCCGCTGACCGGGGTTTATCTGGTCAGCACCGAGCTGGATGGTCAGCGCTGTCCGGGTGTCGCGAATATCGGCGTGCGGCCCACGGTGGAGGGTGACGGTCGTGCCCATCTGGAAGTGCATTTATTAGATTTTTCCGGCGATATTTATGGCCGGCGTTTGACGGTGGCATTCCACCATAAGCTGCGTGATGAGCAGCGTTTCGCCTCCCTGGAGGCGCTGAAGTCGGCGATAGACGCGGATGTCGCCGCCGCCCGTGCCCATTGGCAGGGCCAACCGCTTAAGTGAAGAGCCTGAGATGACCGACTACAAAGCCACGCTAAACCTCCCGGACACCGCCTTCCCGATGAAGGCCGGTCTGCCGCAGCGCGAGCCGCAAATCCTGCAGGGCTGGGACAGCATTGGCCTGTACCAGAAGCTGCGGGAGATTGGTAAGGAGCGTCCGAAGTTCGTGCTGCACGATGGTCCGCCTTACGCCAATGGCAATATTCACATCGGTCATGCGGTCAACAAGATTCTCAAGGACATCATCACCCGTTCGAAAACCCTGTCGGGCTTCGATGCGCCGTACGTGCCGGGTTGGGATTGCCACGGCTTGCCGATCGAACACAAGGTCGAAGTGACCCACGGCAAGCACCTGTCCGCGGACAAGACCCGCGAACTCTGCCGTGCCTACGCGAGCGAGCAGATCGAGGGGCAGAAAGCCGACTTCATCCGCCTGGGCGTGTTGGGCGACTGGAGCAACCCTTACAAGACCATGGATTTCGTCAACGAGGCCGGTGAGATCCGTGCCCTGGCAGAAATGGTCAAGGGCGGTTTCGTCTTCAAGGGTTTGAAGCCGGTGAACTGGTGTTTCGACTGTGGCTCGGCGTTGGCTGAAGCAGAGGTCGAGTACGCCGACAAGAAATCCGCGACCATCGATGTGGCCTTCCCGTGCGCCGACGACGCCAAGCTGGCCGCCGCTTTTGGCCTGGCCGCGCTGCCCAAGCCGGCGTCCATCGTGATCTGGACCACCACGCCCTGGACCATCCCGGCCAACCAGGCGCTGAACCTGCACCCAGAGTTCAACTATGCCTTGGTGGATGTGGGCGACAAGCTGCTACTGCTGGCGGAGGAGCTGGTCGAATCCTGCCTGCAGCGTTACCAGCTGGAAGGTTCGGTGCTCGCCACCGCGAAAGGCGAAGCGCTGGAACTGATCAACTTCAGTCACCCCTTCTACGAGCGCCTGTCGCCGGTTTACCTGGCGGAATACGTCGAGTTGGGCGCAGGCACTGGCGTGGTCCATTCCTCGCCGGCCTACGGCGAGGACGACTTCCACACCTGCAAGCGCTACGGCATGGTCAACGACGACATCCTCAACCCGGTGCAAAGCAACGGTGTGTATGCCGAGTCGCTGCCGTTCTTCGGTGGCCAGTTCATCTGGAAGGCCAACCCGAACATCGTCGACAAACTCGCCGAAGTGGGCAGCCTGCTGCACACCGAAACCATCAGCCACAGCTATATGCACTGCTGGCGCCACAAGACTCCGCTGATCTACCGCGCCACGGCGCAGTGGTTCGTCGGCATGGACAAGCAACCGACCGCAGGTGCCACCCTGCGGGAGCGGGCGCTGACCGGCATCGAGCAAACCGATTTCATTCCGGCCTGGGGCCAGGCGCGCCTGCACGGCATGATCGCCGGCCGGCCGGACTGGTGTATTTCGCGCCAACGCAACTGGGGCGTGCCGATCCCGTTCTTCCTGCACAAGGAAAGCGGCGATCTGCATCCGGATACCGTCGAGCTGATGGAGAAGGTCGCCCAGCGCGTGGAGCGGGAGGGCATCGAGGCCTGGTTCAAGCTGGATGCGGCCGAACTGCTCGGTGCCGAGGCCGCCCACTACGACAAGATCAGCGACACCCTGGACGTCTGGTTCGATTCCGGTACCACCCATTGGCACGTGCTGCGCGGCTCGCACGCGCTGGGTCACGAGAGCGGGCCGCGTGCGGACCTGTACCTGGAAGGTTCGGACCAGCACCGTGGCTGGTTCCATTCGTCCTTGCTCACCGGCTGTGCCATCGACGGCCATGCGCCTTACCGCGAGCTGCTCACCCACGGGTTCACCGTCGATGAGAACGGTCGCAAGATGTCCAAGTCGATGGGCAACGTGATCGCGCCGCAGCAAGTGACTGACACCTTGGGTGCAGACATCTTGCGTCTGTGGGTTTCCGCCACCGACTATTCCGGTGAGATGGCGGTCTCGCAGCAGATCCTGCAGCGCAGCGCCGATGCCTACCGGCGTATCCGTAACACCGCGCGCTTCCTGCTCTCCAACCTGAGCGGCTTCGATCCGGCCAAGCACCTGCTGCCGGCCGACGACATGCTGGCGCTGGATCGCTGGGCGGTGGATCGCGCCCTGCTGCTGCAGCGCGAGTTGGAAGAGGCCTACGGCGAGTACCGCTTCTGGAACGTTTACCAGAAGGTGCACAACTTCTGCGTACAGGAGCTGGGCGGCTTCTACCTCGACATCATCAAGGACCGCCAGTACACCACCGCGGCGGATAGCACCGCGAGGCGCTCCTGCCAGACGGCGCTGTTCCATATCGCCGAGGCACTGGTGCGCTGGATCGCGCCGATCTTGTCCTTTACCGCCGATGAGCTGTGGCAGTACCTGCCGGGCGCGCGTAATGAGTCGGTGATGCTGAATACCTGGTACCAGGGCTTGAGCGAGTTGCCGGAAGGCATCGCGCTGGATCGGGCATTCTGGGAGCGGGTCATGGCCGTGAAAGTGGCGGTGAACAAGGAGCTGGAGAACCTCCGCGCGGCTAAAGCCATAGGCGGCAACCTGCAGGCCGAAGTCACGCTGTATGCCGAAGAGGCGTTGGTCGCCGACCTGGCCAAACTCAGCAACGAACTGCGCTTCGTGCTGATCACCTCGACGGCCAGTGTTGCGCCGCTGCCGAGTGCACCGGTTGACGCGGTGGAGACCGAGGTTTCCGGCCTCAAGCTCAAGGTGGTGAAATCCAGCCACGCCAAGTGCGGCCGCTGCTGGCATCACCGTGAGGATGTCGGGGTCAACCCGGAGCATCCGGAAATCTGCGGTCGCTGCGTAGACAACATCGGCGGTGCCGGTGAGGTGCGTCACTATGCCTGAGGCTAGGCGTTTCGGACGCTTGGCCTGGCTGTGGCTGAGCGTGCTGGTGTTCGTGCTGGATCAGGCGAGTAAGTTCTATTTCGAGGGCGCCTTGACCCTGCACCAGCAAATCGTGGTGATCCCGGATTACTTCAGCTGGACGCTGGCATACAACACCGGCGCGGCGTTCAGTTTCCTGGCCGATAGCTCGGGCTGGCAGCGCTGGCTGTTTGCGCTAATCGCCCTAGGTGTAAGTGCGGTTCTGGTGGTCTGGCTCAAGCGCCTGAAGGTCGAAGAAACCTGGCTGGCCATCGCCCTGGCATTGGTGTTGGGCGGCGCGCTGGGCAATCTGTATGACCGCGTAATGCTCGGTCATGTGGTCGACTTCATCCTGGTGCATTGGCAGAACCGCTGGTACTTCCCGGCGTTCAACATCGCCGATAGCGCAATTACGGTCGGCGCCATCCTGCTGGCCTTGGACATGTTCAAAACCAAGAAATCCGGAGAACCCGCCCATGACTGAGTCACTTGTCACTGAGCAGCGAATAGGTCCGGACAAGGAAGTTACCCTGCACTTCGCCCTGAATCTCGACTCGGGCGAAGTCGTGGACAGTACCTTTGATAAGCAACCTGCCACCTTCAAGGTCGGCGATGGCAACCTGCTGCCGGGTTTCGAGGCCGCCTTGTTCGGTCTCAAAGCGGGCGACAAACGCACCCTGCAGGTCGAGCCGGAGCGCGGCTTTGGCCAGCTCAACCCGCAGAATGTGCAGGTGATGCCGCGCACGCAGTTTCAGGATATGGAACTGTCCGAAGGCTTGCTGGTGATCTTCAATGACGCCGCGAATACCGAGCTGCCGGGCGTGGTCAAAGCGTTCGATGATGCCCGGGTGACCATCGACTTCAATCACCCGCTGGCCGGCAAGACCCTGAGTTTTCAGGTTGAGATCATCTCGGTCAAACCGGTCTAACTTTCCTTCTCCCTCCGGGAGAAGGTGGCCCGCAGGGGCGGATGAGGGAAACACCCTATGCAAATCAAACTCGCCAACCCCCGTGGCTTCTGCGCCGGCGTCGACCGCGCGATCGAAATCGTCAACCGCGCCCTGGAAGTCTTCGGCCCACCCATCTACGTGCGCCATGAAGTGGTGCACAACAAGTTCGTGGTCGAGGATCTGCGCGCCCGTGGCGCCGTGTTCGTCGAAGAACTGGATCAGGTGCCGGACAACGTCATCGTCATCTTCAGCGCCCATGGCGTGTCCCAGGCGGTGCGCCAGGAAGCCGAGCAGCGCGGCCTCAAAGTCTTCGACGCCACCTGCCCGCTGGTGACCAAGGTGCATATCGAGGTGGCGCGCTACAGCCGCGACGGCCGCGAGTGCATCCTCATCGGCCACGCCGGCCATCCGGAAGTGGAAGGCACCATGGGCCAGTACGATGCCAGCAACGGCGGCGCCATCTATCTGGTGGAAGACGAGGCGGATGTCGAGCGCTTACAGGTGCGCAACCCTGAGACCTTGGCCTTCGTCACCCAGACCACCTTGTCGATGGATGACACCAGCCGCGTCATCGACGCCCTGCGTGCCAAGTTCCCCAGCATCGGCGGCCCACGCAAGGACGACATCTGCTACGCCACGCAGAACCGTCAGGATGCGGTCAAGCAACTGGCCAGCGAATGCGATGTGGTGCTGGTGGTGGGCAGCCCGAACAGCTCCAACTCGAATCGCTTGCGTGAGCTTTCCGAGCGTTTAGGTACGCCGGCTTATTTGATCGATGGGGCGGAAGACCTCCGCCAGCAATGGTTCGCCGGCAAGCAATGCATCGGTATCACCGCCGGTGCCTCGGCACCGGAGGTGCTAGTGCAAGGCGTGATCGAGCAGTTGCGCCAATGGGGCGCGGAGGTTTTGCTCGAACTGCACGGGCGGGCGGAAAACGTCACCTTCTCTATGCCGAAGGAATTGCGCGTAACCCGCATAGAGTGATTCATGCATTTCTGTAGGGTGGGTTAGCCGCGTAGCGGCGTAACCTGCAAGCGGCGCTCGGGCTATTGGCGAACTAAGTTCTTCTGCGCTCTCATCACGCCCGCATCAGCAGCCGCCAGGTTGGCCTCTTGAACTACGCAAGCGGCCTGTCGCACTCAGCACTAGGCGCTTGATCGCTTGTTGTTCGTCGGCATGGCATAGCGTCAGCGTGCCGGCCTGGAAAGCGCCGCTTTGCATTTTTGCGCTGCCGGTTGGGGTGTAGCGGATGTAGTGCCGCACCGGCGTATTGCCATGGATGACGACGCCGGCTGGCGGAGCGGCGGCCACCAGCAGCAACGGCTCGGCATCATCCAGTTGGCCATTGCTGTTCGGGTCGGCAAACACCCGCCAGCCGTTCTCCCATTGGCCGTCAATAGCGGCTATCAACACTGGGCAGCGCCGTTTGATCGACTCCCCGCGAGCATAGGCGAAGACTGCCAAGAGGCTATGGTTGGCAGTTTGCAGTTGCTGGCCATGGATCAGCCGGGTTAGGGCTGGAACGCCCAAGCCGAGCAGAATGGCGATGATGGCGAGCGCGACCAGCGCTTCGATCAAGGTGAAGCCGCGAGTAAGAATAGGCATGGCATCCTTGCCGCATCGAGTTGAGCGAAATCCCGGCGTCCTGCCGGCTGTGCGCCTTTCGTCTCCCGTCTTGCTCCAATTGTCGTCTGTTAAGCGCTCTTGGATGGAGAAGGCCTATAAGCTCTAGACACTAAAAGAAGATTGCGCAAGTGCGGGGCTTACCCTCGCTGCGACGGAACGGGACGGTGATGTGGTGAAGCAAATTAAACAACGCGGTTTTACCCTGATTGAACTGATGATCACGGTCGCGATCATTGGCATCTTGGCAGCGATTGCCTACCCCAGTTATCAGCAATACGTCATTCGCGGCAACCGCGCCGCCGCCCAGGCGCAGATGATGGACATCGCCAACCGTCAGCAGCAGTTCCTGCTCGCCAATCGCGCCTATGCGACCTCAGCAGGGCAGCTCAGCTACTCGCTGCCTAGTGACTTGAGCAGCACATACGGCTTTACCATCGCAGCCGACAACAGCGCCACACCGCCTACCTTCACCATCACCTTCGACCCCACGGGGTCGCAGGACAGCGATGGCAATCTGACCCTCGACAATGCGGGTAACAAGACCCCACCCGCGAAGTGGTAGCCATGCAGCCCATATATTTCGTACGTATTCAGCGTGGCCTGACGCTGATCGAAGTGCTCGTCACCATCCTTATCCTCTCCATTGGGCTGCTGGGCATGGCCGGGCTGCAGTCGCGTCTGCAAATGTCCGAGGTGGAGGCCTACCAGCGTGCCCAGGCGCTGCTGCTGTTGAATGACATGGCCAACCGCATCGCCACCAACCGCAATGCTGCCGCGAGCTACCTCACCACGACTGGCCCGCTCGGCGCGGGCATGACCTGCCCAACCGGTACTTCGACCCAACAGCGTGATGCCGGCGAATGGTGCAATGCCCTGCAGGGGGCGGGAGAAGTCTCCGGCTCGAGCAAGCTCGGTGCCATGCTGGGCGGCCGCGGCTGTGTCGAGTCCCTCGGCGGCGGCCAATACCTGATTACCGTTGCTTGGCAGGGTTTGACGCCCCTGTCAGCCCCGCCTACCGGTGTCAGCTGTGGAGCAGGCAGCTACGGCCCGGCTGGTACGGCCTGCGCTAATGACGTCTGCCGCCGGGCTGTCACCACTATCGTGCGGGTTGCCGCGCTATGACTGACCTCAACTCTATGCCACGGACCAGCAACAAGCCCGTACGTGGGGCGCAATCCGGTTTCAGCCTGATCGAATTGATGGTCTCCGTCACCATCAGCCTGCTGATTATGGCGGCGATACTGACGCTCTATCTCGACATCAGCCGCAACAACAACGAAATGGCCAAGACCAATGCCCAGATCGAAAATGGCCGCTTTGCCATTCAGTTGATGGCGAACGATCTGGCGCATGGCGGATTTTGGGATGGCTATATTCCAGAGTTCGATGACCTGACCTTGACGACGGCTCCCGCCGATGTGCCTAACGCCGTTCCCGCCCCCTGTCAGGCCTACACTAGCTGGACTGCTGTAGACAAAGCCAACCTCCTGGGCATTCCCGTCCAGGCTTACGATGCCGCGCCATCGGGGTGCACCTCGGTGGTGACCAACAAGAAGGCCAACACCGATGTGCTGCTGGTGCGCCATGCCGAAAACTGCGTGGCTAATGGGGACAATTGCGAGGCCAGTGCTTCGGGGAAACTTTATTTTCAAGTTTCGCTCTGCGCGGACGATTCGGCGCCTTATGTGCTCGGCAAAAACGGATTTACCCTCCATCAAAGAGCAACCCCGGCGGGGTTAACAAGTTGTGCCGACCCCGCGTCGCCCAATTTCTCGGACATTCGCAAATTTATCTCCAACATGTATTACATCCGCGATTACTCCGTCACGGCAGGGGATGGCATTCCCACTCTAATGCGTTCGCAGTTCGATCTTAAGGATGGCGAACTTAAGCATCAAACTGCAGAGCCTTTGATCGAAGGCGTCGAAGGTTTTAGGGTGGAACTCGGCATAGATAGCCTTAGCGATTCGGGTGCGGCGGTAAATTACACCCAAGCCGTAAACTGGGCGGATGCCAACAACAAAACCTCGCCCACCAACCGGGGGGACGGCGCTCCCGACGGCGTCTTTGTGCGCTGCACCACGGCGGCGCCCTGTACTGCCGTCCAACTGACCAATACGGTGGCGGTCAAGCTCTATGTGTTGGTGCGGAGCCTGGAAACCACGCCAGGCTATACCGACAGCAAGGCCTACCGTCTAGGCAGCATCACGCTGGGCCCCTTCAACGACGGCTACAAACGTCACGTTTTCTCCACCACTGTGCGCCTGACGAATATCTCCGGCAGAAGGGAGACGCCATGAGCCTGCCCGCATCGCCGCATGTCCAGCGCGGCGCCACTCTGGTCGTCGGTCTGATCATGCTGTTGTTAATAACGCTGATCGTTTCCAGCGCTTTTACGCTCAGCGGCACCAATCTCAAGTCGGTGGGCAATATGCAGCTTCGCGACGAAGCGATAGCGGCAGCGAACATAGCCATTGAAGAGGTGACGAGTTCGCCCTTTACCAATGCCCCTGCTGCTGAAGAAGTCAACGTGGACATTAACAACGACAACACCACGGATTATGTCGTTTCGATAGCTACGCCGGTGTGCATTCGCGAATCAGAGGTTCCTGCCGTCCTCGAGGGCAATGAGAGCGGGGTGCGCGCCGGAGTTCTAACGCCGCCCTCAGAATGGAATACCGTGTGGAGCCTTGATGCCACCGTAACCGACCCCGCCAGTGGCGCAGCCGCTCACATACGCTCGGGTGTGCGGGTATTGCTCACGCAAACCGAAAAAGACAGCGTTTGCCCTTGATCCGGCACTGTCATTGGAGCCCTCTATGAATAAAAACTTCTTCAAAGGTTTGCTGGCAACAGTCCTTCTGATGGTTCACCTGCCTAGCATGGCAGAGGATACCGATCTGTTTGTCGGCACCCCGCCCAGTGCGGCCGATGTGCCGAATGTGCTGATCATTCTGGATAACACGTCGAACTGGAGTACCGCCTTCACGGCTGAGATGCAGGCGGTGTCGGCGGTACTGAACGGCATGCCTGCTGACAAATTTCGTGTTGGTTTTATGATGTTTAACAAGACCTTCGAGAGCGGCAACGACGGTGCCTATGTTCGCGCGGCAATACGGCTAATGGATAATGTAAACAAGACAAAATATGCCGCATTGATAAATAGCCTCGATAGCAATAGGGACCAGGGAAGTGGGGGTAAGGCAGGCAAAAGCATGGAAGAAGCCTACCTGTATTTTAATCATGGAGTGCCTTACGCCGGGAATAATAAAGACTATTCGGACTACATGGGGAACGTATATAACCCACCCCCCGCAGCCACGGGCGCTGCCTTGGCTGCGTCGCGGGCGGTATGGGCATTGCCGGGTAACGCCCTGCTTTCGAAAAACGGCTCGCCCTACACGAACCCGATCCTTAGCGGTTGTGCGAAGAACTTTATAATTTATATCAGTAATGGCCC
This sequence comes from Pseudomonas sp. 2FE, assembly GCF_005503735.1. Classification (NCBI taxonomy): domain Bacteria; kingdom Pseudomonadati; phylum Pseudomonadota; class Gammaproteobacteria; order Pseudomonadales; family Pseudomonadaceae; genus Pseudomonas; species Pseudomonas sp. 2FE. The sequence continues at coordinate 66,559 of NZ_SCMO01000008.1, read as the reverse complement.
TGCCCAAGACAGTGACGGGACCAACAAGCAGGCTAGTGCGGCGCTGAAGGCTGCTGGTGGAAGTATAGCCACCATCCCAATTTCCCCAGTGGGTTCGCAAACAAGTATGGTGGACGAATGGGCGCGTTTCATGAAGAAGAGCCCCCTGGGGATAACTACCTATACGGTGGAAGTTGCCACTGGCGGCGGGCAGGCGGGGGGGTGGACGGCCCTGATGAAGAGTGCGGCCGGCGTGAGCGACGGCAAATATTTTAATGTGACTGCAAATCCCAGCAGTGCAAACATTAGCGCAGCGCTTAATGCAATCCTTTCCGAAATTCAGTCGGTCAACAGTGTATTTGCCTCGGTCAGCTTGCCGGTGAGCGTCAACACCCAGGGCACCTACCTGAATCAGGTGTATATCGGCATGTTCCGCCCGGATCAGAAGTCATCTCCACGTTGGGCGGGCAATCTGAAGCAGTACAAGCTGGGCCGGACCAATGGTGTACTCAAGTTGCAGGATGCCGGCAGTGCAGCTGCCATCAACAACTCGACCGGCTTTATCACCGAGTGCGCGCGCAGCTTCTGGACGCCGACGACGCTAGACAGCTATTGGGCTTTCAAGCCGCAAGGGGCCTGTCTGCTAGTCGCCGGCTCGGATGAATCCAACTATCCCGACGGCAATATCGTGGAAAAGGGTGCCCAGGCCTATAAGTTGCGCAGTACCACCACGCGCACGGTCAACACCTGTTCGCCCACCTTTGCCTCCTGCACGGCCTTGACCCCATTTACCACGAGCAATACCGCGATTACCCCCGAGTTGCTCGGTCTCGATGCTGCGAATGCAACGGAGCGGGATGCGCTGATCGACTGGGCGCGTGGGCAGGATCTGAATAATGAGAATCTCAATGCGTTCACCAGCACTGAAATGCGCCCCTCATCGCACGGCGATGTGGTGCATTCCCGCCCGGTGGCCATCAACTTCGGCACCGATGCTTCGCCGCAGGTGGTGGTGTTTTACGGTGGTAATGACGGCGCCTTTCGGGCCATCAATGGCAACCGCAGCGCAAGCATAGGCACGGGCACGGACACGGTCACGGCTGGCAGCGAACTCTGGTCGTTTATCCCGCCGGAGTTCTACGCCAACCTCAAGCGTATCCGTGACAACACCACGACTATCAGCTTCCCCGGCCATACCACGGGGTCGCCCACGCCGTTGCCCAAACCATATGGCATCGACGGGCCGGTTGCGGCTTACAAGGACGCCAGCAAGGCCTGGGTTTACGCCGCCATGCGCCGCGGTGGCCGGGCGCTGTATGCCTTCGATGTGACCACCCCAGCCAGCCCTTTGCTGATGTGGAAGATCGGCTGCCCCGATGCGGGCGACGATACCGGCTGCACCACAGGCTTAGCCGGCATTGGCCAGACCTGGTCAACGCCTCAAACGCTGAAATCCTCGGGCTATGGAGCCGGCAGCGCGCCCATGCTGATCATGGGCGGCGGTTACGACACCTGTGAGGATGCCGACCCGAACACCTGCACGGCTTCGCCCAAGGGCAACAAGATTTATCTGCTGGATGCCGATACCGGCGCCTTGCTTAAGGCGTTCGACACCGACCGCAGTGTGGTGGCCGATCTGACAGTTGTCTCTGATAGCTCGGGACTGGCCCAGTATGCCTATGCCGCGGACCTGGGGGGCAATGTCTATCGCATTTCTGGGGCTAACGCGAACACGCCTATCGCAGCGACTGAGCCTGCAAACTGGACCATCACCAAGATCGCAGCGCTTGGCTGCGATACCCCTGCATCCTGTACCGCCAACCGGAAATTCATGTTCGCCCCCGAAGTGGTGTATTCCGGTGGTAGTTATTTCTTGCAGATCGGATCTGGCGACCGTGAAAAGCCGTTGAGCAGTTACACCTCGGCCGCCGGGGTGGCCAACTATTTCTTCAATCTGAAGGACAGTCCAACAGATGCGAGTTGGTTGACCTCGGAGAACGGCAATTGCTCTGCCAATGTGATCTGCAGAAGCTCGCTGTTCGGCATCACCACCAGTGCCACGCCAACTCAAGCCGACCTGAATACGAAGCCAAAAGGCTGGTACCTCGCTCTGGCTTCGAGCGAGCAGGTGGTGACCTCGGCTGTCACTGTCTTCGGTACAGTGACTTTTGTTACCCACCAGCCTACCGCGCCCGCGGCCGGAAGTTGCACCAGCCTCGGGACGGCTCGCCAATACCAGATTGCATACACCAATGCGGCGAGCAAAAACGGGACCGCCGACCGTTATGTACAACTTGCGGGAGGCGGCCTGCCGCCGTCCCCCGTGGCAGCTACGGTGCAGCTGGATGACGGGTCTGTAGTTACCGCCGTGAGTTGCGGACTAGATTTCTGCGAAGGTGGAGACTCTAGTGTGTCTCCGATACAACCCAAGGCCAGGGTCTACTGGGATATCGAGCAATGACCTGGAGCACACATATACAGCTCGCCCGGCAGTTGTCCCGCCGGGCGGCGGTTCGATCAGGCGATCAGCGTGGTTTCACTCTGGTCGAGTTAATGGTCGCGGTCGTGGTGATGGCGATCCTGCTGGGGATCGCCATACCCTCGTTTACCGATGTCACCCTGAGCAGCAAATTGCGTTCTCAGGCCAATGATCTGGTGGCCGGGGCCACGCTGGCGCGTAGTGAAGCGATCAAGCGCAATCAGCCGGTAACCTTCTGTGCCTCCGCCGACGGGGCCAGCTGTGCCACCTCGGGTGGCTGGCAGCAGGGGTGGATTGTGCAGAGTTCTGACGGCACGGTGATCCTGGTGCATCCGGCAGTAGCAAGTGGCTTCCTGATAACTGGAAGCGTGCACAGCATTACCTTCCAGCCGACGGGGGTTGGCGCTACATCGACCGCACTGACGGTGTGCCGCGCAACGCCGAGCGTGGGCAGTCAGGAGCGGGTGGTCAATATCAGCCTTACCGGGCGCACTTCGGTCACCAAGACGACCACCGCAAGCTGTTCGTGACTAGACGTTTCGCGCATCGCCATAGCTTCGGCTCAAGTCGGGGCGCGAAACTTTCCCTTATTGGTTTCGCCAGTTAAATAGCTGGCTCCCTCCCTCTTGGGCCTCTGCCTGAGCCCTTGTCTCCTTATTAGTGGGGCGATCATCGCGTTTTTATTGCGCTCGAAGTCCCAATTCGCGTCACATAAAATTTAAAACGTACGTTCGCCTCAGTTACTATGCGTGGCGCGATAAAGGCTGCTGGTCGGTTTTTTTGACCATTTGTCCATGGATGGGCGTTAGCAGGGAGGGAGTTCCGTGGTTCTGGTTCGCGGTCTAGAGTCGTCTATGGAGTGGATGTATGTCGCAGAAAGGCTTCACGCTGATCGAGCTGATGGTCACGCTCGTCGTGCTCGCGGTGTTGATTGGCTTGGCGGCGCCGAATCTTTCCCAGTTGCTGCGTGATAACCGGGCAACGGCTGAGCTGAACACCTTTGCCGGCATGCTCAACTATGCGCGCCGCGAAGCGGTACAGGGCGCGCAGACCGTCAAGCTTGAGGGGCCGCTGGCGGCCGATGGCAGCTGGCAGGTGCTCAGGGCTAGAGACAGCCTGGAGTTGCGCCGCTTTGCCCCCTTATCCTCCTTCGTGGTCGATCCTGCCGGCCTGCAAAGCATTCTGTTCGATGCCCAGGGTCGTCTGGTGAGTGCGGCCAAGATCACTTTTGACCTGGCAGTAAAGGATTCCTCCATCGCCTGTGCCACCTTCAATCGCTCGGTAGCCATTGAACTGTCCGGCGCGATTTCTCTCAAGAAGGCGGGCTGCTGATGAACGGAAAATTCCAGCAGGGCTTTTCCTTGGTGGAGGTCATGGTCTCGGTGCTGCTCTTCTCCCTCGGGCTGCTTGGCATGGCCGCCATGCAGCTGACAGCGCTGAAGGCCAATCAGACGGCCTCCGTTCGTTCCCATGCGACTTTCTTGGCTTATGAAATGGCTGACCGCATGCGAGCGGCGCGGGGGGATGCGCAGGCGGGGTTTTATAACCTCGGCATCGCTGCTGCATTGCCCTGTAATCCTTCGGCAGAAACCTGTCTGCCTTTTCAGCGTGACCTGGCCGAATGGCGCAACAACCTAGCCAGGCAATTGCCTGACGGCAGCGGTGGCGTTGTTCAGAACGGCAATCTGTTCACCATCATCGTCCAATGGAACGAAGCGCGGGTGGGGGGCAGTGCCGCCCAGCAGTTCTCTTTCGTGACGCAGATTTGACGGGGTGCCTATGCGTAAGCAACAGGGCTTGAGTTTGGTCGAGTTGATGGTGGCGATGGCGATCGGCCTGGTGATCAGCCTGGCCGTCATGCAGGTTTTCATCAGCAACAAGAACACCTTTGTGATGCAGGGGGCGGCCAGCCACCTGCAGGAAAACGGCCGTTTCGCCCTGCAGTACCTGGCGGCGGAACTCCGTCCAGCCGGCGTTGGGCTGGGGGCGCGGCTGGACGAGGAGAGCATTTGCGTGGTCGCCACCGGTGGTGCAGCGGCCGAGTGGGGGGCGATGAACCGGCCGATCTGGGGGCAGCGGATCGCTGCGAACGGTGCTCTGGGCGCGGTGGGCACCGATCAGCTATCGATGTTCGCGAATGACGGCTGCGAGTCGTTCCTCACGGCAGGCGAGCTGCTCAAGCCTGGCGCTAACGCGAATATCAAGGTCACCGCCTATTGCCCGAGCATGCAGCAGAACCGTGCCGTGATGGTGCTGGATATGGAGAAGGCGGTGATTATCCGCGTCAGCAACAGGCCGAACTCCTCCGGCTCCGGCCAAGTGACGCTGACCCATGCCGCGGGGAATAACAACAAGGATGCGAAATGTGGCGGCTTCAAGTTTTCCGATATCGCCTTTACCAGCCCGGCGCGCGTGCTGGGCTTCAGCCACAAGACCTTCTACGTGGCCGATACCGATAGAACCGCGGTGACGGGTCAGCCTGTACGCGCCCTGTTTGTGCGGGATGTCGCGCAAATTCCGGCGCAAAGCACGGAGATCGTCGAGGGGGTGGAGTCCATGCGGACCCGCTATGGCGTTGCGGCGGCGGGAAGTGTCGGGGTGCAGACCTATTTGAGCGCCACCGAGGTCGAGGCGGCCAATCGCTGGGGCGATGTACGCACGGTGAAGATCGATCTGCTGCTGGTGACTGCTGAGCGAGCACCCGGCGCACAGGATCAGACGATCCAGTTTGATGGCGCTGCGGTGGCGGCGGATGGTCGCTTGCGCCAGGTGTTCAGCACCGTGGTGGCCCTGCGTAACCGGATCGATTAACGAGGCGAAGGATGAGCATGCAAAAGCAAAGAGGGGCGGTGCTGCTGGTCTGCCTCATCATGCTCCTGGTATTGACGGTGCTGGGCGTGACGTCGATGTCGGGGAGCACCCTGCAGGAGCGTATGGCGGGCGGGGCGCGGGACTATAACGTGGCGTTCCAGGCTGCCGAGGCCTCGCTGCGGGTTGGTGAGGCGTATGTACGCCAGCAGGTCGAGGCCAGCGCGGACCCGACCCTGCTGTTCCCGGCCCGTACCGATTGCCCGGCCCTCACCGCGGCGCAGTGGTCGGCCCCGGCCGAGCTGCACAGCGAGCCGCAGCAGCCAAATTGTCGGGTGAGCAATTTCTACGGCAGCTCGGGCGGGGCAACCGCCTTTGTGTGCGAAACCGATGGCTCGATTGCCGAGAACCGGGCGTTCGACTGCCTGAGCCGAACCTACCTGTTCAACGTCGAGGCTACCGGTTACGGCAGCGGCGATGTCGAGGTTCATCTGCGTTCCACCGTTGCCATTGCCATTCGTAGCCAGAACTGATCAGAGGGAACCTGAGATGATATCGACACTCTTGTTTGCAGGGCGGGCACTGGCTGCGGGCTTGCTGACTGCGGCGTTTAGCCATGGCGCCATGGCGGCGTTCGTGCCTTCTCAGGTGCCGTTGAATCTGGGTGGCCAGGTCGAGCCCAACATCATGTTCCTGCTAGATGACTCAGGCTCGATGCGCTGGGGCTTCATGCCAGATGAGATGAAACCGACCTATCTGGAGCGTACCGGGAGCTGGTACCAGCAGGTGGAGTGCTCGGGTAGAGGGAGTTATGCCGGCAGTAATCTGCATTTTTGCCCGAAGACTGGCCATCGCTACCTGGCTTCCAGCCACCTGAACAAGTCGTACTTTGACCCAAAGGTTAGTTATTTGCCCCCGATTAAAAGCGATGGGCAGCGATTTGCTCATGCATCCTTTGATTCGGCGTTTGTAGACGGTTACGCGGGTGGGCTGAAGGTTGCCCTCGGTAGCAATTATATGGCGATCATGGATGACTTCTTCTCGCCTAATAGCTATGAGTGCCTGAACAGGCGTTGCAGCGATGTGGCCTATTACAATGGTTTTGCCGTCGGCTCGGTAAGCGGTGGTGGTGCTGCCTTCTATTACGACTATGTCGGCGGAGGTAACTGCGCTGTTAATCCTCGACAAGACTCATGCTACGTCGAGCGGGCTGTAAGCACTGCCGAACAGCAGAACTTTGCGAACTGGTTTTCCTATTACCGTACTCGCTTGATGTCGGCCAAGGCCGGCGTAAGCCAGGCCTTCTTTGCCCAGCCTGGAGATATCCGGGTGGGTTATGGGGCTATTAACCTTACGGGGCAGACTGTCGACAGCCAGAGCACCGATACTCTGGTGCGGGGTGTGCGTCGTTTCGAAAATGCCGGCCGCAGCGAATTTTTCGACTGGCTTTTCGCCACGCAAGCTTCCGGCGGTACGCCCTTGCGCAAAGCGCTTGGTGATGCCGGCGAATATTTCAGCCGGACCGATGAGCGCGGCCCCTGGAGTTCAACCCCCGGGCAGACTGGGGGCAAGGAGTATTCCTGCCGGCAGAGCTATACCATCCTGACCACGGACGGTTACTGGAACGGTGCCGAGGCGTCTGAACCCGAGGCCCGGAAGAAAGTGGATAACCTCAATGGCCCGGACATCACTGGCCCAGATGGACAGTCTTATAAATATGTACCCAAGGCGCCTTTCAGTGATGACCACGAGAATACCCTGGCTGACGTCGCCATGTATTACTGGAAGCGTGATCTGCATGCCGACCTGGCCAACCGCGTACCGCCGGCCCCGGCGAACCCGGCCTTCTGGCAGCACATGGTGACCTTTGGCGTCGGCTTGGGCATGAGCGGTTCGGTTGATCCGGTTACGGCTTTCGAGGCGGTCAAGACCGGCGCTTCCGTCAATTGGCCCGACCCGGCCAAGAGCGAGCCGGCCAAGCTGGACGATCTGCTGCATGCTGCGGTGAATAGCCGTGGCGGCTTCTTCAGTGCACAGAATCCGCAGCAGTTCGCCACGGCGTTGAGCGATACCCTGGCTTCCATTGCCGATCGCACCGGCTCGAATACCTCGGCCGTACCCAACGCGCGTCGGCTGGACAGCAATAGCCTGGTCTACGAGGCCTTCTACACCAGTGCCGATTGGTCCGGTAAGTTGTTGGCCAAGAAGCCGATCCAGACCAGCGCCGGGATTGTCTTTGAGGAGGCCTGGGAAGCCGGGCAGAAGTTGAAGAGCGGCGCGCGCCGCCTCTATTCCCATGACGGCGCCTTGGGCGCGGGCCATGGGCTGGCGCTGAACTGGGGCAGCCTGTCGACGGGCATGCAGGCTCACTTCAACAATAATCAGGCGTTGTTCGATTACCTGATGGGCAGTCGCGTTAATGAGGCGCCAGCCGGCCTCAAGTATCGCAAGCGCTCCTCCTTGCTCGGCGATATCGTCAACTCCACCCTGGTGATTGCTAACAAGCAGGACTGGGGCTTCCATGGCCGTGTGCCCATCCCCAACAGCAATCAAACTTACTCGCAGTTTGTCGCGAGTAAGGCGAGCCACGCGCCGACCCTGTTCGTCGGTGCCAATGATGGTTTCCTGCATGCCTTCAACGCCAATACCGGGAATGAGCTTTTTGCCTATATGCCCAATGGGGTTTTGCCCAACGTCAAGGATCTGGCCAGCAGCGACTACAGGCACCGCTACTATGTCGACGGCAAGTTGCATGTGCGCGATGCCGTGCTCAATAACCAGTGGCGCAGCGTTCTGTTGGGCAGCCTGGGGGCTGGCGGCAAAACCGTCTTCGCCCTGGATGTAACCGATGCCGCGGGTACAGGCTTCGCAGCCGACAAGGTGCTCTGGGAAATCAAGGACGATGCCGATCTCGGTAATAATTTTGGCGAGCCACTGGTCGGGCGGATGAAGGATGGCAGCTGGGCCGCCATTTTTGGCAACGGCTATGGCAGCAGCAACGACGACTCGGTGCTCTTCATTGTTAACCTGGAAACCGGCGCGGTGAACAAGGTCAGGGCGGGAACCGCTACGGGTGGCCTGTCCAGCCCCTCCTTCGTTTATTCCGTGGATAGCGCTGGCAACATCTATGTGAAGGATGTTTATGCCGGTGATCTGAACGGCAATCTCTGGAAGTTCAACCTGAAGAGCAACGGCACGGGGGGTGGCGACTTTGAAGTCGGCCTCAAATCGGGGAATACACCGCAACCTTTGTATGTGGCCGCCGATGCACAGGGCAAGCGCCAGCCGATCACGGTCAAGCCGGAGATCGCCTATCACCCGAGTGGTGACGCCAGTGGTGTGCTGATCTACTTCGGCACCGGCCGCATGTACAGCTCGGGCGATGTGAGCGACCAGAGCCCCCAGACTTTCTATGGCATCTGGGATAAGAAGGCGACTAATGGTTCGTCCATCGCTTTTAGCGGGCGCTCGGCACTTGAGCAGCGCACTATTGTTTTCGAGGGCGCGGCCTTCGGGCGCAGCGTGCGGGTGTTGGATGCGCCGCAGAGCGCCGAGGGTATCGACTGGACCAGCAAGCGCGGTTGGTACCTCGACCTGCGTTCGCCGGTCAGCGGTGTACAGGGTGAACGGGTGCTCTTTGCACCGCGAATTCTGTTGAATCGCCTGGTGTTCGAAACCGCTGTCCCCTCCGCGGATCCCTGCCTGGGCGGCGGTTCCGGCTGGACCATGGTGGTCGATCTGGCGACGGGTGGGCGCTTGAGTTACGTGCTCCTGGATCTGAACAAGGATGGCAAATTCAACGAGGCGGATATGGTCAGCGTGGGCGGCCAGAAGTTGCCCCCTTCGGGGCTCGGATCCTCCGGTGGTATACCGACCGGCTCTTTCGACCTGATCGACCCGCAGAAATATTGGCTTTGCCACGGCACCGGGGTGGGAGACTGCATCCCCGCCGCCAATACGTTGGACATTCTTGAAGGTCGTCAATCCTGGAATCAGATTCGATGAGAAGCAGCAAAGCATTCACCCTGATCGAGCTGATGATTGTGCTGGCGGTGATCGGCATCCTCGCCGCGCTTGCCTATCCCAGCTACGAGGAATACGTGAGGCGGGGCAAGCGTGCCGAGGTAAAAGCCAGCTTGATGGAGGGCGCGCAAGCGCTGGAGCGCTATTACTCGACCCACAGTTCTTACCTGGATGCGGATGACAACTTTGCTGCAGTATTCGCCACTCAGTCCCCGGCTTCAGGGGTTGCCAACTACGCCCTAGCTGCACAAGGGGCGCCGACGGCGACCAGTTATCTGCTGCGCGCGACCCGCGCTAACAGCATGGTCGCTGACCCTTGCGGCGACTTCCAGATCAGCCACACCGGGGAGCACACTCTGGTTAATGCGACTCGTACAGTAGATCAGTGCTGGTAGGCGGCAACTGAGCTGACGTATAACGGGCCGCCTTTGCGGCCCGTTTGTTTTGGAGGATGTATGCGGATCTTGATGGTTGGCGGCGGCGCCATCGGCTTGTTGTCGGCGCAGTTATTGGCCGAGGCCGGTGCCGAGGTGTGCCTACTGGATCAGGGGGCGTTAGGGGGGGAGTCCTCCTGGGCCGGTGGCGGCATCGTTTCGCCACTTTATCCCTGGCGTTACGGCTCGGCGGTGACGGCGCTGGCGCATTGGTCGCAGGATTTTTACCCGCAATTGGGGGCGCGACTGCTGGGTGACACGGGTATCGATCCCGAGGTGTATGTTACCGGCCTGTATTGGCTGGATCTGGATGACGAGGCCGAGGCGCTGGCCTGGGCCGTACGAGAGGGGCGGCCGCTACATTCGGTGGATATCGACTCGGTGCATGAGGCGGTGCCGCCACTGGGGCCGGGCTTCTCCCGCGCGCTGCATATGCCGGGGGTGGCCAATGTGCGCAACCCGCGGTTGACCAAGGCGTTGCGCGAGTCGTTGTTGCGTATGTCGAACGTAACCCTGCATGAGCAGTGTGCGGTTAGCGGCTTTATTCGTGAGGGTGAGCGAGTCTGTGGCGTGCACACGGCGCAGGGTGATTTTCGCGCGGATCGGGTGGTGGTCGCAGCTGGGGCCTGGAGTGGTGAGCTGCTGGCCAGTCTGGGTATCGAGTTACCGGTCGAGCCGGTGAAGGGGCAGATGATCCTCTACAAGTGTGCCGAGGACTTTCTGCCCTGCATGGTGCTGGCCAAAGGGCGTTATGCCATTCCGCGCAAGGATGGGCACATCCTGATTGGCAGCACCTTGGAGCATGCCGGATTTGATAAGACGCCCACCGAGCAGGCTCTGGAAAGCCTCAAGGCGTCGGCCGTCGAGTTGCTGCCAGCCTTGGCTGAGGCTGAGCCGGTTGGGCATTGGGCCGGTTTGCGCCCTGGCTCACCGGAGGGCATTCCCTTTATCGGGCCGGTGCCTGGTTTTGCCGGGCTTTGGTTGAATTGCGGGCATTACCGCAATGGGTTGGTCTTGGCTCCGGCATCCTGCCAGTTGTTGGCGGACTTGATGCTGGGGCGGGAGCCGATTGTCGACCCTGCACCTTATGCGCCGGAGAAACGGATTGCTTTACCCTCCTGCCCAGCCTCGCTCTGAGGGTTTTTTGTAGGAGCGGATTTATCCGCGAAGCCGAGTTCGAAAATGGCGCCGATCTCACGGAAGAAAGCCTGCGTAGCTTTTGTGGGAGGGCTTCAGCCGCTACAGCCGCGCTGGTCGGAAGGCCTCATCGCGGATAAATCCGCTCCTACAGGGGGGCGTGTCCGGCCTGCGAAATGGCTGCGGGGCTTGTGTAGGAGCGGATTTATCCGCGAAGCCGAGTTCGAAAATGGCTTACTGAAATCAGGCCAACCCTTTGATGCCCGACTGGCTCTTGCTCACTGAGGGGGAAGACGGTATCTACAGGTGAAGGGCTCAATCGACGCCCAGCTTCTTCAGCCGGTAGCGTAGTGAGCGAAACGTCAGGCCCAGGCGTTGCGCCGCGGCCGTGCGGTTCCAGCGGGTTTCTTCCAGGGCCTGCATGATCAGCTTGCGTTCGAGGTTTTCCAGGTAGTCTTCGAGGTTGTCGATTTGCGCCAGGCTGGCTTCGCCGGCATCGGCGGGGCCGGCGGTGTCCGCCAGGCGTAGATCGCTGACCTGGATCTGGTCATCTTCGCAGAGGGTGTAGGCACGCTCCAGCATGTTCTCAAGCTCGCGGACGTTACCGGGGAAGCGGTAGTTCTTCAGCTTTTCTAAGGCGTCGGCGTCGAGCTTGGCGGCGGCCAGGCCAGTGCCTTCGGCCAGGCGTTTGAGCATGGCTTCGGTCAACTGGGCGATATCTTCGCGGCGCTCGCGCAGTGGCGGTACGCGCAACTCGATCACGTTCAGACGGTAGTAGAGATCCTGGCGGAAGCGTCCGGCGGCGACTTCGGCGGCGAGATCCTTGTGGGTGGCGCAGAGAATGCGTACGTCCACCACCAGCTCTTGTTGACCGCCGACTGCGCGCACGGCCTTCTCCTGAATGGCGCGCAGCAACTTGACCTGCATCGGCAGTGGCAGATCGGCGACTTCGTCGAGAAACAGGGTGCCGCCGTTGGCGGCTTGGAACAACCCTTGTTTGTCCTCGATGGCGCCGCTGAAGCTGCCTTTCTTGTGGCCGAAGAACTCGCTTTCCATCAGTTCCGAGGGGATCGCGCCGCAGTTCACCGGCACGAACGGTTGCTCGATGCGTGGCCCCTGTTCGTGGATCAGGCGCGCGACCAGTTCCTTGCCGCTACCGGATTCGCCACTGATATACACCGGTGCCTGGCTGCGGGCGAGTTTGTGGATCTGTTTGCGCAGGGCGCGCATGGGTGGCGAGTCACCGAGCAGGCGGCTGTCTACCGGCAGCTCTTCGCCGGCCGGGGCGCGCAGGCGCAGGGCCGTGGCCACCAGTTCGCGCAGGCGGCCAAGGTCTACCGGCTTGGTCAGGAAATCGAAAGCGCCGGCTTTGAGGGCGTTGATCGCGGTGTCCAGGCTGCCGTAGGCGGTGATCATCGCCACCGGCACCTGCGGATGGCGCTGGAGGATATGTTGCACCAGCTCCAGGCCGGTGCCATCCGGCAGACGCATGTCGGTCAGGCATAGGTCGAAGGGTTCGCGGGCCAGCCACTCGCGGGCCTCCTTGACGTTGCGCGCGCTACGGGTGTCGAGCTTCATCCGGCCTAGGGTGATTTCCAGGAGTTCGCGGATATCGGGCTCGTCGTCGACGATCAGGGCTCTCTGCCGTGCGGTCATGGTTAGCTCAGTTTGCGCGGGTGGGCGAAGGTGATGCGGAAGCAGCTGCCGCCGACTTCACGGGTTTTGTAGTCGAGGCGGGCTTGGTTGCTTTCGCACAGCTCACGGGAAATATACAGGCCCAGTCCGGTGCCTTTGTTTTCCGTGGTGTAGAAGGGCTCGAAGATATGTTGCAGCTGCTCGGGCGGCACGCCGAGGCCATTATCCAGCACCTCGAGCACGGGCAGGTCGCTGGCTTCGTCGCGAAATAGCCTGAGCCAGACCTGGCCCTGTTTGTGCTGTAGCGCGCTGTAGCGCAAGCCGTTTTGTACCAGGTTAGTCAGGACTTGGGTCAGTTGATGCGGATCCATGCGGGTCTGGATGGTGCTGCCGGTGGTTTCCAGATGCAGGAGCTGATTCGCGGTGGTAGAGCCGCGAAATTCGCTGGCAAAACGGTGCAGCCAGTATTTCAAGTCCAGCAGCTGGGGCTCGGCTTGGCGGCGGCGCGAGAGCTGTAGGACGTTTTCGATGACCAGATTCATGCGCCGCGAGTGATCCTGGATGATCTGCGCCAGTCGCTGGTCTGGTCCTTTCAGGGCTTCGGATTCTTGCAGCAGTTGCGCGGCGTGGCTGATGGCGCCGAGTGGGTTGCGGATCTCGTGGGCGATGCCGGCAGTCAGGCGGCCGAGCGAGGCGAGCTTGAGCTGTTGCGCTTGTTGGGCGATTTGCGAGAGGTCATCGAGAAACACCAGCGTGTGACGTTGCTCGCCGCGCTGCAGGGGGACGAAGCTGGGTTGCAAGACCGGGCCGTCGGGGAGCGCTTGTAGGCTAGCGGGGCGCAGAGTCGGGTTATGCAGCCACTGTTGCAGGCGTTTAACCAGTTCGGGGCAAAGCGGATCGAGAATTTCCCCGGCCAGTTCGTTGCGCCCCAGCAGGCTCAACGCGCCCTGGTTGGCCAGCAGCACGTGATGCTGGGTATTCAGTACCAGGATGCCGGTGCGCATACGTTGCAGAATCTGCGCGTTGAGTGCTTCCAGATTGGCGACATCGGCGGCGCGCTGTTCGGCCAGGCTTTCGCTGACATGCAGGCGACGGGTCAGCCCCTGAACAAAGAGTGCGGCGGCAAAGCACAGCGCGCCGAGCGCGCCCGCTTGCACATATTGCGCGGCGGCGGCCGGATTGTGCAGGCTGAGATAGAAGGTCAGATAGATCAGGCCAATGGCCGCGACTGCGGCGATCAGCAGGCCGATCCGCCCGCGCAGCAGGATGTTGGCGATGGCGACCGCGACTATCAGCAGGTTGCCAATCCCGCTGGGCGTGCCGCCGGCCGCGTAGAACAGCCCCGCGAGCAGGATGACATCGACCAGGGCCAGGCTGAAGACTTGCAGCAGGTGTTGGGGCCGGCGCACCAGCAGCGCGAACAGGCTATTCAGGCCCAGATAGAGCCAGCTGCCATAGCGGAACAGCCGGTCATTGGTGAGGTCGAGCAGCTGATCGTCCAGGTTGCTGGAAATCAACAGTACCAGAGCCAGGCCAATGACCAGTCGGTAGAGGTGGTAGAGCCGCAGAATCCGTAGGCCCTGCTGGCCGCTCAGTGCCAGTGCTTCAGCGCTCACCATGCTGGGCACCTTGCTCGAGGTGGGCCTGGCAGCAGAACCACTGCTGGTTCTGCTGGAGGGCGTGCCCGCGCGGCACATGCACGCCGCAATGGGCGCAGCGAACCATGGGCGTAGCCTCATCCGCTTTCGGGCTGGGGCGGGCGGGGCGATTGAAGCGGCGCCATAGCCAGAAGGCGACAGAGATCAATGCGATCCAGAACAGCAGGCGGCCCATAATGTGCTCTTCTTTTATAGAGGCTGGCAGTTTAGCCAAGGACGCCGCGCCAGCACAGTCGTCAAGTCGCATGCTGTGCGTTGTTTCCGCTAGGGCCGATGCGGGAGAATGACAGACTGTAGCGTGCACTTGTCCAAGGGATGAGGGGTGCGTGCAACTTTATCTGTGGAGGCGGTGATGAGCCAAACCCTGCGGGTCGTAATGGCCCAGCTGAATCTGCGAGTTGGCGATGTACACGGCAATGTTGAGCGCATCATCGAGGCCGCCTGTAGCGCCCGCGATCAGTGGCAAGCGGATGTCATCGTGTTTCCGGAATTGGCCCTGTGCGGCTATCCGCCGGAAGATTTGTTGCTGCGCTCGAGCATGCAGCGACGGATCGAGCAGGGCCTGCAGCGCCTGAAAGACGAGGTGCGCGGTATTTATCTGGTGGTGGGCTACCCCTGGCTGGATGGCGAGCAGCGCTACAACGCCTGCGCCGCGATCGCCGACGGCGAGTTGCTGGCGACTTACTACAAACAGAAGCTGCCGAATTATCGGGTGTTCGACGAGAAACGCTATTTCGCCCCCGGTAACGAGGTCTGCGTGTTGGAGATCAAAGGCATTCCGCTGGCGCTGACGATCTGTGAGGACATTTGGTTTGCCGAACCGGTGGTGCAGGCGCGGGCTGCCGGCGCCAAGCTGATGCTCAGCCTGAATGCCTCACCCTTCCACCTGGACAAGCAGCGCGAGCGTGAGGAAGTGTTGGCTGAGCGGGTTGGCGAGGGCGGCATGCCGATTGTCTATGTCAACCAGGTTGGCGGTCAGGATGAGCTGGTGTTCGACGGCGGCAGCTGCGTCATGACTGCCGAGGGGCGAATCAGTCAGCGCGCGCCGGCCTTCAGTGAGGGGCTGTATCCGGTCGACCTCAGCTTCGATGGCGAGCAAGTGACGCCACGGCCTGCCAGTTGTGCGCCGCTGCCGGAACTGGAGGCCAGCGTCTATCGGGCGCTGGTCATGGGCGTGCGCGACTATGTGCAGAAAAACGGCTTCAAGGGTGTCATCCTGGGCTTGTCCGGCGGTATCGACTCGGCTCTGACCCTGGCGGTGGCGGTCGACGCCCTCGGGGCCGAACGGGTCGAGGCGGTGATGATGCCGTATCGCTACACCGCGCAAATCAGCCTGGAAGATGCCGAAGCCGAGGCGAAAGCACTGGCGGTAACTTATCGCGTCTTGCCGATAGCCCCAATGGTCGAGGCCTTTATGGGCACGCTGGCGCCGGTCTTTGAAGGGCTGGCGCGCGACACCACCGAAGAGAATCTACAGGCCCGTTGCCGCGGCACCCTGCTGATGGCGATCTCTAACAAGAAGGGCTATCTGGTGCTGACCACCGGTAACAAGAGCGAGATGGCGGTGGGCTATGCGACCCTCTATGGCGACATGGCCGGCGGCTTCGATGTGCTCAAGGATGTGCCGAAGACCCTGGTGTTCCGCCTCTGCGAATACCGCAACACGCTCGGTGCGGTGATCCCGCAGCGGGTCATCGACCGTCCGCCGTCTGCCGAGCTGGCGCCCGATCAGAAGGATGAGGACTCGCTACCGGCCTATCCGGTGCTCGACGAGATCTTGAAGCTGTATGTCGAGTACGACCTGTCGGCCAATGCCATCATCGCCGAGGGCTTCGACGAGGACACGGTCAACCGCGTGCTGCGCTTGGTCGATCTGAACGAGTACAAGCGCCGGCAGGCGGCAGTGGGCGTGCGGGTGACTCAGCGCGGCTTCGGCCGCGACCGGCGTTATCCGATCACCTCGGGCTGGCGGCTGGGCGACTGAGCTTGGAGCTGCTTTGTAGGGCGGGTTAGCCGCGCAGCGGCGTAACCCGCCAACGCTGCCGCAGGCAGCGCCACGTACCGGCTAACCCACCCTACGAATAAAGCAAAACAAAAAAGGGAGGCCGATGGCCTCCCTTTTTTGTTCTTCGCCTATCTCAATCGAACAGGCCGAAGGTCATATAGCTGAACCAGGAGCGGTCGTCATTGTTGCCTTCCGCCTGGTGTTCTTCTTCCTGCGCCTCGCCCTGGTTTTCCGGTTGCAGCTCGTCCGGGATCTCTTCCTGGGCATCTTCGTACTGCTTGATCACGTCCTGGCTGGCGCGGGTTTCGCCCGGTGGTAGCGGAGCGTCGCTTTCGATCAGGCCGAGGGTGGCTTTGCTCAGCCAGGAGCGATTGTCGGCTTCCTCTTCCTGCGCTACGAACTGGCCGTCGACCAGGCTTGGGTGATCCGGGTAATTCAGCTTCAGGGTTTCCAGGCTGGTCGCGGCGAGCTCGTTCAGGGCCAGGCGCTGGTAGGCCTCGGTCATGATTGCCAGGCCATCGCCGACGGCGGGAGTTTCCTGGAAGTTCTCGACCACATAGCGGCCACGGTTGGCGGCGGCGACATAGGCCTGACGTGTCAGGTAGTAGTGGCCAACGTGTATTTCGTAGGCGGCTAGCAGGTTGCGCAGGTAAATCATGCGCTGCTTGGCGTCTGGCGCGTAGCGGCTATTCGGGTAGCGGCTGGTGAGCTGGGCGAACTCGTTGAAGGAGTCACGGGCCGCGCCCGGATCACGCTTGGTCATGTCCAGCGGTAGAAAGCGCGCCAGCAGGCCACGATCCTGGTCGAAGGCGGCCAGGCCTTTCAGGTAATAGGCGTAATCGACGTTGGCATGCTGCGGGTGCAGGCGGATAAAGCGCTCGGCGGCGGACTTGGCGGCCTCCGGCTCTATGTTTTTGTAGTAGGCGTAGATCAGTTCCAACTGTGCCTGCTCGGCATAGCGACCGAACGGATAGCGCGACTCAAGTGCCTTCAGCTTGCTGACTGCGCTGGTGTAGCTTTTATTGTCCAGATCGGCCTGTGCCTGCTGGTACAGCTCGGCCTCACTCAGGTTCTCATCGACTACATCATTGGAAGAACAAGCGACGTTGAGTGCGAGAATGGCGATCAGCAGCAGGTGTTTCACTTGCATGGCGGCTTGCGTCCCTGTGACGGCTGGCTGTCTTGGGCAGAGCCGTCCTGTTATGATGGGCGCCCCGGTTCCCCGGGACAAAGACGCCGTATTTAACCACAAGCGCGTAGCCGAAACCAAAGGCTGCGCCGCGCCGTTACCGAGCATGCCTCCAATTATTAAACAAGCGATTCAACTGCGCGCCGAGGTGCCGTCCGAACTGGGCGGGCAACGTCTCGATCAAGTCGCCGCACAACTCTTCGCCGAGCACTCTCGTTCGCGCCTTTCCGCCTGGATCAAAGACGGCTGCCTGACGGTCGACGGTGCCGTGTTGCGCCCGCGGGATATCGTGCATGGCGGCAGCGTGCTGGAGCTGGAAGCTGAGCAGGAAGCCCAAGGTGAATGGATCGCCCAGGACATTGAGCTGGATATCGTCTACGAAGACGACCAGTTGCTGGTGCTGAACAAGCCGGCGGGCCTGGTCGTACACCCGGCGGCCGGGCATCAGGACGGCACGCTGCTGAACGCGTTGCTGCACCACATCCCCGAGCTGATCAACGTGCCGCGCGCCGGCATCGTCCATCGATTGGACAAGGACACCACCGGTCTGATGGTCGTGGCGAAGACGCTGCAAGCGCAGACCAATCTGGTCGATCAGCTGCAGAAACGTTCGGTCAGTCGGATCTACGAATGCATCGTGATCGGGGTGATCACCGCGGGTGGCAAGATTGACGCGCCGATCGGGCGGCACGGTCAGCAGCGCCAGCGCATGGCGGTGATGGAGGGCGGCAAGCAAGCCATCAGTCATTACCGTGTGCTAGAGCGCTTCCGCTCGCATACCCACACCCGGGTCAAGCTGGAAACCGGGCGGACCCATCAGATTCGTGTGCACATGGCCCATGTGAACTTCCCCCTGGTCGGCGATCCGGCCTACGGCGGGCGTTTTCGCATTCCGCCGGCCGCGAGCCCGACCATGGTTCAGGCGCTGAAGGACTTCCCACGCCAGGCCCTGCACGCGCGCTTCCTGGAGCTGGATCACCCGGTCACCGGCCAGCGCATGAAGTGGGAGTCACCCTTGCCGGATGACTTCGTCTGGCTGCTGACGCTGCTGCGTCAGGACCGCGAAGCCTTTGTCGGCTGAGTGCTGCTGAGTGAGCGCCTGGGCGAGCGACTGGCTGACACCGGACTGGCCTGCGCCAGCCCGGGTCAAGGCCTGCGTCACCACCCGCACGGGTGGTGTCAGCGCGGCCCCTTTCGATACCTTCAACCTCGGCGATCACGTCGAGGACGATCCCGCCGCCGTGGCAGAAAACCGTCAGCGTCTGGCTGCGCGACTGGGTTGCCAGCCCGCCTGGTTGCGTCAGGTGCATGGGATTGGCGTGGCGAAGGCCGATCCGCGTTTGGTCGCTGAAGCCGATGCCAGTTGGACGGCCACACCTGGCGTCGCCTGTACTGCAATGACTGCCGATTGTCTGCCGGTGCTATTTTGCGACCGAGCCGGCAGTCGTGTGGCGGCAGCGCATGCCGGCTGGCGTGGGTTGGTCGGCGGGGTGCTGGAGGCGACGCTGGATAGGTTGGCGCTGCCGGCCGAAGAGGTGTTGGTTTGGCTTGGCCCGGCGATTGGCCCGCAGGCCTTCGAAGTCGGCGCGGAAGTCCGTGAGGCTTTTGTCGCGGTTCATCCGCAAACCGCGGCAGCGTTCCTCCCGAGTCGGAATTCCGGGCGCTTTATGGCGGACATCTATGCCTTGGCGCGTCTGCGGCTGGCGGCGCGTGGCGTCACCGCGGTGTATGGCGGCGGCTTCTGTACCCACAGCGATCCACGCTTCTATTCCTACCGGCGCAGCGCGCGCACCGGCCGTTTCGCCAGCCTGATCTGGCTGGCCGACTGATCTGGATCAACGCCGCCTGGCTTGAATCTCGCACAATCGACCTCATCTAGACTGGTATCTCGGCAGGCTTTCGTCAGAGGCACGCTCATCGCGCCGGCCTGCTCTTAAAGGAAGGATGACGCTATGCGAATTGACCGTTTAACCAGCAAGCTGCAACTGGCGCTGTCCGATGCCCAGTCCGGCGCGGTCGGCCTCGATCACGCGGCGATCGAGCCGCTGCACCTGATGCAGGCCTTGCTCGAACAGCAGGGTGGTTCGATCAAGCCGCTGCTAATGCAGGTTGGCTTCGATGTGAACAGCCTGCGCCAGGCGCTGACCCAGTCGCTCGACCAACTGCCGAAAATCCAGAGTCCGACCGGCGATGTGAACCTGTCGCAGGACTTGGTCCGCCTGCTCAATCAGGCGGATCGCCTGTCGCAGCAGAAAGGCGATCAATTTATCTCCAGCGAGCTGGTGCTGCTCGCCGCGCTGGACGAGAACACCAAGCTCGGCAAGCTGCTGCTCGGCCAGGGCGTGAGCAAGAAGGCCCTGGAGAACGCGGTAAACAACCTGCGCGGCGGCGATGCGGTGAATGACCCGAACGTCGAGGAAGCGCGTCAGGCGCTGGATAAATACACCATCGATCTGACCAAACGGGCCGAAGAGGGCAAGCTCGACCCGGTGATCGGCCGCGATGACGAAATTCGCCGGACCATTCAGGTGCTGCAGCGGCGGACCAAGAACAACCCGGTGTTGATCGGTGAGCCAGGCGTCGGCAAAACCGCGATCGCCGAGGGGCTGGCGCAACGCATCGTCAACGGTGAAGTGCCGGATGGTCTGAAAGACAAGCGCCTGCTCTCGCTCGACATGGGCGCGCTGATCGCCGGCGCCAAGTACCGCGGTGAATTCGAGGAGCGCCTGAAGGCGGTGCTCAATGAACTGTCTAAGCAGGAAGGGCGGATCATTCTGTTTATCGACGAGCTGCACACCATGGTCGGCGCGGGCAAGGCCGAGGGGGCGATGGACGCCGGTAACATGCTCAAACCCTCGTTGGCGCGTGGCGAGCTGCACTGCGTCGGCGCCACCACGCTGGATGAGTACCGCCAGTTCATCGAAAAGGATGCGGCCCTGGAGCGGCGCTTCCAGAAGGTGCTGGTGGATGAGCCCAGCGAGGAGGACACCATCGCCATCCTGCGCGGTCTCAAGGAGCGCTACGAGGTGCACCACCGGGTGGCGATTACCGACGGGGCGATCATCGCGGCGGCGAAGTTGAGCCACCGCTACATCACCGACCGCCAACTGCCGGACAAGGCCATCGATCTGATCGACGAGGCTGCCAGTCGGATTCGCATGGAGATCGACTCCAAGCCGGAGGTGCTGGACCGCCTCGAGCGCCGGCTGATTCAGCTGAAGGTCGAGCGTGAAGCGTTGAAGAAGGAGGACGATGAGGCGGCGCTCAAACGCTTGGAAAAGCTGAAGGAGGAAATCGCTCGGCTGGAGCGTGAGTATGCCGATCTGGAAGACATCTGGAAGTCGGAGAAGGCCGAAGTCCAGGGCACGGCGCAGATCCAGCAGAAGATCGAACAGGCGCGCCAAGAGCTAGAAACTGCCCGGCGCAAGAGCGACCTGGAGCGGATGGCTAAGTTGCAGTACAGCATCATCCCCGACCTCGAACGCAGCCTGCAGATGGTCGGTCAGCACGCTAAGGCGGAAAACCAGTTGCTGCGCAGCAAGGTCACCGAGGAGGAGGTCGCCGAGGTTGTCTCCAAATGGACCGGTATTCCGGTGTCGAAGATGCTAGAAGGCGAGCGCGACAAACTGCTGAAAATGGAAGGCTTGCTGCATCAGCGGGTGATCGGACAGAACGAAGCCGTGACCGCGGTGGCTAACGCCGTGCGCCGCTCGCGTGCCGGGCTGTCCGACCCGAATCGGCCGAGTGGTTCGTTCCTCTTCCTTGGCCCCACTGGGGTCGGTAAGACCGAGTTGTGCAAGGCGCTGGCCGAGTTCCTCTTCGATACCGAAGAGGCGCTGGTGCGGATCGACATGTCCGAGTTTATGGAGAAACACTCGGTGGCGCGCTTGATCGGTGCGCCGCCGGGCTATGTGGGTTATGAGGAAGGTGGCTACCTGACCGAGGCGGTGCGCCGTAAGCCGTACTCCGTAGTGCTGCTGGATGAGGTGGAGAAGGCGCACCCGGATGTGTTCAACGTGCTCTTGCAGGTGCTGGAAGATGGCCGCCTGACCGACAGCCATGGGCGTACCGTGGATTTTCGCAACACGGTGATCGTGATGACGTCCAATCTGGGTTCGGTGCAGATTCAGGAGTTGGTCGGTGATCGTGAGGCGCAGCGTGCCGCAGTGATGGATGCGGTGAGTACGCATTTCCGCCCGGAGTTCGTCAATCGGATCGATGAGCTGGTGGTGTTCGAGCCACTGGCGCGGGAGCAGATCGCCGGTATTGCCGAGATCCAGCTGGGGCGCCTGCGTAAGCGCCTGGTTGAGCGCGAGCTGAATCTGCAGCTGAGTAGCGAGGCGCTGGATAAGCTGATCGCCATTGGCTACGACCCGGTATATGGCGCGCGGCCGTTGAAGCGCGCGATCCAGCGCTGGATCGAGAACCCGCTGGCGCAGCTGATTCTGGCCGGCAAGTTCGCCCCTGGGGCGAGCGTCACGGGTACGGTTGAGGGTGACGAGATCGTCTTCGCCTAAGACCGCTGTGCAAGCGATCAAAAGCCCTGCAGTGCAGGGCTTTTTTGTCGACGCTCAGAGGTGTCGAAGCAGCACCTCCAGCGCGGCGACCTGATCTTCCGCCAGGTCGATGATATGAAAACCGGCCCAGGAGTGCTGGCCGTCCGCGCCGGGGCGGCTCCACAGGCAGTCAACGCCGAGCTTAACCTCGCTGACCCCCTCTACCGCCTGCGCCGCTACCAGGCGGCATTCGAGCAGGGCGTCGGCCACCTGCGGGCGGTCACTGAACAACATGAAGCCATCGGCGGAGAGGTCGACCACGCGGCCGAGGCGTTTTTCGGTATGCAGGTCGAAGACTTCCAGCTGCAGCTCGGGTCTGTGGCGGCTGTGCTGACGACGATCTTCCATTGCGGCTCCTTAAGTGGGGTCTGCTGTGCGGCCGGAAAAACGCTGCAGCACGCGGTAGATGGCTGTGAGAGCGCGATCCACCAGGGGCGCGCCGCGTTCATGGGGGACGATGCGCGCCAAGCCCTGCTCCATCTCACTGGCCAGCAGCGTAAGGGGTTTGATCGCCACACGTTGGCCGCTGTGATCGACGAACATATAGTTGTGCGTGGTTGGACTGAACCAGGACAGCTTGAGCGTGCGAACCTGTTCTCCCTCTGTAAACTCAAACCAGGTGCCGAACTCGATCTGCGTCAGTTCCTTGGCCAGCATCTGTGCCCGTGGCGACAGGCCAGAGGCGCGTGGCGCTGTGCTGGCGAGCGCGGCATCCTCACCGAGCATGGCGCCCAGCGGGCTTTCCGACAGGATGGGCTTGAGTTGGGCGGCGACCTGCGGCTGTTTCGCCTGCACCGCATGCTGGCAGGCGACGATATCTTGCAGCAGACGGCGGATGCCGTCTTCATGATAACCGCCGAGTAGCTCCAGACCTTTACGCAGGTCGTCCAGCAGGGCCACGCGCAACCCTTGCAAGCGCTCACGGCCAGCGGCATTCAGCGGGGTACTACTCCAGGCCAGCTGTTCGGCTACTTCGCCCGCGCGCTGCCATTCGGCGCTGCGTTCGCCGTGCCGGAGCAGCACGAACACCAGCGTGTCGGCCCAGGTCAGCTCAAGGAAGTTGCGGATGAGGGCGGGGGGCTCGCGACCGGCCAGGGTGCGGTCGATTACCTCGACCGCCTGTTGGCGGGCACCGAGTAGTTTGTCGCGGCCTTTGGCCGCGTCCACGGCGCGGCGCTCACGCAGTTCGACCTTGTGCTGGAGGTTGCTGGCGTATTCGTTGAACTCTTCGAGCAGGCTTTCGAACAGCAGCAGATCACCGCTGAAACCCTGAATTACCCGCTCGACCACCCACTGCACTTTCGCCAGCAGGCCGCGTTCGTCGCCCTCGCCGCCATACAGCACACAGGCTTGGGCCATGGCGTTGAGCAGGCGGCGGGCCGGGTGGTGATGTTGGGTGAACAGGGCTTTGTCCTGTAGCGCGACCTTCAGGTAAGGGGTGTGCAGATGGGAGAGGGCGGTCTTGCAGTTGTCCGGCAGGCTGTCGTCGTCGAGGATGAAGTCGAACAGCATCCCCACCAGGTCAATGACATCGGCTTCCTGATCGGAGAGTTTCTGTTGGCCGGGCAGGCTGCTGTGGGTCTCCAATTGTTGCTGCAGATCGACCTTGAGTTCTTCTACCTGTTGTGGGTGTTGTAGGCGCTGCGAAAGGTCGTGGGCCGACTGTTGTTGCAGGCGATTGAGGGCATCCAGCAGCTCATTGGCACTATAGGTGCGAGTTGCACCGCGCGGGGCGAAGCTGGCGATGCTGCGGGTGCCGCCAAGCAGTGGGGCGTCCACATCGTGCTGGCGGCGCTCGCGGTGCTCGCCGAGCAGGGCCGCCAAGCCGCTGAACAGGGCGCCAGGATCGTTCGGGGGGCTAAGGTCGAGTGGCGCCGCCACGGGAGCCGCCCCACTGCTGGTGGCGGCAGGAGGCTGGCTGCTCGGGCGGATGCCGTCAGTCGACGCCGCGACATTAGGCTCAGGGGCGGCTGAGGGTGACGGTCGCGTGCTGCTGGTCGCACGTTGCGCGCTGTATTTCAGGTTGGGCAGCACGCCGGCGTCGATCAGCCGCTGATTCATCGCGTCATAGAGCCGGTCGAGGCTCTGCATGACGTGGCGGTCGAACAGCATGTAGAGGATGGTTTTGATCTGCGCCGGGAAGGGGAAGGGCGCCAGTGCTTCACGGAAGGCCTGGGCGATGGCCTGGGGGCCGAAAGGATTGCTGTCTTCGCCGAGTTTCTGCCCGTTGTTCAGCACTGCCAGGCGCTGCTCCAAGGCAAATAGCGGTTGAGCGCAGCGCGCTTTGACTCGGCTGACCATATTGGTGACTTGCAGGCTTTCCTCGTAATCCTCGTTCTGTACCAGCGACAGTTGTTCGGCCGTCAGTTCTTCTGGTGGGGCCTGGGCTTTTAGCGTGCCGTCGAGAAAGTTCGAGAAATTTTGCGCCACGCGTTGGTGGTAGGCGCGCTCGATTTGTGGACGCTGCTTGCGGATTTCGCGCATGTTGTCGAAAAACAGCGTCTGCACCTGATTGTTTTCGGCCTTCTCCGCACACTCGAAGAGCGTGTCATCGACCTGGCCAAAGACCCCGGAGATGTGCTCGGCCAGGCGGTTCATGGCGAGCTTGCGGCACCCCTGCACTAATTCACCAAAGCGTGGCTGAATGCCACGGCTGGCCAATGTCTGGAACACTTTGGGGGGGGTGGGTGGTGTGTCCTGGTTACTCATGGACTGTCCTGGTTTAAGCCTGGTGGCTGGTGCGTCCTGCTGCGAATCTTAAGGAAACGTATAGCAGTCCATCACGCAGCTGCAAAGCATTGTCTTAAAAGCTATTTAAGGGGTTGACAGCGTCGCCTAGAACCGTA
Source organism: Pseudomonas sp. 2FE (assembly GCF_005503735.1). NCBI lineage: Bacteria > Pseudomonadati > Pseudomonadota > Gammaproteobacteria > Pseudomonadales > Pseudomonadaceae > Pseudomonas > Pseudomonas sp. 2FE. The sequence goes on along the minus strand of NZ_SCMO01000008.1, from coordinate 41,810 downwards.
AAATGGCGCGCCTCTGATACGGGAAACGGATAACACCTAAGCCGTAAAAAGAGATGAAGGCTAGTAGTTCCGCGATAGCTCAGTCGGTAGAGCAAATGACTGTTAATCATTGGGTCCCAGGTTCGAGTCCTGGTCGCGGAGCCAATCTTTCGACCGGGGTATAGCGCAGTCCGGTAGCGCGCCTGCTTTGGGAGCAGGATGTCAGGAGTTCAAATCCCCTTACCCCGACCATTTTTGGGTCGTTAGCTCAGTTGGTAGAGCAGTTGGCTTTTAACCAATTGGTCGTAGGTTCGAATCCCACACGACCCACCATTTTCTGCCCTTGTTTCAGTAAAGGGTTGAATCTTAAGGCGAGATGTTAAAAGCATTGTAGCCGACAAAAAAAGCGCCCTCTGGGCGCTTTTTTTGTTTTCGCGGTACGTGTTGTATAAGTGGATTTGTTCACTCCTACAGCCCAAGGGGCGAAATGAATTCGCCCCTACAGGCGCTTTAATGCAGCTTCAGGCGCGGCTCGGTGCTGCGGCCAATACGGTCGCCGAGCATCAGCATCAGGGTGCGGAAGATGCCGTACAGCGCCATTTGGTGCATGCGGTACAGCGAGACATAGAACATCCGCGCCAGCCAGCCTTCGAGCATCACGCTACCGGTTAGGTTGCCCATGAGGTTGCCCACCGCGGAAAAGCTCGCCAGGGAGATCAGCGAGCCGTAATCGCGGTAGCGATACTCCGGCAGCGCCTGCCCTTCAATCCGTAACTTGAGCGACTTCGCCAGCAGCGAGGCTTGCTGGTGCGCCGCTTGCGCGCGTGGCGGGACGTTGCGGCCATCGCTGTCCGGTTGCGGGCAGGCGGCGCAATCACCGAAGGCGAAGATGTTGTCGTCGCGTGTGGTTTGCAGGGTCGGGCGCACTTGCAGTTGGTTGATGCGGTTGCTCTCCAGGCCATCCAGATCCTGCAGAAACCCCGGGGCGCGAATGCCGGCGGCCCAGACTTTGAGGCTGGCGGAGATGGTCTGGCCCTGAGCGGTCTTCAGGCTTTCGCGGGTCACTTCGCTAACGGCGGCATTGGTCAGCACGGTGACGCCGAGCTTCTCTAAGGTCTTGTGTACGGGCTGACCAATGCGCTCGGGGAGTGCTGGCAGCACACGCGGGCCGGCCTCGATCAGGGTGATGCGCATGTTTTCCGGTTGGATGCGATCCAGGCCATAGGCGGCCAGTTCGTGGGCGGCGTGGTGCAGTTCGGCGGCCAACTCGACGCCAGTGGCACCGGCGCCGACGATCGCCACGCTGATGTGTTCGTCCGCGTCGCTTTGGCTGGCGTGGGCGCGCAGGTAGTGGCTGAGCAGCTGGCGGTGGAAGCGTTCAGCCTGTTCGCGGGTATCGAGAAACAGGCAATGCTCGGCGGCGCCGGGGGTGCCGAAATCATTGGTGGTGCTGCCGACGGCGATGACCAAGCTGTCGTAGCTCAGCGCGCGCTCGGGCATCAGTTCTTCGCCCTGTTCATCGAGGGCAGCCGCCAGGTGGATCTGCTTATTTGCACGATTAAGCCCGGCCATACGCCCGAGCTGAAACTCGAAGTGGTTCCATTTGGCCTGCGCGACGTAGTTCAGCTCGTCTTCCGAGGAGTTCAGCGAGCCCGCGGCCACCTCGTGCAGCAGAGGCTTCCAGATATGTGTCAGGTTGGCGTCGACCAGTATGACTTTGGCTTGGCCGCGTTTGCCCAGGGTGCTACCCAGGCGGGTGGCAAGTTCCAGGCCGCCGGCGCCGCCGCCGACAATCACAATGCGATGGGACATGTTGATATCTCATAAGGCTTTCAGGGATTCGGGAGGTGGCCGGATAGGCGAGCGCGAAGCAGCTCATAGCACTAAACGGCTCAGCAGGCGGCTTAACAGGCCAAGGCCGATGACCACGGCCAATACAATGATCAGCAGAAACCAGGGCCGAAAGGGCCGGCGTTCGACTTGGTGCTGGGGGGCACTCAGGTACTGCTCGACGCGTTGTTGGTCGTCAGGACTCAGTCGGCTGGACATAGATGCCTCGATAGGGGGTGATCCATTCTAGCTGCTCTAGCTGCGCACTTCACAAGGGCTCAACGCAGAGGTCGTCATTCAGATGAATAATGCCGCTTCGTAGTACGCGGGCGGTAATTCCGCCATGGCCGCGCGTGGCTTGGAAGGTGCCACGACCCAGGCGCTGTTCCAGTCGCGCGCAGGGCTGACACCAGCCGGTGGTTTCTAGCACGGCCTGACCAATCCGGAAGCGCCGATTTTTCAGACTGAACAGATTGATCCCGCTGATGGCGATATTGCGGCGCAAATCCTCTGGGGTGATTGGCTGGTCTGGGGTGCGGCCGAGCAGTGCGCTGATCACGGCCAGATGTTCCCACTGAATCAGCGTCACCTGGCGGGCGTTGCGCGGGCCAGGGCGGGCATGGTCGCCGGTCAGGCCGGCTTCACGTCGGGCCTCCACCACCTCCAGTTCGAGCATCTGTGCGCGTGCGCTCGGGCGTATGCCAAGCCAGCGCACGCGGCCCTGTTGCGGGACGTCAGCGAGCAGCTCCTGCAGCGGGCTCATAGGCTGATCCCGACATCCAGCAGCACACTGCGGCCGAGGTTGTTGCGCAGAAAGTCTGGCGCGCCCGAGTGGGCGAACAGCACGCGCGCGAAGTTCGGGCCGACTAGCGAGAGTGAGCGCCAACCTTGGCGCAGAAACTCGGTGGGAGGTGGAAAGGAGCTGTTGAAGTCGGCGATGGCGCGTTTCAGATTGACGCAGGCGAGCAGGTCCAGCTCGCCGAGATCGAGGCCGCGTTCGCGGTAGTTGTGGGCCTTCTTGCGCAAAGTCGGCGCCAGGCGGGCCTGCAGTTCGGCTGCGGGAATTCGCCGTGGGCGGGTTTCGCGGCGCACCAGTTGACTGAGGGAGAAGGCACTGCGGCGCCGCTCCAGCTCGGCGCGCCATTCGTCATTCAGGCGGCGGCCTTCGTCGAGGACAAAAAACACCTCGAAGCTGGCTTCGCGAAACAGCACGTCCGGGGGTTCCTGGCTGGCAGCGCCGAACTCCTCGAGCCGGTGCGGGACATTCAGCGCCTGTAACAGGCGTTGGCAGACCCAACGCTCGCGCTCCCACTTGCGCGCATTGGAGAGGAAGGCGTTGGCTTGTTCGGCCTGATGGGTCAGCAGGCGTAGATAGTCGGAGTCATCCATGTCTGCAAGCTTAGCCCCCTACCAAGTGTTCTTGGTACCCCCGTCGTAGGGCTTGGCCAGGCCGGCTTTGAGTAGCAGGCCGCCGAGGCTTTGCCCGTCGATCCAGACTTCGGCGAGCAGGCGGAAGTATTTGTCGCGACGAATCTCACGCAGCTCGATGCGTTTGCCGCGGCGCAGGCGTTCGACGCTGAACTGCTTGGCGCGGCGGGCCAGATCGCGCACCTTGGGGCGCTGGTCGCGCATTTCTGGTGTGTCGATGCCGTAGAGCCGTACCGGCACCCGTTGGCCGACGACTGCGGGCCAGCCACGGATAGTCACGCGGAAGGTGTCGCCATCATAGATGCTAGTGACCTCATCGATCTGGACTCTGCCGTAAGGGCCTTCGGTGGCCTGTAGCGGTGACGCGCAGAGGAGGGTGAAAACTAAAGCAAGGCGGGGCAAAAGCGGTTGCATGGCGAATACGTGGCTGCCAAAGGGGGCGCGACTTTAGCTGATTCCCACAATCCTTGCAGCGGCAGCGGGTGGCTCTGTGGCGAGCTTTGCCGCGGTGTAGACTGAGCCATTAGTCGGTTTGGAGGTGCCCATGTCGATTCGCCCCATCAGGTCTGCCGATCACACGGCGTTACTGGCGCTGTGGCGGCGTACGCCGGGCATCTGTATTCGCCCGGAGGATGCTTTCGAGCCGTTCTGCGCCTACTTGTTGCGAAATCCAGGCTTGAGCCTGCTGAGTGAAATTGAGGGTCAGCTGGCCGGTTGTGTGTTGGTCGGGCATGACGGGCGCCGTGGTTATCTGCAGCATCTGGTGGTCGATCAGGCGTACCGCGGTCAGGGGCTGGCGCAAGCCCTGTTGGTTGAAGCGCTCGCGCGGCTGGCGGCGCTGGGGGTGCAAAAATCCCACGTGTTTGTTCTCCGTGATTCGCCTGAGGCCCTGGCTTTTTGGGAGGCGCAGCCGGGCTGGGGGCCGCGCGAAGATATTCAGCTGTATTCCACTCGAGGGGCATCGGTGTGAGGCTCTGGGCTGGATTGCTGTTGGGGTTGCTGTCGTTGTGGCGGTGGGTGCTGGGACGGGTGATCCCATAATTGCCGCTGAGCTGCTTTCACCGACAAGCCTATCCATAGGCTGGGCGCTTTATCTGCCCGCGCTGTTCTGGGCCGCCTGGCGTACGCCGTGGCTGGAGTTATTCAGTGACGCTCGACGCCAGCACCTGCTGTTTGGCACCGTGCTGGGGTTGTTCCTGTTGTGGCTGGTGCGGCGTGACTTCGACGTTGGGGTGTCCTTCCATTTCATTGGCATGACGGCCGTGACCTTGCTGCTCGACTGGCCGCTGGCGGTGCTCGGCGGTCTGGCGGCGCAGCTCGGCCTGCTCGCCATCGGTCGCCAAGACCTCGCCGCGTTGGGACTGAATGGGGTGTTGCTGGTGCTGATCCCGGTGCTGGTCACCGAGGTCTGCGCGCTGCTGGTGGAGCGTGCGCAGCCGCGTAACCTGTTTGTTTATATCTTCTGCTCGGGCTTCTTTCCTGCGGCGTTGGCGGCGCTGCTCTGTGTGCTGGTTGGGCTGGGCGTGCTCTGGATCGATGGCCGTTTTCCCATGCCGGTCTGGCTGGAGGATTTTGTCGGTTATCTCTGGTTGGTGATGTTCCCCGAGGCCTTTATCAACGGCATGCTGGTGACCGCATTGGTAGTGTTTCAGCCGGACTGGCTGGAAACCTTTAATCGTAGCCGTTACCTGCAGGCGCCTTGGAAGGATGACGAGCCGCCGCGCTGATTCCCACTGATTCAGCCTCTGGATGGCAGCGTGCCAGTTGATCTGCATCAAGTCCCGTCACGGCATAGCCGCCATTCTGAGGCGAATCACTGCGGGAGGATGGGCGATGGGTGTTCATGCATGGGCGAAACAGGAGCTGCAGCGCAGTCTGGCTGCTGCACGGGAGGCGGGGTATGACGAGCAGCTGTGCTTGCGCGCCTTGCTCAGCGCCGTGGTGGAGCGGAGCAAGCAGGGGCGCAGCGCAGCTGACCTGGCGCAAGAGCTGCAGTTCTTGGCGGAAAACCTGGATGACGGGCGCGATTACAGCTTTATGCGCCCTTGATCCGCTTGCTGCTGGGCAGCTATGGGGCGGGGCTGATCAATGCTGCCGTGGCGGTAGATCGCCAGAGAAGATGTCGTCTTCCAGCGGGTCGCCGGGAATCGCGTGCTCTTCCGCCGCCCAGGCGCCCAGGTCGATCAGTTTGCAGCGCTCGGAGCAGAAGGGCCGGCTCGGGCTTTGCGGGCCCCATTCGACTGGGGCGCCGCAGGTGGGGCAGGTAACGGTTGGGGCTTGGCTCATGACTGGCCTCCGCGCAGTGTCAGGTAAAAGTGGTGCAGGCGTTCGACTTCAGTCTGCAACCAGTTTAGATCGCGGTCATTGAGCAGTACATCGTCGGCGTGGCGTAAGCGTTCTTCGCGGCTGGCCTGGGCCTTGAGAATGGCCTGCACTTGTGCTTCGGGCGCTTGATCGCGCTGCATGGTGCGTTGCAGTTGCAACTGCTCAGGGGCATCCACTACCAGCACCCGCTGAGTCAGCTGGTGTTGGCCGGATTCCACCAGCAGTGGCGAGACCAGGATGGCGTAGGGGGATTCGGCGCGGGCCAGATGGCTGAGGATCTCCTGCCCGATCAGCGGGTGCAGCAGTGCTTCCAGCCAGCGCCGTTCTTCCGGGTGCTGGAAAATGCGTGCACGCAAAGCCGCACGATCCAACTGGCCATCCGCTTGCAGCACCGCTTCACCGAAGTGCGCAACTATCTGTGCCAGGGCCGGCCGGCCGGGCTCCACGACCCAGCGCGCGGCGTGGTCGGCGTCTACGGTATGTACACCAAGCTCGATAAAGTGCTGAGCAGCCGCGCTTTTGCCGCTGCCGATGCCGCCCGTCAGGCCAAGAATCCAGGGTTTAGTCATTTAAAACCGGCGAATTGAAGATAAGTCCCGGTTATTTGATCACCCCAGAGCAGCGCAATCCAGCCGGCAAGCGCCAGATAAGGGCCAAAGGGGATAGGGGTGCTGGTTTCGGCATTGCGCAGGCGCAGCATGATCACGCCAAGCACAGCGCCGACCAGCGACGAGAGCAGAATGGTCAGCGGCAAAATCTGCCAGCCACCCCAAGCGCCGAGCATGGCCAGCAGCTTGAAGTCGCCGAAGCCCATGCCCTCCTTGCCGGTCACCAGCTTGAACAGCCAATACACCGACCACAGGCTCAGGTAGCCCGCAATCGCGCCCCAGAGTGCATCCTCCAGGCTGGTAAACAGGCCGAAGTAGTTGAGGGCCAGGCCCAACCACAGCAGCGGCAGCACCAGTACATCCGGCAGCAACTGGTGGTCGGCATCGATCAGGCTCATCGCCAGTAGGCCCCAGGTCAGCAGCAGCATGGCGCCGGTCTGCCAGTTAAAACCGAAGTGCCAGGCTACATAGGCGGATAGCAGCCCACAGGCTAGCTCCACCAGCGGGTAGCGCTTGCTGATCAGAGTTTTGCAGCTCGAACATTTACCGCGCAAGAACAGGTAGCTGATGACCGGAATGTTTTCCCACGGCTTTATTTCGTGGCCGCAGTGCGGGCAGCGGGAGTTAGGGAGGATTAAGTTGAAAGTTTCGCCGCTCGCCTCAATCGGCATGCCCAAAATCTCGCGCGCCTGGGCTTTCCAGTCGAGCTCCAGCATCTTGGGTAGTCGATAGACCACGACATTCAAGAAGCTGCCGATAAGCAGGCCCAATAGCAGCGCACATAAAACAAAGGCCAGCACATGGCTGGCCAAAAAATCGAGCAAGGACATGAGTTAAACCACGGCACCCAGTTGGAATATAGGCAGGTACATGGCAATAACTAGGCCGCCAATCAGTACGCCCAGTACAGACATGATCAAGGGTTCCATCAACGCGGTTAAACCATCGACGGCGTTATCGACCTCGGCCTCATAATAGCTGGCGACTTTATCGAGCATCATATCCAGTGCACCGGACTCCTCGCCGATGGCGGTCATCTGAATCGCCATTGATGGGAATGCGTTAGTTGTACGCATTGAAAAGTTCAGCTGCATGCCGCTGGTAACGTCCTGCTTTATTTTATGTACCGCGTTTTTAAATACGATATTACCTGTTGCCCCTGCAACGGAGTCCAGGGCCTCTACCAGTGGAACGCCTGCAGCAAAGGTAGTGGACAATGTTCGAGCATAACGTGCTACCGCCGCTTTGTAGATGATGTCGCCAACAATCGGCGCCTTGAGTATTGTGCGGTCAAGCCAGTTGCGGAACTTTTCCGAGCGTTTATTGGCTGTTTGAAAAGCAAAAACGAACGCAACTATGCCTAAAATGAACATATACCAGTTTGCTTGTAATGACTCCGACAGCCCGACCACAAACAAGGTGAAGGCGGGGAGGTCTGCGCCGAAGCTGGTAAATACCTGTTTGAATTGCGGAACTACTTTGATCAGCAGGATGCAAGAAACAATGATCGCAATGCCTACTACTGCCATTGGGTAGTTCATCGCCTTCTTGATCTTGGCCTTCAGGGCCTCGGTCTTTTCTTTATAAGTTGCGACACGATCCAGCAAGTCTTCCAAGGCACCGGCTTGCTCACCGGCATCCACCAGGTTGCAGAACAGATCATCGAAGTAGAGGGGGCGTGTACGCAGGGCCGCCGCAAAGCTATTGCCCGCCGCAACGTGCTGTTTGATGTCGTCCACCAATTTGCGCATGTTCGGGTTGTCGAGCCCCTCACCGATGATGTCGAACGACTGCAGCAGTGGTACGCCGGCCTTCATCATGGTGGCCATCTGCCGCGCAAACAGGGCGATGTCTATAGGCTTGATTTTTTTGCCGGCGCTGAACAGTGAGACTGATTTTTTTCGCACCTTGGTCGGGTTGATGCCTTGCTTGCGCAACTGTGCTTTGACCAGGGCTGGGTTTTGGCCGCTTGTTTCGCCTTTGATCTTGGAGCCTTTCTTATCAGTGCCTTCCCAGCTGAAGGTGCTGGTTTTTATCGCTTTCACGGCCATGGCTTAGTCCTTAGTCACGCGGTTTACTTCTTCGAGGCTGGTAACGCCCTGCATGGCCTTCAGCAGAGCCGAGGTGCGCAGGTCATTAAAGCCGTCTTTGCGCATTTGTACTGAAATATCAATGGAGTTGCCTTCTTCCATGATAATCCGCTGCAGGGAGGGCGTGTTTTTAACTACTTCATAAATACCGAGTCTGCCCTTGTAGCCGCCATTACAGTTTTCGCAGCCGACAGGGCCATAAACCTTGAAGGTGCCGATCTTGTCTTCCGGAAAGCCTTCTTCCAGCAGCGCCTCGCGCGGAATCTGTAGCTCTTTCTTGCAGCTGGTGCAGAGCTTGCGGGCTAACCGCTGGGCGATGATCAGATTGACCGAGGTGGCAATGTTGAACGAGGGCACACCCATATTGCGTAGGCGGGTCAGGGTTTCCGCGGCGCTGTTGGTGTGCAGGGTAGACATCACCATATGGCCGGTCTGAGCGGCCTTGATGGCGATGGAGGCGGTTTCCAGGTCGCGGATCTCGCCGACCATGATGATGTCGGGGTCCTGGCGCAAAAATGAGCGCAATGCCTGAGCAAAGTCCATGCCCTGCTTGGGGTTGACGTTGACCTGATTGATCCCTTCCAGGTTGATCTCGACCGGGTCTTCGGCGGTAGAAATGTTGACGTCAACGGTGTTCAGAATATTCAGGCCGGTATACAGCGAAACGGTCTTGCCGGAACCGGTTGGGCCGGTGACCAGGATCATGCCTTGTGGCTGTTTCAGCGCGGCCATATACAGGTCTTTTTGCGACTCCTCATAGCCGAGGGCATCGATGCCCATCTGCGCGCTTGAAGGGTCGAGAATCCGCATCACGATCTTCTCGCCCCACAAGGTCGGGCAGCTGCTGACCCGGAAATCGATCGACTTGCTTTTCGAGATGCGCATCTTGATGCGCCCATCCTGCGGCTTGCGCCGTTCGGAGATATCCAGGCTGGCCATGACTTTGAGTCGCGCGGAAATACGGGGCGCCAGTTGGATGGGTGGCCGGGCGATCTCATGCAAGATGCCGTCGGTACGAAAACGCACCCGGTAGCTCTTCTCGTAGGGCTCAAAGTGCAGGTCGGACGAGCCGGCCTTGATCGCATCCAGCAGCATTTTGTTCACGAAACGCACCACCGGCGCATCGTCCGCCGAATTGCCCTCGGCAGTATCTTGCTTGTCCTCATCAACGGCTTGAATGTCTACGCCGTCCAGGTCGACATCGCCGAGATCTTCCATGCCGTTGGCGGCGTTATCGAAAAACTTTTCGATGGCATCGCCAAGCTTGTCGTCTTCGACCAGGATGGCTTCGGTATTCAACCCGGTGCTGAACTGGATGTCGGTGATGGCTTGGTGGTTGCTGGGGTCGGAAACACCGACGAACAGCTTGTTGCCACGGCGCCACAGGGGGAGGGCGCGGTGTTGGCGAATCAGCTTCTCGCTGACCAGATCCTTGGGTTGGCCCTCCTTGTCGAGGCTGCCGAGGTCGAGAAAGGCCACGCCGAACTGCTCGGCCGCCAGCTCGGCTAGGGCGCGGCTTTTCACCAGCTTGTTCTGCACCAGGTAGGTGACCAGCGACAGCTTGTTGCGCTGGGCCTGTTGCTGCGCCTGCTGGGCGCTTTTTTCATCCAGCAGTTCGGCCAGCACCATCTGCCTGGCCAGGCCCGAGAGGGATACGGCGTCATTCATGACAAGGAACTCATAGACACAATGCCCTGCCTTATAGCGCAGATGCCCGAGACTGCCAAACGGCGATCAAGCGGGTGGCAAAAAGTGTCACAAGGTGCGGATTAATGGTTGTCGCCGTATGGGCGGATCGGCACGGATTTAAGGCGCTCTGCGGGGGTTTTTGAGTTGGCGCGCTATTTGCTGCGTTTCTAACAGGCGGAAGGCCTAACAACTCATGGAGATTCAAATGAAAGCTCAACTGCAAAAGGGTTTTACCCTGATTGAATTGATGATCGTGGTGGCGATCATCGGCATCCTGGCTGCTGTAGCGCTGCCGGCTTATCAGGACTACACCATCCGCGCCCGGGTAACCGAGGGTGTGGGCCTGGCCAGCAGTGCTAAGACCATAGTCGCCGAGAGTTCCAATACGGTGGCTGAGCTGGCAGCAGCCGCGATTGCTTTCAATGCCCAGGCTGGGAACTTGGGTGCCACCAGTAAATATGTGCGGCAGGTGATTATTAACGGTGCTAGCGGCGAAATTACCGTTATTCTCGACGAGAGAAACGTTGGTAGTATTCCGGCTTCTGCCACTCTGGTTTTTACCCCCTACATACAGGTCGGCGGCGGCGCCGCCCCGGTTGACTTGGCTACTAATTTTGCGGCTGCTCCGCCGGTGACTGGCTCCATCGACTGGGGCTGTGCCTCTGCTAGCAACAGCGTTGGAACTTCAGCTACACGTAACATGCCGCAACTTGGCGGTCTTGGAACCCTGCCGGCCCAGTTCGCGCCGGGCGAGTGCCGCTAATCGGGAAGCGGCAGCCCGGGATGCGCTGAGTGCCCCGTGGTGCCGCTCTTGAGCTAAGCAGAAGACCCCTTAACTAAGGGGTTTTTTGTTGTGTGGTTGTCGGATATACAGCTTTCAGATCGTCTGGTTTTTTACTTGGGATGGAGATATGACGAAGTCGATGAGTCGCTGGCGCGCTTCTGCGCTGCATTTGCTGCTCGGCCTGCTGGTCTTTGTGCTGCTGGCGTCGATTGCGCTGTTCCTGTTTTTCCCCGGTGCGTTGTTTCTGGCCGCCGGAGGCTGGGAAGGGCTGAGAATCATCCTCGCTGTCGATCTTGTGCTGGGGCCTTGCCTGACCCTGATAGTGTTCAACCCGCTGAAGCCGAGGCTGGAGCTGGTCAGGGATCTGTCGCTGGTTGTCCTGGTGCAGACCCTGGCGCTGGTTGCCGGTTGTTATGTCGTGAGCAATGCGCGGCCGCTGGCGGTCGTGCATGTGTTCGATACGTTCTACGTGGTCAGTCGTGAGGATTACCGTCAGTTGAATGTCGAACCGCAGGTTCTGGACGGTCTCAGCGGATGGGCGCCGAAGTTCTTTTATGTCGAGGTTCCGTCGAACGCTGCGGAGTTTCTGGCCCAACATACGAAAGCCCTGCTCGATGGCGAAACGCCTCTTCAGCGGCGTGTGGATCTGTACCGTGAAATGCCTGCCGATCGTCAGGCGCTAGTGAAGATCCTGCGTGGCGCTGGCGAGGGTGGGGAGAACGCCTGTTTGCGGGTCGATATCGAAAGCTCTTACCAGAGTGGTTCGGTATGTTTTGATCCGGACGCGCGCAAGGTCTTGGACTTTGTTCCGGACGGCAAGGGCTAGCGATACCCCTCTTTGTCAAAGTCTTCAGGCCTAGCCTGAAGCGTCACACGCCCTGCTCCCGAAGTGGGGCTTGTGGTTTCTGGCTGCCGGGCTTTTCGTCAATCCTCTTGCCCTTGGTTCGGTGGACCACGCCGCTGGGCGGTTAATCCACCCTATGCGTCAGAGGCTGAGGCGCATCGACAGGTCGATGGCTTTGACGTCCTTGGTCAGTGCGCCAATCGAAACATAGTCCACGCCTGTCTCGGCAATAGTCCTCAGGCTGCTTTCGTTGATGCCGCCGGAGGCTTCCAGCTTGGCGCGGCCGGCGGTGAGTTGCACGGCGCTGCGCATCTCCTCCAGGCTGAGCTCATCGAGCATGATGATGTCCGCGCCGGCATCCAGTGCTTCCTGCAGCTCTGCCAAACTCTCCACTTCCACTTCCACCGGCTTGCCGGGGGCGATTTTGTGGGCGGTTTGCACGGCTTGAACGATCCCGCCACAGGCGGCGATATGGTTTTCCTTGATCAGGAAGGCGTCATAGAGGCCGATGCGGTGGTTGTGGCAGCCGCCGCGGGTGACGGCGTATTTCTGTGCCAGGCGCAGGCCGGGCAGGGTCTTGCGGGTGTCGAGCAATTTGACCCCGGTGCCTGCCACCAGGTCGGCATAGTGGCGGCAGCGGGTGGCGACGCCGGAGAGAGTCTGGAGGAAGTTCAGGGCACTGCGCTCGCCGCTGAGCAGCGCACGAGCCGGGCCCTCCAGGTGGAACAGGGCTTGGTTGGGCGCTACGCGTTCGCCGTCCTGCACCTGCCAATGCACGGCGACCCGTGGGTCGAGCTGGCGGAACACCGCATCGACCCAGGCGGAGCCGCAGATCACCGCCGCTTCACGGGTGATGACAGTGGCCTGGGCCAGGCGTTCGGCGGGGATCAGCTGGGCGGTAATGTCGCCGCTGCCGATATCCTCGCGTAAGGCGCGGCGGACGTTGGCTTCGATTTCTGCGCTCAGATCGGCGAGGATGAGGTTCGGCATGGCTGGCTCCACTGTCTAGATCGGGCGATTATAGGGAGGGTCGACGGCGGGCGCAGCGTGATTGATAGCAGACCTGACCTTTTTGCGAGACCGATAGTGCGTTGGTCGTGCATGGGTAGCCGCTGGGAGGCTGGTGCGGTACATCTGTGACGTGGGTCATGCCTGGAGGAAAAGTCGGCTTGAAGGTCGGGATTGATCTCTATAATGACTCTCTGCTTGCTTAATATTGGCGCCAGGCCTTTGACGTTGCGGGTGAGGCCCAGTTGATCGTTGTGCAGGCGAATAAGCCCGAGAGGGGCCGTCTGCGGGAGACTTGCAATGACCGATGCGAAAGTGGTGCAGCTGAACAAGGTTGCCCCTGAGCACTCGCCAACTCCGTCGGCGGGAAGGCTGCCCGTGGCGCTGATCCAGGTCCGCGATAAGGCTGCCCAGCAGCTTAAGCAGGCGCTGCAAGCGCTGTTCGATAACGCGGACGACACGCTCTTCGAGATGGCCGATCGCGCGACCAGCAATGCCGAGCAGAACACCTTCTTCGAAGCCATGCGTGATTTGCGCTTGAAGCGCAAAAGCATTGAGCGTGGCTTCCTGCAAAAAGTCTTCGAGTCTTTCGCCACCCTCAACCAATACGAAATTGGCAAGGCGCCGCAGTTGGATGCGGTGTCTTTCGACACGCTCGCGCTGATCCAGAACGATGAACTGGAAGAGTCGGTAGCGCTGGACTCCATGGTGGCCAAGGTGACGAGTCGCGACGGTGTCGCGCTAGGCCATCTGACCACTCGCCTGAATGCGGTGGTCAGCAAAAAGCTCGATAACAAGTCCAACCCCCTGGGGCCTACGGTGCTTTGCGGGTTTTTCCTCGAGGCCTGCAGCGGTCTGGGAGTGGAGATCAGGGTCAAGCTGATCATTCTCAAGTTATTCGAAAAGTATGTACTGAGTGATCTCGATCAACTCTACGCCGAGGCCAACCAGCAGTTGGTGGCTGCGGGTGTGCTACCGGAGCTGAAGTCGGCGCCTACTCGCCGCAAGCCTGGACAGGCGCCGGCATCGGACTCGCGTTCTGGGCGTGAGGAGGGGGCGGCTCTGCCCGCGGAGGGTGGGAGCTACGCTGCCGAAGGCGTGCAGGAGGTGTTCGGCGTACTTCAGGAGCTGCTTGCGCAGGTCCGCGGCACAGGCTTGCCGCGGCGCGAGATGGCGGCGGATGGGCTACCGATTTCCAGCAATGATCTGCTGCGCTTGTTGTCGCACTTGCAGCAGCGCGCGCCTGCGCCAGCGGCCATGGATGAGCTCGATCTGCGTCAGCAGTTGGAGCAGCTGCTGAGTCGCGCCAGCGTTAAAACTGGCAAGGCGCGTGTGGTTGGCGAGGTGGATGAGGACGTCATCAACCTGGTCTCCATGCTGTTCGAGTTCATCTTGGATGACCGCACGCTGTCGGACTCGCTGAAAGCGCTGATCGGGCGTTTACAGATTCCAATGCTGAAAGTGGCGGTGTTGGACAAGACCTTTTTCAGTCGCGGTAGCCATCCGGCTCGCCGCCTGCTCAACGAAATTGCTGCGGCTGCGTTGGGTTGGGCTGAGCACGACAATACCCAGCGTGACAGCCTGTATCAGAAGATCGAGCAGGTGGTGCAACGTCTGCTGAATGACTTTGTCGATGACCCGGCGATTTTTTCCGAGCTGCTGGCGGACTTCCTGGCCTTTACCGGCGATGAGCGCCGACGTAGCGAGCTCCTCGAGCAGCGCACTCGTGATGCCGAAGAGGGGAGCGCCAAGGCCGCATTGGCCCGTCGGCAGGTGGAGCAGGCGTTGAATGAGCGCCTGCTTGGCCGGACTCTGCCGGAGGTGGTGGTGCGCTTGCTGCAAGAGGCCTGGAGCAAGGTGCTGATGCTGACGTGCCTCAAGCACGGCGTTGGCTCGCCAGAGTGGCTGGCGGCCTTGGCGACCATGGATGACTTGGTCTGGAGCGTTGCGCCGCACGAAGATCCGGAGGCGCGCCTGCGCTTGTTGGAGTTGGTGCCGGGACTGCTCAAGGCATTACGTGAAGGGATGGCCAGCGCCGCGTTCGATCCATTCTCCACCAGCGCGTTTTTCAGCCAGTTGGAGGCCCTGCATGTTCAGGCCTTCCAACGCTTCAAGCGGCAGCTTCCAGGAGCCGAACAGCCGGCTGTTGCCGGGGCTGCTGAGGTATTGGCGGCGGATGCTGGAGTCGAGTTGCCGCTGCTGGAGCTGCCGCTGGCGGATGTCCCCGAGCTGGTTGATGTGCCGGCGATGGTCGAGGTGATTGAGGAAATTGTCCTGTTGGCGCCGGGCGAAAGTCGGGAGCCGGAGCAGGAGGCCAGCCTGGCCGACGACGATGAGGCGCTGCTCCAGGTGGACAACCTGCGCGTCGGCAGTTGGGTGGAACTCCAGGAGGGCGAGGAGCACAAGCTGCGTTGCAAGTTGGCGGCGGTGATCAAGCCAACGGGCAAGTACATCTTCGTCAACCGTGCCGGCATGAAAGTCTTGGAAAAGACCCGGATGGGCTTGGCCGTAGAATTTCGCCGCAGCGCCATCCGCCTGGTCGATGATGCGTTGTTGTTCGACCGTGCCCTGGAGTCGGTGATCGGTAATCTGCGTCGTCTGAAAAACACCTGATCCACCGCTAGCCCTCAACAACGCCCGGCACCCTGTCGGGCGTTGTTGTTTGTGGCGCTTGGCCCTGCCGTCGGCCTGCACTAGAGTGGTTGGCAGTTCAAGGAGCCGCTATGCAGTTGGATTGTTCAAATGGTTGGTGTGAGGGTGTGCGCCGCTGCCCCTCGCCCAATTGCAATGTTCGTCCGCAGGGGGAAATTTCCCTGCTGGTGCTTCATAACATTAGCCTGCCGCCAGGCCAATTCGGCACCGGCAAGGTGCAAGAGTTCTTTCAAAATCGGCTGACGGCGGATGAACACCCATACTTTGCTGGAATTGCCGCGCTCCAGGTGTCGGCGCATTTTCTGATTGAGCGTGACGGTGCGGTGACCCAGTTTGTCTCCTGCCTGGAGCGTGCCTGGCATGCCGGGATTTCACAGTTCGAGGGGCGAGAGAACTGCAATGACTTCTCGCTCGGGATTGAGTTGGAGGGGACAGACGAGTTGCCTTTCACTGAGGCTCAATATGCTGCGTTGGTGGAGTTGAGCCGGGTGTTGCGGAACGCCTATCCGGCGATCACCTTAGAGCGTATCTGTGGTCACAGCGATATTGCGCCGGGGCGCAAAACCGACCCGGGGCCCGCTTTCGATTGGCTGCGTCTGCGGGTGGCGTTAACAGATTAAGGAGGATGGGCAATGAGCTTTCTGGTGCTGCTGTTGGTGCTGTGGGTGGAGAAGTTCTCGGCCTGGCGAGCCAAGATCCAGCAGGATGGTCCCTGGCTGCGTCTGCTGGCGTGGGTCGAGCGGCAGGCGGACTTCATCGAGAGCCCCTGGCTGGCGGTTCTGCTGCTGGTGCTGCTGCCGCTGGTGGCACTGGCCTTGCTGCTGACTCTGCTCGAGCCGTTGGCTTATGGCTGGCTGGCCTTGCCGGTGCATCTGCTGGTGCTGGTCTATAGCCTGGGGCGCGGCGATCCGCTGGCGGCGCTCGGCCCCTTCCGCGACAGTTGGCGGCGCGGCGATGCGGAGGCGGCCTATCTGGTCGCTCGCCGCGATCTGGCGCTCCAGGCCGAGGAGGGCGGCGCCCTGCTGCAACAGGTGCAGAGCTATCTGCTCTGGCAGGCCTATCAGAGTTTCTTTGCGGTGATCTTCTGGTACGCCTTGCTCGGGCCGGTGGCGGCGTTGGCCTATCGGCTCTTGGCGTTGATGACTGAGCATGCCCAGCAGCCGATCGTGCGCGAGCGCGCGGTGCAGTGGCGGCATGCCTTCGACTGGCTGCCGGTGCGGCTGTTAGGGGCGAGCTTCGCGTTGGTGGGCAACTTCGTCGCGGTCAGCCGAGTGTTGCTGCATGAACTGCTGAACTGGGAGGTTTCCGCCGCGCAGTTGGTGGTGCATGCCGGGCGCGCGGCGGCTGAGGTGTCCGAGCCGGTTTTGGGTGAGGCCGGCGTCGCTAGCCTGGACGGGCTCTGGCAGTTGCTGGTGCGTGCCGCGGTGCTGTGGTATGCCGGCCTTGCGGTGTGGACGCTGTTGCTCTGAGTAGCCCGGATTGCATCTGAGCTACGTGGCTGCACTCAAGCTGGGTTTCGCTGCGCTCTACCCAGCCTACGGCGAGCGCGAAAGCTTCACTCCCACAACCAGGCCGCGCCGCGGACTCCGCTGGAATCGCCGTGCTGGGCGGGCAGCAGCCGGGTGTTGACCCGATCGGAAAACACGTAGCGCGGCAATAGCCGTGGCACCTGTTCATACAGCGCGCCGATATTCGACAGGCCGCCACCCAGCACGATCACGTGCGGGTCGAGCAGGTTGATGACCGCGGCCAGTCCGCGCGCCAACTGGTCGCAATAGCGCTCGAGCGCCTGCTGGGCGGCGGCGTCGGCGCGCATGGCTGCCAGCGCCAAGGCGGCGGCGTCCAGCGCCAGGCCGCTGCGGGCTGCCCAGCCGGGGCCGGACAAGAAGGTCTCGATGCAGTCCTCCAGCCCGCAATAGCAGCGGCGGGCCGGGCCGTCTTCGGGGCGGTGCCAGGGCAGCGGGTTGTGTCCCCATTCGCCAGCAATCGCGTTCGGCCCGCTGAGTAGGCGGCCATTAACCACCACGCCGCCGCCGACCCCGGTTCCCAGGATGACCCCGAATACCGTTGCCGCCCCGGCGCCGGCGCCGTCGCTGGCCTCCGAGAGGGCGAAGCAGTCGGCGTCGTTGGCCAGGCGCACCGGGCGTTGCAGCAAACGCTCGAGGTCGCCTTGCAGATCCTGGTCGATCAGGCAGATCGAGTTGGCGTTCTTGATCCGCCCGTGATCCGGTGAGCGAGTCCCCGGAATGCCGACCCCAAGGCTGCCGCTGGCGCCCAGTTCACGCTCGGCCTGCGCCACCAGAGCGGCAATAGTCGCCAGGGTGGCAGCGTAGTCGCCTTGCGGGGTGGCTAGTCGGCGACGGTGGACCGGCTGGTTATTTTCCAGGGCGACTATTTCGATCTTTGTGCCACCCAGATCGATGCCGAACCGCAGTGATGGACGCATTCTTAACCTTAAGTTACGCAGGATTGAGTCGATATCGGGTAGGCAGGACGCCGCGCTCGGATGGTTTTTGTGATCGTGCTCCGCTTGCGCCTACCAGCCGAACAGTTCGAAGGCGTTGCGGCTGCTGGCCGCCGCCAGTTCGTCCGGGCTGATGCCCTTCAGCTCGGCCAGCGCCGCGCAGATCTGCGGCAGGTATTCCGGGCTGTTGCGCTGGTTCGGGTGCATGGCCGGGGCCATATCGGGGGCGTCGGTCTCCAGCACCAGGGCCTCCAGTGGCAGCGCGGCAACCACCTTGCGCAGGCGCTGGGCCTGCGGCCAGGTCGGCGCCCCGCCGAGGCCCAGTTTGAAGCCGAGTTTGAGGTATTCCTTGGCCTCTTCCGCGCTGCCGGCAAACGCATGGATGATGCCGCCGCGCTTGAGCTTGAAGCGCTTCAGCGTCGCGATCACCTGCGCATGGCTGCGCCGCACATGCAGCAGGGCCGGTAGCGCAAACTCGGCGGCCAGTGCCAGTTGCGCCTCGAACAGCGCCTGCTGGCGCTCACGGTCGAGGGTTTCCAGGTAATAGTCGAGGCCGAACTCGCCGACGGCGCAGAGTTTGGGCTGCCCGGCGAGCCGTTCCAGCCAGCGCCGCAGCTCGTGCAGATGCTCCGGCTGGTGTTGCTCCAGATAGACCGGATGCAGGCCGAAGGCGGCATGCAGGCCATCCTCGCGATTCACCAGCTCCCACAGCCGTTGCCAATTGGCCTGATAGACGCCGAGTACCACCATGCGTTCCACTCCGAGCGCGCGACAGTTCGCGAGAACTTCGCCGCGGTCGGCATCGAAGCCGGGGAAGTCCAGGTGGGTGTGGGTGTCGATGAGGTTCATGGGCAGAATGATGAGCTTTGAGCCTGCATGAGGATAGTGCTGAGTACGCTTTCCAGGTTGTTCAGGATGTCGAGGTTGCTGAACCTTAGGGTCGTGAGTCCTTGGGCTCTTGCATAGGCGCTGCGCTTTTGGTCGTAGAGTTGCTGTGCTTCGCCGAAATGTTGGCCTCCATCCAGTTCAATGGCCAGGTGGAACTCTGCGCAGTAAAAGTCGAGAACGTAGGGTGGCAGAGGGAATTGGCGGCGGAACTTCATACCGGCCAATTGGCGATTGCGTAGTTGTTGCCAAAGTAGGCGCTCGCAATCGGTGAGCTCATGGCGCAATTGCTTGGCGAAAGCCCGCTGGCGGATTGTTGGGCGCGGTGAGCCTTTAGGCATACTTCACCTCCATGTGAAGTTGCGGGACTGTTTCCCCTCACCCTAGCCCTCTCCCCGGAGGGGAGAGGGGATTTTTGTGCAGGGCTCAAGGACGCCGCTGCTCCAACTCCCTCGCCCCTTTGGGGAGAGGGTGGGGGTGAGGGGCTTTTTAGTGATGCTCACGCGTAGCGCGGAACTTGATGTCTGGCCAGCGCTCTTCCATCAGCGCCAGATTGACCCGGGTTGGCGCCAGGTAGGTGAGGTGACCGCCGCCGTCGATGGCGAGGTTTTCCAGGGCCTTGACCTTGAAGTCTTCGAGCTTTTTCTTGTCGTCACACTCGATCCAGCGCGCGGACCAGACGGTGATCGGCTCGTAGGCGCACTCGACCTTGTATTCCTCCTTCAAGCGGCTGGCGACCACATCGAACTGCAGCACGCCGACGGCGCCGAGGATGATGTCGTTGCTGCGCTGCGGGAAGAACACCTGGGTGGCGCCTTCTTCGGCCAGCTCCTGCAGACCCTGACGCAGCTGCTTGGATTTGAGCGGGTCCTTCAGGCGCACGCGGCGAAACAGCTCCGGGGCGAAGTGCGGGATGCCGGTGAAGCCGAGGTTCTCGCCTTCGGTGAAGGTGTCGCCGATCTGAATCGTGCCGTGGTTGTGCAGGCCGATGATGTCGCCGGCCCAGGCCTCTTCCAACTGCTCTCGCTCGGAGGAGAAGAACGTCAGCGCATCGCCGATTCGCACCTCCTTGCCGATTCGCACGTGGCGCAGTTTCATGCCCTTGTCGTATTTGCCCGAGCAGATGCGCATGAAGGCAATCCGATCCCTATGTTTCGGGTCCATGTTTGCCTGGATCTTGAACACGAAGCCGGTAAATCGGTGCTCGGTCGGTTCCACCACACGTTCATGGGCGGCGCGCGGCAGCGGGCGCGGGGCCCAGTCGACCACGGCGTCCAGCACGTGATCGACGCCGAAGTTGCCCAGCGCGGTGCCGAAGAAGACCGGGGTCATCTGGCCCTGGTAGAAGGCTTCCTGGTCGAACTCGTGGCAGGCGCCCTGCACCAGCTCCAGTTGCTCGATAAAGCGCTCGTACTCATCGCCCAGGTGGGCGCGGGCTTCGTCCGAGTCGAGGTGCTCGATGATTTTGACCTCGGTGCGCTCATGCCCGTGGCCCGGGGTGTACACGATGATCTTGTCTTCGGCCAGGTGATAGAC
This sequence comes from Pseudomonas sp. 2FE, assembly GCF_005503735.1. NCBI lineage: Bacteria > Pseudomonadati > Pseudomonadota > Gammaproteobacteria > Pseudomonadales > Pseudomonadaceae > Pseudomonas > Pseudomonas sp. 2FE. Next base: position 21,688 of record NZ_SCMO01000008.1, on the reverse strand, counting down.
GCCCTTGAAGTCCTTGTAGCAGCCAATCGGCCAGGTGATCGGCGCGGCCTTGATCTTCAGCACCGCCTCGATCTCGTCGAGCAGCTCGATCGGGTCGCGGATGTCACGGTCGAGCTTGTTGATAAAGCTGACGATGGGCGTGTCGCGCAGGCGGCAGACGTCCATCAGGGCGATGGTGCGCGGTTCGACGCCTTTACCGCCGTCCAGCACCATCAGCGCCGAGTCCACCGCGGTCAGGGTGCGGTAGGTGTCTTCGGAGAAGTCCTCGTGGCCGGGGGTGTCGAGCAGGTTGATCATGTGCTCGCGGTAGGGGAACTGCATCACCGAGGTGGTGATGGAGATGCCGCGCTGCTTTTCCATCTCCATCCAGTCGGAGGTGGCGTGGCGGTCGGATTTACGCGATTTCACCGTGCCGGCGATGGCAATGGCTTTGCCCATCAGCAGGAGTTTCTCGGTGATGGTGGTTTTACCCGCGTCCGGGTGGGAAATGATGGCGAAGGTGCGGCGTTTCGCGACTTCGGCGGCCTGAGTGGTCATAGGAGGGGAACGCCTCGACGGATAGTCGGTCTGTCAAAAAAGGCGGCGATTATAACGCAAGCGCGCCCTCGGCGGCGGCCGACCGGCGGTCAGGTTGCGCGGGGCTTGTGCAGCATTCCATGACGTCTTGTTTTGAATCCGCAACGGTCAATTGCCGAGGCGACAAACTGAGGTAATAGCGCGGCAATTTTTGATTGATCTCAGCCCCACATGCTCCTAAAGTTCGCGCCCGAACGTCCATGCTGGAAACGATCCATCCGGCTCAAGTACTGACGACGAGAGGTTGCTGGCCGCATCTGGCCGGTAATCCTCGGCGACATGCCTTGGGAAGTAGGCGAACCAAAGTGGGGAAACGGATTAGGCGTTCGAGCTTTGCGGTTTATTGAGTAAGGCACCCCTTAACACTTTTGTTTGTTTGGCCATATGGAGTCCCTAGCATGTCGATTCAGGTCGAAGACTACTACGCGCGTGAAACCTTCCAGAAAATGAAGGCGTTCGCCGATCAGCACGAAACCCCCTTCGTGGTGATCGACACCCAGATCATCAGCCAGGCCTACGACGACCTGCGCGCCGGTTTCGAGTTCGCCAAGGTCTACTACGCGGTGAAGGCCAACCCGGCGGTCGAGATCATCGATCTGCTCAAGGACAAGGGTTCGAACTTCGACATCGCCTCGATCTACGAGCTGGACAAGGTGATGAGCCAGGGCGTTGGCCCGGAGCGCATTAGCTACGGCAACACCATCAAGAAATCCAAGGACATCCGCTACTTCTTCGAGAAGGGCGTGCGTATGTACGCCACCGACTCGGAAGCCGACCTGCGCAACGTCGCCAAGGCCGCGCCGGGCTCGAAGGTCTATGTGCGCATCCTCACAGAAGGCTCGACCACGGCGGATTGGCCGCTGTCGCGCAAGTTCGGCTGCCAGACCGACATGGCCATGGACCTGCTGATTCTCGCCCGCGAGCTGGGTCTGGTGCCCTACGGCGTGTCCTTCCACGTCGGCTCGCAGCAGCGCGACATCAGCGTGTGGGACGCGGCCATCGCCAAGGTCAAGGTGATCTTCGAGCGCCTGAAGGAAGAAGACGGCATCGAGCTCAAGATGATCAACATGGGTGGCGGCTTCCCGGCCAACTACATCACCCGGACCAACAGCCTGGAGACCTACGCCGAAGAGATCATCCGCTTCCTCAAGGAAGACTTCGGCGATGACCTGCCGGAAATCATCCTCGAGCCGGGCCGCTCCCTGATCGCCAACGCCGGCATGTTGGTCAGCGAGGTGGTGCTGGTGGCGCGCAAGTCGCGCACCGCCGTCGAGCGTTGGGTCTATGTCGATGTCGGCAAGTTCTCCGGCCTGATCGAAACCATGGATGAGTCGATCAAGTTCCCGATCTGGACCGAGAAGAAGGGCGAGATGGAGGAGGTGGTGATCGCCGGCCCGACCTGCGACAGCGCCGACATCATGTACGAGAACTACAAGTACGGCCTGCCACTGAACCTGGCCATCGGTGATCGCCTCTACTGGCTCTCCACCGGGGCCTATACCACCAGCTACAGCGCGGTGGAGTTCAACGGCTTTCCGCCGCTCAAGGCGTTCTATTTGTAAGAGTTGGGTAATGACCCGAACCCCGCCGCTGGCGGGGTTTGTTGTTTTTGCGCCGCCAACAACCGGGCTTTAGGAGAGTTCCGCGGAGAAGTGTAAAGAAAGCGTAAAGATCGCCGGTCAACGTTGATTGATAATTCTTCTCAAATACAATCGCGCCTCATTTTGAACGAGGAGTGATTCTTATGAGCAAGAAACTGTTGTCCTCAAGCCTGCCACAACGCCGTCTACTGGCTACCGCCATCGGCCTGGTCGTGGCTTCCTATGCCTGCACCGGCCTGGCCGCGCAGAACGACAAGACCCAGGCCGTCGAGCTGGGCGCGGTCAAGGTGCAAGGCAAGCAGGACCAGGAGAAAAGCTACAAGGTCGAGCAGGCCTCCTCGCCGAAGTACACCGCGCCGCTGCTGGACACGCCCCAGACCATCACCGTAGTGCCCGAGGCCGTGATCAAGGAGCAGAACGCGCTAAGCCTGCGCCAGGTGCTGTCCAACGTCTCCGGGATCACCTTCGGGGCCGGCGAGGGCGGCGCCTATGGCGACAGCATCAACATCCGCGGTTTCAGCGCCACCAACAACATCATGCTCGATGGCCTGCGCGACAGCGCCAACATCACCCGTTCCGACACCTTCAACCTGGAACAGGTGGAAGTGGTCAAGGGCCCGAGCTCGGTCTACGCCGGTGCCGGCGCCACGGCGGGCTCGATCAATATGGTCAGCAAAACGCCGAAACTCCGCGCCTCGAATAATCTCCAAGCCGGCCTCGGCACGGACGGCTACCATCGCCTGGCGGCGGATATCAACCAGCCGCTGGACGGCATCGAAGGCGCGGCCTTCCGCCTAAACCTGATGGCCCACGAGAACGACGTGGCCGGTCGCGAACAGATCAACTACGAGCGTTGGGGCATCGCGCCCTCGGTCAGCTTCGGCCTCGGCACCCCGACCCGCCTGACCCTGAGCTACCTGCACCAGTCCGACCAGAATCTGCCGGACTACGGCCTGCCGGCCATCAATGGCAAGGTGGTGGGGGATGTGGACCGTGATACTTATTTCGGCTTCAGAAATATCGATACCGAAGAGGTCGATGTCGACTCCCTCACCGTCAAGTTCGAGCATGACTTCAACGAACTGGTCAGCCTGAGCAACCTCGCGCGTTACAGCGAAACCGATAACCGCACCATCACCACGCGCAGCTACGTCACCCTGGTCGGCACCGATCAGTACCGCTATCGCGCTAACACCGCCGGCGTGGGCCGCGACACCACCACCAAGCTGGCGATCAACCAGACCAACCTGACCTGGAACTTCGCCACTGGTTTTATCGACCATACGCTGGTGACTGGCGCCGAAGTCTCCCGCGAGACCCTGGACCGCTTCGGTCTCAGCTACAACCTGGATCACAGCCGGGTCTACGCCCTGCATAACCCGCCGGGTTACTACAGCGGTCCGACCAATAAGACCAAGACCTCGACGCTGGACTCCGAGCTGACCGACAAGGCGCTCTATGCGTTCGACACTCTGGCCTTGAGCGATCAGTGGGATCTGAGCCTCGGCGTGCGCTATGAGAAATTCGAAGGCGAGAGCGATAGCCTGGTGTTCGCGAATAACCCTCCGCGTACCCAGTTCGAGTCCTCGGATGAAGTGGTCAGCGGTCGAGTTGGGCTGGCTTACAAGCCCGTCGAGAACGGCACGGTTTATGTGGCCTGGGGCAACTCCTTCAACCCTTCGGCGCAAGGTGTGGCCACCACCGGCACCGGCCTGAGCGCGGCCAACGAGAACCTCGATCCGGAGAAGAACGAAACCTGGGAGTTGGGTACCAAGTGGGAACTGCTGGATCAGCGCCTGTCGCTTAACGCGGCGATCTTCCGAGTCGAGAAGACCAATGGCCGGATCGATGCCGACGTCACGGGTAACAGCAATATCACCCAGTTCGTACTGGAGGGCGTGCAGCGCGTCGACGGTATAGAGTTGGGGGTGTCCGGCAAGATCACCGACAAGTGGCAGGCGTTCGCCACCTACACCCAGCTGAGCAGCGAGATCGTCAAGGCGGGTGCGTCTGTTGCCGATCAGGCGCAGGAAGGTCAAGCACTGGCCAACACCCCGCCGCGCTCCTTCAGCCTGTGGAACACCTACCAGTTGCCGGCTGATTTCGAGCTGGGTTATGGGGTGCAGTTCGTCGATGAGCGCAACGTCGCCAACGCCGGCACTGCGAAGGTCGACTCCTACTGGGTGCACGGCGCCATGCTGGGCTACCAGGCCAGCAAAGAGCTGGGCCTGCAGTTGAACGTTAACAACCTGTTCGACGAGGAGTATTACGACCGTCTGCGTACCAGCGTTGGCACTAACGCCACGACGGGCGGTATGGTCCCCGGCGACGGTCGCTCCGCCGTGTTGACCGCCAACTACTCGTTCTAAAGCTTAAAACCGTTGCAATCAAAGCCCCGCCCATTCGGCGGGGTTTTGGCGTATCAGGAGATCGTCGCGATGATGGTGCATATCCCCAAGGTGTTGACCCCCGAACAGGTCGCCGATTGCCGGCGCCTGCTGCAACAGGCGCAGTGGATCGATGGCAAGGCCACGGCCGGTTTCCAGTCGGCATTGGCCAAGGACAACCTGCAACTGCCCGAGGACAGCCCCGAGGGCCGGCAGATGGGCGAGTTGATTCTCCAGGCGCTTGGCCGCAACCCGTTGTTCGTCTCCGCAGCCCTGCCGAGCAAGGTGTTCCCGCCGCTGTTCAACTGCTACCAGGGCGGCCAGTCCTTCGGCCTGCATGTGGATAACGCCGTGCGCGAAGTGCGTAGCACGGGCGAGCGCATCCGTACCGACCTGTCCGCCACGCTGTTCTTCACCAATCCGGACGAGTACGACGGCGGCGAGCTGCTGGTGGAGGACACCTACGGCGCGCACAGCGTCAAGCTGGCGGCCGGCGATTTGATCCTCTATCCGTCCACCAGCCTGCACCGGGTCAACCCGGTGACCCGTGGTGCGCGAGTCTGCTCGTTCTTCTGGCTGCAAAGCATGGTTCGCGATGACGGCCAGCGCAGCCTGCTGTTCGATCTGGATTCGAGCATCCAGCAACTCAATCGGGAGCTAGGGGCCGGGCACGCCAGCAGCGTGCAGTTGACCGGCGTGTACCACAACCTGCTACGGCGCTGGGCCGATGTGTAGCGAACCTTAACCGCGCACAAAGCAATCGCGAGCAGAGCTCGCTCCTACAGCCGTCGTCCCGCCTGGGCGACATCAAGGTGATCCACGTGTTGAAAAAAATTCTGTTCCAGTTGCACTGGTTCTTCGGCATCAGCGCCGGCTTGGTGCTGGCGTTGATGGGCGTGACCGGTGCGCTGTATGCCTTTGAGGGCGAGATCATGGGCGCGCTCAACCCGGAGACCTTGCGGGTTCAGGTGCGTGAGTCCGGCGTGCTGGCGCCGGCCGAGCTGGTGCAGAAGATCGAGGCCGCCGCAGGCCAGACGGTTTCCGGGCTGTGGGTGGAAACCCGCGGCGATAACGCCGCACGGGTGTTCTTCAGCCCGCCGCCGGGCGAGCGGCGCGGGCCGATGCGCTATTTCGACCCCTACAGCGGCGAGTTGCTAGACGAGCCGACGGGGCAGCAGTTTTTTGGCCTGATGCTGCAGCTGCACCGCTTCCTCGCCCTGGGTGAGTTCGGCCAGCAGATCACCGCGGCCTGCACCTTGATGCTGATCTTCTTTTGTTTGTCCGGCCTCTATCTGCGCTGGCCACGCCAGGCGCTGAACTGGCGCGCCTGGCTGACCCTGGGCTGGGCGCGCAAGGGGCGGAGCTTCAACTGGGATCTGCACGCGGTGGCCGGGACCTGGTGCCTGGCGTTTTATCTGTTGGCGTCGCTGACCGGGCTGTATTGGTCTTACGAGTGGTATCGCGACGGGCTGACCCGCCTGCTGAGCGATGCCCCCGCCGGCGAGCAGCGCGGCAAGGGCGAGGGCCGCCGCGACGGTGGCAAACCCGGTATGCAGACGCCATCCGGCCCGCCGCCGGTGGTGGATTACCCGGCGCTCTGGCGCAGTATCCAGAACGCCGCCGGCCCGCAGCTGAGCGCTTACAACCTGCGCTTGCCACCGGTGGCCGGGCAGCCGGCGACGGTGTTCTATCTATTGCAGAATTCGCCGCATGAACGGGCGCTCAACCAGCTCCAGCTGGACCCGGCCAGTGGCAAGATCGCCCGGCATCAGCGTTATGCCGAACACCCCTTCGGCGGTCAGCTGCTCGCCAGCGTCTATGCGTTGCATGTCGGCAGTTACTTCGGCCTGCTCGGGCGCATCCTGATGATGCTCGCCAGCCTGACAATGCCACTGTTTGCGATCACCGGCTGGTTGCTCTACCTCGATCGCCGCCGCAAGCAGCGCCAGGTGCGTGCCGCCCGTGGTGGCTTGGCCGCCAGTGTCGGCGGCGCCGAGGGTTGGCTGATCGGCTTCGCCAGCCAGAGCGGCTTCGCCGAACAGCTGGCCTGGCAGACGGCCGGGCAACTGCAGGCCGCCGGCCACCCGGTGCGGGTGCAGCCGCTGGCCACGCTGGACGAGCAGAGCCTGCGCCAGGCGCAGAACGCGCTGTTCGTGGTCAGCACCTTCGGTGACGGCGAGGCACCGGACAGCGCCCGCGGTTTCGAGCGTAAGCTGCTCGGCCAAGCCGTGACGCTGGATAGCCTGAGGTACGCCGTACTGGCCCTGGGCGATCGGCAGTACGCGCAATTCTGCGGCTTTGCCCGGCGCTTGCACGCCTGGCTCGGCCAGCAGGGCGCGCAGAGTCTGTTCGCGCCGGTGGAGGTGGATAACGGCGACGGCAGCGCACTGCGACACTGGCAACAGCAGCTCGGCCACTGGACCGGCAGCCAAGCGCTGGCGTCCTGGCAGGCAGCAGACTTCGCCAACTGGACCTTGAGCGGGCGTGAGTTGCTGAATGCTGGCAGCGCTGGTGCGCCGACCTTCCTGCTGCGCCTGGCTGCGCCCAACAGCGCGGCGGCCGCCTGGCTCGCCGGCGATCTGGTGGAGGTGCTGCCGCGTAACAGTAGCGCGGCGGTCGAGGCCTTTCTCGCCGGCCTGGGCGTGGCGGCGCAGACACCGGTGCAACGGGCCGGCCTGAGCGAAACCCTGGCCCAGGCGCTGGCGAGCCGGCAACTGCCACAGAGTCGTGAGCATCTGGTCGGTCTGCATGCGCAAGCCTTGGTCGATGCGCTGATTCCGCTGGCGGCGCGCGAGTATTCGATAGCCTCGCTGCCGAGTGATGGCGCGCTGGAGCTGATCGTGCGTCAGGAATGCCACGCGGACGGCAGTTTGGGCCTGGGTTCTGGCTGGCTGACCGAGCACGCGCCGGTCGGCGCCGCGGTCAGCCTGCGCCTGCGCCGCAACAGCGGCTTCCACCTGCCGCAACAGCCGCGCCCGCTGATCCTGCTCGGTAACGGCACCGGTCTGGCGGGTCTGCGCAGCCTGCTCAAGGCGCGTATCGCCGAGGGCTGCACGCGCAACTGGCTGCTGTTCGGCGAGCGTAACGCCGCCCACGACTTCTTCTGCCGCGCGGAACTGCACGGCTGGTTGGCCGAGGGCGCGCTGGCGCGACTGGACCTGGCCTTCTCCCGCGACCAGGCGCAGAGGATCTATGTGCAGGATCGCCTGCGCGAGGCCGCGGATGAACTGCGCAACTGGCTGGCCGCGGGCGCGGCGATTTATGTCTGCGGCAGCCTGCAGGGGATGGCCGAGGGCGTTGACCGGGTGCTGCACGAGCTGCTCGGCACGGAGGCCGTGCAGGCGCTGACGGAAGAGGGCCGCTATCGCCGCGACGTTTACTGACGTGGTGGCCGGCCGAGCGCATAGGTAGGGTGTACTCGCCGCAGGCAGTACGCCAGGAGCACGAGCCACCCTGCGCAGTACGCCGAAGAGCCATGGGTTGGCGGGCTGCCGCTGCGCGGCGAGACCGCCCTACACAGCCGCGCTTTGCTCTGCTTTGTTGTTGCACGCTTCCCGCCACGCCGCCGCGGCTCTAAGCTTGAGGGCATGAATAGAATCCTCTTGAACTGCGATATGGGTGAAAGCTTCGGCGTCTGGAGCCTGGGCGACGATGCTCACGCCATGCCGCTGGTGGATCAGGCCAACCTGGCCTGTGGCTTCCACGCCGCCGATCCGCTGACCATGCAGCGCACCGTGGCCCTGGCGGTGCAGCACGGCGTGGCGATTGGCGCCCATCCGGCTTATCCGGATCTGCTGGGCTTCGGCCGCCGTCATCTGGCCTGTTCGGCGGAGGAGGTGCAGGCCTTGGTGCTGTATCAGTTGGGCGCGCTGGAGGCCTTCTGCCGCGCCGCGGGTAGCCAGCTGGCCTATGTCAAACCGCATGGCGCGCTGTACAACGACCTGGTCCGCGACGACGGCTTACTGACCGCGGTGCTGCAAGCCTGTGCCGCCTTTCGCCCGGGCTTGCCGCTGATGGTGCTGGCCCTGGCCGACAACCGTCGCGAACAGCGCCTGGCCGCGGCCGCCGGGGTGCCGCTGTTGTTCGAGGCCTTCGCCGACCGCGCTTATCTGGCCGATGGCCAACTGGCGCCACGCCGCCTGGCCGGTGCGGTGCACCATGATCCCGAGCGGATCTTGCAGCAGGCCCTGGCGATTGCCCGCGCCGACCCCTTCCCCGATCTGGATGGCGCGCCGCTGCAACTGCGCGCCGACAGCCTCTGCGTGCATGGCGATAATGCCGAGTCGCTGGCCGTGCTGCGGCGTCTGCGGGCGCTGTTGGACGCGGCATGAGCCGGCGATGATGCGAATCGAGCCGGCCGGTGCGCAAGCGCTGTTGCTGGTGCTGGCCGAAGCCCCGGACGCGGATCTGCCGCTGCGCATCGCGCGGCTGGCCGAGCGTATCCGTCAGTGTCTAGGCCCGCTGCTGATCGACCTGGTGCCCGGCTGGACCAGCCTGCTGCTGCACTACGACCTGATGCGCACCGATCACCTGCACTTGGCGGCGCAGCTGGCGCCCCTGCTGGAAGCCTGGCAGGCCGAGCCGCCGCCAAGCAATGCCGGGCGCTTACAGCAAATCCCTATCTGGTACGCCGCCGAAGACCTCGCCGCCGTGGCCGCCGCCTGCGGTTTGAGCGTGGCCGAGGTGATCGAGTTGCACAGCGCGGGCGAATACCGGGTCGGCGCCATAGGTTTCGCGCCGGGCTTCGCCTACCTCGGCGAGCTGGACGCCCGTCTGGCGCTGCCGCGCCGTGCCACTCCGCGCACGCGGGTGCCGGCCGGTAGCTTGGCGATTGCCGAACGGCAAACCGCGATCTACCCACAAGCCGCGCCAGGCGGCTGGCACCTGATTGGCCGTTGCCCGTGGCGCCTGTTCGATGCCCAGGCGACGCCAGTGTGCCCGCTGGCGCTGGGCGACCGAGTGCGCTTCGTACCGATCGATCGGCACACCTACCTCGCCGAGAGGGGTGAGCTGTGAGGGGGCTCAAGGTCATCAAGCCGGGCCCCTTGAGCCTGTTGCAGGATGCCGGGCGTTTCGGCTGGCAGCATCTCGGCGTCTCCCCAGCCGGGGTAGTGGATCAGCAGGCGGCGGCCTGGGCCAATCGGCTGCTGGGCAATGCGTGGGGCACGCCGCTGTTGGAGGTCGCGCTCGGCGGGCTGGAGCTGGAAAGCCAGGTGGATACCTGGGTCGCCGTCTGCGGCGCGGATCTGCCGATCCAGGTGGCGGGGCAGGTGCGGCCGGGTTGGTCGCGTTTTCCGCTACGGGCCGGCCAGCGCTTGAGCCTGGGGTTTGCCCGCAGCGGCCAGCGCGGTTATCTGGCGGCGGTCGGTGGCTTTAGCGCACCGCCGGTGCTGGGCAGTGTCGCCTGTCAGGTGCGCGAGGGGTTGGGCGGTGTGCACGCCGATGGGCGCGCGCTGCTGGCCGGCGACTGCCTGGGTTGTGCGCCGGCGCAGTTGCCCTGTCCGGCCAGCGTGCCCTGGCCCTATGTCCCGGACTATCGGCAGCTGCCCTTGCTGCGGGTGATCACGGGCGGCGATGCGGCCAGCTTCGGCGAAGACCAGGTGCAAGCCTTCTTCGCCCAACACTGGCAGCTCAGCCCGCAGTCCGACCGCATGGGCGCACGCTTGCAGGGGCAGGCGTTGAGCGTGCCGGCGCGGCAATGGTCGTTGGGGGTGGCGACGGGCGCCATTCAGGTGCCGCCGGATGGTCAGCCGATCGTGCTGCTGGCCGACCGGCAGACCATGGGCGGTTATCCGCTGCTCGGTTGGCTACATCCGCTGGATCTGGGGCGACTGGCGCAATGCCCGGCGCAGCAGAACCTGCGCTTCACCGTGATCAGCTTGAGCGATGCGCAGGCCGAGTTGCGCGCGTTCTACCGCTTCTTTGGGCGCTAGATTGCGCATCGCCAGGCGCTGCGCAAAATCGTGAACAGGTAGGGCGTACTCGCGAAGCAGTATGCCAGCATAAGCGGCGGACTGTTCGCTGCGCTCCTGAGTCCGCCCTACGACTCTACGGAAGGACTAGCGCGTTGATCCGCTCGGCATGGTGGCAAGCCACCTGCCGCGCATCCAGCAGACGTAGCGCCGGCTCCTCCACGCTGCACAGCTCGGTGGCATAGGGACAGCGCTTGTGGAACGCGCAGCCCGAAGGCGGGTCGAGCGGGTTGGGCAGTTCGCCGACTATCTTGATCTTCGGTTTCAGCGGGTCCGGGTGGATGGTCGGCGTGGCCGAGAGCAGCGCCTGGGTGTAGGGGTGCAGCGGGCGGCTGTAGATCAGCGCCTTCGGGCCCATCTCCACCGGGCGGCCGAGGTACATCACCAGCACCTGATCGGCGACATGCCGCACCACCGAGAGGTTGTGCGAGATGAACACGTAGGCGGTGTTGAACTCTTCCTGCAGGTCCATAAACAGGTTGAGCACCTGGGCCTGGATCGACACGTCGAGTGCCGAAGTCGGTTCGTCCGCCACCAGCACCTTGGGGTGGAGCATCATCGCCCGCGCCAGGGCGATCCGCTGGCGCTGACCGCCGGAGAACATATGCGGGTAGCGCTGGTAATGCTCGGGGCGCAGGCCGACCTGCTGCATCATCGCCTGAACCTTCTCGCGTCGTTCGCTGCGCGACAGCGAGGTGTTGATCAGCAGCGGTTCGGCCAGTTGATCGCCGATCTTCTGCCGCGGGTTGAGCGAGGCGTAGGGGCTTTGGAAGACCATCTGCACATCGCGGCGCAGTTGCTTGCGTTCGGCCTTGCTGGCACCGGTGACTTCCTGGCCGCCAATCTGCAGTGAGCCGGACGAGGGTTCCTCGATCAAGGTCAGGGCACGGGCCAGGGTGGACTTGCCGCAGCCGGACTCGCCAACCACGGCCAGGGTCTGGCCCGCCTCCAGTTCGAAGGACACCCCGTTCAAGGCGCGCACGGTGGCATGGCCCTTGAATAGACCACGGGACACCTCGTAATGGCGGGTGAGATCGCGGGCGGTCAGTACGACACTCATCGCGTCACCTCCTGATTCGATGGCAGCTGGTTCAGTGGGAAGAAGCAACGCACGGCCCCCAGAGCGCTCGGGTCGAGGCTCGGGCGTTGGGCACGGCAGCGCTCTTGGACATAGGGGCAGCGCGGCGCAAGCAGGCAACCGTGCGGGCGGTCGTAACGGCCGGGGACTATGCCCGGCAGCGTGGACAGGCGCGCGGCACCCTGGCAATGCTCGGGGATCGCCGCCAGCAGGGCTTCGGTGTAGGGGTGCGCCGGCGCATCGAACAGCTCCGGCACCTTGCCGACTTCCACCGCCTGGCCGGCATACATCACGCAGACGCGGTCGGCGGTTTCCGCCACTACCGCGAGGTCGTGGGTGATCAGCACCAGGGCCATATTCCGGTCGCGTTGCAGATCGAGCAGCAGGTCCATGATTTGCGCCTGGATGGTGACGTCCAGCGCGGTGGTCGGCTCGTCGGCGATCAGCAGTTTCGGCTCGCCGGCAATGGCCATGGCGATCGCCACGCGCTGGCTCATGCCGCCGGAAAGCTGGTGCGGATAAGCGTTCAAGCGGCTGGCGGCGCCGGGAATCTCGACCCGCTCCAGCAGTTCCAGCGCCCGTTGGCGGGCGGCCTTGGCGGACAGGCCGAGGTGTTGGCGGAGCACTTCCTCGATCTGGAAGCCCACGGTGTAGCTGGGGTTGAGGGCGGTCATCGGGTCCTGAAAGACCATGGCCAGGTCTTTACCGATGATGTGCCGGCGTTGCCGGCCTTTCAGCTTGAGCATGTCGGTGCCATCGAAGCTGAGTGCGTCGGCCTGGACTATGCCGGGGGCGTCGATCAGCCCCATCAGCGCCAGCATGGTCACCGATTTGCCGGAGCCGGACTCGCCGACTATGGCCAGCACTTCGCCCTTCTCGACGGACAGATCGAGGCCGTCGACCACCGGCACGGCATTCGCGTCGCCGAAGCGCACGCTGAGATTACGGATTTCTAGAAGCGACATGACGGGCTCCTCAGACTGCATTCTTGAGTTTCGGGTCCAGTGCATCGCGCAATCCATCGCCCATCAGGTTGATCGCCAACACGCTGAGCAGGATGGTCAGGCCGGGCAGGCTGACCACCCACCAGGCGCGTTCGATGTAGTCGCGCGCCGAGGCCAGCATGGTGCCCCACTCCGGGGTGGGCGGCTGGACGCCGAGGCCGAGAAAGCCCAGCGCGGCGGCATCCAGAATCGCCGAGGAAAAGCTCAGGCTGGCCTGCACGATCAGCGGGGCCATGCAGTTGGGCAGCACGGTGATAAACATCAGGCGCGGCAAGCCGGCGCCGGCCAGACGCGCGGCGGTGACGTAGTCGCGGTTCAGTTCACCCATCACCGCGGCGCGGGTCAGGCGCACATAAGACGGCAGCGACACGACGGCGATCGCGATTACCGTATTGATCAGTCCTGGGCCGAGGATGGCGACAATCGCCACCGCCAGCAGCAGCGAGGGCAGGGCCAGCATCACGTCCATCACGCGCATGATCGCGGGGCCGAGGACACGCGGGAAGAAGCCGCCGAGCAGGCCGAGGAAAATCCCCGGAATCAGCGACATCAGCACCGAGCTCAAACCGATCAGCAGCGACAGGCGCGAACCATGGATCAAGCGCGACAGCAGGTCCCGGCCGAGCTCGTCGGTGCCCAGCAGGAACTGCGCATTGCCGCCCTCCAGCCAGACCGGCGGGGTCAGCAGGAAGTCGCGAAACTGCTCGCTGGGATCGTGCGGCGCCACCCAGGGCGCAAACAGCGCGCAGAATAGGATCAGCAGCATGAACAGCAGGCCGGCGACCGCCCCCTTGTTGCGCGCGAAGGCTTGCCAGAATTCTTTCAGCGGCGAGGGATAGAGGGCGCTCGGGTCGGCCAGCGTGGTAGTGGTATGCATGCTCAAGCCTCCTTAGCGTTGATGACGGATGCGTGGATTGACCAGGCCATAGAGGATGTCCACGCTGAAATTGACCAGGATCACCAGGCAGGCGATCAACAGGATGCCGTTCTGCACCACCGGGTAATCGCGGGCGCCGATCGACTCGATCAGCCATTTACCGATGCCCGGCCAGGAGAAGATGGTCTCGGTCAGCACCGCGCCGGACAGCAGCGTGCCGACCTGCAGGCCGAACACTGTCAGCACCGGGATCAGCGCATTGCGCAGGCCATGCACGAAGATCACGCGGGCCGGCGACAGGCCCTTGGCGCGCGCGGTGCGCACGTAGTCTTCGCGCAGCACTTCGAGCATCGCCGAGCGGGTCATCCGTGCTATCACCGCCAAGGGGATGGTGCCCAGCACTATGGCCGGCAGGATCAGATGCCGGAGGGCGTCGATAAAGGCCCCTTCCTCATCGCCGAGCAGGGTGTCGATGAGCATGAAGCCGGTGACCGGCTCGATGTCGTAGAGCAGGTCGATGCGGCCGGAGACCGGCGTCCAGCCGAGGCCGACGGAGAAGAACATGATCAGCAGCAGGCCCCACCAGAAAATCGGCATGGAGTAGCCGGCCAGGGAGATGCCCATCACCCCATGGTCGAACAATGAGCCGCGCTTCAACGCCGCGATCACCCCGGCCAGCAGGCCGAGCGTGCCGGCGAACAGCAGGGCGGCGAGGGACAGCTCCAGGGTCGCCGGAAACAGGGTGAGGAACTCGTGCCAGACGCTCTCGCGGGTGCGCAGCGATTCGCCCAAATTACCCTGGGCGAGGTCGCCGATGTAGTTCAGGTACTGTTCATACAGGGGCTTGTTCAGGCCCAGGCGCTCCAGGGCCTGGGCGTGCATTTCCGGGTCGACGCGGCGTTCACCCATCATCACCTCCACCGGGTCGCCGGGGATCAGGCGGATCAGCGCGAAGGTCAGCAAGGTGATGCCGAAGAAGGTGGGGATCAACAGCCCCAGGCGGCGGGCGATAAAGGACAGCATGGTGTTTCGGCACTCCACATCAGGTTCATCTGCTCGACTGGCTGCATAGGCCGGTCGGTTCGTTATGCTTGTGTAGGAGCGGATTTATCCGCGAAGAGGGCGCCTCGGTAGCCCAAGCGCATCGCGGATAAATCCGCTCTTACAGGTTCATTTAAGTTCTACCTTGGAAAAGTTATTCGAGCCCAGCGGGCTCAGGACGAAACCCTCCACGTCGCGGCGCAGTGCGCTGAATTGCTTGGGATGGGCCAGGGGAATCCACGGCGCTTGCTTATGGAAAATCGCCAGTGCCTGGCGGTACAGTTCGGCGCGCTGCGCTTGCTCAGGCACCTGGCGGGCCTTGGTGATCAGCGCGTCGAACTGCGGATCGCACCAGCCGGCCTGGTTCTCGCCACTTTCCGCGGCGGCGCAGGACAGGTTCGGCGTGAGGAAGTTGTCCGGGTCGCCGTTGTCGCCGGCCCAGCCCATAAACACCAGATCATGTTCACCGTGCTTCGCCCGCTTGATCAGTTCGCCCCATTCGTACACGCGGATATCCGCTTGGATGCCGATTTTCGCCAGGTCGGCCTGCAGCATTTGCGCACCGATACCGGGATTGGGGTTGGTCGGCCCGCCGCCGGGGCGGGTCCAGATCGACAGGTGGAAGCCGTCTTGCTGGCCGGCCGCCTTGAGCAACTGGCGGGCGCGCTCCAGGTCGTGTGGCCAGCCTTTGAGGCTCGCATCGTGGCCCCACAGCGTCGGCGGGTAGGGCGCCACTGCGGGGCTGGCGCCGCCTGCGCCGAATTGGGCGCGCAGGTAGACGGTTTTATCGAAGGCCAGATTGAGCGCCTGGCGCACGCGCACATCGTCCAGGGGCGGATGCCGAGTGTTCAGGGCGACATAGGCAACCAGCAGCGAGTCCAGTTCCAACACCTTGAGCTCGGGATCGCCGCGCAGGGCCGGAATATCGGTCGGCCGCGGGTAGAGCGCGACTTGGCAGTCGCCGGCCTTGAGTTGTTGCTGGCGCACGTTGGGGTCGGGGCTGATGGCGAAGATCAGCCGCGCCAGTTTGGGCGCACCGTCCCAGTAATCGGGGTTGCCGGTAAAGCGCACTTGCGCATCTTTGCTGTAGCGCTCGAAGACAAACGGCCCGGTGCCGATCGGCTGCTTGTTGAGCTGGTCCGGCTGCCCCTGGCTGAGCAACTGCTCGGCATATTCCGCGGAATAGATGGAGGCGAAACCCATGGCCAGATCGGCCAGGAACGGCGCCTCCGGATGCTTCAGGGTGAAGCGCAGGGTGCTGTCGTCGAGCTTGTCGATGCGCTCGATCAGCGCCGCCATGCCCATCGACTCGGCATAGGGAAAGCCCCGGCCGGCCAGTTGGTGCCAGGGGTGCTGCGGGTCGAGCTGGCGCTGGAAGCTCCACAGCACATCGTCGGCATTCAAGTTGCGGCTTGGGTTGAAGGCTTTGCTGTGATGAAACTTCACCCCTTGGCGCAGGTGAAAGGTGTAGCTCAAGCCGTCTGCGGAGATGTCCCAGCGCTCGGCCAGGCCGGGGCGCAGCTCGGTGCTGCCGGGTACGAAACTCACCAGCCGGTCGAACACCGTTTCCGCCGAAGCATCGGCGGTAGTTGCCGCGGTGTATTGAACGATGTCGAAGCCTTCGGGGCTGGCCTCGGTGCAGACCACCAGGGTGTCGGAAGCGGCCTGCGCAGTGCCGGCCAGTAGCGCGGCCAACAGCAGGCTGGAAAACAGAAAATTGCGGCTGGGCATCGGATATTCCCCCAGGGTACGACGGTTCATGCAGATGGCGGCCGGGTGGGCCGCCGCTGCACGGTTGCCGGGCCGGTGGGTAACCGGCTCGGCAATAGGCTTAGAACCTGTTCAATATCTGCTGCTTTGGCGATGCTCTTGAACAGGCTCTTTGGGGTTACTTACCGACGCTGACACCATAGAAGGAGTTCAGGGCGAACGGGCTGATCTTGAAGTCCTGCACGCTCTTGCGCATCGGTTGGTACACGGTGGAGTGGGCGATCGGGGTGATCGGCACTTCACGCTTGAGGATGTGCTGCGCCTGCTTGTACAGCTCGGTGCGCTTGGCTTGGTCGGTGGTGCGTTTGGCCTCCTTGATCAGCTTGTCGTAGTCGGCATGGCACCACTTGGAGAAGTTGTTGCCTTCCACCGCGTCGCAGCCGTACAGGGTGCCCAGCCAGTTGTCCGGGTCGCCGTTGTCGCCGCTCCAGCCGATCAGCATGGCGTCGTGCTCGCCGGCCTTGGAACGCTTGAGGTACTCGCCCCACTCGTAGGTGACGATCTTCGCCTTGATCCCGACTTTGCCCCAGTCGTTCTGCAGCATCTCGGCCATCAGCTTGGCGTTGGGATTGTACGGGCGCTGCACCGGCATGGCCCAGAGGGTGATCTCGGTGCCTTCCTTGACGCCGGCGGCCTTCAGCAGCGCCTTGGCCTTCTCCGGGTTGTAGCCGGCGTCCTTGATGGTGTCGTCGTAGGACCACTGGGTCGGCGGCATGCCGTTCACGGCCAGCTGGCCGGCGCTCTGGTACACCGCGTCGATGATCGCTTGCTTGTTCACCGCCATGTCCAGCGCCTGACGCACTTCCAGCTTGTCCAGCGGTTGGTGCAGGACGTTGTAGGCGATATAGCCATCGTTGAAGCCCGGCTGCGACGGCATCTGGATGTTCGGGTCTTTCTGCAGCGACTCCAGGTCGGCCGGGCGCGGATTGAGGGTGATCTGGCACTCGTTGGCCTTGAGCTTCTGCATGCGCACCGAGGCATCGGTGCTGATGGAGAAGATCAGATTATCGACCTTCACATCGCCCGGCACCCAGTAGTCCTTGTTGCCGGTGAAGCGAATCTGCGCGTCCTTCTGGTAACGCTTGAACACGAAGGGGCCGGTGCCGATCGGCTTCTGGTTGATGTCGGCGGCCTTGCCTTGTTTCAACAGCTGGTCGGCGTATTCGGCGGACTGGATCGAGGCGAAGCTCATCGCCAGGTTCTGGATAAAGGCCGCGTCGACACTGGCCAGGGTGAACTTGACGGTCTTGTCGTCGAGCTTTTCCAGCTTGGTGATATTGGTGTCCATGCCCATGTCGGTGAAGTAGGGGAACTCGGTCGGGTAGGCCACGCGGAACGGGTGGTTCTTGTCGAGCATGCGCTGGAAGGTGAACAGCACATCGTCGGCGTTGAATTCGCGGCTCGGCTTGAAGTACTCGGTGGTGTGGAACTTCACGCCGTCACGCAGATGGAAGCTGTAGCTCAGGCCATCGGCGGAGACTTCCCAGTTGGTCGCCAGGCCGGGGATCACCGCGGTGCCGCCGCGCTCGAATTGGGTCAGACGGTTGAACACGGTTTCCGCCGAGGCGTCGAAGTCGGTGCCGGTGGTGTATTGGCCCGGGTCGAAGCCGGCGGGACTGCCTTCGGAGCAGTACACCAGGCTAGTGGCGGCATGGGCGAAGGGGGCGCTGGCGATCAGCCCAGCGGTAAGCATGAACGGAATGACGACGTGTTTACGCATGATGGCCTCAGGTTTGTTGTCATTGTTTGAGGTGCGGCCTCGTGAGCCGACCCGCGTGAAACTATGCAGGGCGTATGCCCAGCGCAAGTCACGCGGTCCAAACAGTGTAGAAGCTGTGGCGAGTTCGTCCGTGGATGTCGCATTTCTGTAAAAAGATGGGGTTGGGCAGAGGGGTTTGTGGGCTCTTGATCCGGCTAGAGGGGCCGAGTCGGGAAAATTGCGGGTCTTGCCGAGATAGAATGTAATGTATTGATTTATATATATTTATTGAAATTCAATTGGTGACTGTACGGTCACTGATCGACTCGTGGCGAGTCGATCAGAACCGCCTTGGTGCGCCTATGGGGTGGCTCAAGGCATCTGCACTTCGATGACGCCATCGGCGTTGACCGTGACCTCGCTGGTGCCTGCCTCGATTTCCGGCACCGGCGCGGCTTTGGACAGCGACATGCCGCTCGCCAGGGCATCCATGCGCATCGGCCGGATCGGCTGGAAGCCCGCGCTGTTGAGGCTCAGGTTGACCAACTTGTAGCTCTTGCCGCCGAGGGCTTCGGTGGCCAGCTGCGCGCGGGCCTTGAAGGCGGCGACCGCTTCCTTCAGCAGCTGGTCTTCGGTCTTTTTGCGGGAAGGAGTGGAGATGGCGAAGTCCATGCTGCCCATCTTCAAGTCCTTCAGCAGCTCGCCGGTCAGCTTGGCGAGCGCGGCGAAGTCGGCGCTTTCCAGGCGTAGTTCGGCACGCTCGCGCCAGCCGGCGATCTGCTGACCTTTGTCGTCGTAGACCGGGTAGCTGTTGCGGCTGCCGAGTTTGAGGGTGACGTTTTTCGCCTGGCGGGCCTGCTCCACGGCGCTGTTCAGGGTCTGAGTGGTCTCGGCGGCGAGCTTGGCCGGGTCGCTGTTTTGCGCCTCGCTGTAGAGGGTGACGTGCATCAGGTCGTGGGCCACGTCCTGGCTGACCTCGGCGCGCAGGGCGATTTGGTTGTAGCGCACCTCGTCGGCCAGGGTCGGCAAGCTGATGAGGGCGGCAGAAGTGAGGGCGAGGGTGGCGGCAAGGCGGGTAAGAGACTGCATGACAACTCCTTGTGAGGGTTTTTCGGCACTGCGTGGCAATTTAGACGGATACCGCGATAGCGCTTCCTTGGGTGGGCGACGAGTATCAGACTCTGGCTCGCGTGGCCGGGTTCCTTAAGCGCTGACTGCGGCGAGTTGCCGCAGCTGGGCAGGCTGGCCCGCCGCATGGTTATACTCGCCCCGGTCATCTGGAGCACTCATCAGGAGAGCTCATGCTCGCGCCCGTTCAATTGTTATCGGCCAGCCACCAGAATCTCTGGCGCCTGACGCTGATCCGCATCCTGGTGCTGGCCGCTCAGGCCGGCTCGGTGGGCTTCGCCTACCTGTCGGACTTCCTGCCGCTGCCCTGGTTGGCGCTGGGCATCACCCTCGGGCTTTCCGCCCTGCTCTGCGTGCTGACGGCCCTGCGCCTGCGCGGGCCGTGGCCGGTGACCGAGCTGGAATACGCCGGGCAGCTGGCCTGTGACCTGATCATCCACAGCGTGCTGCTGTATTTTTCCGGCGGCTCGACCAACCCCTTCGTCTCCTATTACCTGGTGCCGCTGACCATCGCCGCGGCCACTTTGCCGTGGCTCTATTCGGTGATCCTCAGCGGCCTGGCGCTGGCCAGTTACACGCTGCTGCTGGTCTGGTACCACCCGCTGGATATGCAGCTGGTGGAGCGCGAGAAGCTGCTGATCTATGGCATGTGGCTGAGCTTTGCGCTGGCGGCGGCGCTGATCACCTTCTTTGCGGCGAAGATGGCCGAGGAGTTGCGCCGCCAGGAACAGTCGCGCGCACAACGTCGCGAGGAAGGCATGCGTGACCAGCAATTGCTCGCCGTGGCGACCCAGGCCGCGGGCGCCGCCCATGAACTGGGGACGCCGCTGGCGACCATGAGCGTGCTGATCAAGGAGATTCGGCGCGAACACCCGGACCCGCTGCTGCAGGAGGATCTGGCGGTGCTGCAGGAACAGGTCAAACTCTGTAAGGAAACCCTGCAACAGTTGGTGCGCGCCGCCGAAGCCGACCGCCGTCTGACGGTCGAGGAACAAGCGGTGGGTGTCTGGCTGGAGACCGCGCTGAATCGTTGGCACCTGATGCGTCCGGAAGCCAGTTATCGCTACCAACTGCTGGGCACGGGCGCTGTGCCGCGCTTGTCGCCGCCACCGGAGCTGACCCAGGCGCTGCTCAATCTGCTGAACAATGCGGCGGATGCCTGCCCCGAGCAGCTCGAGATCCGCCTGAATTGGAATGCCGCCGAGTTGTGCATCAGCATTCGTGACCATGGCGCCGGCGTGCCGCTGGCGATTGCCGAGCAGCTCGGCAAACCCTTCTTTACCACCAAGGGCAAAGGCTTCGGCCTCGGCCTGTTCCTCAGTCAGGCCAGCGTGACGCGGGCCGGCGGTTCGGTGAAACTCTATAACCATGAGGACGGCGGCACGCTCACTGAGTTGCGCCTGCCGCGTCTGCCCGCGTAATGGAGAATGTTATGAGCGAAGAGAACCTGATCGAAGGCGAAGAACAGCCGCATCTGCTGCTGGTCGACGATGACCCCACCTTCACCCGGGTGATGGCCCGCGCGATGAGCCGCCGCGGCCTGCGCGTGTCGATCGCCGGTTCCGCCGAAGAGGGCTTCGCCCTGGCCGAGCAGGACCTGCCGGACTACGCGGTGCTGGATCTGAAGATGGAAGGCGACTCGGGGTTGGTGCTGTTGCCGAAGCTGCTGGCGCTGGACCCGGAAATGCGCGTGGTGATCCTCACCGGCTACTCGAGCATCGCCACCGCGGTGGAAGCGATCAAGCGCGGCGCGGCCAACTACCTGTGCAAGCCGGCGGATGCCGACGATGTGTTGACCGCCTTGGTCTCCGAGCATGCCGACCTCGACAGCCTGGTGCCGGAAAACCCGATGTCGGTCGATCGCCTGCAGTGGGAACATATTCAGCGCGTGCTTGCCGAACATGATGGCAACATCTCCGCCACGGCTCGCGCACTGGGCATGCACCGGCGTACCTTGCAGCGCAAGTTGCAGAAGCGCCCGGTTCGGCGCTGAGAGGCTGTTTTGAAGTTGTCTGCGCATCGGTGATGCTGCGTTAAAAAAGGTTCTTCACGGATTACCGGGGGGACATGAAGGTTAACAGCGGATAGGCAAGATTGTGTTGTCTTGTCGTTTGGTGTCATTGGTCGCTTGCCGTGCTGGCTGACAGCCCGGTTTCGCCCTACTGGGCGAGTCACTTTTCGCAGTCGCGCGAAAAGTAACCAAAAGCGCTTGCCCCTGCATCCGGCCCGCCTGCGGCGGGTTCCCGCGCGCCATCGTCGCTCCGGGGGCACGCCGGAAGGAGGGACGTCTGAGCGCAGCGAAGACCCGGATGCCGGGGTGCGCTTTCTTTTGCTTACTTTTCTTTGCGCAATTCAAAGAAAAGTGAGGCGCCCGAGGGGGCGCAACCAGAAGCATCCGCCCACGCGATAACAGGCTCGGGCACAGCTTCAAGGCCAACAAACGGCAGGGCTCTTGCGCCCCATCTTGCCTATCCGCTGTTAATCGCCATCCCGGTAATCCGTGAAGAACCTTGAAAATGGCTATGTCTGGGTGGGCTGTTGCCTGAGAGCAACTC
>NZ_SCMO01000007.1:0-156301 GCF_005503735.1 Pseudomonas sp. 2FE | reverse complement strand
CGCCCAGCCCGACCCGCACAGCGCCAGCAGCTACGCCGCCCACCACACCCTCAGCCAGCGCCTCGCCGAACTGCAGCGCCTCGGCCACATTCCGCCACTGGCCGACCCCGAAGCCAGCGCCCTGCTCCTGCTCGGCGCAGCCATGCACACCAGCCTTAGCGAACTGGCCCAGGGCGACCGCGCGGTGGCGGCCGGTGAGCGCGAGTTAGCGCGGCGGTTGGGGGAGAGCCTGGGGCTATTGGCAAAGCGCTGACCGTAGGCTGGGTTAAGCGCAGCGATACCCATCGCCGCTGCCCACAGGCACTCCGGCAACCTCGTTGACCCATTGATGGGTATCGCAGGCTCAACCCATCCTACCTGGCTGCAGTGTGGGGAATGGGTTTAGTCGGATGGGGTAGCACGGTTAAAAAGGTACTGTCTCCCATTACCCCAACCTCAAACGGGTGCTGAACCTGCTGGGCAGTAGTGCTTTGATGGCGGCATTGAGGGCCTGAGGCCTTTTCTTCTGCGCGATAACCGCATGCAGGAGGTTCTCGGAGGCCAAAACCCAGAAGAGTACCCGGCACACCGATTAAGCCTGGCTGAAGCCCCCACGGTCTTCAGAACGGTGAAGCATCAACGAAGTATCTGCTTTCCAACGCTCGCCGCGTTTTTACACGCTCTGGGCCATAAGCAGCCATTCGTTTAGCACACGTGGGGTCTACACGAAGAGAGCATAGAGCCGCTCGATGGACTGCACAGTATGTGCCGCATCGGCTACAAAAAGCCCAAGCACATCACTAGCGTCACAACGCATCGATGTAAACATCCTCTCCATGCCTGGCATCAAGCAATAATTGACTTGAAAAGATGCCGATTATCGAAATACTCTACGAAACACAGGACAAGCAATTACGAATATTTTAGGAATGAAATATGTCGCAGGAACAAGAAAACGAAGAACAGGAATCCCACACCAAAACAGAAGATGAAAGTGCGACAGCGGGAGACGATATAACAAAGCACCTCAATTCAATCATCGATCTAATTAACAGCAACGATCCTGCCATAAAGAACAAAAAAACCCAAAGAAAACTACGATCACTTATACAGAGGTGCGTAGACCAAGGAATCATCAAAGAAGAAAAAAAAGAACCGATAAAAATTCTCGCATTCGATATAGAAACAGATACAGTATTGCAACATCTAAACCAAGACATGCGAGACGACTGGTTTGTCGATGTAATCCAGCACCGTGACCTATTCGAAAACAAAAAATATCTACATGAAAACCTTCAGAATCTAATACTAGATGGAAACGGTAAATATTTAGGTGCAAAAAGAACCGTCTATAACATACCTAAAAAGGGAATAGGCTTAAGGTACTCCCTAGAAACCGACTTCTATGATCGATTCATTTACCAGGCTATTTGCTCTTTCTTGATTCCTTTTTACGATCCGTTGCTATCACATAGAGTCCTGGGCCACAGATTTAACAAGAACAGGGCATCTGAAAGATATATATTCAAAAGCCGCATCGACCTCTGGAGCACCTTCGAAGGAGTCACTAGAACAGCATTACAAAATAATCAAGCGTTGCTAGTTACAGATATCATTAACTACTTTGAAAACATATCTATAGAAACAATAAAATCGGCATTTGAAATAAACATAGCAAAAATAAATGCAAGCGGACCACAAAAGCTACTTATCCGCAACGCAATACACACATTATGCGAACTTCTATCTCGCTGGGGCTACAACGAGAAACACGGCCTTCCTCAAAACCGTGACGCCTCATCTTTTATAGCAAACGTCGTACTAAATGCTGTCGATCACAAAATGGCAGAGCTTGGTTACGACTACTACAGATATGTCGATGACATCAGAATAATATGCGAGACACCGCGAACAGCAAAAAAAGCACTAACTGAACTTATCAACCAACTCAGAACAGTGGGTATGAATATAAACTCGGGAAAAACAAAAATCCTGAGTAACGAAAGTTCAGCAGAAGAGGTCAACGAAAATTTTCCGACCTCTGACGATCGCAGCCTAACCATTGATAGCATGTGGCGATCTAGGAGCAGAAGAGTAATAGCTAGATCCGCAAAATATATCCATCAATTACTGCGCGAATGCATTGACCAAAAGCAATCACAATCAAGGCAGTTTCGCTTTGCCATAAATCGACTTATACAATTAACAGAAGCAAATCTATTCGATATACACACCGATTTAGCAGTAGACCTAAAAACACTGCTAATCAAAACCCTAGAAGAACACGCCGCCTCTACAGACCAATACTGCCGAATTCTATGGGCACTCAATCCAACCCCACAAGAACTAGAAGAAATATCTCTGTACCTGCAAGACCACGACCGTTCAATTTACTCATGGCAAAATTTTCACCTTTGGCTTCTGCTTGCAAGAGCAAAGCACAAAAACGATGGCACTCTCGAACTCGCCAGAAGAAAGATAAGATCGGACGTCCTTCAACCGGAGTGCTCAGCAATATTCATCTATTTGCGCTGTGTAGATGAAACCGAAGAACTCAAACCTCTAATCCAAGAGTTCAGTATTGACTGGCCCTACTACCATCAGAGAAACTTTCTCTTAGCCGCCAGCGAGTTCACCAAGGAAGAAATTGCGCCACTACTCCCCCAGCTCAGTACAAAGCTTAAATGGACCGCGTCTCGCGCCAAACCATACTTTGAAAACGGCATCCCCTTAGTCGAAAGAGAGCCCATTAGCGCACTAAGTATTTATGAGGAAATAAGTCCGTATGAATAATCATAAAAAAGTTCTAATCTTCATCCGCGACTATACCGAACAAGGCAGGGATAAACTCTACATATGGAACGACAATACACTCACAGAGACATCGGCAGAAGAATTAGTTCGAGAAGAATCCGAAATAATTTGTCATGACTACTGGCTTATTGCACCGACCATATACCATGCAACAAGACAGCTACCAAAATCAGTTACCGACATTGAAGAGTTGAGAATTTCAACATCCGGCAAACGGGCGGACCGAGAAGCAAGAGAGAAAGTAGACATAGCAAAATCACTCAGCCAATTCACCGACGCCGAGGTAGTTAAGAAGTACCTGTCTATATTTAATCGAACATCTGAAATCGATGACGGGGTGCTCGCAACTATAGGCGAAGCTATGCTAATGCTCTCTGAGCAAATAGAAGCAGCAGCTAAAGAATCCAATGAGTGGGAGCGGTTCATTCAGATTGAACGCCCGGTTACAGAACAGTTGACACGTTCCATATCAGACGGCATCACCATAAATACAGATCAGTTACGCTTCCACAAAAAGAATATAGATTTTGAATACTACACGGCACTAAAAAAGTTCTCAGCCGAATACAATATGCCACTAGAAATCCCAACAGACGATGATATCATCAATTACCTTGAACCCAAGGGCTACGATTTCTCCGGCGTTAACGTTGACTATGTATTGAAGTTCGTACCAATGCCTGACAACTTTGCAGTCGACTTTCTAAAACTTATGAAAATCGCAAAGTCCCGAAAGGTGCTAAACCTAATACCGCTAAGCCAAAAAAGAATATACCCAATAGCAGACATCTTTGGATCGATAACATCGAGGATATATTACAAAGACCCATCCTTACAAAACCTGGCCAAACAACATAGAAACATTTTATCTCCGGACCCTGACAAACAATTTTCATATATAGACTTCGAGCAATATGAAGCTGGGATAATGGCAGCTCTGTCTGGCGATCAAGAAATTTTAAAGCTCTATGCTAACGGTGACCTCTACGAAACAGCATCCGAAGATATCTTCAAAAACAAGACGAATCGCAAAGAGGCCAAAAGACTATTTCTCTCATACGCTTACGGCATGAGGAGACAAAGCTTGTACGATGCAGCTTCCGGTTATGGCGCAGACAGACAAGCCGCCAAAGATTTTTTCAACAAATTTACAACTTTCGAAAAATGGAAAAACTCAGTTCAAGCCGAGTTCAAGGAGTACAGCCGTATAAGCACCTGTCTCGGCAATCATATGAAACGCGATAGAACCGGCCCGCTAACGGAACAAGAAAAAAGGTCCGCTGTAAGTCAACTGGTTCAAGGTACTGCATCACTGATATTTAAGAAGGCCCTTCTGAATCTAAGAAATGAGCGCCGCATTGAAATCAAAGTTCCGATGCACGATGCTGTACTCTTCCAGCACTCCAATGACTTTGATGCCAATATTGTTGCCAAGATGTTCTCAGCGACAATGACAGACCATTTCCAGGGCAAAATTATTGGCAAGGCATCACTCAGCAATTTTTTTATTAACTGATCTACTTTATCCTCATATCAAACCCCTCCTAAATCGAACGTTTTCGATACCTAGACATACATTTTCCGCCTTCGCTGACAGCTATCTGCCAGCCGTACCGAGTATTACGGAAGACGGGACGGACTACCTATATCGGGTCGATAGCAGCCATCTGACGGAATGACTAACGCGAATCCGTAAATGAACGACCGGGCCATACGGCCCGGTCGTTCCTGTCGGTTCAGCCTCAACTGCCATACACCTTCTGCACCTGCATGGCCTGGGCCATCAGTTGCTCCACCGCCGCGCCGACCTCGGCCGCCGCCCAACGGGCACCCTTGTCCAGCTCCGGGCCCTTGCGCCAGCCGTCGGCGATGGACAACTTGCCGCCTTCCACCTCGAACAGACGGCCGCTGACGTGCTGGGAGGCTTCCGAGCCGAGCCAGACCAGCAGCGGCGCGACGTTTTCCGGGGCGAACTAGTCGAAGCCGTCTTCCGGCGCTTTCATCATGTCAGCGAACACCTGCTCGGTCATGCCGGTGCGGGCGGCCGGGGCCAGGGTGTTGGCGGTGATGCCGTAGCGCGCCAGCTCGGCGGCCTGCACCAGATGCCACCCTTGGCCGCGGCGTAGTTGGACTGGCAGATGGAACCCTGCAGGCCAATGCCGTCGGGGCGGCCAGCCGTGGCCCACGCTTGCCTGCCTTGACCCGGGAGGAACTGGCCAAGGCCCGCATCGAAGTGTCGTCACTCTCGGCCACCGAGGCGTTGGCGGCGGACAGCGCGCGGCAAGTGCGGGAGCAGTTGCGGCCGGGCCGCGACGGCCTGATCCTGTAAGTACCGGCAGGCCCGTAGCACCTTCCTGCCGCAGGTGTGGGGGAGCCTGCCCCACCCGGCAGATTTCCTGACGCAACTGAAACGCAAGGCGGGGCTGCCCGCCGATTTCTGGCATGCGGACATCCGCCTGGCGCGCTACAGCGCCAGCAAGTGGCGGGAGGTAGACCATGAATGACTTTACCGAGCATTACCCGGGACGCTGGTGGCATCCCCTGGCCGATGGCCGCATCCAGTGCGACCTCTGCCCCCGTGACTGCAAGCTGCGCGACGGCCAGCGCGGCGCCTGCTTCGTGCGCAAGCGCGAAGGCGAGCAGATGGTGCTGACCACCTATGGTCGCTCATCCGGTTTCTGCATCGACCCCATCGAGAAGAAGCCGCTCAACCACTTCCATCCCGGCTCGGCGGTGCTGTCCTTCGGCACGGCGGGCTGCAACCTGGCCTGCAAGTTCTGCCAGAACTGGGACATCAGCAAGTCCCGCGACATGGACCGCCTGATGGATCAGGCCAGCCCCGAGCAGATCGCCCTGGCCGCGCAAGACGCGGGCTGCGCCAGTGTGGCCTTCACCTACAACGACCCGGTGATCTTCGCCGAATACGCCATAGACACGGCGCTGGCCTGCCAGGCCCGCGGCATCAAGACGGTGGCGGTGACCTCGGGCTATATCCACGCCGAGCCGCGGCGCGAATTCTATGCGGTGATGGACGCCGCCAACGTCGACCTCAAGGCCTTCACCGACGACTTCTATTACAAGCTCACCGGCGCGCACCTGCAGCCGGTGCTGGACACCCTGGCCTATCTGCACCACGAAACCCAGGTCTGGACGGAAATCACCACCCTGCTGATCCCCGGCCACAACGATTCGAATGGCGAACTCAAGGCTCTGTGCAAATGGGTGCACGAGGAACTGGGGCCGGATGTGCCCATCCACTTCACCGCCTTCCACCCCGACTTCAAGCTGCTCGACGCCCCGCCGACCCCGCCGGCGACCCTCAGCCGCGCCCGGCAGATCGCCCGTGACCAGGGCCTGCACTACGCCTACACCGGCAACGTGCACGATGCCGAGGGCGGCACCACCTGCTGCCCGGGCTGCGGCGAGGAACTGATTGTGCGTGACTGGTACCGCATCCTCGACTACCGGGTGACGGCGGACGGCCACTGCCCGCAGTGCCACACCCCCATCGCCGGGCGTTTCGGCCCCTATGCCGGCGCCTTCGGCCAGCGGCGGATTCCCGTGCGGCTGAACCCCGGCCTTTGACAGGGGCGCTTGCTCGATGGCTCCCTGGCTCCAGTGCGAGAGCCTGACCGGCGGCGGGCGCGAGGGCGCCGGGGGCGGCCTTCCCAGGCGGAGCCTGGGAAGGATCGGCGCGCCTCAGCTGCCGTAGACCTTCTGCGCCGGCACGGACTGGGCGATCAGCTGCTCGACCACCGCGCCCAGCTCCTCCGGCTGCCAGCAGCCGCCCTTGTCCAGTTCCGGGCCCTTGCGCCAGCCATCGGCGATCGACAGCTTGCCGCCTTCGACCTCGAACAGCCGCCCGGTCACCCCCTGCGATTCCTCCGAGCCGAGCCAGACCAGCAGCGGCGCGACATTCTCCGGGGCGAAGTAATCGAAGCCGTCTTCCGGCTTCTTCATCACGTCGGCGAATACCTGCTCGGTCATACCGGTGCGTGCGGCCGGGGCCAGGGCGTTGGCGGTGATGCCGTAGCGGCCCAGTTCGGCTGCCTGCACCAGGGTCAGGGCGGCGATGCCACCCTTGGCGGCGGCGTAGTTGGACTGGCCGATGGAGCCCTGCAGGCCGGCGCCGGAGCTGGTGTTGATGATCCGCGCCTTGACCGCCGCGCCGCCCTTGGCCTGCTCGCGCCAGTACTGGACCGCATGGCTGGCGATGCAGAAGTGGCCCTTGAGGTGCACCGCCATCACCGCGTCCCAGTCCGCCTCGGTCAGGCTGGCGAACATGCGGTCGCGGCAGATGCCGGCGTTGTTCACCAGCACGTGCAGGGCGCCGAAGCTCTCGATGGCCTGGCGCACTATCAGCGCGGCGTCGGCGTAGTTGGTGATGTCGTGGCTATTGGCGACGGCCTCGCCGCCCTGGGCACGGATCTCGGCGACCACGGCCTGCGCCGCCTCGAGCTTGATGTCGTTGACCAGCACCTTGGCGCCCTCGGCGGCGAAGGCCAGCGCATAGGCCTTGCCCAGCCCGCCGCCGGCGCCGGTGATGATCACTACACGGTCTTTGCAAATAGGCATTGTTGTTCTCCGAATTTTCAAAAATTGCATGACTTATTAACCCCCTCTCCCCCGGCCCCTCTCCCACTCTTCATGAACAAAGAATGGGAGAGGGGGAGAAAGCTCCCGCGACCAACTGAATCCTGTGTATCCACGGATAGCCCCCTCTCCCGACGGGGAGAGGGTTGGGGAGAGGGCCGAGGTCTCAGAGCCGTTCGATAATGGTGACATTCGCCTGTCCGCCGCCCTCGCACATGGTCTGCAGGCCGTAACGGCCGCCGCTGCGCTCCAGCTCATGGAGCAAGCTGCACATCAGGCGGGTGCCGGTGGCGCCGAGCGGATGGCCGAGGGCGATGGCGCCACCGTTGACGTTGGTCCGCTCGTGCGGGTAGCCGGTCTCCTTGAGCCAGGCCATGGCCACCGCGGCGAAGGCTTCGTTGATCTCCACCCGGTCGATCTGCTCCAGGCGCATGCCGGCGCGCTTGAGCGCGTAGGCGGTGGCCGGGATCGGCGCGGTGAGCATCCAGATCGGGTCTGCGGCGCGCACGCTAATGTGCTGGATGCGCGCCCGCGGGGTCAGGCCATATTGCTTCAGCGCCTTCTCGGAAACGATCAGCATGGCGCTGGCAGCGTCGCAGGTCTGGCTGGAAACTGCCGCGGTAACCCGGTCGCAGCCGAACAGGAAGTCCAGCTCGGCCATCTTCTCCAGGCTGGTCCGGCGCGGGGTTTCGTCATGCTGCACACCCGCCAGCGGGACGATCTCACGGGCGAAGCGGCCTTCCTCGATGGCGCGCAGGGCGCGGTTGTGGGACTCCAAGGCATAGGCCTCCAGCTCGGCGCGGGACAGACCCCACTTCTCGGCGATCATCTGCGCCGAGCGGAACTGGGTCGGCGGCTGCTTGCCATAGCGGCGCACCCAGCCTTCCGAACCGCTGAAGGGATCGCTAAAGCCCAGCGGCTCGGCGGCGGTCATCGCCGAAGAGATCGGGATCTGCGTCATGGTCTGCACGCCACCGGCAATCACCACGTCCTGGGTGCCGCTCATCACCGCCTGCGCGGCGAAATGCACGGCCTGCTGCGAGGAACCGCACTGGCGGTCGATGGTGGTGCCCGGCACCTCCTGCGACAACCCGGCAGCCAGCCAGCTGGTCCGAGCGATGTCGCCGGCCAGCGGGCCTATGGTATCGACGCAGCCGAAGATCACGTCATCGTATTCGTGGTCGGGAATGTCGTTGCGCTCGACCAACGCGCGCAGTACGTGCGCGCCCAGGTCGGCGGCGTGAATGTGGCTCAGGCCACCCTTGCGCCGGCCGGTGGGGGTGCGGACGGCGTCGACGATAAAGGCTTCCGCCATGTCAAAAACCTCAAACAGATAAAGGGTCAGGGCCGTAGGGTGGATGTCGCTGTGCACATCCACCGCTCTTGGTGGAAAACGCTGTGCGGTTTTCCACCCTACAAGTTGGCGTTGGTTGGGTAGCCCAGATGCAATCCGGGCTACGGGCTAAAAGGTGTTCCCGGCGCCGGGCGTCAGCGCGCCGCCGAACAACGCCTCACGCACCCGCGCCTTGTGCAGGCCGCGGTCGCCCCAGACCTTGTCCAGGGCCCAGGCGCGTTTCATAAACAGCTGCAGGTCGACCTCCCAGGTGTAGCCCATGGCGCCATGGGTCTGGATGGCGTTCTTGGCCGCCAACAGAGCGGCCTCGGCGCAAGCCAGCTTGGCGTGGGAGACCTGCACGCCCGCCCCCGGCAAGCCCTCGGCCAAGGAGTAAGCGGCGCGGTACAGCGGGCCCTTGGCGAACTCGATCTGCACCGCAACGTTGGCCATCAGGTGCTTGACCGCCTGGAAGGAGCCGACCGGCTTGCCGAACTGTTTGCGCTCGAAGCTGTAGTCCACTGCGAGGTCGACCATGCGCTTGGCCAGGCCCAACAGCTGGGCCGCCGTGCCCAGGGCGCCGCGATTGAAAGTCGCGGCCCACAGCGTCCGGCCCTGCTCCGCCTCGGCAACGCGGGTGGCGGCACTCGGCGTCCAGTCGACACGAAACAGCTGGCGGCTGGGGTCGACCGACTCGTTGCGGGTCAGGTTCACCGCCGCGCGCGGCACGGCGTGCACCTCATCGCCGTGGGGCAACAGCAGCAGATCGGCGACATGCGCATCGCTGACCAGCGGATTACCCGGCTGGCCCACCGCCAGACGCGCGCCGCCCTCCGCCACCCGTGTCAGCCACTCGCTCTTGAGGGCCTGGTGGGTATCGTCCAAGGCGCTAAGCAACGGCACGCCGACCAGCATGGTCTCCACCAGCGGTTCCGGCAGGCCGGCATAGCCGCACTCCTGGGCCAGCAGGACGAAATCCAGCTCGGTCATGCCCAAGCCGCCGAAGGCTTCCGGCACGCTCATGGCGGTCAGGCCCAGTTCGACCAGTTGCGCCCAGAGCTCGTCGCTGCGGCCGCTGTCGGTTTGCCAGAGTTCACGAATGCGCTCCGGGATGACTTCGTTGGTCAGGAAGCTCCTGACGTTGGCCTGGAACAGCAGTTGGTCCTGGCTAAAGCTAAAGTCCATCGTCTGCCCCTCAGGCGCGCGGCATGCCAAGCATGCGTTCGGCAATGATGTTGCGCTGGATTTCGTTGGTCCCGGCGTAGATCGGCCCGGCCTGGGCGAACAGGAAGCCGTCCAGCCAGTGGCCGACCTCGCCCGCGTCCGGCGCCTCCGGCAGCAGTTCGCCGCGCAGGCCGAGGATGCTCATGGCGGTCTCGTGCATGCGCTGGTCCAACTCGGACCAGAAGATCTTGTTGGTCGAGGACTCCGGGCCGATCTTGCCGCCCTGCACCAGGCTCGAGGCGGTCATATAGGTGGCCAAGGTGTAGGCCTCGGCATCCAGGTAGGCGCGCATCACCGCCTCGCCGATGGCCGGGTCGCGGTCGGCCTCCTCGCGGTTGGCCAGGTACAGCTCGACCAGGCGCCGTGCGGTTTCCTGGAAGCGTGCCGGCGAGCGCAGCATCAGGCCGCGCTCGAAACCGGCGGTGGACATTGCCACATGCCAGCCCATGCCTTCGCCGCCGAGCACGTTCTCCACCGGCACCTCGACATCGTCGAAGAAGATTTCGGCGAAGCCCGGCAGGCCGTTGAGCTGCGGGATCGGCCGCACCGTGATACCCGGGCTGTCCAGCGGCAGCAGGATAAAGGTCAGGCCGTGATGCCGGCTGGACTGCGGGTCGGTGCGGAAGATGCCGAACAGCCAGTCGGCCCAGACCGCACGGGTCGACCAGGTCTTCTGGCCGTTGAGGATGTACTTGTCGCCGACCCGCTCGGCCTTGGCACGGATCGCCGCCATGTCGGAACCGGCGCCCGGCTCCGACCAGCCCTGGGCCCAGATGTCTTCGCCGGTGGCCATGCGCGGCAGGAAACGGGCCTTCTGCTCCTCACTGCCGAACTCCATCAGGGTCGGGCCGAGCAGGAAGATGCCGTTCTGGTTGACCCGTGCCGGCGCGCCGGCGCGGTAATACTCTTCCTCGAAGATCAGCCACTCGATCAGGTCGCAGCCACGCCCGCCCAATTCGGTCGGCCAGGTCACCATGCCCCAGCGGCCCTCGTTGAGCTTGGCTTCCCAGGCGCGGTGCTGGCGGAAGCCCTCCTCGGTGTCGAAGGACTGCAGCGGCTCGCTCGGCACGTTGGCCGCCAGCCAGGCGCGCACCTCGGCGCGGAAGGCCTGCTGGCTCTCGGTATAGCTAAGGTCCATAGAATTCTGTCCTGTCAGCCGTTGAACTGGGCGCTGCGTTTTTCCACGAAGGAATCGCGCGCCTCCTGGGAATCCAGCGAGCGGTAGGCCTCGAGGGTGAAGCCCTGCTCCCAGCGGTACTTGTCTTCCAGGTTGCCGTCCTCGATGCCGGTCAGCGCCTCCTTGGCCAGGGCGATCATCGCCGGGCTCTTGGCGGCAATCTGGCGGGCGATGGAAAGCGCTGCCTCGCGCAATTCTTCGCGCTTGACCACCCGCTCCACCGCGCCCAGTCGGTAGGCCTCGGCGGCGTCGATCGGCTCGCCGGTGAAGTACATGTGACGGACCTTCTGCACCGGGAACAGGCGTTGCAGGTGCGCGCCGCCACCCATGGCACCACGGTCCACCTCAGGCACGCCGAAGCGCGCGCAGTCGGAGGCGACCAGGATGTCTGCCGCGCCGCAGAGGCCGATGCCGCCGCCGAGGACGAAGCCGTGCACCGCGACTATCACCGGCTTGGGATTGCGGTGGATGGCCTTGAAGCTGTCGTAGTTGCCCTTGTTCACCGCGACTATCAGGTTGCCGTCGGCGGCCAATTCCTTGATATCCACCCCGGCGCAGAAGCCGCGGCCCTCGGCGCGGATGACGATCACCCGCACCGCCGGGTCGCGGCCGAGGCCGTCGATGGTGCTGGCGATATCCGCCCAGCCCTGGCAGTCGAAGGCGTTCACCGGCGGCCGGTCGAACACCAGTTCGGCGATGCCATTGTCGATGCTCGTGTGGAATGGCTTGCTCATCGGACTCCCCCTAAATTCGCCACATAAATCGTTCGATTTCTCGGCCGTAGGGTGCGCTGTGCGCACCAGCTGTACGGCGCTCTTGGTGCGCAGGGCGCACCCTACAAAACCGCCCTCTCAAGAAAGCGCGCGGCGGCCGAGTTCGGCCAGGCGCGCTTCGGCTTCCCGGACTATCTGGCCAATCAATTCTTCGCAGCTCGGCAGGCTGTCGATGCTCGCGGCGATTTGCCCGGCGGGCAGCACGCCCTGCTCGGGCAGGCCCTCGACCATGGCCTTCTGGATCACCATGGGCGCGTTGGCCGCCATCAGGGTCTGGGCCGCCGTCAGCTCGCCGGCGCCGCGCATCCGTAGCGCGCTGCCGAGCAGCTGGACCAGGCTTATGCCGCTGTGCTTGCGGTAGGCCAGGCCGCTCTTCAGCGCCAGCAGCAGGCGCATAAGGCCGCCCGACTGTTCCAGCCGATTGAGCAGTTCGTTGCGAATCATCCGTTGCGGCATGCCGTCGATGGCGCGGCTGACGATGATCGCCGCCGGGTCGCGCACCGCCAGGTAGCGCGCCAGAGTAGCGGGCGGCACCGGGCTGTCGGCGCTCATCAGGAAGCGCGTGCCCATGGCGATGCCTTCGGCGCCATAGGCCAGGGCCGAGACCAGCCCACGGCCGTCCTTGAAGCCGCCGGCGGCGACCACCGGCACCTGCACGGCATCCACCACCTGGGCCAGCAGCAGCGCGGTGGGTACCGAGCCGGTATGCCCGCCGCCCTCGCCGCCTTGCACCGTGACCGCATCGGCGCCCATCTCCACCGCCTTGAGCGCGTGCTTGAGCGCGCCGACCGTGGGGATGCAGACCACCCCGGCGTCCTTCAGGCGGGCGATCATCTGCTTGCCCGGCGAGCGGCTGTAGCTGACCGCCTTGACCTGGTGGCGCAGCACCAGCTCGACTATCTCGCCGGCGTTGGCCTGGTACATGTGGAAGTTCACCCCGAACGGCCTGTCGGTCAGGCGCTTGGTCTCGAGGATCGCCGCCTCCATGCGCTCGGGTTCGATGGTGGCGCCGGCGAGGAAGCCGAAGCCGCCGGCATTGCCGGTGGCCGCCACCAGCCTGGGGTCGGCGACCCAGCCCATGGCGGTCTGGATGATCGGGTAGCGGCAGCCGAGCAGCTCGGTCAGGCGAGTGTTCAGGGAGACTGTCATTGCGCCTCCGTGGCTTTGCGTTGGGAGCTGGCCATGGCCTTGGCGTCGTAACCGCCCAGTTTGTCGCCGGAGCACAGCTCGTTGTGCACGTGGGCGAAGTGGTGCAAGCCGAACACCATGTCCATGGTGGCGCGCTTGCCCATCAGGTCTTCGGCGTTGTTCACCGCCTGCTTGCTCAGTTGCAGGCCGAGGCGCGGCATCTGCGCGATGCGCCCGGCGATGGCCAGGCACTCCTCCTCCAGCCGTTCGCGCGGCACCACCCGATTGAGCATGCCCATCTGGTAGGCGCGCTCGGCCGGCATGCGCTCGCCGAGGAAGAGAAATTCCTTGGCGATACGCGGGTTCAGCTCATGCACGTGGGCGAAGTACTCCACCCCCGGAATGCCCATGCGCACCACCGGATCGGCGTAGTAGGAGTCATCCGAAGCGACTATCAGATCGCAGACCCAGGCCAGCATCAGGCCCCCGGCGATGCACGCGCCCTGGACCATGGCGATGGTCGGTTTGGGCATCTCGCGCCAGCGCCGGCACATGCCGAGGTAGACCTCCTGCTCACGGGCATAGAGGAACTCGCCACCGGGCTTGTTGACGTGGTCGTACCAGAGGCTGCTGCGCTCGAAACTCTGGTTCACATCGCGCCCCGGAGTGCCGATGTCGTGGCCGGCGGAGAAGTGCTTGCCGGCGCCGCGCAACACAATGACCTTGACCTCGTCGTCGTCACAGGCGCGGCGGAAGGCGGCGTCCAGCGCATAGGTCATCCGCGAGTTCTGGGCGTTGTGGTACTCGGGGCGATTCATGGTGACCAGGGCGATTGCGCCGCGCACCTCATAGAGCACCACTTCGGCCTCTTGATCGTTCTGCTCGCTCATTGACTGTTTCTCCGGCAAGGCGGTACTTCTCGTGGCCGTCAGCGCGGACTGCGCTCGCCCGGCGGGTTGTCTTTCAGTTGGCTGGCGCGCAGGTTGTGCGGGTCCAGCTGCTGGATCAGCATCAGTTGCTCCAGGCTCGGCGCCGTCGTGGTCGCAATCGACTCCGGCACATGCAGGGCAAACCCGGTGTTGTCCTGCACCTCGGCCACGGTTACGCCGGGGTGCAGCGAGCGGATCCGCATCTGCCGTTGCGGCCCCTGGAAATCCAGGACGCACAGGTCGGTGACGACCAGGCGGATGTCGATCTCGTCCAGCGACCAGCCACGGGCCAGGCGTGCCGGGTTGTAGCCGACCGAGGCGACCATATCGACCTCGCCCTCGACGAACACCCGGCGGTTGTGGCTGGGCACCAGGAAGGAGTTGGCGTGGCTGATGGAGTTGCCGGGAAAGCCGCGCACGCCGAGCATCTGCGCCTTGGGCTTGGCGTAGTCGCCGATGCAGGAGATGTTGGCCTGGCCGAAGCGGTCGATCTGGGTCGGACCGACCAGGGCATGGCGCTTGCCGCCCCAGACGTTGTCGAAGATCCGCGAGAAGCCCATCCAGCTGTCGAGCTTTGGCTTGTAGCCGTTGCGCGCGCCGAGCGGCACCGGCTCGGCGACCATAAAGGCCTCGGAGTCGGTCATCAGCAGCTCGGGGTTGGAGCTGAGCATGCTCAGGGACGCGGCCAGGCGCGGAACTACGCCAATGCCGGTGGCCAGCACCTCGCCGTCGTCGCGCCAGGCCTCTGAGGCGGCGCAGATCAGCAGTTCGGCCAGGCTGTAAGGGGTTGCAGTAGTAGTCATATCGAGCCTCGCTTAGAAAACCGGTAGGGGTAGCTGGCGGATGGCAGCCAGGCCGCCGACCTTTTCCCGGTACTGCTCTTCTGTGCCGTTCAGGTACTGCTCGACATAGGCCTGCCAGCCGTCCGGCGATTGAGCCGAGGCGTTGTAGGCCTTGAAGTGCGCGACATCGAAGCCATACAGCGGCGCGCAAGAAGACGGATGGGCGCCACCCGGCACATGCACCACGGCGCTGGTCTGGTTGCGTTCCCAAAACACCTGGCGCGCCTGCTCCGGGTTGCTGTGGAAATAGCTGCTGTCGACCAGCTCGTCGCAGCTGATATAGGCCCGCTCGGCGGCGCGGACGAACAGGTCGTCCATATAGTGATCCGGCCCCTGGATCTGGCAGACGCCGCGCTGATCCGCGCGGTCGACATGCACCAGCGCCGCATCCAGCTTGAGCGCCGGCATGGCGACCCAGTCCTTGCCGTCGGCATAGGGCGAGGCGATCAGTTTCAGCTCCGGGTTGTGGGTCAGCACATCGGTGCCCAGACCGACCGCGGTGGGGATGAAGGGCACGCCCATGGCGGCGGCGCGCAGGCCCAGCAGCAGCATGCCCTCGTCGATCTCCATCACCTCGATGGCGGCCTCCTGGCGGGCCTTGCGGAAGTAAGGCTCGAGCGGGATGAAGTCCAGCGAGACGAAGGCGAACACCAGCTTCTTCAGCTTGCCGGCCGCGCAGAGCATGCCGACATCGGCGCCGCCGTAGGCGACCACCGTGAGGTCCTTGAGATCGGAACGGAGAATCTCCCGCACCAGCGCCATCGGCTTGCGCCGCGGGCCCCAGCCGCCGATGCCGATGCACATGCCGTCGCGCAACTGGCCGACTATCTCGGCCGTGGTCATACGCTTGTCCATACTCGAAGTCCTCACTGGCGGCCAACGCTGAAGTCATGGCCCCAGTGGCTGACCACGGTGCTCTCGAATGGCGTGTGCTGGTTCCAGTCCACCACCAGGCCGTCGTAGCCGTACTCCAGGTCGAAGCCGGACGGGGTCTTCATATAGAAGGAGACCATCTGGTCGTTGGTGTGCTGGCCAAGGGTGGCGGACAGCTTGACCCCATGCGCCTGCATGCGGTCCAGCGCGCGACCGACCTCGTCGAGGGCATTGACCTCGAGCATCATGTGCACGCAGCCGTGGGGCATCGGGCACTCGAAGATGGCCAAGGAATGGTGGCGGCCGTTATTGCAGTGCATGAAATGGATGCGCTTCTCCGGCTCCGCCGGGTCCGGGGTGAAGCGCACCTTCATCAGATCGGACAGGCCGAAACCCAGCACCCGCTCATAGAAGTCGCGGCAGCGCTCGAAGCTCGGCGCCGGCAGCACCACGTGGCCCATGCCCAGCTCGCTGGTGACGAAGCCCTTGACCCCGACCGGCGAGACGAAGCGGGCGAAGTCCTGCAGCGGGCCCCAGAACAGCTCGTGGCGGTTGCCATCAGGGTCACTGAAGCAGGCCAGTTCCTGCACCTTGCGCACGCGAGCTTGCGCCGCGCTGCCGCGCTGCACCGGCACATCGGCCTGTTCCAGCTCGGCGATCGCCTGCTCGAAGGCGGCCTTGCCGGCCACCTCCCAACCGCTGGCGCCGTAGCCGTCCTGATCGCTCTGCTCCACCAGAATGCGGTAGTGGCGCTCATCGATCTTCAGATAGAGCACCTCGTCCTCA
Source organism: Pseudomonas sp. 2FE (assembly GCF_005503735.1). Lineage (NCBI taxonomy): Bacteria > Pseudomonadati > Pseudomonadota > Gammaproteobacteria > Pseudomonadales > Pseudomonadaceae > Pseudomonas > Pseudomonas sp. 2FE. The sequence continues at coordinate 139,850 of NZ_SCMO01000007.1, read as the reverse complement.
AGCGGGCCGGCGACAACCATCGTGCCCAGCACCTGACCGGCATATTCGCGCCAGCGATTCAGATCGGTGGATAAGACGGTGACATAACCCAGACCACGGATATCCATGGGGCGCGCTCCTCATTCCTGTCAGGACTTGGCCCGCCCCGAAGCAAATACCGGGGAGGCCCTATGGAGAGCGATTTAAGCGCCTTGGCGCGGGGGCAACATCGTCCGTTGGGACTAGCGGGAAAGGCCGGTCAGGCGCTAATGCCAGTCAGTTAAGGCATTGACTCTACCGGTCAGCCGAGCATTGAAAGACTCGATAAACCCGGGGCGATTCACTCAACGGATTTTCTTTGGTTTAAAAATAGTGCCGGTCATTCGAGGGGTAGCTGCAGTGCCCGGGGGCATCACAGGATCGCCCGCTCGACTTAACTCTACTTAATAAGTTGGATGCCTGAGGCTTAACCTCGGTTGATTACAGGTTGCCGACCTTCAGGTAGCCTTGCGTCCTTGATCACGACACCGCACAGCCCTTTCCCGAGCGATCCCATGCCCGACACCCGCCCTCCAACCCTCGACGAAATCGACCGCCAACTGATTGCAACATTGCAGATCAATGCCCGCGAGAGCGTGGCGATGCTGGCGCGTCGCCTGGGCATCGCCAGGACCACGGTGACCTCGCGGCTGGCGCGCCTAGAAAAGGCCAGGGTGATCACCGGTTATGGCGTGCGCCTGGGCCAACGCGTGGTGGACGGGGGGCTGCAAGCCTATGTCGGCATCACCCTGAAGCCACGCTCCGGCAAGGAAGTCCTACGGCGGCTCAGCGGCATGGCGGAAGTGCAGCAACTCTGCGCGGTGAGCGGCGAGTTCGATTACGTCGCCTGGCTGCGGGCCGACTCGCCGGAACGGCTCGATCAGTTGCTCGACCTGATCGGCAGCGTCGACGGCGTGGAGAAGACCACCACCTCGATCATCCTCAGCTGCAAGCTGGACCGCGGGCAGCCGCTTTCTCCCCCGGGCTGAGGGATGCCTAAGCCCCGGCCCTCTCCCCTAAACGGGAGAGGGCGAGTTTCGTCATTCTGCACAGAGTGCTCGTCGTTTTGCATCGTATGACTGCCAAATGACGACACTATGCGTCTTATAGACGAAGTTAGCGCGCCCTAGAATGGCCCCACTGCTGCCCCTCGCCGGCAGCCCCCTTTGCTCCCGCCATCAAGGTCAATCATGAACAACAATCGCCACCCCGCAGACGGCAAAAAGCCGATCACCATCTTCGGCCCGGACTTCCCTTTCGCCTTCGATGACTGGATCGAGCATCCCGCCGGCCTCGGCAGCATCCCGGCCGACCAGCATGGCGCCGAGGTGGCGATTGTCGGTGCTGGCATCGCCGGCCTGGTCGCCGCCTACGAGTTGATGAAGCTGGGCCTGAAGCCGGTGGTCTACGAGGCCGCGAAGATGGGCGGCCGCCTGCGCTCGCAGGCCTTCGAAGGCACCGAGGGCATCATCGCCGAGCTGGGTGGCATGCGTTTCCCGGTCTCCTCCACGGCCTTCTACCACTATGTCGACAAGCTCGGCCTGGAAACCCGCCCCTTCCCCAACCCACTGACCCCGGCCTCCGGCAGCACCGTCATCGACCTCGAAGGCAAGACCTACTACGCGCAGAAGCTCGCCGACCTGCCGGCACTGTTCCAGGAAGTCGCCGATGCCTGGGCCGACGCGCTGGAGGACGGCGCGCGCTTCGGCGAGATCCAGCAGGCGATCCGCGACCGCGACGTGGCCCGCCTCAAGGAGCTGTGGAACACCCTGGTGCCGCTCTGGGACGACCGCACCTTCTACGACTTCGTCGCCAGCTCCAAGGCCTTCGCCAAACTGTCCTTCCACCACCGCGAGGTGTTCGGCCAGGTCGGCTTCGGCACCGGTGGCTGGGACTCCGACTTCCCCAACTCGATGCTGGAAATCTTCCGCGTGGTGATGACCAACTGCGACGACCACCAGCACCTGATAGTCGGCGGCGTCGAGCAGGTGCCGCTGGGCATCTGGCGTCATGCGCCGGAGCGCTGCGTCCACTGGCCGCAGGGCACCAGCCTCTCATCGCTGCACCACGGCGCCCCGCGCCCCGGGGTTAAGCGCATCGCCCGCGCCGCCGACGGCCGCCTCGCCGTCACCGACAACTGGGGCGACACCCGTCACTATGCGGCGGTGCTGACCACCTGCCAGAGCTGGCTGCTGACCACCCAGATCGAGTGCGAGGAATCGCTGTTCTCGCAGAAGATGTGGATGGCCCTCGACCGCACCCGCTATATGCAGTCCTCGAAGACCTTCGTGATGGTCGACCGGCCGTTCTGGAAGGACAAGGACCCGCAGACCGGGCGCGACACCATGAGCATGACCCTGACCGACCGCCTGACCCGCGGCACCTACCTGTTCGACAACGGCGACGACAAGCCGGGGGTGATCTGCCTGTCCTACTCCTGGATGAGCGATGCGCTGAAGATGCTGCCGCAGCCGATCGAAAAGCGCGTGAAGCTGGCCCTGGATGCACTGAAGAAGATCTATCCGGACGTGGATATCGCCAGCCACATCATCGGCGACCCGATCACCGTGTCCTGGGAGGCCGACCCGCACTTCCTCGGCGCCTTCAAGGGTGCTCTGCCAGGCCATTACCGCTACAACCAGCGCATGTACGCGCACTTCATGCAGGACGACATGCCTGCCGAGCAACGCGGCATCTTCATCGCCGGCGATGACGTGTCCTGGACCCCGGCCTGGGTCGAAGGGGCGGTGCAGACCTCCCTGAATGCCGTCTGGGGCATCATGAAGCACTTCGGCGGCCAGTCTCATGCGGAGAACCCCGGCCCCGGGGATCTGTTCCCTGAGCTGGGTCCGATCGCGCTACCGGAATGAACGGGAGAGCCCCCATGCGCATAGCCCTGTATCAATGCCCGCCGCGGCCGCTGGACGTTCCCGGCAACCTCGAGCGCCTGCAACGGCTGGCCGCCGAGGCCGCGACCCAGGGGGCAGACCTGCTGGTCTGCCCGGAGATGTTCCTCACCGGCTACAACATCGGTGCCGACGCGGTCAGCGCGCTCGCCGAGCCGCGCGACGGTCCCTCGGCCGCACGCGTGGCGGGTATCGCCCAGGCCGCGGGCATCGCCATTCTCTACGGTTACCCCGAGCGCGCCGGCGATGGCCGGATCTACAACGCCGTGCAACTGCTGGACGCGCAGGGGCAAAGCCTGTGCAACTACCGCAAGACGCACCTGTTCGGCACGCTCGACCACTCGATGTTCGCCGTGGCGGAGGGCGAGTTCCCGCTGGTCGAACTGAACGGCTGGCGGCTCGGCCTGCTGATCTGCTACGACCTGGAGTTCCCGGAGAATGTCCGCCGGCTGGCGTTGGCCGGGGCCGACCTGGTGCTGGTGCCAACGGCGAACATGGTGCCCTACGACTTCATTGCGCAGGTCACGGTACGGGCCCGTGCCTTCGAGAACCAGTGCTACGTGGCCTACGCCAACTACTGCGGTAGCGAGGGCGAGATCCAGTACTGCGGCCTGAGCAGCATCGCCGCGCCGGACGGTGCCCGGATCGCCCAGGCCGGCCTCGACGAAGCGCTGATAATCGGCACGCTCGACCGCGACCTCATGCAGGCCTCGCGCGCCATCAACAGCTACTTCAAGGACCGCCGCCCCGAGCTCTACGACTCACTGAGCAGACGCTAGCCGAGCACGGCGCGAAGTCCTAGACTCGCGCCGCATCGGCCTGTGCTCCGCCAGCCAACTCGACCGTATCGCGATGCTCGGGCACCGAGACCGACCAGCCCAGTTCGACACCGATGCGCCGCCGCAGCACGTCTGCCGCGGACGGCTCGCCGTGCACCACATAGGTATGCCGGGGCGGGCGCTTGAAGCCACGCAGCCATTGCATGATCTCATCGGCGTCGGCATGTGCCGATAGGTTCTCCATCGCCACCACTTCGGCCCGGATCGGCACCTCCTCGCCGTGTATCCGCACCGACTCGGCGCCGCCGAGGATCAGCGCCCCGCGCGTGCCGCCGGCCTGGAAGCCGGAGAACAGCAGGGTGTTATGCGGGTTCGGCGCCAGCGCCTTGAGGTGATGCAGGACCCGGCCACCGGTCGCCATGCCGCTGGCGGCGATGATCACCGCCGGGGTGCGTAGCTGATCCAGCTGTCTGGACTCCTCGACCGACCGCACGATATGGGCGATATGGCACATCCCCTCACACTCCTGCGCAGAGAGTCGGTGCTCACTGCGAAAGCGCTGATACAACTCGGTGGCATCGGTCGCCATCGGGCTGTTGAGGTAGATCGGTAAGTCGGGAATTGCTCGGTTCTGCTTCAGGCGGTACAGGTAGTACATCAGCAACTGCGCGCGGCCTACCGCGAACGAGGGTACCAGCGTGATGCCATGCCGTAGCGCGGTGCGGGTGATCACCTCAGCGAGTTGCTGCTCAGGGGGCTCGCTGGAATGCCGGCGGTCGCCGTAGGTCGACTCCACCAAGAGATAGTCGGCGTGTTCGATGGACTCTGGCGTCACCATGACCGGGTCGTTCAAGCGCCCCAAATCCCCCGAGCAGACCAGGGTGGTGCCACCGGCCACGACCTCCACGGTTGCCGCGCCGAGGATGTGCCCGGCGGACCGCAGTTGCACTCGGAAGCCCGGCACTATCTCCTGCGGGCGGTGCAGCGGCAGCGGGCGGAACAGCTTCAGCGCGCGCTCGGCGTCCTGCTCCGTGTACAGGGGCAACGCCGGGTGGTGCTTGGAGAAACCACGGCGATTGGCGTACTCGGCCTCTTCCTCCTGCAAGCGACCACTATCGCGCAGCAGAATTTCGGCCAGCTCGCAGGTGGCGGCGGTCGCGTAGACCGGGCCACGGTAGCCATCGCGCGCGAGCACCGGCAGATAACCGCTGTGATCCAGATGGGCATGGGTCAGGACTATGGCGTCCAGTTGACCCACCGGCAGCGGAAAATGCTCCCAGTTGCGCAGGCGCAATTGCTTGTAGCCCTGGAACAGCCCGCAATCGATCAACACGCGCTTGCCGTCGTGCTCCAGCAGGTATTTGCTGCCGGTTACCGTACCGGCCGCGCCGAGAAAAGTTATGCGCATGCTCGCCTCCTTAAACCCTGTTTTTTCAATGGGATTGCACCTGCCTGCCCTGACTAAGCGATGCGTTCCAGGCGCACCGCCGTCACCTTGTACTCCGGGGCGTCCACCAGCCGATCGCGGACTGCCGAAGTCAGCCGGTTGACGAACAGGTCCGCGCGGTGAAAGGTCGTGAACAGCACGCCCTCGCGCTGCGCCTCGCTGACCAGGACCGGCAGTTCCACCCGGCCATGGCGGCTGATGACCCGCACCCGCTCGCCGCTGGCCAGCCCATGCCGCACGGCGTCCGCCGGCGCTATGGCCAGGCTGTCGGTCGGCTGCAAAATGGCATTCGGCGTGCGGTAGGTCATGGTCCCGGCGTTGAAGTGATAGAGCGTGCGGCCGGTGGTCAGCAGCAGCGGGTAGTCGTCATCCACCTGCTCCGAGCTAGGCACGAACGGGATACAGGCCAGCGCCGCGGTCTTGCCGATGGGGAAGCGCGTGCGGTGCAGCACCGGGGTGCCGGGATGCTCTTCACTCGGGCAAGGCCAATGCGGGTTCTCCCGCTCCAGCCGGGCGTAGGACAGCCCGGCGCCATCCGGCCAGAGCGCGCGTACCTCATCCCAGATCGCCTGTGGCCCGGCAAAGCGAAAGCCTTGAGGCTTGCCCATGCGCGCGGCCAACTGCTGGATGATCCACCAGTCCGGCCGCGCCTCGCCCGGTGGCGGCAGCACCTGGCGGATGCGCAGCACCCGGCGCTCCGAGTTCATAAAAGTGCCGTCCTTTTCCAGAAACGAAGCCGCGGGCAGGAACACGCTGCCGAAGGCCGCCGCCGTCTCATTCAGAAACAGGTCCTGTACTATCACCAGCTCCAGCCGGGACAATGCGGCCTCGGTGGCATTGGCATTGGCCAGCGACAGGTAGAGGTCATAGCCAAACGCCCAAATCGCCTTCAGCGCGCCGGCCTTGGCTGCATCCATCATCTGCAGCAGATTGAGGCCGTGGGTCTTTGGCAAGGGCGCGCCCCAGAGCGCCTCGAACCGCGCGCCGGCCTCCTTGATCGACTGTGCCCCGGTCAACGACACCGGATCGCAGCCCATATGTGCCGCGCCCTGTACGTTGTTCTGCCCGCGCAGGGGGTTGACCCCGGCGCCGGGCTTGCCGAGGTTGCCGGTCAGCAGGGCCAGGTTGATCAGCGTCATCACGCCTTCGCTGCCTTGCAGGTGCTCGGTCATGCCGAGGCCGTGGATGCACATGGCCGGCTGCCCCGCCGCATAGATTCGCGCGGCGGCGCGGATATCCGCCGCCGCCACGCCGCAGGCCGCGGCCACCTGCTCCGGCGCATAGCCGGCGATAAAGGCCGCGTACTGGTCGAACCCGCTGCTGCGCTCGGCGAGGAAGGCCCGGTCGATCAAGCCTTCCTCGATCAGGGTGGCGGCCAGGGCATTCAGCAACAGCACGTTGCAGCCCGGCCGTACCGCCAGATGCACATCGGCCAGGGCCGCCAGTTCGGTGCGGCGCGGGTCCAGCACCACCAGCTTGGCGCCGCGCAGCACCGCCTGTTTGATCCGCGCGCCGACCACCGGGTGATTCTCCGTGGGATTCACCCCGCAGAGCAGGAAGGCCTGGGCCTGCTCGATGTCGTCGAAGCTATTGGTCGCCGCCCCGGTGCCCAGCATGGTCTTCAGCGCCTTGGCGCTCGGCGTATGGCAAACCCGGGCGCAGCTGTCCACGTTATGGGTGCCGAGCACGATCCGGGCGAACTTCTGCGCCAGGTAGTTTTCCTCGTTGCTCGCGCGCGCCGAGCCGAGCACACCGATCGCATCCGCCCCCTGCGCATCGAGAATGGCCTGCAGTCGGGCCGCGGTGAAATCCAGCGCCTCGTCCCAGCTCACCCGTTGCCAGCCGTCGGCGCGGCGGATCATCGGGAAGGTGACCCGATCCTCGGCATGGTTGAACTCGAAGGCGTAGCGGCCCTTGGCGCACAGATGGCCGCGATTGACCGGACTGTCGACCGGGCGTACCGCCACCTCGCGCCCTTCGGCGTGGCCCACGTCCATCTGGCAGCCCACCGCGCAATAGCCGCAGGTGGTCCGGGTCCAGCCAACCGGCTCGACGCTGCTGCGCTTGTCGAAGAGCGCGCCGCTCGGGCAAGTATCCACGCAGGCGCCGCAGCTCACGCAACCACCGTCGAGCAGGGTCTCGCCCTTGCCCGGGGCGATGTGGACGGTCTCGCCGCGGCCCCAGGCCTCCCAGACGAATTGCCCCTGCAGCTCTTCGCAGATGCGGATGCAGCGGTAGCAGTGAATACAACGATCCATCGCCACACCTAGGTAGGGATGGCTGTCGTCCTGGAACAGGCCCACACGCTGCGCGCCGCCCGCCGTCACGCCGTACTGGTTGAGCAGTCGATGGAAGGGCCGCCCGGGCTCGGCGAGCACCGCCTGTGGCGGGTAAGACTCCGCCAGCAGCTGCAACTGGGTGCGCCGCAGGGCCTCCAGCGCGGCGCTGTGGGTGCGCACGCGCATGCCGTCTTCGACCAACGCAGCACAACTCGCCAGCGGCCGCTCGTGCCCCTCGACCTCGACCAGGCACAGTCGGCAGCCGCCAAATGGCTGCAAGCGCTCGTCGTGGCAGAGATGGGGCACCACCGTGCCCGCCGCCTGCAAGGCATCCAGCAGGCGGGTGCCGACCGCGCAAGGGTGCGGCTGGCCATTCACGCTGATGCTAGGCATGCGGACAGTTCCTCGGCGAAATGGGTTTCGACCGCCCGGGCGAATTCGCCCAGGCCGCGCCCGTGGCCACACAGGCTGCCGACCCTCAACGCTTCCACCAGCGCGGCGTAGCGGGCTGGGTCCAGCCGGCCGCCTTGGACGGCACCCTCGAACATAGCGGCCAACGTCGGCGTACCCAGGCGGCACGGCGTGCATTTGCCGCAGGACTCCCGCGCGCCGAAGCGGAACACCTGGGCCATGATCTCCAGGATCGAACTGTCGTCGGCAAAGGCGATCACCCCGCCGTGCCCCACCGCACAGCCGATGGCCTGCAGTTCCTCGTAACCGAGGCGGGTCGAGAGCAACTGCGGCGGCACTATGCCCGCCAGCGGCCCGCCCACCATCACGCCCTTGAGCCGGCCACGGCGTAAACCACCGCCCAACTGCTCCACCACCTCGCTCAGCGGCATGCCGAACTCCACCTCGTACAGCCCCGGCCGGCGGAACAGCGAATTGAGCGAAAGCAGCTTGGTCCCCCGGCTGTTGGAAAATCCCAGCTCGCCATAGGCCTGCGCGCCGTGCTCGACTATCCAGGGCAGCGCACACAGGGTCTCGACGTTCTGCACCAGGGTGGGGGCGTCGAACAATCCCCGTTCGGTAATTTGCGGCGGCCGCAGCCGGGCATCCGGGCGCCGCCCCTCCAGGGCATTGAGTAACGAGGTTTCCTCGCCGCAGAGGTAGCTGCCCTCGCCCACCACCAGTTCAATATCGAAGGCCGCGCTCAGCCAGCCCGCCGTGCGCGCTTGCAGCAAGGCCGCGGCGAGCACCTGGGCGGCCTGCGGATACTCCTTGCGCAGGTAGAGGTAACCACGGCTCGCCCCCACCCCATGGGCGGCGATGGCCGCGCCCTCGATCAGCCGGAACGGGTCGTCTTCCAGCAGGAAGCGATCGGAAAACGCGCCTGAATCGCCTTCGTCGGCGTTCACCACCAGGTATTTGAGCGCGCCGCCCTGGCTGGCCAGCGCCCGCCATTTGCGCCCGGCCGGGAAGCCGGCGCCGCCGCGCCCGCGCAACGCGGAGGCCTCGACCAGGCGCACCAGATCCGCCGGCGCCATGGCCCGCGCCCGCTCCAGCGCCACCCCGCCGCCGCGCGCACGATAACTCGGCAAATCGCGCACCGCGCCCGTCAGCAGATTGGCCAACAGCACGCTGCTGCGGCTATGCACCTCGACCTGGGGGCGCACCTCCAGTTCCGTGTCACTGGGACCGACGTAGCACTTGCCCAGGCAATAGACGGGAACCTCGCCAGCCACCGCCGCAGCCCAGCGCGCCGGGTCGTCGCCGCGCGCGGCGAAACAGGCCAGGCCGCAACAGGCCCGTCCAGTCAGCGGAGTCTGGGCGAGGTGGTAAAAGCTGTTGAGCGTTGCATGCCGCTGGAGTGATTTCACCTGTGCCCCCAGAGCGTCGTTTAACCCAGCTTGTGGGCGGAGTTCGACTAGCGTCAGGCAAGTGGCCAAGGGAGTTCTTGCGCTAGATCAAGCCTAGGCGAGATGGCGCAGCAGCGCCGGGCAGTGCGCTGGATTGACGCCATCCTGTTCTTTCCACCGTCGTTGCAGTCTCTTCATCTTTCCCGGGTGGCTTGCGCAGCCTGGGGCGGTATTTTCCTGGAAGACCTCCAGTATTTTTCAGCCTCGACTATTAGCGCGCACGTGGCCGCAAACGCGCCCATCGCCCACCATTCCTGGATGCCGATGGGTGCGGTCTGGAACACGCGGTTAAAGGCGGGCATATAGGTGAAGGCCAACTGCAGCACCAGCATCGCGACGCTGCCGACCCACACCCAGGGATTGGAAAACCAACCCATGGACCAGAATGGGCGGGTGAGCGATCGGCAGTTGAAGAGGTAGAAAATTTCTACCAGCACGAAGACATTGGCGGCGATAGTCCGGGCCTCTGCCACCGACTGCCCCCGATAGAGCGCCAGCTCGAACAGGCCGAAGGCGCCGGCCAGTATCAGCACGCTGAGCAGAACAATGCTCTGGATCAGCCCGCGGTCGAGCACCGGGGCGGTCGGCGCTCTTGGCGGTCGCTGCATGATGCCGCGCTCGGCCGGCTCGAAGGCCAGCATCATCCCCAGCAGGATGGCGGTGGTCATGTTGATCCAGAGGATCTGCAGCGGTGTGATGGGCAACGCCGTGCCGGCGAAGACCGCGGCGAGGATCACCAGCCCCTCGCTCGCGTTGGTCGGAATAGTCCAGGCGATGAACTTCACCAGGTTGTCGTAGATGCCGCGCCCTTCCTCGACTGCCGCCTCGATGGTGGCGAAGTTGTCGTCGGTCAGCACCATAGCGGCGGCCTCCTTGGCCACCTCGGTGCCCCCTTGGCCCATGGCGACGCCGATGTCGGCCTGCTTGAGCGCCGGCGCATCGTTGACGCCGTCCCCGGTCATGGCCACCACTTCGCCGTTGGCCTGCAAGGCGCTCACCAGCCGCAGCTTCTGTTCGGGCTCGACCCGGGCGAACACATCCATCTGCGCCGCCACCTTACGCAACTGGTCATCATCGAGCTTGGCCAGTTCCCGGCCGGTCAAGGCCCCCGCTCCAGCGTGGACTATGCCGAGTTGGCGGGCGATGGCGATGGCCGTACCTGGGTGGTCGCCGGTGATCATCTTCACCCGGATGCCTGCCGCATGGCAGGTGCGCACCGCGCCGATGGCGCGCGGCCGTGGCGGGTCGAGCATGCCGATGAGACCGAGGAACACCAGCTCAGCGCCGATCTGAGCCTGTTCGAGCTGTTGCCCCGGCGCGAGCTCGGAGCGGGCCACGGCCAGTACGCGCAAGCCGCTTTCCGCCATGCGCAGCGCCTCCGCGTGGATGGCCTCCGCTGCACACGGCGCCTCGCGACCCTGGCGATCCAGCATGCTGGCACAGCTGGGCAGTAGCCTCTCCACGGCGCCTTTCACGCAGACGATGCGCGCCCCTTCGATCTCATGCAGCGTCGCCATGTATTGGCGGGCCGAGTCGAAAGGCAGTTCGTCCAGCCGCGGAAAGATCGAATTCAGCGTGTCCTCATCCAGCCCGCCCTTGCGCGCGGCGACCAGCAGAGCGCCCTCGGTCGGGTCGCCGACGACCGTCCAATGCGGGCCTTCACGCACCAGGCGAGCATCATTGCAGAGCACGCTGGCCAGCAGGGTCTCGCGCAGGGCGCCGGCTATCGTTACCGGCTGTCCAACCCAGGCAATGCTGCCGGTCGGCCCGTAGCCATGGCCAGTGACGGAAAACTCTTCCCCGCCGGCCCAAATGGCACGGACAGTCATCGCATTCTCCGTCAGCGTCCCGGTCTTGTCCGAGCAGATGACCGTGGTGCTGCCCAGCGTCTCGACCACCGGCAGCTTGCGAATGATGGCGCGGCGTTTGGCCATGCGCGCGACGCCGATGGCCAGCGTGACCGTCATGGCCGCCGGCAACCCCTCCGGTATCGCGCCCACGGCCAGGGCCACCGCCGCCATAAACATGGCGAAGGCCGACTCGCCGCGCAGCACGCCGACGACGAAGGTGAGCGCGGCTAGGGCCAGTATCGCTATCAGCAGATGTTTGGCGAACACGCCCATCTTGCGCGTCAAGGGCGTCGTCAGTTCCGGCGCCTGGGCGATCAGTCCGCAGATGCGGCCGGTCTCAGTGGCATCGCCGGTGGCGACGACCACGCCGGTGCCTTGCCCGGCGACCACCAGCGTACCGGCATAGGCCATGTTGTGCCGGTCGGCGAGCGGCGTATCGGCCGGCAGCGCCTCAGTACACTTATCCACCGGCAGCGATTCACCCGTCAGCGCCGCCTCGGCGGTGCGCAACTCCTTGCTGGCGAGCAGGCGCACGTCGGCAGGCACCTTGTCCCCGCTCGACAGCACCACCAGATCGCCGGGCACAAGGGCGGCGGCATCGAGTCTGCGGCGGGTGCCGGCCCGCAACACCGTGGCCTCTGCCGCCACGGCCCGGGCGAGCGCCGCCAAGGCCGCCTCGGCCTTGCCTTCCTGGACGAAGCCGAGCACTGCATTGATCAGCACTACGCCGAAAATCACGCTGGCATCGATCCATTCGCCAAGAAAGATCGTCACAGTACCGGCCGCGATTAGCACCAGCACCAGGGGTTGCACGACTTGCGCGGCAAACCGGGCAAATGGGCTGCGGCCCGGGCGAACACTCGGCCGGTTGGCGCCGTGAGTCCGCAATCGCGCCGCCGCCTCGGACTCCGCGAGCCCTTGGTCGGGATCGACCTTGAGCTGGCCCGTCACTTGACTGGGTGCCATTGCGTGCCATTCGGACATGGTCAAGTTATCCCCTGATGATTGGCCCCATCACAGCGCCCCGGCACACACAGAAGGCGGGGCACTCGCCGTTACCGGCAGCGCCTCGGGTTTCGCCTCCAGTATGGCGACCCTGGCCACACTCGCCAGCAGGCGGCCGCTGTGTCCGCCAAGCAGCGGCTTTGCTGTTCGCTTGATATAGGTCAACGGCAGCCTTTCGGCGCTTCACTATAGTGGCTGCAATGTATCGGGCATCCAATTAACAGGAGCATCCCATGCAAGGGTTCCGTCAGCACCTGCACATGCTCTTACGCCTCGCCCTGGCGATGTGGGTAGTGGCGTTTTCCGTGGCGACGGTTCAGGGCTGCTTGGTGCTGCCCAGCCATGACTTGCCTGCGCCGCACAATCAATTCGCCAACCCACAGCAGTTCGATGAACACGCCCTGCATGCCAACGGCGTCCTGCAGCATTGTGCAGATGCCAGCAGCACGGTTAGCCCTGCGATCCAAGCCTCGGCGTTCGACTTGGCCGGCTGGATCATTTTGCTGGCGTTGCCCGTACTCTTGCTTCTCGACATCCAGGGCCCACCAGCCAGCGTCTTTTCCCCATGCCGCCGGCCCGCACCACCGGGACCGCCAGCCCGCCTGAGTTTCGTCCGCTTCAACGATTAAACCGAGTGCCAGGGCGGCCGGAAACTGGCCGTCCGGCGTTGCTGCGCCGATTCGGTGCGGTCCAGCCGCACCTGACTTGCCCTAACCACCAGGAGATCGTCATGCACGCACAACTGAAATTGCTTGTTGCCGCCGTACTCGCCAGCACCGCGCTCAGCGCCTGCGCCACCGACGCCCATCACCCGAGCGACGCCCAGACGCCCCAGGCCGAGACCAGCACCCCGGCCAAGCCCGTCGCTGACCCGGCCATGACCGAGCAGATGCAGAAGCTGCAGGCCGCCCGCGACAAGGCCGCCGCCGCCAAGACCCCAGCCGAGCGCCAAGCCGCCATGCAGGAGGGCATGCTGGCGATGAAGGACGCCATGGCGATGATGCGTGACATGCCTGCCGGCAAGGGCTGCATGGGCATGGGCATGATGTCTGACGGAGGGGACGGCGGCGGCATGGGAATGATGGACATGATGATGCAGATGATGGATCAGCAGTCGAGCATGATGAAGATGCCGATGGGCCAGTGAAGCGGGCCACGCGGCGGCGTCGTAGCCGCCGCGTGGAGGGAAAACGAGATGAATCACGTACCCGATAAGGGCACCCCCTACCAGCGCTGGGTGTTTTGGGGCTTCGTCGCCGTCGTCGGCTTCTTCCTGATCACCGAGCATACCGCCCACCTGCTGGGCGCCTTGCCTTACCTGCTGCTGGCCTGCCCACTGATGCATCTGTTTATGCACCACGGCCACGGCGGCCATCGCCATAGGCCCGGACCGCCGGAGCCGCCGCGCCGGCCGGACCAGGAGGACCCGTCATGAACCACGCCGCATCCGCCTATGGCCTCTGGTCGCTGGTGGTCATCAACTCGTTGGTGTTCATCCTGTTCGCCTTCAGCTTCAGCAAGCCGAAGAGCGCGCGCGACTGGCGCTCCTTCGGCATGTTCTCGGCCTTCCTGGTGGCCCTGTTCACCGAGATGTACGGCTTCCCGCTGACCCTCTACCTGCTGCTGCCTTGGCTCAGCCGGCATTTTCCCGGCATCGACTTCCTGTCGCACGACGCCGGCCATCTGCTCGAAATGCTGTTCGGCTGGCGGGTCAATCCCCACTGGGGCCCCTTCCACCTGCTCAGCAACCTGCTGATCCTGGCCGGCTTCTGGCTGCTGGCGGCCGCCTGGCGCGTGCTCTACCAGGCCCAGGGCAGCGGCACGCTGGCGCTGGACGGCCCCTATGCGCGTATCCGCCACCCGCAGTACGTCGGCTTCGTGCTGATCATGTTCGGCTTCCTGCTGCAGTGGCCGACGCTGATCACGCTGGTGATGTTCCCGATCCTGCTGGTGATGTATGCCAGGCTGGCCAAGCGCGAGGAGCAAGAGATGGCCGTGCAATTCGGCGCCGCCTACCTGGCCTACCGCGCCCGCACCCCGGCGTTCCTGCCCCGGCCATCCGCCCGTCGTCCCAACGCCGCCGATGGCGGCCGGCCAACCCCGAGGAATCCATCATGAACGGCCCCTGGAACACCGGTCTCGCCCTGGCCCTGACCCTGACCCTGGCGATTTCCTACACGCTCTGCGCGCTGCTCTACGCGCTGTGGCCGGCGCAGGGCATCGCCTTCCTCAATGCCTTATTCCATGGGCTCGACTTCGGCCGCCTGCTGACGCCGCAAGCCTACAGCGCCACGACCTTCCTCGGGCCGCTGCTGGTCTTGAGCGTCTGGGGGGCCTGGTCGGAACCCTGTTTGCCTGGCTGTACGGCAAGCTCCAGGGCAAGCCGCGCTAAGCCGCGCCGAGCCAGGAGGCCGCGATGAAGGATTCGCCCATGCACCACGCCCAGCATCGGCACCGGACCGCGCCCGGACATCCGCCCGGGCCGGCGGCGCCAGCCACCACCACGACGCTATCGCCTAGCACCCTCTACACCTGCCCGATGCACCCCATCGCGGCCGGCCTGCTCTCCCCCTTCACCGGCTGGCTGTTGTCGCCGCTGATCGCCGCGTTGGCGATGAGCATGAGCTCCGTCTCGGTGGTCGGGAACGCCTTACGGCTGCGCGACAAGCGCTGCCGCTATTCCGGCGTCCCGACAGCTGTGTCGCCGGGTCAGATCAGCCGTCAGCCACAGAACCGCGAGGGACAACAGCAAGGATGGCAGCCGCACCGCCAGTTCCGTCTCGCCGAACAGCCCCATGGCCGCGGCGGCTAGCCAGGTCGAAAGCGGAGGTTTGGCCCAGAATGGCACCGCGTAGTCGTGTAATGGCGTAATCCAGTTGCCGGTTTCCAGCATCTTCCTGGCAATCTCGGCGTACCGGGCTTCAGTGGTGTCGGTCAGCGGCACAAAGGCCATCAATACCAAGCGCACGAGCAACAACCCCAGTAAGACCATGAAGGCAGTGCGTTGCCAATCATGATGTGCAGCTCGTCTCATCGGCTATGACAGCCTCTAAGTAAAGGTTTTTTATTGTCGGTCGTTATTTGGCGACTACCGCTTCGTGCGCCGCCATACCTCGGCAACTTATCCCACTCATGAGCATGCGTCATGGCAGCCCGCTCTCTTTCAGAGAACAAGCCTACCCAGACAACTATCAAATTCTTGTGAAAAAAATATCCGCAAAAGATGAAACACCTCGTTTGGCCGAACTGCAGCAAGCGGGCTCCCGAGTCTCGGAGACTTGAAGTAGACAATTGACGCCGGGGAATTCTTTGCTACGTGCAGTGCAGATTTTGCTGGGCCACATCAAACTAGAAACCCCGTTCGACACCTTGTAACTGGGGTGTCGGATCGACTGTTGCGCTTGAGGGGCGCTGCTTCTCAGCCAGGTTCAAAAAATCTGATTTCACGTTTTTTTCACAATTTATTGACTGTCTATTGACATGCCGAGCAGTACTTTTCGGTCTTCACGAAGTGTACGGATGCACCCATGCCAGGGATCGAAGAGTCCGACTCATCAAAAAAAAATCTATGCGCGCGAGCCGACGCATATGCTAATAAGCATCCGGGCGAGAGTTTGGCTCGACGGCTCTCATACTGGCGTTATAGGCAGATAGTTCGGCGCGCCCTAAAACAAGCAAGCGAGCCGAATCTGGTATTAGATCTCCCCTGCGGCCGGGGGCGCTTATGGCCTCTTCTCGCCGAGCAAAGCAACCGCGTGATTTTGGCTGCTGACAAATCAAGCGACATGCTTGCCATGGCGCAAGCTACTCAGCCAGCACACGTCCTTGCCCGCATCAGAATATTCCAAACGTCAGTTTTCGATATCGATCTATCGGACAATTCCGTGGACTCGATTTTCTGCATGCACTTTCTTCACCGCTTCGGCGCTAGCGAGCATCGTTTGGCGATGCTCCGTGAGTTTCATCGAGTCGCACGGGACACTTTGGTCGTTTCGCTTTGGGTAGATGGGAATTACGAGGCCTGGAGACGTAAACGCCTGCCGAAGAAAGTCGCTGCAAGCGAGGGTCGCGACAAGCAGCAGAAGTGTTTTGTCACTCCCAAGACCACTATTGAATCCGAGTTTAAAGAGGTCGGCTTTCAGATCCTGGCCCATCAGAATTGCCTGCCAGGCTTGGCTATGTGGAGAGTTTATGTACTTCGCAAGGCAGATTGAAAAGAGCAAAAAGAGTGAGACGCGCTGACGGGAACATTCCGCTGTAACAAAAAATGGTGAGCATCGAGCGGCAGTGTTTCTAATGGACTGATGACTACAACAGGATGGGCCTGGAAGGTGATGAGCCTCAGGCTTTTGCAGCGGACCTAAAAAAGCATCGCAATGTGCTGCTTTTATTCGAGTACGAATCGTTTATGAAGATCACAGTTTTTGGTACCGGCTATGTCGGACTAACACAAGCGGCATGTCTCGCTGAAGTTGGCCACTTTGTCTGCTGTGTTGATAGCAATGAGCATAGGATTCGAGCGCTGAACGAGGGTGTGTCCCCTATTTATGAGCCGGGATTGGAAGAGCTCCTCAAGAACAATCTGGCTTCGACAAGGCTGAGCTTCACCACGGATCCCAAAGCTGGCGTTCTTTTTGCGGATGTCATTTTCATTGCGGTTGGCACCCCCGCCGGTCCCGAAGGGAGTGCCGACCTCAGCAATGTTTTTTCTGTCGCGCAAACCATTGCCGAGTATGCAGACTGTTCCAAGCTTGTGATCAACAAATCAACCAGCCCTGTGGGTACAGCGGAGAAGATCAACGACAGGATCCTATCCTTAATACAGGCGAGAGAGCGGGAGTTCCGCATTGAGGTCGTCTCAAATCCTGAATTTCTAAAAGAAGGCTCGGCCGTGGATGACTGCATGCGCCCGGAGCGCATCGTCATCGGCACGGAGAATCCCAGCGTCATTGATCTACTTCGTGAGCTGTACAAGCCTTTCAGCCGTAATCACGAAAAAATGATCATCATGGACACTCGCAGCGCCGAGCTAACCAAGTACGCCGCCAACTGCATGCTGGCCACCAAGATTTCCTTCATCAACGAGATGGCGAACCTGGCCGAGCGTCTTGGCGCGGACATCGAGATGGTGCGTAAAGGCATCGGCTCGGATTCACGCATCGGCTATGACTTCATCTATCCCGGCTGCGGCTATGGCGGTTCCTGTTTCCCCAAGGACATTCAGGCACTGAGAAACTCTGCGGCAGAGGTGGGTTACGCGCCACAATTGCTGGAAGCGGTCGAGGCGGTGAACCGCAAACAGAAGAACAAGCTGTTCGAGAACATCAACAAGCACTACAACGCAGACATCAGCGGCAAGACCTTCGCCGTCTGGGGCCTGTCCTTCAAACCGAACACCGACGATATGCGCGAGGCGCCAAGCCGGGTACTGCTGGAGGCTTTGTGGCTAGCCGGTGCCAGGGTCCAGGCATTCGATCCGGAAGCCATGCAGGAGGCCCGCCGGATATATGGCGATAAAAGCGATCTGCTCCTGGCCGAGAGCAAGGAGGCGGCACTGGTCGGCGCCGATGCCCTGGTGATTCTCACGGAGTGGCGCAGCTTCCGTATTCCCGACTTCGACTTCATCAAGCAGACCCTGAGCGACAACGTGATCTTTGATGGTCGAAACATTTTCGAGCCGTCGAAACTGAAAGCGCTGGGCATCGCCTACTACGCCATTGGGCGGGCTGTCGTGGGGGTTGGTGAGGCATGAAGTTTTTGGTGACTGGTGCGGCTGGTTTTATCGGCTTTCACACGGCAAGGCGACTCTGCCTTGCCGGGCATGAAGTAGTCGGAATCGACAATCTGAATGAGTACTACAGTGTCGACCTCAAGCTGGCGCGCCTGAGCCAGCTTGAGGTCCATACGAATTTTAAATTCGAAAAGATCGATATCGCAGACAGAGAAAGTATTCAAATACTCTTCAAAGAACATAAGTTCGAGCGAGTGATTCACTTGGCAGCGCAAGCTGGAGTGAGGTACTCGTTGGAGAATCCCGAGGTCTATGCGGACTCCAACCTGACCGGCTTCTTGAATATTCTGGAAGGTTGCCGGCATAGCGAAGTAGCGCATCTGGTTTACGCCTCAAGCAGCTCGGTATATGGCATGAACGCCAAGCTGCCGTTTTCCACCTCCGATGCGGTCGATCACCCGGTGTCGCTGTACGCGGCCACCAAGCGCGCCAACGAACTGATGGCGCACACCTACTCCCACCTGTACGGGTTGCCAACCACGGGGTTGCGGTTCTTCACCGTCTACGGTCCCTGGGGGCGGCCGGACATGGCTCCCTTCAAATTCACCAAGTCGATACTGGGCGGACAGCCGATCGATATCTATAACAACGGCGAGATGTCCCGCGACTTCACCTATATCGATGACGTGGTGGAAGGGCTGGCCAGGATCCAAGACTGCCTGCCGCCAACCCATGAAGTCTCCATGGACGGCTCGCAAGGCGCACAAGTCGCCCCGGCAAAGATCTACAACCTGGGCCTGGGTTCGCCAGTCAGGTTGCTGGACTTCGTCAGTTGCATCGAGGCGGCGACAGGCATCGAGGCGATCAAGAACTTCATGCCCATGCAGCCCGGCGATGTGGTGCGAACCTGGGCCGATGTCAGCGAATTTTCCCAACGGGTGAACTTTCAGCCCAGCACCACCTTGAGTGTCGGCGTGAAGAATTTCGTCGAGTGGTATCGCGGCTTCTACGAAGTTTGATCCGTCCAGTCGCACGTGGCTAAGGCGCAATGAGCGGTTGCATTGCATTAAAACTATAAGACCAATCTGTCAGTGAACTAATAATGTCGACTAGTCCTTACCTCTCAGTACTGATCCCTGCAAAGAATGAAGCCGAGAATCTTCCCGGCCTGTTGCAAGAGATTCGCCATGCCCTTTCTGGTGAGTCGTTCGAAGTGATTGTCGTCGATGACGGCAGTACCGATAACAGCTCCGCGCAGCTGATAACCCTGAAACGGTCCGGTTTTTCGCAACTGCGGGTCCTCAGCCATGAGCGCTCGTTGGGGCAAAGCACCTCGCTCTACCATGCGGCTCGCGCGGCTCAGGGCAAATGGCTGGCGACGCTCGATGGTGATGGGCAGAACGACCCGGCGGACATCCCCGGCATGCTGGCGATCATTCGCGCCCCGGGATGCCCCGAGGACCTCAAGCTGATTGCCGGGCATCGGGTGAATCGGCGTGACACGGCGAGCAAGCGCTGGGCTTCGCGGTTTGCCAACAAACTGCGTAGCCGACTGCTCAAGGACGCGACGCCGGATACCGGTTGCGGTCTGAAGCTCATCGAGCGGGAGGCATTCCTGCGCCTGCCTTACTTCGATCACATGCACCGCTTCATTCCGGCGCTGATTCAACGCCACAAGGGCAGGATGCTGGTGCACCCGGTCAACCATCGCCCGCGGGGCGCGGGTGTGTCCAAGTACGGAAATATCGATCGCGCGCTGGTCGGCATTCTCGATCTGTTCGGAGTCTGGTGGCTGATCAGGCGCACACGCTTCGATGTACTTCCTCGCGAGCTAGAGAACTGATATGGGCAGGGAAACTCTATGGCTGGCCGTCGGTTTTGCCGGGCAACTGGTATTCACCGGCCGTTTCGCCCTGCAGTGGCTGTACAGCGAATACAAGAAACGCAGCGTGATTCCGGTCGGCTTCTGGTATCTGAGCATGGTCGGCAGTGCCTTGCTGCTGGCATACGCCATTTACCGTGAAGACCCGGTTTTCATCCTCGGGCAGTCTTTCGGTTTCATCGTTTACTTGCGCAATCTGCAATTGATCGCCCGGGTCAAAAAAAACCATCCGGAAGAAGAAAGGGGCTGATTCGTGCGGCTATCTATTTCCCCCCGTTTGGAGCTTTTCTGCCTGTTGCTGCTGACGGCGTTGCTGGTGGGGGCCGGGATTGGCCTGCGCCAGCCGGCCAACGTCGATGAAGAGCGGTTTCTCGGCGTCGCTTTGGAAATGCTGCAAAACGGCGACTGGTTCATCCCCCACCGCGCCGGCGAGATCTACCCGGACAAGCCGCCATTGTTCATGTGGATGGTCGCCTTGTTCACCAGTATCACCGGCTTGCCGAGGGTGGCGCTGTTTCTCCCCGCGCTGCTGGCGGGCCTCGTCGCCACGGCCTGTCTCTACGATCTAGGTACGCGCTTGTGGAGCCGCCGCATCGGCGTGATCGCCAGCCTGCTGTTCCTGGCGACCTACCAAACCTACAGCATACTAAGAGCGGGGCAGATCGATGGCTTTCTCTGCCTGTGGATCGTGCTTGGCCTATACGGGATGGTCCGGCATCTGCTGCTGGGTCCGGCCTGGGGCTGGTTCTACCTGGCCTGTGCCGCCATGGGCTTCGGCATCATCAGCAAGGGCGTCGGCTTCCTACCCATTCTGATGCTGATCCCTTACGCCTATGCCGCACGCAAGGGCTGGTCGGGCGTCGTGCGCATGCCTGGTCAGGGCCGTGCCTGGCTGCTCGGGCTGGTGGTGGCCTTGGCCGCGATTGCCGTTTGGCTGCTGCCTCTGGTTCTCACCGTAGTGCTCCACGGCGATGAGGCCAGTCGCGCCTATGTGAACGAGATTCTGTTGCGCCAGACGGCGCAACGCTATGCCAGCGCCTGGGCCCACCAAGAGCCATTCTGGTACTTCTTCGCCAAGGTCATCCCCAAGTATTGGCTGCCGCTGGTGCTGGCGTTGCCTTGGCTGATTCCAGCCTGGCGCCGGCAACTGCTCAAGCACGATGGCAGGGTTCTGGTACTGCTCGGCTGGGTGGTCCTCGTCCTGCTGTTTTTCACCCTCAGCAGCGGCAAACGCAAACTCTATATCTACCCGGCCCTCCCTGGCCTGGTGCTGGTGATTGCGCCACTGGTGCCCTGGCTGTTGCGCCGCTGGTTCGGCCAGCGCCCATTGGGCCGGAAGATCTTCACCGGACTGGCCGTATTCTGGTTCGTCGCCTGGTTCGCCCGTGGCTTCCTCGAGCCCATCAAGGAGGGGGCCAACCCCCACCAGTCACTGATGGCTGAAGCTGCGGCACTCACCCAGGGTTCCGACCTGGTTCTGACCAACTGGCGTGAAGGACATTGGCTGTTCGCCCGGCAACCCATAGTGCACTTCGGCATGGGTGCTCCAGGCCAGATCGATAAGGCGGTCGAGTGGCTCAAGGGCCATCCACAGGCCTCAGCCTTGATCCCGGCCGGCGAACTGGCGCGCTGCTTCAACCCGGAGAAGGCGCGGAAGATCGGCGATACCTCACGAGAGGAGTGGTTCCTGGTGGGGGCGGACGCCGATAACGGCCAATGTCATGACAGCACGGCATTCAAGTCCTATCGCTTCGCCTGGAAAACTTCGCCTTTTTGAAGAGCCCGTTTAACAGCCCTCTGTTCTATCCCTTCGCCTCGACGGGGCTTAAACGAGAGTCGGGAGGATCGGAGTCACTGAGTTAATGGCTGAGCTTCTGGTTTTGAAATCGGTGGTCAGGACAGCAGAACACGCAGGGCTGATTCAGACATTCCCGGAAATACAACAAGCAGATCAGCGCCTCCTTTCAACCTCGTAGATATATTCACTCTAAGATGGATTGTTCGCATGAATAGCCGAGTTGAACTTAGTCCGCCGAGAACGAAACGCTTAAATAGCAAAACCATGCTCTGGATTCTGGTTCTCTTAGCCGTAGCGATCGCCTCCGTTGCCACAATTAATTTTCGCTGGCATGAGCGCCTCTACTTCTATTTGGTTAGCACGCAGAATGCCCCCGCCTGGGTGGGCAAAAGCATCTGGCTGCCAGACTATAAAGTGTATCTCGATGAAAAACCCATACAGGGAATAGGGAATGATCTATCTGGTCTTACCTATGACTATGATAAGGACCGTTTGCTGGCCATTACAAATGCCGCCCCCATGCAGGTCGTGTCTCTGAGCAAGAGCGGAGAAGTCATCGATCAATACCCTCTTGTCGGATTCGAAGATACGGAGGGTATCGCGTACATGGGCAATGGTCTCGTAGCAATAGTCGACGAGAGAATTCAACAGCTGTGTTTTCTCCGGTTACCTGAAACACCAGGCCCCATCGACAAGAAGGATGCTAAGTTCATTTCTCTAGGCATCAATCTTGGCCCCCCCAACAAGGGCTTTGAAGGTATCACCTATGACACTAAAAATGATCGTCTCTTCGTAGCCAAAGAGCGCGGCCCGCGTCAGCTCTATGAAATCACAGGGGTACGCAAGAGTCTCGAAGGGAACTTGCAAATAAACATCCGTGATCTAACCAGTTGGGTAAACGCAAATTTTTTTGCGACCGATATTTCAGACATCCACTTCGCCCCTAAAACAGGTCATATCCTCATACTTAGTCAAGAGTCAAAATTGCTGATCGAGCTTAGTGAGGAAGGTGAAATGGTCAGTTCTCGTACGTTTTTGAGCGGGTTTAGCGATGTGAAAAAATCCATTTTTGAAGCTGAAGGAGTGACTTTGGATAACGATGGGAATCTGTACATAGCCAGTGAGCCTAACTTACTCTACGCATTCCATAAAAATGGGGAAAAGCCAGTCTTACGGTAATAACATGCTTGACTCTAGAATTTCGTAGCAAAAAATTCAGTGACATCGCCGCCGAAAATTTCGACGGTTTCACGGGGGGTTAAGACCAAGTACCTTACGAACTCTGGTAATAAGCCCATGAT
The DNA here is from genome assembly GCF_005503735.1 of Pseudomonas sp. 2FE. NCBI lineage: Bacteria > Pseudomonadati > Pseudomonadota > Gammaproteobacteria > Pseudomonadales > Pseudomonadaceae > Pseudomonas > Pseudomonas sp. 2FE. Next base: position 116,995 of record NZ_SCMO01000007.1, on the reverse strand, counting down.
CGACACTCGAGACCTGTTTAAGCGCAGTCTCGTGGAATTGTCACGCCCCCTTTGAGATCGATTTTCATGAAAATAGAAATCGGGAAAGAGAGTTTGTTTTGGTGCGTCGTTTTAGCGGTGCTCTTGCTTCTTCTGTGCCTTTGGGGAAATGGCGATATCCCGTTTCTTAGCGTCAACGAAGCCAGGCGAGCGGTGACGGTTCGCGAGATGTATGAAGCAAACAATTGGCTGCTCCCGTATATGAACGGGAGTCTATATCTGGCCAAGCCGCCGCTCTTTTATTGGCTGACCCTCGTGCCGGTGCATCTGCTCGGCGAGGTTTCAGAGTGGGCCATGCGCCTGCCTTCGGCGCTTTTCGCGCTCTCCTGCCTCACCGGCGTCTATCTGCTGGGTTCAAAGCTGGGTGGGCGCCAGGTCGGAATCTTTGCAGCCATATTCTTGGCGGCCAATGCCGGTTTCAGCATGTTCGCCAGACGGGCTGAAATCGAGATGTCGCTGACTGGACTTTGCCTATTGTCCCTGTTGTCTGCCTGGCCCTATCTGTTTGGCAACGGTAGTCGTCGCTGGGTCCTGCTCAGCTATACGATCCTTGGTTGTTGTCTGCTGACCAAAGGGCCGGTGAGCCTGCTCTTCGTCTCCATCCCCATTCTTATCTTTGCCCTGCTCCAGTCCCATCAACGCGCCAAGGCTTTTTTATGTGATGGTTTGGGTTGGCTGGTTGCCTTGTTGATCGGTGGGTCCTGGTATTTTGCCGTGACCTTGCAGGAAGGATGGGGCGTGTGGCAATCGATACTCCAACAAGACATCGTCGATAAAGTTAGCGGCGACGGCGGAGAGCCTTGGTACTCCTATCTGGCTTACCTGGCGGGGGATTTCTTCCCGTTTTGGCTTGTGCTGTTTATCCGACCACGGCAGTTATGGCAAAAAATCCGCACGGTTCCCGAGTTCAACTTACTGGCGTGTGCCGCACTTGTGCCGCTCCTGATTTTTTCCCTTTTTACCGATAAACACGCGAAATACCTCTTGCCGACTTACCCGGTTATCGCTCTTTTGCTGGCGTATCACTGGGTAAGGGTGCTCACCTCAGTGCAAGGTTGGTGGCGCAGCATCCTGACCTGGCTGCCGCCATTGACGCTCATCTGTTTTGTTAGTTTTTATGCAGTGTTCGAACGACAGGTATTCGCTTATCGTGTCCAAGCCCTCCCTGGGATTAGGGTTGCGACTGCCGCTAATCCTGCTCAAACGATCTACAGCCTCGGCCCGCCAGATATGCGTCTGGTGTTCTACGCTGGCCGTTCCATCCAGGAACTGACGGAGGATCAGGTCAGGTCGCATGCATCGCGTGACGCCCAGCTTTTCGTCATGGCGCCGCCCCCAACGACACTGTCTTGGTTGTCGCGCTGTGCGACCAAACACTTCAAGCCCTATTTGAAGAGCGGGAAAGAAGCGCTATTGATTCAGTTAGGCAATTTATGTCAGAACGCGTTGTGAAATTGTGTAGCTTGAATCGCCATTAATTTCGTAGACACCTCCAAGCCTTAAACTGGCCGGTTGAGGTCGCCCAGCAGAGTTTGTGGGCCGAGCTCAAGCGCGACGAAACAGGCCCGCCCGGTCAGCGGAGTCCGGGCGAGGTGGTAGAAGCGGTGGACTGCGGCATGCCGCTGGAGTGCTTTCACCTGTGCCCCCAGAGCGTCATTTCACCCAGCTTGTGGGCGGAGTTCGACTAGCGTTAGGCAAGTGACCGAGGGACTTCTTGCGCTAGATCAAGCGTAGGTGAGATGGCGCCGCAGCACTGCTTGTGCGCGAGCGCTTGCGCCAGCATGCTGGCTCCTGCAGCAGGCATTTGCTGATCATGATCAAGGGTTCAGCAGAGCAGACGAGTAGCTTCGCCCCCAGCGAGGTGCCCCATGAGCGAGCATGACCAACAGCTGTTGGTAAGGGCATTGGAAGCCGCGACAAACGCCATACTGATTACCGACCGCACGGGCCGCATCGTCTGGCTGAACGATGCCTTCTGTCGCCTGAGCGGCTACCCGCGCCAGGAGCTGATCGGGCAGACGCCGCACCTGCTGTACTCGGGCAGGCAAAGCCCGAGCTTCTATCAGGATCTGTGGCAGACGATACTCGCCGGCCAACCCTGGCAGGGAGAACTGGTCGAACGCCACAAGAGCGGCAGTTGCTACACGGTCAATCAGGTCATCACCCCGCTGCTCGACGCCAGAGGCGTGATCACCCACTTCATCGCCATCCAGCACAGCCTCACGGTGTCGGATCAGGAACACGCGGAGATGCGTCGTCTTGCCTACCACGACGGGCTCACCGGCCTGCCCAACCGAACCCTCTTCCTCGACCTGCTGCGCCAGGCGATCAGCCACGCGGCGCACACCCAGCAACTGTTCGCCCTGATGTTTCTCGACCTCGATCGTTTCAAGACCATCAACGACACCCTGGGCCACGCCAGCGGGGACAAGCTGCTGATCGCCGTGGCCGAGCGCCTCGGCCGGGCGGTGCGCAGGTCCGATGTGGTGGCCCGTTTGAGCGGCGACGAATTCGCCATCCTCATTACTCGCCTCGAGCAAACCGAGGTGGTCGAGGCCTTGGCCAGGCAATTGGTCGCCAGCATCGATCGACCGTTCGGGATCGATGAGCAGGCGGTCGAGATCCATATCAGCATCGGCATCAGCCTTTACCCCCGCGACGGGCTATCGGCCGAGGAGCTGCTCAGCCGGGCCGATACCGCCATGTACCGGGCCAAGGCAGCCGGGGGCGGCGCTTACCGCTTCTGCCTGGCGGATCGGCCGTGCAGCGGCCCAGCCTAGCCGCCCACGGCGCCCGACTCTAACCTTTGCATGTGCCAGGAGGCAGCGCGATGGAGACAGACAGCAAACCGGCCGGGCAGCGCGTCTGCCTGTACACCACCGAGGAACTGGACGCCGTGCTGGACGCCATGGCCCGCCGCATCGCGGCCTGGCTGACGCCCGTGCAGCCGCTGGCTTTGATCGGCCTGCTCAGGCGCGGCGAACCGCTGGCGCGCATGCTCCAGCAGCGGCTGGCGGCGCAACACGGTATAGCGGCGCCGCTTTACCCACTGAAGGTCAAGCGCTATGCCGATGACCTGCGGGTGCTGCATGCCGAAACGGCCCTGGAGGAGAACCCGGCCTTGGCCGGCCTGGATCTGCCTGCGACCCGCCTGCTGGTGGTCGACGACGTGCTCTACGGTGGCCATTCGCTGCTGCGCGTGTGCGCCTACCTGGCACGCCTGGGCGCCCGCGAGATTGGCACGGCGGTCCTGGTGGATCGCTGCGTCGGCACCCAGCCAATCCACGCCGACGTGGTCGGCGTGCGCCTGCAGATCGCGCCGGGCGATATCGTCGAATGCAACGTTCCGCCCTACGAGGCCGAGTTCCGCATCGAGATCGTGCGTCGCACACCTTGAGCCTGGCCTGTACGGCTAGTTGGTTAACTCAAGTTCGGATGCCTGGAGTCCTGAGACAAGGCGCCGCGACCAGTCATAGCAGGGCTATGGCGAGGAGCGGCAACGCAGTATCGGGGCCTCAGGGGGAACAGAGAAAACGGAAAAATCGTACGCCTGACGCCCGGTTGAGGTGTAGCTCAACCTGACCCTGCGGAATGCGGCATGCTTAGTCGAAAATTTCCTTCCAGAACGATTTCCTGCCGTGTTGCTGACCGTGGTGACCTCGGTGCTCGCCATGCCTGTTGTAGCCGAATTGTTCCGGGGCAGCATTCTGTGGCGGCATGCGTCCGATCTCCTGAGGTAATCGACCGGCCTCCTGCTGCTGGCTGCGCTCGATGATCTTGTCGAGTTCGCCGCGATCCAGCCAAACACCACGGCATTGTGGGCAATAGTCAATTTCGATGCTCTGGCGTTCGGTCATGACCAGCGCGATGTCCTTGCAGACGGGGCATTGCATGATTTCATCTCCTTGCGGGGACCAACCAATCGTAAAGAACGGACTCCGGCGTCATCGGCGCAGCAATCGCAACCCATTGAACACCACCAACAAACTCGCGCCCATGTCCGCGAACACGGCCATCCACAGCGTCGCATGGCCGCTCAGCGCCAGCGCGAGGAAGACCACCTTGATGCCCAGTGCCAGCGCGATGTTCTGCTTCAAGACGGATGCGGTCCGCCGACTCAGGGCAATGAAGTCGGCGATCTTGCGCGGATCGTCATCCATGATGGCGACATCGGCGGTTTCCAGCGCAGTGGCGGTGCCGGCCGCGCCCATCGCGAAGCCGATGTCGGCCCGCGCCAACGCCGGGGCATCATTCACGCCATCGCCGACCATGCCGACTGCGCCATGACGATCCTTGAGTTCGGCGACAGCGGTTTGTTTGTCTTCTGGCATCAGGTTGCCACGTGCGTCCTGGATACCGAGTTGATCGGCAATCGCCCGCGCGGTGGCCGGGTTGTCGCCGGTCAGCATCACCGGTTCGACGTGCAACGCCTTGAGGGCCGTCACTGCCGCAAAGCTCTCGGGCCTAACGGTGTCGGCGACCGCGAGCACCGCCACCGGGCCGCTGGCCGCGCACAGGACGATGGCGGTCTTGCCGGCGTTTTCCAGCACCGCTAGTCGCGCTTCGAGCGCTGGCGAGCACACACCCAACTCCTCGACTAGGCGATGATTGCCCAGATGCCACGGCTGGCCGTCGATGCTGCCCTTGACCCCACGGCCGTTGAGCACGCTGAAATCTTCGACCGGAAAAATCGTGGCATCGGGCTGCCTTTCTCGCCATCCGCTGACCAAGGCTTGCGCCACCGGATGGGTGCTGTGCTCGTCAAGGCTGGCCGCGATCATCAAGACTTGCTCGAGCGGCATGTCGCCAAACGACGCCGCATCGGTCAGCACAGGTTTGCCTTGAGTCAGTGTGCCGGTCTTGTCCAACGCCACGACTTTTAGTAGACGGCCACCTTCGAGGTAAACCCCGCCTTTGATCAGGATGCCATGCTTGGCCGCTGCCCCCAGCCCGCTGACCGCCGTGATCGGCGTGGATATCACCAGGGCGCATGGGCAGGCGATTACCAGCATTACCAGCGCTTGGTAGAGCCAAGCCCCCCACGTGCCACCGAACAGCAGCGGGCCAAGCACGGCCACCAAGATGGCCAGGGCAACTACGGCGGGGGTGTAGTAGTGGGCGAACTGATCGACGAAGCGCTGTGTCGGCGCGCGTTGCGATTGCGCGTCCTGGATGGCTGCAGCGATGCGGGCCAGGGTGCTGTCACCGGCTACGGCCTTCACAGTCGCCTCCACCACGCCGTCGGTGACAATGCTACCGGCGTATAGGGCGTCGCCGGTCTGCTTGTCCACCGGCAGGCTCTCGCCGGTGATCGGCGCCTGGTCCAGCGCGGCCCGCCCGGATTCGACGCGTGCATCCAGCGGCACCCGTGCACCGGTACGAACCCGGATGCGGCTACCAACCGCCACCCCAACCACCGGTTGCTCTTGCCAGCCGTCCCCGACCCTGACCTCGGCGGTTTCAGGGGCCAGCGCGGTCAGCGACTTGATCGCGTTGCGCGCCCGTTCCAGCGACAGCGCTTCGATGGCCTCGGCGATGGCGAACAGGAACACCACCATCGCCGCTTCTGGCCACTTGCCGATGATGACGGCACCGGCTACCGCCAGTGACATCAGGAAATAGATGTTGAGGGTCAGGTTCTTGAGTGCGATCCAGCCCTTTTTCAGGGTGGGCAGGCCGGCGCTCAAGATGGACAGCGCAGCCAGGGCCATCACCGGCCAGGAGGTTTCCTGCCCCGTCGTCCAGGCGATGACTTCGGCGCCGACCGCAGCCAAGCCGCTGATGGCCAGCAGCCCTTTCAGTTTTGCGCTCAGGGCCGGTGGCACGGCGGTTGCCGGCGCACCGGCCTCAAGCAGGCTGGGCGCCATGTCTAGCGCGGCTAACGCGGCGGCGATGGGCTGCGGATCGTCCAGGCGGTGGTGCACCGTCAGTTCCCGATCCAGCAGGTTGAAATCGAGCCGGGCGATCCCAGGCATCGGTTCCAGGCGGTTACGGATCAGCCGTTCCTCGGTGGGGCAGTCCATCTTGTCGATGCGGTAGCGCACCCGGCTGGCGCCCTTGGGCGGCGGAGTGTGCTTGGCAGGCGATACACCCTTGCTGGTTTCCGTGCCAGCAGCGCAGCACGCATCGATGTGATCATGCTGGTGGCCGTCGTGGCCGTGATCGTGATCGTGATCGTGATCGTGACTAGCTTCATCGGCTTGCGCCTGGTCGTGTTCAGCCCGATGGTCATGGTCTGACCCACCGCACTCGTTTTTCTTCTGCAGGTGGCGGCGGAACACAGGATTAGGCTCGTTGTGCTGACTCATGCTGGTGTACCCCAGGGAACAATGCCACCATTCAACAGCCTATAGTAACTACAGGGTCAAGCACTGTTTGGAGGAATACGAAATGAGGATCGGTGAACTGGCACAACGCAGCGATTGCGATGTGGAAACGGTGCGCTTTTACGAGCGAGAAGGCTTGCTGGACGTGCCGGCACGCGAGCCCAATGGCTATCGTAGCTATGCCGAAGCGCACCTGGTGCAGCTAAACTTCATTCGCCATTGCCGCTCGCTCGGCATGGGGCTGCCGGACGTGCGCACGTTACGTAGCTTTCAAGCTAACCCCGAATTGGCCTGCGACGAGATCAACCAGCTGATCGACGGGCAGATCGAGCGCATCCACCAGCAACTCGAATCACTTCGCTTGCTCGAACGGCAGTTGCACACGCTGCGTGATACCTGCCACGCCAATCAGAAAGCCAGTGAGTGCGGGATCATGCGCAATCTGGCACAGGCAGCCGAGGGGGAGGGTTGCTCCTGTCATCCGCTTGGCAAGGCGAGCTGAACAGAGCCCGTGTTTTAAACTAAGGCAAGTGGGGCTGGTGCCTTAGCGGACGATTTTTTCCGAACTCTGCGTGCTCCCCTTCAGGCGCCGAAATTGACTAATTGAACTCGCCACACAGGCCACTAAGCCACTGACCGTCGCTGCAAATGCTCGAGGAACCAGTCGCCGGCGAGCTCGGCCACCTCCAGCAACTTGCCCGGCTCCTCGAACAGATGGGTGGCCCCCGGGATCACCGCCAGCCGCTGCGGACAATGCAACTGCTGGCTGCTCTGGCGGTTCAACGCCAGCACAGTGTCGTCCTCCGCGCCGACGATCAGCAGGGTCGGCGCCTCGACCCGCGCGAGCGCGCTCCCGGCCAGATCGCTACGCCCGCCTCGCGACACCACCGCGGCGATCTCGCGGGGCCGCTCGGCCGCGGTGATCAGCGCCGCCGCGGCGCCGGTGCTGGCGCCGAATAAGCCGATCGCCAGCTCGCCCGCGGCGGCGTCGCGGCGCAGGCAATCGATCACCTCGGTCAGGCGCTGGCTCAGCAGCGGAATATCGAAGCGGAACGCGCGGCTGACCTCATCGACGCGCTGCTCGGCCTCGGTGAGCAGATCGAACAGCAAGGTGGCCAGGCCAAGGTCGTTGAAATACCGCGCGACGCTGCGATTGCGCGGGCTGAAGCGGCTGCTGCCGCTGCCGTGGACGAACACCACCAAACCTTCGGCGCCCTCCGGCGCGACCCATTCGCCATGCAAGTGCGCCTGGTCGAGGCTGAAGGTCATCTGCCGTTGCTGAAGTCCCGTTGGCGTGCCCATGGCTTCAACTCCCGCCGCTCCCGGCTTCCCGCGCCCAGGCGTGCTGCAGTAAGGCCTGAACTTCCTGGTCCGAGGTCTGGTCGAACACGCGATACCACTGACCTATCGCATAGAAGAACTCGGGGATAAACAGGCAGACCACCCGATCGACCAAGCGCCGCAGCAGCGTCACGGTCTCCAGGGGCCCCACCGGCGCGGCGACTATGATGCCGGCGGCGGCCTGCTGGCGGGTGGCCGCGATGGCCGCGCGCATGGTGGCGCCGGTCGCCAGCCCGTCATCCACCAGAATCACCAGTTGCCCCGCCAGTTGCGGCCAGGGGCGCTCGCCCCGATAGGCCCGTTCGCGTCGCTGCAGTTCCTGGCTTTCTTCTAGAACGACGGCGTCCACGTCCTCTGCGCTGATCTGCCGATAGCGCAGCACATCCTCGTTCAGCACCCGGACCCCGCCGCCGGCGATGGCCCCCATCGCCAATTCCTTTTGGCCGGGCGCGCCGAGCTTGCGCACCAGCATCAGATCCAGCCTCGCGCCCAAGGCGCTGGCCACTTCATAGGCGACCGGCACGCCGCCCCGCGGCAAGCCCAGCACTATCACCTCCGGCCGCTCGCGAAACTCCAGCAAGGCCGAAGCCAGCGCTTCACCGGCCGTCCGGCGGTCGCGAAAAGGAATATCCCAGGTCATGGTGTCATCTCCTGAGTATCGTCGTTTCACTATGCGCCAGACTCGCGCGGTTTTCTTTGATTTCGACCTATGGATCGGGGTGCTCCGTAGGCGCTCTGCGGCGAGCGGATCGACGACGGATACGGCAGGCAGCAGGTTGGACTTCAGATAGTCACTTCGGCGGCTACCTCATTGCATGACCTAGCGAACCTCAACAACTAGCTCTCCACGGCGTTTTCCGGCTTGATCGCCAGAATGCTGCAAGGCACCCGATAGAGGACGTGCTCGGCGGTGCTGCCCAGCAGTTTGTGCAAGCCTCGACGATGCACGGTGCCCATCACGATGACATCGGCAAGACTGCTGACGGCGAACTCGGAAATCACCTGGATGGGCGACCCCAGAAGGAAATGCCGGCACTCCTTCGGTACACCGTGGCGATCGGCCAGCCCGGTGAAAGCTTGCTCCTGGGCGGCGCGCAATTCTTCGCTAAGGCCCCTCGACAACGGCAGCGTGCCCATGCCCATACCCATGCCCATCTCCGCAGCGAGCATGGAGGACACATCATAGGCATACAGCAGATGCAGTTCGGCATTGCATTGCGCCGCCAACTTCAGTGCGGTGAGGATGATCCGATCGTTCAAGTCCCGGATCTGCTCTTCCGGGCGGAAGGGATCGACCGCCGCGACTATCTGGCGCGGTAAGGGATGCCTGGCATCCGTCACCAGATGCAGGGGCGTGGGACAGTCGCGTAGCAGTTGCCAATCCAACGGCGTGACGAAGGCGCGTTTGAGCGCCGGCTCCTGATGAGCATCCTTGATCAACATATCCGCCTGCATTTCCTTCACATGCACCAGGATTTCCTCGTAAGGCTGCTGAACCCAAAGTACCTCCGTGGTCACCGTCAGCCCTTTGCTCCGTTGCAGTTCGGCCTCGTCCTCAAGCCACAAACGGTGCCGCTGTAAGTACCCTTCGCGGACCTCAGCCATCACCCTTTGGTTGAACAAACCGGTCGTCGCGATGGCTTCGACATAATCGAATGCAACGATGTGCAAGGCTGCGCCCTTGACGCTGGCCAGGGCGGCCGCCCGCTCGAATGCCGGGGTGCGGCGCATCTCGGACGGGGCTACCAGCAGTAAGCGTTGATACTCGGACATGGGACACCTCCATTGGCCGAACCAGGATCTGTAGCCGTCGCGCGCCAGGGACTTCCTCGTGAATCCCGACTACTGTGGATCAAGAGGAAGCGTTGAATCACGCGCTGTCGGCCTGCTGTTGCGTGCTGACAGCACCGAGGGTGAGTTTCATTATTTGGCCAGCCGCTCCGACAACGCCTTGATCTGAATCAACCCGGCGGCCCCCAGTGAGCCAGTGCCGGATAGCCAATCGGGGATAGCGGCCTATGGATGAACTCGACACCCTTGCCAACTCCGCCGCCGCCGCACTGGGCATAGGCCTGCTGGTGGGCTTGGAGCGCGAGCGCAAGAAAGGCGCTGGCCAAGAGCGGGGCTTTGCCGGCCTGCGGACCTTCACCGCCACCTCGTTACTCGGCTATGTCTGCATGCTGCTGGGCGGCGTGCTACTGCTCGCCACCATGGCCCTCGGTTTGACCGCGTTGGTGACGGCCGCCTATCTCAAGACCCCGAGCCAGGAGCCGGGCATGACCACCGAGGTCGCCCTGTTGCTGGTGCTGGTGTTGGGCGGGCTGTGCGCGCAAAAACCCGGCGTAGCCATAGCCTTCGGCGTCGTCTTGACGCTGCTGCTGACCTACCGACAGGGCCTGCACCGGTTTGTCCGCACGCAGCTTTCCGAAAGCGAAGTCCGCGATGGCCTGATCCTGGCGACCGCCGCCCTGGTGATCTTGCCACTGGTGCCGGACCGCTTTATCGGGCCGTTTGCCGCCATCAACCTGCGCACCATCTGGACACTCACGGTCTTGATGATGGCGGTTGGGGCCGCCGGCCATATTGCCGTGCGCCTGCTCGGCACCCGCTACGGATTAGCGGTTACCGGCATCGCCTCGGGTTTCGCCTCCAGTACGGCGACCATCGCCGCCATGGGCAGCCGCGCCCGCGACGAGCCGGCACTCCTGCTGCCGGCCAGCACCGCCGCGATCCTGTCCACCCTCGCCACCATGGTGCAGATGAGCCTGGTGCTCGGCGCCGTCAGCCTGCCGACCCTACGGCTGATGTGGCTGCCGCTCGCATTAGGCTTCGTCACCACCCTGATCTACGCGCTGGTCTTCATGCGCCGCGGCAAGCAAGCTGAGAGCCATAGCCCGATCGATGTGGGCGGCGCGTTCAACCTCAAGCTGGCACTCCTGGTGGCGCTCGGCATCGCGGCTATTTCGCTGCTGTCATCGGCGCTATTGGCCTGGCTCGGGCAAAGCGGTGTCTTCATCGCCACGGCCCTGGGCGGCTTCGCCGATGCGCACGCGCCCTCCGCCGCCGTCGCCTTGCTGGTAAAAGCCGGGCAGCTGCCGGCAGCCAGCGCCATCCTCCCGGTTCTCGCGGCCTTGACCACCAACGCCTGCTCAAAATGCCTGGTCGCCTGGACCAGTGGTGGGGCGAAGTTTTCCAGGCGCGTGATACCCGGCCAAATACTGGTGCTGGGTGCTCTGTGGGGCGGGGCCTTGATCCAGACTTGGCTGCTGGCCTGACGCCAGCCTGGCCACCCTTGCGGAGGAACAACAGCATGATCAGAGGCAGCGCTCGACCAGCGCCGCGGCGCTGGTCACGGGGGCTTCGCAGCTGCGATTTCGGCACAGATAGGCGGTGGCTTGCCCCGCAAGCGGCTGCCGGCCCGCGCCGATCGGCACATCCTCGGCAAAGGCCAGGACGCGGGCCGGCAGGTAGCGGCGCTGCAGGCTCGCCACCAGGGCGCGAGCGGCGCAGCGCTCGCCGGCGATGACGATGCTCAGCGGGCCGCGCTGGGCGAAGTCCTGCGCCGCCAGGAGATGGGCGAAGCCGAAGGGGTTCTGCGCAGCCGCGGCGCGGTACATCGCGAACACCTGCTCGGCGCGCTCGCGGTAAAGCTCGCGACCGGTCAGCTCGAAGAGTCGCAGGAAGGCGAACACGCTGGTCGAAGTGCCCGAGGGCCAGGCACCGTCGTGCGGCGCGCGTGGCCGGTGCACCAGCGGCTCGCCATCGCTCGGGGTGAAGTAGAGGCCGTCCGCCCAGAACTTCTCGAGGATCAGCTCGACCAACTGCGTGGCGCGTTCGAGATAGCGTTGGTCGAAGCCGCACTCGTAGAGATCGAGCAGCGCGTTGGCGAGGAAGGCGTAGTCCTCGAGGAAGCCCGGGACCTTGGCGGTGCCCTCGCGCCAGGCCCGGTACAGGCCGCCCGCGGGGGTCGAGAGGCGCGCCTGAAGGAAATCGGCGGCGCGCCGCGCTGCGTCCAGGTGGCGCGCGGTGCCCGTGGCCTGGTAGGCGGCGCAAAGCCCCTGGATCATCAGCGCGTTCCAGCTGGTGAGGATGTTCTCGTCGCGCCCCGGGCGAACGCGCCGGTCACGCGCCGCCAGCAGCTGGTCGCGCAGCCCCGCCAGTTGCGCCTCCTCCGCAGCGTCCAGTGCGGCCGCGCGGTACAGCACCGTGCTGCCATGCTCGAAGTTACCGGCCGCGCTCACGCCGTAGGCGCGGCAGGCCAGCGCGGCGTCCGGCTCACCGAGGACGGCCTGCACCTGCGCCGGGGTCCACACGTAGAACTTGCCCTCCTCACCCTCGCTGTCGGCGTCCTCGCTGGCGTAGAAGCCGCCCTCGGGATGAGTCATGTCGCGCAGGATGTAGTCGATCGTCTCCTCGAACACGCGCCGCCAGGCAGGCTTGCCGGTCGCGCGATAGGCGTCGGCATAGAGCTTCACCAGTTGGCCGTTGTCGTAGAGCATCTTCTCGAAATGCGGCACGGCCCAGCGCTCATCCACGCAGTAGCGGGCGAAGCCACCGCCCAGCTGATCGTAGAGCCCGCCGGCCGCCATGCGCTCGAGGGTCAGCTCCAAGGAGAGCAGCAGGTCCGGCTCGCCCAGGCGCTGATGGAGGCGCAGGACCAGGTCGTGGCAGGCCGGGTTGGGGAACTTGGGCGCCTGGCCCAGGCCCCCGTGCACGCGGTCGGTGTGCTTGGCAAACAGCCGGGCGGCGGCGGCCGGCTGGTCTTGCTCCGGCGGCGTCTCGCCCTCCAGCACTAGTTTCTCCATGACGCGGTAACCCTGGAGGAACTGCTCGACGTTCTGTCGCAGCGCCGCGCGGTTGTTCTGCCAGGCCGCGCTCAGCCCGCGCAGGAGCTGGGCGAAGCCGGGCCTGCCGTAGCCCTCCTGCGGCGGGAAGTAGGTGCCGGCGAAGAACGGCTCGCGCTGCGCGGTCATAAACACCGTCAGCGGCCAGCCGCCGCCCTGCCCCAGCATCTGCACGACTTTTTGGTAGATGTCGTCGAGGTCGGGCCGCTCCTGGCGGTCGACCTTGATGTTGACGAAGCGCTCGTTCAGCAGGCGCGCGACTTCCGGGTTCTCGAACGACTCGTGGGCCATCACGTGGCACCAGTGGCAGGCGGCATACCCCAGCGACAGATGGATGGGTTTGTCCTCATCGTGCGCGCGGCGGAACGCCTCCTCGCCCCAGGGATACCAATCGACGGGGTTCTCTGCGTGTTGCCGCAGATAGGGCGAGGTTTCGTTGGCGAGTCGATTGCTCATGACTGGCTCCTCACAATGACCTGGCTCTTCACAGCAGCCCTCCTCACAACAAACCAAGCTGCAGGCGGGCCGCTTCGGACATGCGGCTTTGCTCCCAGGGCGGCTCCCAGACCAGTTCGATGTCGACCTCGCTGACGCCGGGGAGCGTCTGCACCTTGGCCCGCGCCTCTTCCTTCAGTACGTCACCCATCCCGCAACCGGGCGCGGTCATGGACATCTTGATCGCGACCCGCTGGCCGCCGCCTTCGAGCGGCTGCGCCTCACACTGGTAGATCAGCCCGAGGTCGACCACGTTGACCGGAATCTCCGGGTCGTAGACGGTGCGCAGCCTGTCGAGCACCTGGCTTACCAGGTCGAAGGCTCCGGCCTCCGCCGGCTGGCCGCTCGCCTGGGGGACGCTGTAGCCCAGCGCGTCGGCATCGCTGGCGGCGATCCGCGCCAGCTGGCCGCTGGCGGTCCTGACCGTGAAGCTGCCGCCGAGCGCCTGGGTCACGACCACCCACTCGCCCCGCGCCAGCTGCAGCCGTTCCCCGCGCGGAATCAGGCTTGCCGCGCAGTCCCGGCTGAGCTCGATCGGCCGGGCGCGGCCCGGCTGGTTGGGGTTGTCGAACTTGAAGCCGGCGCCGCTCAGTTCATACAGGAAGTCGATGGACAGGCCATCGGCTCGCCGCGCGCTCGCGGGATCGAGCAACAGGCTGAGGCCGTCCGCTTCGACGGCGATATCACCCTCGGCGCCAGGCCCGAAGAGCAGCTCATGGGCGAAGCGCTCGTCGATCCTGAGCCGCACCCAGTCCCCGCTCCCCTCGGCCAGGGCGTCGCGCAAGATTCGCCGCGCCGAGTCGCTGAGGCGAATGCTGGGAATGCTGGAAGTGCGCCGCTCGGCTGCCATGGCTTACTCCGTCGAGACCAGTGCGCCGTCGCCCCCTTGGAGGGCGCTGCGCAGCGTGTGCCAGGCCAGGGTGGCGCACTTGACCCGCACCGGGAACTCCCAGACCCCCGAGAGCACTGCGAGTTTGCCGAGCTCTGCGGGGGTCACCTGGGCGCTCGGCCCCTCGGTCAGCAGCGCATGCACGCGGGCAAAGAGCGCCAGCGCCTCCTCCGCCTTGCGCCCCTTGACCGCCAGGGTCATCAAGGACGCCGAGGCCTGGGAGATGGCGCAGCCGGCCCCCTGGAAGGCGATGTCCTCGATCACCCCGTCCGCAAGCTTGATATAAATCCTCAGCTGATCGCCGCACAGCGGATTGAAGCCCTCCGCCGTGCAGGTAGCGCCATCCAGTTGGCGGAAATTGCGCGGCCGCTTGCCGTGGTCGATCACCACGTCCTGGTAGAGGTCGCGCAGCTCATCGCTACTCATCGGAACAGCTCCTGGACCTTGGCCAGACCGGCCACCAGCGCATCGATGTCTTGCTCCGTGCTGTAGCAGCCGAGCGAGGCGCGGGCCGTGGCGGCTAGGCCGAAGCGCTGCATCAGGGGCTGGGCGCAGTGGTGCCCGGTGCGGATCGCGACCCCCTCACGGTCGAGGATGGTGCCGATATCGTGCGGATGAATGCCGTCGAGGACGAACGAGAGCACGCCGACCTTGTCCTTCGCGGTGCCGATCAGCCTGAGGCCGGGCACCGCCGCGAGCGCCTGCTGCGCGTAGGCCAGCACAGCCTGCTCGTGGGCGGCGATGGTCTCTGGCCCCAGCTCGCCGAGGAAGTCGATCGCCGCGCCGAGTCCAATCGCTCCGGCCATGTTCGGCGTACCCGCCTCGAAGCGGTACGGCGGCTTGTTGTAGACGGTCTTCTCGAAGCTGACCGAGAGGATCATGTCGCCGCCGCCCTGGTAGGGCGGCATCGCCTCGAGCAGCTCGCGGCGGCCGTAGAGCACGCCGATGCCGGTGGGGCCGTACATCTTGTGGCCCGACAGGGCGTAGAAGTCGCAGCCCAGCGCGCGCACATCGACTCGCAGATGCGGCGCCGCCTGGGCGCCATCGACCAGCACGCGCGCGCCCCGGGCGTGGGCGAGTTCGACGATGCGCCGGATCGGGTTGACGGTGCCGAGCACATTCGAGACGTGGGCGACGGCCACCAGCTTGGTCCTCGGCCCGATCAGCCGTTCCAGCTCATCGAGCCGGAGTTCGCCGGCGTCGTCGATGGGGGCCACTCGCAGCTGGGCGCCGGTTTGTTCGCAGAGCATCTGCCAGGGCACGATGTTCGAGTGGTGCTCCATGGCGCTGATCAGCACCTCGTCGCCGGCATGGACATGGACCTTGCCATAGGTTTGCGCCACCAGATTGACCGCTTCGGTGGTGCCACGGACGAAGACGATCTCCTCGACGTGTTCGGCATTGAGGAAGCCCTGGACCTTGGCCCGAGCCTTCTCGTACTCCTCGGTGGCGCGCACTGAGAGGTAGTGCACGCCACGGTGCACGTTGGCGTTCTCCTTCAAGAAGAAACGTGACATCGCAGCTATGACCGCCTGCGGCTTCTGGCTGGTCGCGGCGCTGTCGAGGTAGATCAGCGGCTTGTCGTAGATCGTTTCCGCGAGGATCGGGAATGCCTGGCGCACGCGCTCGACGTCGTAGCCTGCCGCGCGCTCGAGCTGTTTCGGTAGCGTCTGAAGACTGCTCTCGAGATCGCTCATGCCGCCACCTCCACGCCCCGCAACTGCGTTACGACCAGTCGCTCAACCTGGGTCCGCAGCGGCGCCAGGCGGATGAGCTCCAGCATCTCGCTGACGAACGCGTAGGTCAGCAGAGACCGCGCCGCCGCCTGGGGAATCCCCCGCGAGCGCAGGTAGAAGATCGCCTGCTCATCCAGTTGGCCGACGGCGGCGCCGTGGGCGCACTTGACGTCATCGGCGAAGATCTCCAGCCGCGGCTGGGTGTTGGCCTGGGCCGATTCCGACAACAGCAGCGTCTTGATGGTCTGGCAGGCATCCGTCTTCATCGCGCCCGGGCGCACGATGATCCGGCCGTCGAAGACCCCGTGCCCGCGCCCGTCGACCACGCCCTTGTAGAGTTCGCGACTGGTGCAACGCGGCGCCAGGTGCTCGATGCAGGTCTGGTTGTCCAGGTGCTGCTCGCCCCGCGGCAGGTACAGGCCGTTCAATGCGACCTCCGCGCCGGGGCCCTCGAGCACCACCCGCACCTCCTGCCGCGCCAGCGCCGCGCCGAGCGCCGAGGAGTGCGCGGTAAAACGGCTGCCCTGGGCTTGGCGCACGCGGAGGAGCGCGACATGGAAGGCCGTCGTGCTCTCGTTCTGCACCTTGTAATGCTCGAGCACCGCGCCAGCCTCGAGTACGACCTCGCTGACGGCATTGCTGAGGTAGAGCTCGCCCCCGCTGCCCACGTGGCTTTCCACTAGGGTCGCGCGGCTGCCGGCCCCCATCCGTACCAAGGCACGCGGATGCGACACCAGCGGCGTGGCGCCCGCGTCCGAGAGGAACACCAGGTGGATAGGCGCCTCGACCGTGGTATGGGCGGGAATCCGCACCAGCGCCCCGTCCTCGGCGAGGGCCGCATTCAGCGCGCTGAAGGCCTGCGGCTGGGCACGGAACGACCACGCGAACAGGGTTTCGAGCGCCCCGTTGTCGGCCCCGCTGTCGGCATGGAGCAGCGCGGCCAGGTTGCTCACCCGGGTGCCTTGGGGCAACTGCTTGAGCACCGAAAGCTCCGCGACGAAATAGCCGTTGACGAAGACCAGCCGCGAGCCGCCGTAGTCGCCGGCGAGCCGCTCGACGCTCGCGGCCGACAGCCGCCGGCTCGTGCCCGGCTCGGCCGGCTGGAAAGGAATCGCCAGGATGGGCGCGACTCGCGTGTACTTCCAGGCCTCGTCCTTGGCCGTGGGAAAGCCGTGTTCGGCTACCCACTGGAACGCCGCGCGGCGCAGCTCCCACAGCCAGGCGGGCTGCCGGGCGTCAGCCCTAGGCTCGAGCCGGGCGAGGAATGCCGCGCTCGCGGTGCTCGGCTCGGTGTTCATGGCCCGGCTCCGGGTGCTGTCGAGTCTTGCTCGTAGCTGGCATAGCCGTGCTTCTCGAGCTCGACGGCCAGCGCCTTGTCGCCAGACTGCACGATCCGGCCGTTGGCCATGACGTGGACATGATCGGGAACTATGTAGTCGAGCAGCCGCTGGTAGTGGGTGATGACCAGCAGTGCGCGATCCTGGCGCCGCAGGGCGTTGACGCCGGCCGCGACTATCCGCAGCGCGTCGATGTCGAGGCCCGAGTCGGTCTCATCCAGGATGGCGAGCTTGGGTTCCAGGATCGCCATCTGGAAGATCTCGTTGCGCTTCTTCTCGCCGCCGGAGAAGTCCACGTTGACGGCGCGGCTCATGAAGCTCTGGTCCATCTCCACCAGCGCCATGCGTTCCTTGGCGAGCGCAAGGAAGTCCAGCGCGTCGAGCTCCTCGAGCCCACGCTGTTTGCGCACGGCGTTGAGTGCCGTGCGCAGGAAGTAGAGGTTGCCGATGCCGGGAATCTCCACGGGGTACTGGAACGCGAGGAAGACGCCGGCGACCGCGCGCGCTTCCGCCGGCATGCTGAGCAGATCCTGGCCCTCGTAGAGCACCTCGCCGCTGACCTCATAAATCTCGTGGCCCGCCAGAACCTGGGCCAGCGTGCTTTTGCCGGAGCCGTTCGGCCCCATGATCGCGTGCACCTCACCGGCGTTTACCCGCAACGTGATGCCCCGCAGAATTTCGCGGCCCTCGACGCTGGCGTGCAGATTCTTGATCTCGAGCATGCTCCACCTCGGGCCTCAGCCCACGCAGCCCTCCAGGCTCACGCCCAGGAGTTTCTGGGCTTCCACCGCGAACTCCATCGGCAGCTCCTTGAACACCTCGCGGCAGAAGCCGTTAACTATCATCGGCACCGCGTCTTCCGCGCGGATGCCGCGCTGCCGGCAGTAGAACAGCTGCTCATCGCTGATCTTCGAGGTGGAGGCTTCGTGCTCGACCTGGGCGCTCGGGTTCTTCACCTCGACATAGGGGAAGGTGTGCGCGCCACACTGGCTGCCCAGCAGCAGGGAGTCGCACTGCGTATGGTTGCGGGCGCCGGTCGCCGCCTTGAGTATCTTGACCAGGCCGCGGTAGGTGTTCTGCCCATGGCCGGCGGAGATCCCCTTCGAGAGGATGGTGCTGCGCGTGTGGCGGCCGATGTGGATCATCTTGGTGCCGGTGTCCGCCTGCTGGTGGTTGGTCGTCAGGGCGACCGAGTAGAACTCGCCGACCGAATAGTCGCCCTGGAGAATCACCCCCGGGTACTTCCAGGTGATGGCGGAGCCGGTCTCGACCTGGGTCCAGGAGATCTTCGAGCTTCTGCCTGCGCACTTGCCGCGCTTGGTGACGAAGTTGAAGATGCCGCCGCGCCCTTCGGCGTCGCCCGGGTACCAGTTCTGCACGGTGGCGTACTTGATCTGCGCGTTATCCAGCGCGACCAGCTCGACCACCGCCGCGTGGAGCTGGTTCTTGTCGCGCATCGGCGCGGTGCAGCCCTCGAGATAGCTGACGTAGGCGCCCTCCTCGGCGACTATCAGGGTGCGCTCGAACTGGCCGGTATCCGCGGCGTTGATGCGGAAGTAGGTCGACAGCTCCATCGGGCAGCGCACGCCCTTGGGCACATAGCAGAAGGAGCCGTCGGAAAACACCGCCGAGTTCAGCGTGGCGAAGAAGTTGTCACTGTAGGGGACGACCGAACCGAGGTACTGGCGCACCAGCTCCGGATGGTTCTGCACGGCCTCCGAGAAGGAGCAGAAGATCACGCCGACCTCGGCGAGCTTGTGCTTGAAGGTGGTCGCCACCGAGACCGAGTCGACCACCGCGTCCACCGCGACGCCGGTCAGGCGCTCCTGCTCGGCGAGCGAGATGCCGAGCTTGCCAAACATCGCGCGCAGCTCGGGGTCGACCTCGTCGAGGCTCCCGGGCCCCGGCGTTTTCGGCTTAGGCGCCGAGTAATAGATGATGTCCTGGTAGTCGATGGGCGCGTAGTGGACGTTCTGCCAAGTCGGCTCGCGCATCGTCAGCCAGTGGCGGTACGCCTTCAGACGCCAGTCGAGCAGCCACTGCGGCTCGTTCTTCTTCGCCGAGATCAGGCGGATGATGTCTTCGTTGAGCCCGCGCGGGGCGGCATCGCTCTCCAGGTCGGAGACGAAGCCGTACTTGTACGCGCGACTGCTGAGTTCGCGGATCTTGGCATTGTCAGTGCTCATCGCTTACTCCTCCTGCTTCTGGCAGGACGGTTCGATCGTTTTAACTATACTCCATCCGCATATTTAGCAAGCAGGTTCTTTATAAAGTATGGATAGCCTGTAAATTCAATGGGTTGGGTCGGTCGCGCAGTTACCTTTTGGCGGTTGCGGCGCGAGTTCGTCCGCCGCGCATCAAGCATCCGCCGATTGCCGCAGCAGGATGTCGTCGCCGTCCACCCGAACCTCGAACCGCTCGACTCGATAGGCCGATTCCGTGAGGCATTCGCCGCTGGTCACGTCGAACTCGTAGGCGTGCACGGGGCAGGTCACCACGCAGCCGCAGAGCGTTCCTTCGCCCAGCGGGCCGTCCTCGTGCGGGCAGCTGTTGTGGATGGCGAAGTACTGGCCGTCCACATTAAACAGTGCGACGGGTGTTCCTCTCAGGTTCAGGGTCTTGCCGCTGCCCGGTTGGATGTCGCCGACGCGGGCGACCTTGACGAATTCACTCATGGCGCCCCTCCAGGGTGCGACCGCCGCTCGTAGCAGGACGCCACGCCGCTAAATTCAACAGCTAGACGGTCGTCTCTCGATTGTCAATAATGAACTTTCCAAAGTATGGAAAGGGAACCACCATGCGCATTACCAGCAAGAGTTCCGCGGCTCCGGGTTCCGGTCGGGAGCGTGTCCTCTTCCTGCTCAAGCGGGACGGGCCCCAGGCCACGGCGCGGGTAGCGGAGCAGTTGGGGGTGACGGCCATGGCCGTGCGCCAGCACCTTTCCGTCCTCTACGGCGAGGGGTTGGTCGACTTCACCGACGAGCAGCGCAAGATTGGCCGCCCCGCCCGCATCTGGCGGCTGACGCCCAAGGCCTATACGCGCTTTCCGGATCACCACGCGGGGCTGGCGGTCGACATGCTGCAGGTGGTGCAAAGCACCTTCGGCGAAGAGGGCCTGGAACGCCTGACCGACGGCTGGACACGCAAACAGGTGGCCGCCTATCGCACGCAGATGCCCCGCCAGGACCTGCCGCTCGACCAGCGCGTGGCCGCCCTGGCGAGAATCCGCTGCGCGGAAGGCTTCATGGCCGAGTGCCGCCCGGCCCAGGATGGCACTATCGAACTGGTGGAGAACCACTGCGCGATCGCCCAGGCCGCGCACTTCTGCACCCAGCTTTGCGGCGGCGAGTTGACGTTGTTCCGTGAGCTGCTCGGTGACGGCGTCACGGTCGAGCGCGTCGAGCACTTCCTCGCCGGCGACCGCCGCTGTACTTACCGCATCCTCGCGACCCCGGGCCTGCCCGCGCCGAGCGTCGGCCACTAATCGCCCGCGCCGTGCCGGGAGCGCGCGCCAATCGACGGGCCAACCACCTCCTCTCCCGAGCGGGCTTTCCCCTGCCGCGCAAAAGGGGGCGTAGTGATTTATCTGATCCAAACAAACCTCGAGCAACCCCTTTCCCCATGGGGGCATTCTGGTCATTTTGGGTGCGATCAATTTATCTGGACGGGAGGGACTTGTTCAGACCTTCCCTAGCCGGGTGGTGCGTTCTTCACTCATGAAGCAATCAAATCGTTCTTGAACGCTTGATACCAAGCGAACATTTCACGCTGAACCGGCCCAACCCGGCCGTCTCCAACCGGTTTTCCGTCCAACTCCACCACCGCCAGCACTTCCTTGCTGGAGCTGGCGATCCAGATTTCGTCGGCGGCGTGCAGTTCGGCCTCGCTGATCGGGCGCACCGCAACAGGCGCGCCGTGGCGCTGGGCGAGCTCCAGCAGCACGTCGTAGGTGATGCCGGGCAGCATCATGTGCGACAGCGGCGGCACGGCGATCACGCCGTGTTTGACGATGAACACCGTGCTGGTGGAGCCTTCGGTCAGCAGGCCGTCGCGGATCAGGATGGTTTCGGCCGCTCCCACGTCCGCGGCGTGCTGGCGCAGCAGCACGTTGGCCAGCAGGCTGATCGACTTGATGTCGCAGCGCCCCCAGCGGTAGTCGGCCTGGGTGACCGCCTTGATACCCTGTTCGCACGCGGCCTTGGAGGGTTGCGGCAGCGGGCTGACCGTCATCAGCACGGTGGGGGTCGGCGCCGGCACTGGAAACACATGGTCGCGCGGCGCCACGCCACGGGTGACCTGAACATAGAGCGACAGCTGCTGACCCTGGTGCCGCTCCAGCAACTGGCCGATCAGGCGCCTCCATTCGTCGCGCGGGTAGGGGTTGCCGATGCGGATTTCGGCCAACCCGTTTTCCATGCGCTGCAGATGTTGATCCAGGCGGAACGGTTTGCCGGCGTACACCGGAATCAGCTCGTACACGCCATCGCCAAAAATGAAGCCGCGGTCGAACACCGAAATCTTCGCATCTTCCGGCGCCACGAAGGCGCCGTTGAGGAATACCGTCATGTCATCTCCAGGCAGGCCGAACCCATAGGCAAGAATGAGTCGGTCTTTGCCAATAATCGGCCGAAATCGGCCGAGGACTGGGCGCAATTCCGCGCAATTTTGGGGGGCTATGTTGTGCCCAGTCTGATTGGCGCAACCAAGCCCCGGCGAGGGGAAGTCGTGCGCTGCCGGCATTCATAGAATAGCTGCAGCGCCGCGCTGGCAGCAGCTGTCACTTCGACCATGACCCCGCCCAGCGCTCGAGCAACTCGAAGAACCAGCCATGCACGCGGGCGTAACGGGCTTCGTCCGCAGCCGAAGGCATGGGCAGCGGCGACTCGGCAGCGAAGCGGCGGTTGAGCGCACTCACGATCTGCGGCGTCCATTCGGGGTGAAACTGCAGCCCGATCAGCGCCTCGCCGACCGCGTAGCCCTGGTTCGCCCAGTCCGCGCCACGGGCTAGATGCCTGGCCCCGGCCGGCAGGGCAAAGCCCCATTCGTGCCATTGCAGCACCTCTAGGCTAGGCCCAGCATCGCCAATCAGTTCCACCTTGCACCATCCGCCCTCTGGCTGGTCGATGGGGGCAACCCGCGCCCCCAGCCGATCGGCGAGCAGTTGCCCGCCCAGGCAGATGCCGAGCACCGGCTTAGCCTGGCGCAGCACGCCGCCCAGCCAGGCCTTCTCCTGTTCCAGCCAAGGCGGGCAAGCCGCCCCTACCGCATCGAACGGCCCGCCCAGCAGCACATAGGCAGCGTAGCCGCCATGGGTCGGTAACTGCCCCAGGTCGGCGCGAAACACTTCGATGGCAACATCACGCTGCAGGGCCCAATCGGCCAGGGCACCGGGGCCTTCTTCGGCCAGATGTTGAATGCAGGCGATTGTCTTCATGCGGCGTCTCCCCGCATAGCCAGTACCGAACCCAAAGCGTGCATAGCCAACTCCTTAACGTAGGCTGAGACAAGGTGGAGTGGGCGCGTCAGGCCGAGCATCGCCCCTCCTTGCCGAGGCAGAAAACGTCAGCTATTGTCCGCCATAAAACTTGCTTTTTTATCCACGAATATTCAACTTCTATTGAGCAAATGGAAACATTCGACCTGGCCACCCTGCGCCAATTCCTGGCCCTGGCGCGCCACCAAAACCTGGCCGATGCCGCTTGGGAACTGCACCTGAGCCCGAGCGCCCTATCCAAGGGGCTGAAGCGGCTGGAACAAGCCCTGCAGACCACGCTGTTCGACCGCCAGGGGCGCAATCTGCGCTTGAATGCCGACGGCGCGCGCTTGCTCGACCGGGCCGCGGCGCTGATGGCCAGTGCCGACCAGATGCGCAGCGAGTTTCTGGGGACTCGCGGCAGTTTCCACTGCCGGATCGCCGGGCCGGCGCTGTTGCAGTTGAATTGGGGGCGGCGGATAGCCAGCTTGATCGGCGAACGCTTTCCCGGCGCTCAAGTGGCTTTCGGCAACGAGAAGGAAGACGAGGCGCTCAGCGCCTTGGGGCGCGGCGAGGCGGATCTGGCCCTGGTGACCACGGCGGCCCTGGGCGCGCTCGACCCGCGGCATAGCGCACTGAAGATCGGCCTGACCCGCTTTGAGGTGGCCATCGGCGCCGGCCACCCGCTCGCCGTCGCAGCCCCCGCCAGCGGCCCGCGTGCCACGGTGGTCGAGGTCCTGCAATACCCCTTCGTGGTGCCGACCCAGCCGCCGTTTCGCGGGCTGCAGGGAGGGCCGGCCACCGACGGCTGGCGCGACGATCGGCAACCGCGCATCATCCGCTACCGCAGCGATGACCTGCTGCTGGTCGATGGCCTGGTGCGCGCCGGTTTGGCGCTGGCCTACCTGCCGGACTATGCGCTGGCCGAACTGCAGCTGTTGCGGCTCGACCTGACCGACAACCCCTTCTCCTGTACCCAGCAGGTGATGCTGGTTTATCGCCCGAGCAGCGCCAGCGGTTGGCTCAACTATGTGGTCGAGGCGATGAAGTCCGCGGCTCAGACCACCGAATCCGCCCCGGATTAGGCGGGCTGCCTATCAATCGGCATCGGTGATTTGCCACAGCACCGGGCCGTTGAGGCTGGTGATCCATAGCCGATCGTTAGCCTGCCAGCGCGGAGCCCCGCCGAGGAGCGCCGGCGGCTCGGCAAACAGCCTGGCGCCCTCGCGCATCGGCAGGGTCGACAGCTCGATTTGCCAGTTCAGCGCCTCGCCATCGCGCCGCCCGAACGACAGCTCGCAGTCCAGCAGCGCCACCCGCTCTTGCGCCTGCTGCGCGGCCTCGACCAGGGACACCAGGTTCGCGCCAGCCGGCAAGGCTGCCCCCCGGCTGCGCACAAACGCAAAATAAACCCCGCACACCAGCAGATAAGCGATCCGCGGCGCTGCGCCGGACGCGCCCACTTCTTCCAGGCGAAAGCCCTGGCTAGCCCCCAGCGAATCGGGCAGCCGCTGCCAGCGCTCATGGTAGCGGCCGTGCACGCAATCCTCGAGCAGCGTATCTGCCGAGGCAAAACGGATGGCGCCGATGTCCGGCGCCAATGCCGGCGGGCGATAGTCGATTTCACGCTGCCAGCAGCACAGATCGCCATCCACCCGGGTGGTGCCCGCGAACCCGCCCTGGCGGGCCAGCGCCAGCGCTTGCTCGGGCGTGATGCCGTCCAATCCCAAGCCAGCCGGCAAAACCGGCCGGTCCAAGCGGATGCGCAGATCGGCATGCAAGCGCCGCGACTGCAGCCAGAACACCCGGGTGCTGGTATCGCTCTCACCGGTGGCGGTTTGCAGCAAGGTTCGCCGCCATACGCCGATATAACTCTCAGGAACGGCTCTGTCCTTCATGCATGACTCCCAGGCAAACGCAGCAACGGCGTATCAAGCGAATTTCAAGCCCAGGCAGCAGGCAACCAGCCCAAGCACACACAGCGCCTGCATCAGGCTGATGGATTGCCCTGCGCAAAGCGCACCAAAGATAAACACCAGCAAGGTGCCGATTGCCGTCCAGATGGCGTAGGCAATGCCGATCGGGATTTCGCGCATTGCCACCCCCAGCAGCCAGACACTGGCAGCCATGGCCAGCACGGTGTAAAGCGATGGCCCCCACTCGCTGAAACCATTACTACGCTTGAGCCCGATCGCCCAGACCGCCTCCAGCACACCCGCAAACAGCAAAATCACCCAGGCCATGTCACTTCCTTTGCTTAACCGCGATCGACAACCACTATCCCCAAGCCGCCTTCCGGCAACCTGCCCTCGTGGGCATCGATGCTTGCGCTTGATTCAACACTTCACCCGTGTTCGAAGCAGATCTGCACTAGGTCCACGCAAGAATGCCGGCTGGGGCAGACATTTTCTGGAGCCGGGGGAAAGCTGGCCCGCGGAGCAAAGCAACTTATGCTATGGCCCGCCCGCAAAGGGCAGGCCACCCGCAACGGCTTACTCGTAGATGCTGAACGAGAAATACTTCTGCTCAAGACGCTGGTAGGTGCCGTCCTTATGAATGTCGGCGAGCGCCTGGTTGATCAGCTGACGCAACTCGACATCGTCCTTGCGCAGGCCAATGGCGGTACCGTTACCCAGGGTTTCTGGGTCGTTCAGGGTCGGGCCGGCAAACGCGAAGTCACGGCCACGCGGGGTTTTCAGGAAGCCAATGTCGGCTTGCACCGCGTCTTGCAGCGTGGCGTCCACACGACCGGACAGCAAGTCCGCCAAGTTCAAATCCTGGTTCTGGTACGGCACCACCGTCACGCCTTGCGGCTCCCAGTAGGTTTTGGCGTAGGTTTCTTGCGTAGTGCCTTGCTGCACGCCGATGCGCTTGCCCTTGAGCGATTCAGCGCTCGGCAGCAGCGTGGAGCCTTTTTTGGCCACCATGCGCACCGGGGCGTTGAACAGTTTGTCGGAGAAGGCGATCTGCTTTTGGCGCTTCTCAGTTACGCTCATGGAAGAGAGCACGCCGTCGAACTTCTTAGCCTTGAGCGCCGGGATCATGCCGTCGAAGTCATTCTCCACCCACACGCATTCAGCCTTGAGCTTTTCGCAAATGGCGTTGCCCAGGTCGATATCGAAACCGACCAGCTTGCCATCGGCCATTTTCAGTTCGAACGGGGGGGAATCCGGCGAGACGCCGAAACGAATTTCCTTCAACTCCTTGGCCGACACTCCGATGGATACCGCCATCAGCGCCAGCGACATCGCTGCAAATACCTTTTTCATGAGTTAAAGCCTCTTTTTATGGTTGGTTGAGGTTATTGGAGTTGCAAAGGCAGCTTCCTCGCCACCGCAGCGCGGCAATCCCCGCTCAGCAGGGAGGGTTTGGAGCTGCCGCTTCATCCGGCTCGCCAAAGATCGCCAGCACCACCGCATCCGAATCCGCGGAAAAGGTATGCCGCTGTCCGGGCGGGAGGACCAACAGCGCCCCGCTGGCCAGGCGTACTGCACCCTGCTCAAACTCGACGCCCGCCTCACCCTGCAGCACCAAGATGCGCTCGGTCTCTTGGTGAAGTTCGACCGGATAAGGCTGAGGTTTCAGGTTCAGCAGCACCAATGACGAACGGGATAGATGGCCCAGCGAGTGGTCGGTATCAGCCGGCAGCGACCGGGCAAGCGTGATTAAATCGGCAACAGGGAACATAGGCGGCTCCTCGAGTGGGATGACGTGCGCCGCTTGCCGCAGCAAGTGGACAGCGCGATGTTCAGCGAATTGCCGCGCGCGATCATCAACGAAGAGTCAATCACTGTTGCCTGACGGGACATGGTGAGGCTCGCCCAACTGGCTTTGTCTGCGCAGCGCGGCTTCTCCTGCCGAGTTCGCGGCCCATGAGGTTATGCCGGGTTATTCGAGAGCGAGGCCAATCCTGCAATTACCTCAGGAACCGCTGGCACAGCTAGTGTGCTGTCGCAGCAATAACGATCAGTTCCGTAGGCTGGTTAGGCGCGTGCGCGGTGGTCCGCTCAAGCAGCCGGATCTGGCGCGGCGTAACCCAGCATTGGCAGCGCGAGTACCGACGCCGTGCTGGGTTACGCGGCGTTCGGAAAATGTATCGCCTGTACCTTGCTGGCATACGCCGCTAACCCAGCCTACGAGGTTGCTGCGCTTGCCTGCCAACCACTGCCTTGGTTCACGCTAATCCGTGCAGAACCTTTATCTAGAGACGGCACACTAGGAGGTTATTTCAGCCTACCGCTGAGGAACTGCTGTAGACGTTCGCTCTTCGGCTGGTTCAGCACCTCGGACGGGTGGCCCTGCTCCTCGATCTTGCCTTGATGCAGGAACACCACATGGTTGGACACGTGGCGGGCAAACCCCATCTCGTGCGTCACCACCACCATGGTGCGACCTTCTTCAGCTAGCGCTTGCATCACCTTCAGCACTTCGCCCACCAACTCCGGGTCCAGCGCCGAGGTCGGTTCATCGAACAGCATCACCTCCGGCTCCATCGCCAGCGCGCGGGCAATCGCCACGCGCTGCTGCTGGCCGCCGGACAAGTGCACCGGATACTGGTCTTCTACCGCCGACGCCAGGCCCACTTTGGCCAGGTACTTACGGGCGCGCTCAAGCGCTTCTGCGCGGCTAATGCCCAGCACATTGATCGGCGCCTCGATGATGTTTTCCAACACCGTCATGTGGCCCCACAGGTTGAAATGCTGGAACACCATGGCCAGCTTGCTGCGCATGGCTTGCAGCTGCTTCTGGTTGGCCGCCTTGAGCGCGCCGTGCTTGTCGCGCTTGGTCTGGATCGCTTCGCCGGTCACCGTGATAGACCCGGCGCACGGCTGCTCGAGGAAGTTGATGCAGCGCAGAAAGGTGCTTTTGCCGGAACCGGAAGAGCCGATGATGCTGATCACATCACCCGCCTTGGCCTTGAGCGACACGCCCTTGAGCACTTCGTGATCGCCATATTTTTTGTACAGGTCGTCAACCGTCAATTTATACATTGTGATTTCTCCAGTGCAGCCAGGCGGATTAGCAGGCCGTTGAAAAACTACCTACGTTGCCGATACGGCGTTAAAAACGGCCTCAAAATGCTCATTTACAACACGTAAACTGCGCTTTTTCGGCCGTTTTCGCCTTGTCTCGGCTGCCTCGCCTACATTTTTCAACGGCCTGTTAGTGGCCTTGGGGTTTCATAAAGGCCAGCCAATGGATCTCGAAGCGGCGGAACAACCAAACCAGCACAAAAGCAATGCACGCGTACAGCAGGGCAGCGATGCCGAATGCTTCGAACGAGGCATAAGTCGCCGAATTTACGTCGCGCGCCACTTTCAGAATGTCCGGTACGGTGGCGGTAAACGCGATCGTGGTGGCGTGCAGCATCAGAATCGCTTCGTTGCTGTAGAACGGCAGCGCGCGGCGCAGCGCGGATGGCACTATGATGCGGCGGTACAGCATGAAGCGGGACATGCCGTAGGCGCGTGCCGCCTCCACCTCGCCGTAGGAAATCGACTTGATCGCCCCGGCGAAGATCTCGGTGGTGTAGGCACAGGTGTTCAACGCAAACGCCAGCACGGTGCAGTTGAAGCCTTCGCGGAAAAACGCGTCCAGCATTTGATTCCCGCGCACCACTTCCAGGCTATACACGCCGCTGTAAAACAGCAGCAATTGGATATACAGCGGCGTGCCGCGGAATACGTAGGTGTAAAACCATACCGGGCCGCGAATGAGCGGGTTCTTGGAAACCCGCGCAATCG
Source organism: Pseudomonas sp. 2FE (assembly GCF_005503735.1). Taxonomy (NCBI): domain Bacteria; kingdom Pseudomonadati; phylum Pseudomonadota; class Gammaproteobacteria; order Pseudomonadales; family Pseudomonadaceae; genus Pseudomonas; species Pseudomonas sp. 2FE. The sequence goes on along the minus strand of NZ_SCMO01000007.1, from coordinate 88,771 downwards.
CCAAAGGCACCGCCAGCAAAAAGCCGAAGGCGATCGAAAGAATCAGCAGCCATAGCGTCATCGCCACGCCGGATAAACGATAGCCGTCGCTCCACAAATAGGCCTGCCAATAGTCCTGAATGATCTCGATCATAGTTCAGCCCTTCTGACGCCCACCGAATAGCGGTGCTCAAGCCAAGTCAATACGATGCTGGAAATCGTGGTGATCGCCAGGTAAATAAAGGCGCCGACGAGGGTGAAATAAAACAGCTGCATGCTGCTTTTACCGGCGTCCTGGGTGGCTTTGACGATATCGGACAGGCCGATAATCGACACCAGCGCGGTCGCTTTGATCAGCACTTGCCAGTTATTGCCGATGCCGGGCAAGGCAAAACGCATCATTTGCGGAAACAATACGCGCTTGAATACCCGCCAAGGGGACATGCCATAAGCCACCGCCGCCTCGATCAGGCCGCGCGGCACCGATTGAAACGCGCCGCGGAAGGTTTCGGTGAAATAAGCTCCGTAGATAAAGCTCAAGGTCACCACCCCGGCCAGGAACGGGTTGATGACGATCTGCTCGACTTCCAGCCATTCGGTGATGTGGTTGAGGAAAATTTGGATGTTGTAGAACAGCAGCAACATGATCACTAAGTCGGGGATGCTGCGAATCAGCGTGGTGTAGCCGGTGGCGAGTCCACGCAGCAGACGGTTGCTGGATAGTTTCAAACTGGCCCCCAGCAGCCCGATCAGCAGCGACAGCAGCAGCGACAGCACAGCCAGCTCGATCGTCGCCCAAGTACCGCTCAGAATCAGCGGGCCGTAACCTTCCAAGAACATCGTTCTCTCCTTATTAAGCGCTTTGAGGATCTGCTCAAGTCAGTCTTTGCCAGCAGCGGTTACACAGCGTTCGATCGGATAAGGCAGAGGTTTCAGGTTCAGCAGAGCCAGCGCCGAACGGGATAGATGGCCCTGCGGATGCTCGCTATCAGCCGACAGCGATCGGGCCAGCGTGGTTGAATCTGCGCCAGGGAACATAGGCGGCTCCTTGAGAGGGATGACGTGCGCCGCTTGCCGCAGCAAGTGGACAGCACGATGTTCAGCGAATGGCTGCGCGCGATCATCAACGAAGAGTCAATCATTGTTGCCTGACGGGACATGGTGAATCTTGCCCAGCTGGCTTTGTCTGCGCAGCGCGGCTTCTCATGCGGCTTCTCATGCTAAGTTCGCTGGCCATGACGTTATTGCTCGTTATTCGAGAGCAAGGCCAATCCCGCACTGAATCGGGGACCACGGTTAATTCGCCCCTTATCGCTCTGGCTCACCACCTGAGTCAGTGCTGGGGTTCGACGCTTATCGGGTAGTCGTAAGGCCCCAGCGCCGGTGGCCTACACTGCGCAGGTGTGTCCACGCCGAGGAGATGCCATGCCCCCCTCTATCCAGCTCTGGATTGCGACCCGCAAAGGCCTGTGGCGACTGTCCAGCACCGCGCAGCGGCGGCATTGGGACTTGTCCGGGCCGCATTTCCTCGGTCACATCATCCATCACGCGCTCAGCGACCCGCGCGAGCGCAACCTGGTGCTGGCCGCGGCCCGCACCGGCCACCTCGGGCCGACCGTGTTCCGCTCGACCGACGGCGGCGCCAACTGGCAGGAGGCGCAGACGCCGCCAGCCTTCCCCACCGAGCCGAACGGCCGGGTGCTCGACCATGTGTTCTGGCTCACCCCCGGCCACCCCTCGGAGCCCGACGTCTGGTACGCCGGTAGTACCCCGCAGGGCCTGTTCCGCAGCACCGACGGCGGGCGTAACTGGGCGGGGGTGGATGGCTTCAACCAGCACCCGAGCTACCGCGCCTGGGCCGGCGATCCGAACGAGGGGCCGCCGGGCGGCGCCAAGCTGCACTCCATCCTGATCGACCCGCGCGACGCCGGGCATCTCTACGTCAGCCTGTCCGCCGGCGGCACCTTCGAGTCCAGCGACCGCGGCGAATCCTGGCGCCCGCTCAACCGTGGCGTGCGCGCCGACTTCCTGCCCGCGCCGCCGCCCGGCGGCTACCACGAATACGGCCACGATCCGCACTGCGTGCGGCTGCACCCCACCGCCCCGGATCGGCTGTACCAGCAGAACCACTGCGGGGTGTTCCGCCTCGACCGGCCGGACGAGACCTGGCGCGACATAGGCGCCAACCTGCCGACGCCGGACGGGCTGCGCTACGACATCGGCTTCCCGGTCGGCCTGCACCCGCGCGACCCGGACACCCTATGGCTGTTCCCCATGGACGGCAGCGAGGTCTGGCCGCGGGTGTCGCCGCAGGGGCGGCCGGCGCTCTATCGCTCGCGCGACGGCGGCGCATCCTGGGCGCGGCTGGACCAGGGCCTGCCCGCCGAGCAGGCCTGGTTCACCGTCAAGCGCCAGGCCCTCAGCGTGGATGGCTGCGACTCGGCCGGCGTCTACTTCGGCACCAGCAGCGGTGAGGTCTGGGGCAGCGCGGACGAGGGCGAGTCCTGGACCTGCCTGGTGCGCCACCTGCCGGAAATTTATGCGCTGGAGGCCTGCTGATGCAGGTGCACCTACCCACCCACGTGCAGAGCTATACCGGCGGGGTCGCCGAGCTGAGCCTGGCGGACCCGCCGACCCTGGCCGCGCTGTTCGTCGAACTGGACGCGCGCTACCCCGGCCTGCGCTTTCGCGTCGTCGATGAACAGGGCGCGCTGCGCCCGCACTTCAAGCTGTTCGTCAACGGCGAGATCGAGCGGGCGCTGAGCGCGCCGCTGCCAGCCGGGGCGGAGGTGGTCCTGGTCGCCGCGCTATCGGGCGGGTGACGCCTCGGAGTCGACAGCATCCGAATGCTCGGGGACAGATAGCTGTTGGCTGCTCCTTTGTTTCCGCCGCAGGGCGTCCCGGCGCTTGAGTGGGGCCTCCCCCCGCCGCATCGGTAAACCACTGAGCCCATGTTATGGTTTGCCGCGACCTTGATTACTGACCGCAGGGAGACAACCAAGATGCTGGTGCGGATGCTGACTTCGACATTGCTGGCACTGGTTTGCAGCGCGTCTTTCGCTCACGAATACACCGCTGGCGAGTTGCATATTGCTCATCCGTGGTCCCGCGCGCTGCCGCCGAATGCGCCGACGGGGGCCGCGTATTTCGTCATCCATAACAATGCCCAGACGCAAGATCGCTTGCTTGGCGCAGCCACACCGCGGGCGGCCAAGGCCGAGCTGCACACCATTGTTCAGTTGGGTGAAGTGATGAAGATGCAGCACCTGGACTCGGTCGGCATCCCCGCCGGCGGCGCGGTTAAATTCGCTCCGGGCGGCACTCACTTGATGTTGTTCGGCCTGAAGCAACCGCTGGTAGCCGGTGAGCGTTTCCCGCTGACATTGCAGTTCGAGAAGGCCGGCAAGGTTGAGGTCGAAGTGGCTATCGAAGCGCAAGCAGCAGACGAACACGCCAATCACTAAGCCCCGCCCGTTTACCTATCGCGGTATCTGAAGGCTGGCTAGAGGCTTCAGCCGAAGCCCCGCGTCAACTCAGCATTGTGGGTGCGCTGGGTTTCACGTTGTTCTACCCAGCCTAGGGTCTAGAGCGTCCTCAGTCCCTATCCAGCAGATGGAAGCGTGGCAGGGCCAAGTGCCAGTGAATCGCCGCCAGTCGTGTCAGCAGCACCACCAACATGGCGATACCCGTCGCGACCCAATGCGGCGCGGCCAACTGGAGCAACCCGATAAACACCAGCGAGCCGGCGATACAGGCGGTGGCGTAGACTTCTTTCTTGAAAATCAGTGGGATCTCGTTGCAGATCACATCGCGCATCACCCCACCGGCGACGCCCGTCATCACGCCCATGATCACCGCCGTGCTCATCGGCACGTCATGCCGTAGCGCCACCTCGGTGCCATACACGGTGAACACCGCGAGACCGAAGGCATCCGCGATCAACAGGCCTTTCTCGTGAATGGGTTGGGTCAGGCGTACCCAGATCACCGTACCGACCGCGGCCAGCGAGGCCACCAGGATATAAGTGTCATCGCGAATCCAGCTGACCGGGTGATTGTCCAGAATCACATCGCGCAAGGTGCCGCCACCCAGCGCGGTGACGATGGCGATCACCAATACCCCGAACAAATCCATGGACTTGCGTCCGGCCATCAAGGCACCGGTAACGGCAAACACCGCGACCCCGAACAGGTCGCTCAGGAAGAACAGAAGTTCCATGGAATCCTCAGGATGCAACGGGGCTGCGCATGGTCACGAACTCTTCGGCGGCCGTTGGGTGAACCCCGAGGGTCTCGTCGAACACCTGCTTGGTGGCTCCGGCCTTGAGCGCAACGGCCAGGCCCTGAACGATCTCCCCCGCTTCCGGACCGACCATGTGGCAGCCCAATACGCGATCGGTCTTGGCATCCACCACCAGCTTCATCAAGGTGCGCTCCTGGCACTCGGTGAGGGTCAGTTTCAGCGGCCGGAAACGGCTCTCGAACACCTTGACTTCATGCCCGGCCGCACGCGCCTGCTCTTCACTCAGACCTACGGTGCCGATATTCGGCAAGCTGAACACCGCCGTCGGAATGTGCGCGTAATCCACAGGGCGGTACTCTTCCGGCTTGAACAAGCGACGCGCCACGGCCATGCCCTCGGCCAACGCCACCGGCGTCAACTGGACGCGCCCGATCACATCGCCGAGGGCGAAAATCGAGGGTTCGGTGGTCTGAAACTGTTCATCGACATGGATAAAGCCACGCTCATCCAGTTCGACGCCGGTGTTCTCCAGGCCCAGATTATCCAGCATGGGGCGGCGGCCGGTGGCGTAGAACACGCAGTCGGTGTGCAGCACCCGGCCATCCTTCAAGGTGGCCTGCAGGCTGCCATCCGCTTGCTTGTCGATCCGCGTGATCTCGGCGTTGAACTGCAGATCCAAGCCGCGCTTGCTCAGCTCGTCTTTCAGATGGTTGCGCACCGCTCCATCGAAACCACGGAGGAACAATTCGCCACGGTATAACAGCGAGGTCTTAGCCCCCAGGCCATGGAAAATCGAGGCGAACTCGACGGCGATATAGCCACCCCCCACCACCAGTACCCGCTTGGGCAGCGCTTTGAGGAAGAACGCCTGGTTGGAGTTGATGGCATGCTCATGACCAGGGATCTCGGGGATCTGTGGCCAGCCACCAGTGGCGATGAGGATATGTTTGGCACTAAAGCGCTGACCGTCGACCTCCACATGCTGCGCATCCAGCAGGCGCGCATGGCTTTCCAGCAAGGTGACACCGCTGTTCACCAGCAAGTTGCGGTAGATGCCATTCAAGCGCTGGATTTCGCGATTCTTGTTGCCGATCAGCGTGGCCCAGTCAAAGCCCGCCTCCCCCAGAGACCAGCCAAAACCCGCCGCTTGCTCGAAGTCGTCGGCGAAATGCGCACCGTAGACCAGTAACTTCTTCGGCACGCAGCCCACATTCACGCAGGTGCCGCCCAGATAACGGCTTTCGGCCACCGCCACGCGCGCGCCGAAGCCCGCCGCGAAGCGTGCCGCGCGTACGCCACCGGAACCGGCGCCAATCACGAAAAGGTCGAAGTCGTACGTCATCGGGAGTCTCCTAATCAGGCCGCCAGCATACCCCAATCGCCCACCAGCGCAGCGCTTGGGCCTAGACTGAGAACAATACGTCAGGAGGAAAAAGCATGCGCCGCACGCTGACCCATCTCGCCCTGCATGTCCCCGACCTTGAGGCCTGCGTGCAGTTCTACAGAGAGTTCTGCGGGATGCGGGTGATCCATGAGCGCGCCGGCAAAGGCTCACGGATTGTTTGGCTGGCTGAGCCCGGCAAGGAACATGAGTTTATTTTCGTGATCATGCCCGGCGGCCAGGCACGGCAGCTGGCCGAAGACGATTACAGCCATTTTGGTTTTGCCGTGGACAGCCGCGAGCAGGTCGAGGCGATCGCCGCGCAAGCCCAGGCTGCGGGCTGCTTGATCTGGGCGCCGCGCGAGGAACCCTACCCGGTCGGCTACTACTGCGGCCTGCGCGACCCGGCCGGCAACTATGTCGAGTTCAGCTATGGCCAACCACTCGGGCCAGGTTCCGAGGCGATGCCGATTCCTTGATACAGGTGTCTTTCCGCACAACAAAAAAGCCACCCGAAGGTGGCTCTTTCAGTTCAGCAAGAGGCTCGATCAGTAAGCCTTGCCGGTTTTGTAGAAGTTCTCGAAGCAGAAATTGGTCGCGTCGATATAGCCTTCGGCGCCGCCGCAGTCGAAACGCTTGCCTTTGAATTTATAGGCCAGCACGCAACCATCTTGGGCCTGTTTCATCAGCGCATCGGTGATCTGGATTTCACCGCCTTTGCCTGGCTCGGTTTCTTCGATCAATTTGAAGATATCCGGGGTCAGGATGTAGCGCCCGATAATCGCCAGGTTGGACGGAGCATCCTCGGGTTTGGGCTTCTCGACCATGCTGTTCACACGGTAGATGTCGTCACGAATCATCTCGCCGGCGATCACGCCGTACTTGGATACGTCTTCCAGCGGTACTTCCTGAATCGCCACGATCGAGCAGCGGAACTGGTTGTACAGCTTGACCATCTGGGTCAGTACGCCATCGCCGTCTAGGTTGACGCACAAGTCATCCGCCAGCACCACGGCAAAGGGCTCATCGCCGATCAGCGGACGACCGGAGAGAATCGCGTGTCCGAGGCCTTTCATTTCCACCTGACGGGTGTAGGAGAAGCTGCACTCGTCGATCAGACGACGAATACCAACCAGGTACTTCTCTTTATCCGTGCCTTTGATCTGATGCTCGAGTTCGTAGCTGATGTCGAAATGGTCTTCCAGCGCGCGCTTGCCACGGCCGGTCACGATAGAGATTTCCGACAAGCCCGCCTCGAGGGCTTCTTCGACGCCATACTGGATCAGCGGCTTGTTCACCACCGGCAGCATTTCCTTGGGCATGGCCTTTGTCGCTGGCAGGAAGCGAGTACCGTAACCGGCAGCCGGGAACAAGCATTTCTTGATCATGTGAATCCTTGAAGGAGGGGTCGTACTTTTGTGCCGCGCAGTCTAATCACGCCGCACTCGCCTTACAATGGCCCGCCACTGGCCGACCAATGCCTCGATAGAGAAAACCTAGCGCAGATAGTTCCCGGGAATCGTAGATATTGCGCCCATCGAGCAGCACCGGCATGCGCATCAGGCCACGAATCCGCAAGAAGTCCGGCTGACGGAACTGTTTCCACTCCGTCACCAACACCAGCGCATCGGCCCCTTCTGCTGCGGTATACGGCGATTCACTCAAGCACAGCTGGCCACTGGCCAATGCCTGTGGATAGCGGGCCGCGACGCCGGCAATAGCCACTGGATCACAGGCTTGCACCCGTGCCCCGGCGGCCAACAAGGCCTCGAGCAAAACCAGGCTGGGCGCCTCGCGCAAATCATCGGTGCCCGGTTTGAAAGCCAGCCCCCAGAGCGCCACCACCCGACCTTGCAGATACCCGGCAAAGTGCTCCTGCAGCGACTCGAACAGCACGGTTTTCTGCAGGGCATTGCGTGCCTCTACGGCCCGCAGAATGGCGGGCTCGAAGCCTTCCTGCTCGGCGCTGCGGATCAGCGCGCGAACATCCTTGGGAAAACACGAGCCGCCGTAGCCGCAACCGGCATAGATAAAGTGCGTACCAATGCGCTTGTCGCTGCCAATGCCACGGCGCACCTCCTCGATATCGACCTCCAGACGTGCACAAAGCCCGGCCATCTCATTGATAAAGGAGATTTTCGTGGCCAGAAAAGCATTGGCCGCGTACTTGCTGAATTCTGCAGCCCGCACCCCCATGCTCAGTACCCGTTCGTGGTTGCGCAGGAATGGCGCATAGAGCCGGCGCAGCAGTTCGGCGGTTTCGGCGTCATCACAGCCCAACACCACGCGGTCAGGGCGCATAAAGTCTTCGACCGCCGAACCCTCCTTGAGAAACTCCGGGTTACTCGCCACCGTCACCCTGAATGCCAGCCCGCGACCAGCCAGACGAGCATTGATGAGTTGCGCCACCCGCTCGGCCGTACCGACCGGCACCGTGGATTTATTCACCACCACGCAAGCCTGCTTGAGCGTCGCCCCCAACTGATCGGCTACCGCCAGCACATGCGACAGATCGGCCGAGCCATCCTCTCCACTCGGCGTACCGACGGCGATAAAGACGATTTCCGCCTGTTTGACGCCCTCTTCAAGCTGCTGAGCGAAACTCAGTTGGCCACTGGCGAGATGGGGCCTGAGCATGGCCTCCAGCCCAGGCTCATAGATTGGCACTTCGCCACGCGAGAGGCGCGCCACACGGAACGGATCGCGCTCGACACAGACCACCCGATTGCCCATTTCGGCAAAGCAGGCCGCCGTCACCAACCCAACATACCCTGCTCCGATTACGCATAGTCGCATCGCCGCACCTCCAGATGAGTTGCAGTGATTGCAGCGAATAGCGGTGGCAAGCGTGTGACGGGGGTGCGACAGCGGCGTGACAAGAAGCCCTGGGCAGATCGGAACAAGCCTCGGAGCGAGCGGCTATTACCGCCTATTGACCTCTACAGTGCGGCTGCCGGGCTGGCGCTGGAACTCCCCGACGCCCGGGTACTCGATGCTCTGGGTGACATTTCCCCTGATTTGCGAGGAGCCGCTGCCCTGAAAGCTTCGCTCGTTCGTGTACCCACCGCTGGGCACAGGATAGCCGCCGTAGTTGTCGTAGCGCTCATAGCGGCTCGAAGTGCCGATACTTCCGCTGGCGCCGGGGCTTATGTAGATCCGGGTGATTGGCGCAGAGCGCAGTTCGTCGGCCGGCTCATAAGCAAAGGCTGCAGAGGCTACGAACGCTGATAGCGCTAGAAGTACAGTAGTGCGTTTGCTCATCTCTTCACTTCGCTAAGAGCCAATCCTCATCGTTACTCGAATTCCGCCTTGGGTCGGCATCATGGGTTTAGGCCAGCAACATGCCCATGAGGTTCATGAAAGCATGTGGAGCTTAAAGATGTAATCCGAGAAACGGAAAACCAGATTGGTGATCAAGGGAGTGAAAAATGAAGGGCGTAACGCCAAGGGGTGGTGTTAATTATCGCGGCCGAATCCGCCATCGATCAGGCGCTCTGCTTATCACCTTTTCTAGTGCGGTGATTGACCGGTGACTGACAGAAAACTTCAAGGCTTCAGAAAAACAGGGGTGCATTCCTGAAACCCTTATGAATAGTGGTGCCCGGAGCTCCTTCCCTTCCAGGTCGCCGTTACTCAGCGGGCTTTCCGCTGGCAGGCTGCACGCTGTCGGGGGCTGACAGGTATCGATGGTAGTCGTCTGCACCAGAAATGGCTGGCCTTTGGTACAGCCGGGCAATGTCAGCAGGCAAAGCAGTGTCAGCCCAATCGCGTACAGGCTTGCTCTCATGCTTGATGGCCTCGGCTTTCTGGTCGTGCTGGCGGACGGCCGTTTTGGTGTCGGCCTGCTTGACCTGGGATTCGGTGATGTTCTCGCGGAGCGGCTTGCCGGTATTGCGCAGGCTGATAAGTGATGCGGACAACGTAGCGTTTGCGGCTTCGACCGTAGCCAGATCAGCTACAGCCGAAGTCAGCGCGCTTTCCTTCCAGCTGATGCGCAGCTCTTGGAGGCCGACAATGGCGGCGACTGCGAGCAGTGCCCATACCCAGATGGGGGATGAGGCTGAGGACTTTCAGGCGCTGAATGGCGCGCTCGGCGTCATGCAGATCATCACGCAACAGACGCTCAGCCTCGGCGCGGTCGATGGTCATGCCCTGCACCACGTCCGGGCCAGTATGACCCCAGCCGATGGTCAACACGCCCACGCTGTCACGGTAGGCGGTCTGGCGCAGGCCCTCGAAGTCCTGGATCAGGGCGAGGCCAGCGTCACTGGTGTTCATACCTGCTCGACCTTCCAGCCAATCAAGCGATTTGCGTAATCGCGCAGCTTCTCGACACCCATGAAGTCGACCGCACCACCCGCGAAGGTGGCCATTGAGTCAGGCAGGCCGAAGTGCGCCAGCAGCGGAACCAGGGTCAGTATGGCCAGGTAGTACAAGGCGCCCTCCATGACCATCTGGCGCCACCCGCCACGGCCGTGGGTCACGCGTACCACGGCAATCAGCACGGACAAACCGAAGGCGTATAGCTGACGGTGGTGTGTGGCCACCCAGGCGATAAATGCCGCCCACAGGTTTAGGCCGTGATCCATTTTCATGGCTCCGTTCCTGGCCGCATGGGCCGCTTGGTGAATAAAAAAGCCCGCAGTGAGGGCGGGCAAAGGAACTAGCGAGAGGGAGTGCCAACGTGAAGCAGAAATAAAAAAGCCCGCACATGGCGGGCTTGGAATTCAAAGTAGGTGGCCGGCGCTGGTCTCCGGCTTACAAGGTTTATCAGGCATCTCGCAGAAGATTTATGAGTTCTTCTGCTTCACACGGCATAAGGGGTGGATCTCACACAGGAGATCTTTCTAACCGTGTACCCTTGGGAACGCGCCCCACGTCTCCTTGCTATCCTCTTGCGCATCAGTCTGCGTTCTCACCTACACCATAAGCATAACAAAGGCCCGACACGTGGGCCGGGCTTTTTAAGATCGTTTTCTTCAGAGGAAAGAACGACAGGATGGGAAAAACTATGAGCGAACCGGACATTTCTGTTAATACGTTACAACGTCTACCGTATGACGCGGTCCGGCGAGCTTGCTCGGTACATATTTCTCCCGAACTCGTAACGATCTTCCTTCTTCAAGTAGATGCAGTGGAGGCGTAGCTGACCAGCAATTGCGGTAGCACCTACATCGGTGATCACCATGCCGGACAAAAGAGCCACTCCCTGTGCATCGACGCTCTGCCTGACGTCCTCCTTCAATAAATCCAAGTGATTCACGCTGCCTCCTTCATCTCGCCAATGACCGCCGCCACCGGGGCTAGCGCCAGCTTGTCCAGATCATGGCACCCGTCGAAGCATAGCTGGATGAAACCACCCCACTCCCTGCCCCCACTGTTCAGAAGATAACTTCAGGTCGTCGGTTTCCAGCAACGCGGCGCGGAATGCCTCGGGGCTCGCTAGCGGGTCTTCGCATGCACTCTGCCCGCCCTGGTGCATGCGACGGTAGCGATAGAGCACGCCCTTGGCCACATACTCGGCCTTCTGCCACTTCGCCCTGGTCATGCGGCCGCCAGCCTGGACGAGAGCGCGATAGGCGCCATGGAAAACGATTTCCTCGGCGGTTTCTCGATCCTCTGCAGTCGGGACAGGGCTGTACAGCCAGTTTCCAAAAGCACGGATGTCAGAGCGGAGTGTGCCGATGGCCATTTGAACTCGACCGGCGATAGTCAGGTGGACGCAACCGCCAGTCGATCTTGTGCTGTCAGGGCGAGTGCCTTTCACACCAGGAGCGAACACAAGGCGGCTGTAGGTGATCTCCTTGCCGCTCTCGTCGATCTCCGTGGCCTTGCGCCGAACGTACCCGGACGCCTCGATTCAGCAGGTTCAGGTCAGGAAAGCCCTTACGGTTACCGGCAGCCTTCTGCCGGCAGGCGGTGCGCATCTTCATCCAGGCCCCGCCAGCGGATGCAGCCAGGCGCCCTATCAGCGTTGGGTACTGCAGGTCGAACCACTCGATCAGCGCCATCTGGTCTTGCTCTTCCGTGGGCAGTTGGCTCATTCAGAACCCTCCCTGGCGGCTTGGACGTAGTGGAAGTTCGTCAGATTCACCATGGTCAGCCGTCCACCGAACACGGCGCCGGTGTCGATGAATAGGTGATTGCCCAATTGGGCGGGTTTGCACAGCACGGTATGCCCGCAGAAGACGAAGGCGATGTTGTCGACGGTATCGGTCCGCTCGCTGCTGATCCGCGTGCGGCCCCAGATGGCCTGGGCTTCGATGTAGCGCAGTGGGTCACTCTCGTCCTGCAGGCGACTGGTGAAATCCTTCCAGTCGCTTAGCGGGCGGCGATCGATCTCGTCATGACACGACGATCAGGCCCAATCAGTAAGCGTCCAGCAGCTCCGGACAAAGCCGAATCCAGTGGCGATATCATGCAAGCCAGGGATCAACTTGGGCATACCACCGTCGTCATGACCGAGTAGTACATCCGCGAGCGTAAGGGCAAGAAAGTAACCCCGACGCGATGAATTGCGGCCCAAGTCATTAATTGCGGCCCATAAACTAACAAGGGCCTACATGCGAAATCGCCTGTAAGCCCTTGATTTTAAATGGTGCCGGAGCCGGGGTCGAACAGTGATGCGTATCCCAAGTATTCACTGGGAGTATCCAGTAGGCAAGTGAGGACGTATCCCTAAACGTATCCCTAAATCACAAACTACCCCCTTCATCGTGACGCGTAACGAACCGACATATGCGCTTATACAGTGGAGCCCCCTCTTTTACGGGCACAAAAAAGCTGAGTCACCGTAACACTGGCACAACCCCGCATCGCTTGCTCTACATGGCCCCGGCAAATAATGACCTTGCTACCTACTGGGCGCATCAGTTGTTGTGTTTAGGGCTAGGCGGCCCGAAAAATTTAGCGGCCCGAAGGTATGTTTTTAACCACCTCGCAGTCGGTTCGGCCACTCGCTCGATGCCCCGTCAATCAAGGGCTTTCGAGGAAAATCCTAGGTTTTCTGCTGAACGGATTGGCCTGCCTGTGTTAGCTGGCGGGCAATCGAGATATTCAGCATCACTACACAACAACCAACCACTGAAAATGGGTCGTACACAGCGAACGCGCGGGCCCCGAATTACCCTCTATGGGGGTGGGGGCCGGGAGTACCTTTTGATAAATACTCTCGGTTGTCGCCACCCGATACCCCTGCCCAGCTCGGCACACATCAAGCACAAGTCAGCGGCTAGGGAGGCTAACCACTACGTCATCTCTGACCCTGGCTCACACCCCACACGTCCGACCCTAGCTCCCCCCAGGCTTACTAACCTGCCTCCTTGGCTCTACTCATTTTCTTAATTTCGCGGGTAACCTCTGAAGACTTCGTGTAGCAACGCGAACCTCAGAATTGAGCAGGAGTTTTCACACCGCCTGGACCCAAAGCAGACAGTGCGAAACGTTAGGGCTGAGTCGTGGGCCGAGGGGTGTCGACTTGAGTGACCGGTTAGGCATCTGCTGTCCCCAGCAGTCCTAGTCGCTTTGCTTCCAGATGCGACGTGTATGTTACGGGCCGAAATTCAACCGAGAAGTTAGACTTGCTACGAGAACCCTGCCAGAGCTGAACGTGTTCGTTTTGCCCTGCGAGAACTAACGCGATGATCTCAAATGCAGTGAAGGGCATGTCCGGGCCGAGGTAGATGCCGGTGAGTGATTCGGACGGATACCGATACGCCGTGCCGGCTTGGCTATGAATAGCACGCCACTCGTGCTCGTATGCCCAATCGATCGCTTTGGTGCAATAAAGATCGACTACAGGGTCGTAGTCTTCATCGCACAGCATCGGAACGACGTCGATAACAGGCATGTCTTGCGTGTAGCGGACCTTCTTAATTTTGTGAAATGGATCGGCCGAGGTTGAGAACTCCAGGCAGAAACCTTTGCAATGATCTCCGTAGTGAGACCACATCAACAGGCTGTCCCTCTTCTCTGAAAAGCAGGTGACCCCACGCTGTGACAGAAACTTTGTGATCATGTCATCTAAGGTGTTCTGACCTATGCGAAGGAGCATATGCCGAAGTGCAGCCGGGGATGCCGTCTCGAACTCTCGCCGAACCCTATTTTCGATTTCGGGCTTCGCTAAGTAGTGACTTCGCACTCTCTCAACATCGACGTCGGTTGGCTCCTTAATGCGCGGTGAAAGCGCGCAGTCATAAGGGTCATTGAAAGCGAGCGGGGAACCGAAATAGATCAATTGGTCCTTCAGGTTCTGAAGCGACTGTGCGGTAAAGGCCTCGTACTTGTAGAGGCGCAGCGGCGGTGACATGGGTTCAAATGCCTAAATAAAATCCTGACGCTACTGTTTCGCTATCAGCCTGTCCACCGTCCGCTGCTGGCCCAGGCTGTGTGAAAACTCCCGCTCAATTCTGAGGTTCGCGCTGCCACGCGAAATCTGCAGAAGTTATTCGAGCCAGCTTGCATATAGTCCGCGAGAGAGCATCAAATTTGATCATTGATTGATCAGCGCTTGGCACTCAAAACGTTTTCACACAGCCTGGGCCGTTCTCTGCCGGTCGTCACTGCGGCGTGTGCTGGTCAAGTCGAATGCAATTGACTGGTCAGTGGCAATGCAAATGGGAGGTCAAGTGCGATGCAATTACGCACCCAGGCCAAACCGGAGCCCAGCAACCACACTGGTTGTCGCGTGCTAGATTAGGATTCAGTGCGCTTGGCATGTCCACCTTGCCGCCTTTTCTTGCGCTGACAGAGGTGAAGAAAAACAACATGTTAAGTGCTCAGGTTGCGTGTTTTTTGGTCAAAAAAGGTGGACAAAGGGCACCGATTTCGCCGGGCTGGAAAATTCGCGAACCGCGCGGGCCTGACGACCGTAATGGAAAAAAACTCTACCAGAGGGACCCAGTCTTCTGAGGAGGGACTGAATAACTTGACCAAGCGCCTGCATGCTAGAGGCCAAAGCAGGCAACCGTGCACGGGCACCTTCCTTCTGGAGAGTGATCTCGCCATAGATGGTAATGTTGTCTGCTTAAGTGCGCGTATGTTCTGATAACTCTGACTATGGCTTCGAAAAAAACTACACGATGATTCCACTCTGGCCATCGCCACGACGGACAGCGCGCTGCGTGAAGCGTGGGACTGACGTCGCCAGAGAGCGCGCATCAGGCCTAACTTGATGGTCAACAGTATCTTGATTTGTGCACCCTCCTCCCAGAGCAGTGCAAAGGAGAGCTTTTATGAGGCTTGAACGTCTAAGCCTGCGCGACTTCCGCTGCTTTGATGAGTTGAATGTTGAGTTTGACCCAAAGCTGACCGTCATCATTGCGGAGAACGGGGCCGGCAAGACGGCTATTCTTGATGCAATTGCAATAGGTTTTGGCCGTTACCTTACCAAGCTCCCCGGCATCACGGGCCTGACTATCAAGGACTCTGATATCCGCCTTAATGAGCGGGAGCGTCGTGAACCTTTCACGATGCTTGTATGGGAAGCGAAAAGCAGGGAAGGCAAAGATATAGTCTGGTCAGGCGGTCGCAGACGTGATAGTGCAGTGACTGCCACCAAAATAAAAAAAGCACTGTCTGACCGTTTCCAAGACTCTCTCGCGCTTGGCGTGAAGCAGCTCAACGAGTACACCCTGGCTCTAGTTCAAGCGGCAGCTGAAGACTCACCATATTTCCTGCCAGTCATTGCCTACTACGGCACGAATCGCGCAATTCGTGACGAGGTTCAACGTAGGAGAGGCTTCAAGAAACAATTCTCACGTTTTGAGGCGTTGGCTGGAGCCCTAGAGCCTGACTCGCGTTTTCGGGCTGCATTTGAGTGGTTCAATGCGATGGAGGACCAAGAGCGACGCGAGAGGGAATCACTCCGTGATTTTGATTATCGTCTACCCGAGCTCCAGCTTGTGCGGGATGCAATCGTGCGCATGCTGCCAGATGGCTTCAGCAATCCGCGCACCGAAATTCGACCAGTGCGCTTCGTTATTGACCGGAAAATGCCAGACGGCGTGACTCGTACGCTCCGAATAAGCGAATTGAGTGATGGTTACAGGGTCGTGCTGGGCTTGGTGATGGATCTTGCGCGCCGCATGGCGCAAGCGAATAACCAGATTGGTGTTGGCACCAAAGAGGCTCTGAATCCGCTGGACTTGCCAGCTATCGCACTCATCGATGAAGTTGATCTGCACCTTCACCCTGCGTGGCAGCAACATGTTCTTACCGATCTAACACGTACATTCCCTGGCACGCAATTCATCGTTACCACCCATAGCCCCCAAGTGTTAAGCACCGTCAAGCGAGAGAACATCCGTATTATCGGCCCGGATGCAAACGGCAAGATCATTGCCGCTTCTCCACTCGCGATGACCTACGGTGAGCCCAGCGGAGACGTGCTGCATAGCGTGATGATGGTTGACCCGCAGCCGCCAGTTAGCGAAAAGGCTGACTTGCAGCGGTTGACTGAATGGGTGGACTTAGGCCGCTACAAGACTCAAGAAGCAAAACTTCTCATGCAAAGTCTAAGCAAGGCACTCGGCAAACAACACCCTCAACTGCTGCGGCTTGAGCGCAGCATCCAACGCCAAGAGGCGCTGAAGGGATGAGGAGTATTTCCAAGGTTGGCGATGGTGGCTACCACCTAAATCGGGCACACAACAATCCACCAGCAACCAGCCAGCAGGCAACGAGCCGCTGGAGTAGTTTTGGTCACAAAGATGAAGTTCTACGATTCCTGCTGGATGAGCAGTACCATTTATGCTGCTACAGCGAGTTGCGCGCAGATGAGGAAGGCTTTGGTTATCACATTGAGCATGTGGAAAATAAAAGTCAGAACCCGCCACGCACTTTTGATTACAGCAATCTTGCTGCCAGTGCCCTTGATATCGTAAATGGTCTGCAAACGCTCAAGGTACAGGGGCACGCGGCTTTTGGAGGCCATGCACCGGGAAAACAGCAAGGGTGTGACATCAATCTTTTCGTTTCCTGCCACCAACCAGATACCGCTAGCTTCTTCGCTTACTTGTCCGACGGCCGCATCGTACCTAGTCCCGTTTCAGGGGCCCATGAGCGAGGGTGCGCACAACACACTATCGACACTCTCAACCTTAACAGCCCCTACTTGATCACACGTCGACGTCAGTGGTGGGATGAAATGGACGAGCTATTCCAAGAACACGAGGCGAAAGGGTGGAGTCTTGAGAGCTGGGCCGTAATTGAACTGGTCCCTATCAACAACCGACTTCAACGATTTTTCAGTCTCACACGTCAGCTCTTCGGCCAAATTGCTGAGACGACCCTGCAAGAGCATTCACCCGAGCTTGTGTGAAGGCTGCGACTCTTCCCTAGTCAGTCTAGCTATGTGTGGTAATGGCAAGCTGATCAGACCGAACGCGAAATGTCAGTCAGTGATCATGTGAGGCAAATGTGCTAGCTCAGTAAATACAAGGCAGCAGTCTGCAAGTAGGCACTTTGCCAGTTTCTAAAACCTACTCCCCTGTAATCAATTTCGAAGCCGTCGCCCAGCCCCGCCGCCACTGGTTCGGGCGGTAGGGGCTGGACTGGACATGTCTTGGTTATGTCCTGGCTGTGCGACCCTCGGCAGGACTGTGCAGGGCCGCAAAGCCGCGCTCATCGAGCCAGGCATGCCAGCGCTCCAGGGCCTGCCGCTTTTGCGCCTCGGCAGTGGTGTGGATGTAGGTCACGTCCAGGGCCTTCAGCGCATGGTTCAGCAACAGCTCGCCAATTAGGTAATCGACGCCCAGGTCAGCCCAGGCCGTGCGGGCTGTTTTCCGCAGGTCGTGACTTGTCCATTCCTCGCCCGACAACGCGGTAAACGCCAGTTGCGCCTGCATTTCGCTAAAGGGCCTGCCCTGCACGCCGGGGAACAGATAGGCGCCGTCATAGCCGGTGGCAAGTTGGCTCGCCCGGTAGCGACTCAGGAACGCGCACGCCTGGGCAGTGAGCGGCAGCGTGTGGGCTTTCTTGGTCTTGGTATCGACGGCAGGGATATGCCAGGTTCGTCCAGCCAGGTCGAAGTGCCGCCACTTGGCTTGGCGGGTTTCGCCGATCCGCGTGCCGTGGGCCAGCATCAGCACCGCCAGGCCGACCCCGTTTCGTTCGCGGGTGTAGCGCGCGGCCCACTGCTCCAGCAGGCGCACACAGTCGGCTGGGCGCAGGCGGGCGTCCTTGGGCTTGATCTTGGTCTTGATGAAGTCGGTGAAGGTCACCCCGGCCAACGGATTGATGCCAATTAACCCCAGGCTGGTCGCTTGCTTGATGGCGACCTTGAGCACGCCGAATACCAACCGAACATGCGCCACGCTGTACTGCGATTGCAGCGGCCACATCAACTGGGTGTCCAGTGTGGCGCGGTTCAGTTCGACCAAGCGCACAGCGCCCAGGCATGGGATGAGCTGGCATTTCACGGCCGAGCGCGCGGTGGCTTTTCGGTTCTTGCTCAGGTTGCCGTCGTTGGCGACGCGCTGTGCATACCACTCCAGCACATCGCCCACGGTAGACCACCCAGTCGTGGCCAGTGCCCCATGCCGTGGCTCCACTGCCAAGCGTTTCAAAACCTCGGGCAGGATGGACAACATCGCCTTAACAGGCAGGTCGGGGTAGTTGCCGACCTTATGCCAGTAGGCTTTCCCTTTGGAGCTGTGGACAACAAAGAAGCTGCCCCGCTCCCGGCTCTTGCGGTAACGAAAGCGGATCGGGCGCATGGTGTCGCGCAACTCTGCGACTTCGCCGTCGCCTGCGTGCTTTTTGATGGCCGCTTCGGACAGGGTGACGCTTACGGTTTTAGGCATGTGGAGCCTCCAGGGTTGAAATGAGGTGGTCGGTGGTTTGTTGGTCGTATTGCGCGCGCAGCTCGGCGCCGGCCGAGCAGTGCGTGGGGGAATTGGCGAGGTGGGCCCGACAGGCGCGACACACCATGACGTGGCTCAGATAGGTGTCACGGGCAGCCAACCAGGCCGCCGGCACTGCTGCGGCGATGCTTGAGTCGGTGGCCGGTGCCGGCGAATGCTGCGGGCGTGGCGGTGGTGTCCAACCATGCGAGCGGATTAGCCGGGCGACATCACTGATACGGCCGCGCGCGGCGAGGTCATCGGCATCCAACCGGCCGCTTTCCAGCAGCCAGCCGGGCGAGCAACCCAGCACGGCAGCCAGTAATTCCAGCCACTGCGCAGCGGGCAGGTTCGAGGTACTGCCGCCCTCTGCTTTGGCGGTGCTGGGCAGCGACTGCCGCACGAATGCACCCAGGGCGGCCAAGTCGAGTCCCGCCGCTTTCGCCGGCCCGCTACTGCGCGCTACCTGCTGTTGGCCTGGGTCACACCGGGAACACCGGGAACTGCCAGCAATAGCAGGGCCTGTAGCTGTTCCCGGTAAAGGATTTGATGGGGAACACCGGGAACAAAAGAACAGAGCACTGTTCCCGGTTGTTCCCGGTGTGTTCCCGGCCTGTGACCCAGCAGAGTTACCTGCAAAGGCCCGTGCCTGCTGCCCCTGGCGGCTTGTTCCCGGTGTGACCCT
Organism: Pseudomonas sp. 2FE; assembly: GCF_005503735.1. Classification (NCBI taxonomy): domain Bacteria; kingdom Pseudomonadati; phylum Pseudomonadota; class Gammaproteobacteria; order Pseudomonadales; family Pseudomonadaceae; genus Pseudomonas; species Pseudomonas sp. 2FE. Next base: position 69,642 of record NZ_SCMO01000007.1, on the reverse strand, counting down.
GGGCTTTCTGGTCGGAGAGTTCTGGCACACCATGGCTATTCCTCCATGGCGGCCAGCAAGGCGGCGGGATTGACGGCGTAAACCCGCGCGATGCCTTCACCTTTGACCCGCACACGCTTGGTCAAGCGGCCGTCGCGGTCGTTGTCGCGCTCGGCGATGGCGCCGACATTGTCGAGGCAGGCCAGCACGCGCCGCGTATCGAAACCCTGGGCGGCGTCCGCCAGTGCGTGCGGAGTGAACAGGTACAAGCGCCCTTCACCATGGGTGCGATACCAACCGGCGCGGTCATGCACCGCTGCGCTATCGGTGCCGTCGATGCTGGCAAAGCGGGCGGCGTGTCGGTCGATGAAGGTGGACACTGCCCGGATGATCTTGGCGTCTTCGGACTGACCACGGCCTCGAAACTCAGCCCAGGCACCGAACAGTTCCCGCATTGCGGCGATGGCGGTGCCCTGCGGCCACGGCAGCAACTCTCCCTGTATGGCCAGTTCCCCGGCCAGGGCGGCGATAGCGAATCGCGCCGCCGCACGCGCATCCTGCCCGGTGCCCACGGGGAAGCCCTGGCGCATGTCGGCGAACAAGGCTTCCAGCTCGGTGGCTGCATCTGCCTCGGCCGCCTGCGCACGTGTCACCAGCAGCTCGACAAAGTCCGGCCCAAGCTGGCCGTAGTGTTTCGCTGTCGCGCGCTTGAGGATGTCGGCGAATGCCCGGCCGGCGCCCTTGCGGCCATCCTCGCTCGCCGAATCATGGGGCAGGCCCAAGCCGTGCAAATCGTCATAGGCGCCATAGCGGCGATAGGTGGGCACGTCCAATAGGCGCAGCTCTTGGCCGGCCTTGCTGCGCATCCCGGCGCTTTCCATGTGCTTGCCCATGGTCAGCTCGCCACTGGACAGCACCATGACCCGCCACTTCTGCACTTGGCGCGGCAGCCCCGATACCTTGCCGCGCTGCCGGCCGGTGCCATTACCCAGGGCGTAAATGATCCCGCCCACGTCCTGGGGCTTGGCCTCGCCGATTTCATCCAGCACTAGCAGGGTGTCATTGCGCAGCGTGGCCACGCCTTCCAGGCCTGTGCTGGTGGCGTTCCAAGTGCGTAGGAAATCGCGCGGCTTGCCCCACACACTGGCGGCCACGGCCAGCGCAATGCTTTTGCCACTGGAGCTGTCGCCCAGCAGGTGGAAGCCGCCGCCGTCGGCGTCGAGCAGGGTCAGCAACGGCCCGGCCAGGGCCGCGCAGACGGCGAGAATCAGCACCGGATTGCCCAGGCAGCGGGCGGCCACCTCGGCTTGCCAGCCGGGCAGGTCGCCGGCCGTGTCGTACTCATGGCCGCCGGCCTCGGTCGACTGAAACACCACGTCGCCGCCGCCGATCACCCGGCGCGGCATGACGAATAAAGCCGGGCCATGCCAGCCGGTGCGCGTGGCCGCCATGGCTTGGCGTTCCGGGCTGCTGCTCATCAGGTAGTCCATCAGCGCTTGCCGCTGCTTGTGCGGGATGGTCGCGCCCATGTTGAGCAGTACCGCGCGCAGCTCGGCTCCGTCACCAGCCAGCATCTCCATAGGTGCGGCCCATTGCTTCCAAGCGCTAGCCCCTTTGGGCAGCAAGTGAAGGAGCCGACCGAAGTTCTCCCCGCGCTCATCGCAGGTAATGGCCAACACCTCCAGCGGCGAGCAAACCAGCGTGTCTGTTTCCGCATCGTCGCGGATGCCGTGAAAATAGAGACCGGGGGCCAGGATGTGGCCCTGCCGCGTCTGCACCCAAATGGAGTAGGTGGCCCAACTCGGCCGGGCGGGTGTGACCGTGGGGTGCTTGATCTTCACCTTGCGTTTCTTGGGCACGGGCTTGCTGGTCAGTTTGCTCGGCCGCTTTCCGCTGGGCATGGCTTCCCCCTGACCAGCAGCCCCGAATGCCTCGAACGGCACCGACTGACTTGCCCTATCGGTCATGGTCGGCATCCCAGCAATGCAGGTCGTTAAAGTCGGAAAGCTCCAGCGGCGTACCCGCCGGCCAATCGGGGAACACCACCATGGCCCCAACTGCCAGGGCGGCGGCATCGGCGGCCGCGCGGCCGGGGTTGCCGTCACTCAGGCGGTCGTCATCGCCGGCAATTACAAGCTCTATCAGGCTGCCGTACTTGGCGCGCAGGGCCTGCGCCACCGGGCGCAAGTTGCCGGCATTCATAGCGCAGGCCACGGCGTCGGCCCCCTCGTAGTGTTCAAACAACGTGGCCCCGGTCGCCCATCCTTCGCAGACATACAAGCGCCGCCCCGGCTCGACTCTGCCCAGCAAGTGGAAGGCCCCGAGCACCTGGCCACCGAACAGGAAACGCTTGCCGCCATCGGGGCCGATCCGTTGCAGGTTCACCAGATCGCCCGCCGTGTTGATCAGCGCCACAAGCAGTTCGCCGCGATGCTCGCGCAGGCCGTGGGGTTGCAGCCGCTTCGCGACTAGATAGCCGTGCGCCGGGTGGGCGGCGGCGCTGGCCTGCCAGAGCCGGCGGGCAAAGTTGGCGGCGACCTGTTGCTTACTGAGTTTGTCGGCGGCCTCTCGGGCGGTGCGCTGCTCGGCTTCCAGTCTTGCCACCGCAAGCCGCCGACGTTGGCCATCGTCGTGACTATCGCCAGTGCTCTGCCGCCCCTCCAGCGCGTCTAGGCGCAGCCCCAGTCGGCGGGCCAGGTCGCAAGCGGCGTCCGCCTGATTCACGCCAGCCAAGTAGGCGGCCAGCGATACCAAATCACCCCCACCGTCACCGCACGCGAAGTCATGCCAACGTCCATCTAGCAGCGAAACCGAAAAGCTCCCGGCCTGCCGGTCGGCTCGCGTGGGGTTGCGGGCATGCCATTCGCTGCCCTTGCGGGTGCCTTCCGGCAGCAGTTCAGGCACCAATGCGGCGGCGTGCTGCAATGCGACGGCGGCCACTGCGCGTATATCCTCGACTATCCGGGCTTTCTTCAGGCAAGCCGATCCCGGCAACGCCTCGCGGCGCTGTTGAAAATAGCTCATGGGTTATTCCTGGCTTACGGGTGACAGGTGGGGAGTTGCCGGGCGGTGATTCGCGGTGGCGCGAATGCCGGCCAATGCGCTGTTCGCGTTACAGGTCAGGGCCGCCAACTGTGCTGACAGCCCAGCCAAAGCCGCCAGCATCAAGCAAATATCGACGGCGACACCTTCGTCTAGGCGGTTGGCACTTGCGGCGCCATCCAACAGTTCGCCGATGGCGGCGATACCGGAACTCAACCGCTCGCCCTGGCACTCGGCAATACAGGCTAACCATTCAAGGCTGCGGGCCTGCTCAGGCAGGTTGTCTGCGGTGGATGCCGTCGGGGTTGCGATCAGTTCCCGCCAGTAGTTGGGAGCACTCATTTTTTCGCGCCCTCGGAGCTGTCGGCCTGGGTCTTGTCCCGCGCGGCAATCTTGGATTGCAGCCAGGCTTCGACCTCGGCCACAACGTAATAGGCTGCTGCCTGGCGGGCGTCGCCATCCTTGATGGGCTTGGGGAAGGTTGGGTCTTTCGTCTTGAGTTTGGCGAGGCCGGAGCGGGTCACGTCCAGCCATTGGCAGAGGGCGGGCTGACGGATCAGCCCTTTACTTGGAGAGGTGGTGTTTGGGTGCATTTATCCGCTTCCGTGTCCATGTGGTTGTCACGGAGCGGATTCAATACCACTAGCCTAAGCGCGTGTCCTAATAGGAAAAATCATTTCTCATTAGCACGCGTTCGGGCATTTTTAGCTGCTTCTGCGGCCTCTACAAAAAATTTCTTTGCCGTTCCTTTTCCGTTCAAATCATCGCAGATACCAATAGCGGCTAAATCGTCTTTCAGCATGGCTTCTGCCCTATTGGGATTATCCACCAGTGGGTAGCCCGCTTTATTGGCTAAAGCAGCGATGATCAGATACAGACTTGTGCGCTCACGGGGGTCTAGTGGGCGTTCGGGACTTTTCGTTTTTACGGTTACGGCGCTTTCGCAATCAGCGAAGGGGCCGATAATCCATACGGTTTTTAAGTCCATGTCATAATCGCCCGGGTCCTCCCATGTTTGGCAGCAACCGTGATTGATTCGTCGAACGTCGCCCTTAGACAGATAGCGCTTCACGTTCTTAGCTGCCTGCCTGACCTCCTGATCGGCATAAACCCTGACGTAGTGTTGCTCAGTTACCGGCTCCAAACGGCCGTCATTTCGGGACACGAAAACCCGATAAACCCAGCCGTTATTGGCTTTTACTAGCCCGTCGCTTGGTAGTGGAAACGGCAATACCGCCCATTCCTCACCTTCGAGTCCTCCTGGGTCACGGGTTGTCAGGTTAGCCAGGTTGCCGTATTCGATAGCATCGTCATATACGAGATGAAAGGACGTTCCGTTGTACAAATCTTTGTTCTTCGGCATGAACTGCATGTAGGCGGGGACAATGCCTCGGCGAGCACACTCCTCCATGTTTTCAGTGGTGATTCTCTTACCAGTCAGATCTACCAGCGTTTCGATGGCCTTGTGCTCTTCGATGTAACCATCCACAGCTTTTTCTTTGATATCACTACTCACAGCACTACCTCTTGTCTCTTGCCCGTGTCTTTGGCCGTTATCCCTATGCCTGCGGGTTAGTTTGATGTCGGGTGGATCAGGCCCGCTTGCTCAAAGCGACGACGTTAGCTCCGCCCCGATGGGCGAAGTCATACGGCGTCACATGCTGCTCGCGGTTGGCGTCCATATAGTCGGCCCACCACTGCATCATCAGCCGCCGTTCTTCAATGTGTTCGGCCTTGTGGATGTAGGCCGCCCTAACCCCGTTGCGCTCTTGGTGACTCATCTGCCGCTCTACTGCGTCGCGCGACCATAGGCCAGACTCAACCAACGCGCTGCACGCCATTGAGCGGAAACCATGGCCGCAAATTTCGGTTTTGGTGTCGTACCCCATACGCCGCAGAGCCTTGTTTACCGTGTTCTCGCTCATGGGTTTGTGGTGGTAATGGTCGCCAACAAAAACCAAATCAAAGCGGCCGGTAAGGTGTTGCACCTGCTCGACAATGGCTAAAGCCTGGCGGGACAACGGCACCAGATGCGAGGTACCCATCTTGGCTCCACGGTGCGAGCGCTTAACCCCTTCAATCTCGGTACGCACGCCGGGCATGGTCCAGATTGCGCGCTTCAAGTCGAATTCAGGCCAGCGGGCAAAACGCAACTCGCTGGAGCGAACGAACACCAGCAGCGTCAACATGGTGGCCAACCGGGTCAGCGGGCGCCCGCCATCGGCCTCAATGCGCCCTATCAACTCCGGCAGTCGATCCAACGGCAAGGCTGGCCGATGCGTAGTCTTGGGACTAACTGTGCCACCGATCAAATCTAATGCTGGATTGAACTCAATCAGGTTGTGCTGAACAGCCACACGCATGATGCCGACGATGCGTTGACGCAGACGGCCAACCAGATCAAGCGCCCCTCGTTTCTCTACAGCTTTGAGTGCCGCCAGCAGATCGCGAGTTTTCAGCTCAGAGACCAAGCGCTTACCGAGCACAGGAAAAAGGTCGGCCTCAATCTCTTTCAGTACCCGAGCGGCATGGTCTTTCGACCACTTGCCCATTCGGGCGTGCCAGTCCCGCGCTACAGCCTCAAAGGTATTCGTGCTCTCTGCGGCTTCATCGATCTTCACCTGGCGCGCTTGCTCGACAGGATCAAGCCCGTTGGCCAACAGCTCCAGCGCCTCGGCTCGCCGAGCCCTGGCACCTTTGAGAGTCAGCGCCGGGTAATTGCCAAAGGCAGTCAGGCCGCCCCGGCCGTCTGGCTTGGTGTATTTGAATCGCCAGGACTTCACACCAGTAGGCTTAACCAACAGGTACAAGCCCTGACCATCAAACAGCTTGTAGTCCTTCTCTCGCGGCTTCGCGGCCTCGCATTTCGGGTCTGTCAGAGGGGTAACAGTGCGCGCCATAGGGATACGTTCCTTGTCGAACCAGACATATCCCTAAACGTATCCCTAAAATCAGGGGTTGTACAGGAACATCTGAAATCATACAGGCACAAAAAAACCGGCCACGAAGGCCGGTTTGTCTGGGTTTCAGGTGCATATGGGAGCATCTGAAATCTTGCTATTGGTGCCCGGAGCCGGGGTCGAACCGGCACGTCCTTACGAACGAGGGATTTTAAGTCCCTTGCGTCTACCAATTTCGCCATCCGGGCGGTAGAACGGTAAATCTTGGCTATGGGTGCTTGCGGCAGAATCGACATCCGCGCCCCATGGCGAGCGCAGGAATATATACAGCCCTACCCTGCGACGCAAGTTTCAACGGCTACAAATTGAGCGCGGAAGGAACATCCACCTCAATAGAAAAAGCCCCGTAGATCAAAGATCTACGGGGCTTATCTATAATGGAGGCCGAGGTCGGAATCGAACCGGCATAGACGGATTTGCAATCCGCAGCATAACCACTCTGCCACCCGGCCTCAAACGAAGACGCCGCAAACTGCGGCGTCAACGTCAACAAATTGGAGCGGGAAACGAGACTCGAACTCGCGACCCCGACCTTGGCAAGGTCGTGCTCTACCAACTGAGCTATTCCCGCGTCTTGGTGACGGGCGCCATTCTATAGAATCCAAACACCCCGTCAACCCCTTGATTCAAAAAAGCTTATTATTTTTCGCGGTTGGGCTGAGGTGCGGCCAGGCGGCGATCAGGTACTGCACCATGGACCACAGCGTCAGCGCCGCCGCGACAATCAGCAGTACATAACCGAGTACCACCCAGACCGTCAGCAATGGCGGGTTAGCCAACAAGATCACCAGCGCCACCATCTGCGCAGCAGTCTTCCATTTGCCCAGGTTAGATACCGCCACATGCGCCCGCGCACCTAACTCGGCCATCCACTCACGCAATGCCGAGATGACAATCTCTCGGCCAATGATGATGGCCGCCGGCAAGGTCAGCCAGAGAGTGGCGTGCTCCTCCACCAGCAACACCAGCGCTACAGCCACCATCAGCTTGTCCGCCACCGGATCGAGAAAAGCCCCAAACGGCGTGCTTTGCTCCAGGCGGCGAGCCAGATAGCCGTCGAGCCAGTCAGTGATGGCAGCAAAACCAAACACCGCACTGGCGGCCAGATAGCTCCACGAGAACGGTAGATAGAACAGCAAAATAAAGATCGGGATCAGCAGGACGCGCAGTATGGTGATCAGGTTGGGGATATTCATCGGCACGACTAGGCTGCGAGGTGAGCCGGCATTCTACTCGCTGTGCAGGGCGGCATAAATCAGCTCGGCGAGCTTTTTACTGATCCCGGGTGCTTTGGCGATTTCTTCGGTGCTGGCGCGCGCCAGCTCTTGCAGGCCGCCGAAATGATTGAGCAACTCACGCCGGCGCTTCGGCCCTACTCCGGCGACCTCTTCCAGGCTGGAAGTACGGCGCGCCTTACCACGCCGCGCACGGTGCCCGGTAATGGCAAAACGGTGCGATTCATCGCGAATCTGCTGGATCAGGTGCAGCGCAGGTGAATTGCCCGGCAAGGTGAACTCGTGGGCCGCATCATTCAGGTAAAGGGTTTCCAGCCCGGGCTTGCGGGTTGTGCCCTTGGCCACCCCGAGCAAGATCAGATCCGGCACCGCCAACTCTTGCAGCACCTCTCGCGCCATCGCCAACTGCCCTTTACCACCGTCCACCAGAAGGATATCCGGCAGCTTGCCCTCGCCATCCTTAACCTTGCTGAAGCGACGAGTGAGCGCCTGGTGCATGGCGGCGTAGTCATCGCCCGCCGTGACTCCTTCGATGTTGTAGCGGCGGTAATCGGATTTAAGCGGCCCTTCTGGGCCGAACACCACGCAGGAGGCAACAGTCGCCTCACCGCTGGAGTGGCTGATATCGAAGCACTCCATCCGCTGCGGTGGCTCATCCAGATCCAACGCTTGCGCCAAAGCATCGAAACACGCGGCGAGGTGCTGACGATTGGCCAGGCGCGACGCGAGCGCCTGCTCGGCATTGGTCACCGCCAACTGCTGCCAGCGCGCCCGGGTGCCACGCACGCGGTGACTGATACTCAGCTCCCGCCCCCGCAACGCTGAAATCGCCTCGATCAACGCGGGGAAATCGTCGTGGCCGGCATTGACGATGAGCTCGCTAGGCAGATCGCGCTCATGACTGCTCAGGTAGTACTGCGCCAGAAACGCTGCCAGCACTTCACTGACATCTTCTTCAATGGCCACCTGCGGGTAGAAGTTCTTGCTCCCCAGCACGCGCCCGCCGCGCACGCTGATCAGGTGTACGCAAGCCCCCCCCGGGTTGACCATGGCCGCGACAACGTCCACATCGCCTGTGCCGCCCTCCATGCTTTGTTGATCTTGTACGCGCCGCAGCAGGGAAATTTGATCGCGCAGTTCGGCGGCACGCTCAAACTCGAGGTTCACGGCCGCCTGCTCCATGCCACTGGACAACTCGTCAGTCAGGGCATTGCTGCGCCCCTCGAGGAACATGACCGAGTGCCGCACATCCTGAGCGTACTCGGCGGGATCGACCAAACCGACGCAGGGGCCTTTGCAGCGCTTGATTTGATATTGCAGGCAAGGCCGGGTGCGGTTTTTGAAGTAGCTGTCTTCGCACTGACGAACCAAAAAGGTCTTCTGCAATAAACTGAGGCTTTCACGAATGGCCCCGGCGCTCGGGTAAGGCCCGAAGTAGCGCCCCTTCTGCTTTTTGGCGCCACGATGAATGCTCAGGCGCGGATAGTCACCGTCGGACAGAAACACGTAGGGGTAGGACTTATCGTCCCGCAGCAGGATGTTGTACGGCGGTCGCCATTCCTTGATCAGCGTCTGCTCAAGTAGCAGCGCCTCGGTCTCGTTGGCGGTGATGGTAGTTTCGATCTGAACGATCTTGACCACTAATGCGGCGGTCTTCGGCGCCAACCCCGTCTTGCGGAAATAGCTGGCGAGGCGTTTCTTCAGGTTTTTCGCTTTGCCCACATAGAGCAGCTTGGCGTCCGCATCGAACATGCGATACACGCCAGGCCGCCCACTGCAGGTGGCGAGGAAGGCGCTGGAGTCGAACGGTTCAGCCATCTCAGCTGGAAGCATCGACCATGCCATGACGCACGGCCAACAAGGCCAATTCCACGTCACTGGTAATCGCGAGCTTCTCGAAAATGCGATAGCGGTAGGTGTTTACCGTCTTCGGCGATAGGCAGAGCTTGTCGGAGATGCTCTGCACCTTCTGGCAGCCGGCGATCATCAAGGCAATCTGGATTTCACGCTCAGACAGCAAATCGAAGGGCGAGCTATTGGTCTGCGGCTGGAAGGACTTCAGCGCCAGCTGTTGTGCAATCTGCGGGCTGATATAACGCTGGCCGGCGAACACCATCCGAATGGCTTGAACCATCTCCTCCAGCGCGGCGCCCTTAGTCAGGTAACCGGCCGCACCGGCCTGTAACAGGCGCGTGGGAAACGGGTCATCTTCACAGGCGGTCACGGCAACGACTTTCAGGTCGGGGTGGCTACGCAGAAGTTTACGGGTGGCTTCGAGCCCGCCGATGCCGGGCATCTTGATGTCCATCAGCACGACATCCGGCTTTAGCTCGCGGGCTTTTTTCAGCGACTCTTCACCCGAGTCAGCCTGCCCCACCACTTGCAAGCCATCGATATCGGCCAACATGCGGGTGATGCCTGTTCGAACCAAATCGTGGTCATCGACCACTAGCACCCTAATCAAGCGACACCTCGTTGTGCGTCAAAAGCCGCTCATTGCAGCGGTCTTATCGGATGCTGGCCACCTTAGCAAAAAAGCCTCGGCAAGACCTAGCTTGGCGCATAACCGTCAAATAGCGAGCGCCAGGATTTGGGTTGTGGTGCTGCTGATTTGAACGAAGAGAAGATGGCGGAGGCGGTGGGATTCGAACTCACGGACCTGTTACAGTCGACGGTTTTCAAGACCGTTGCCTTAAACCACTCGGCCACACCTCCGCAAAAGTGCGGGCGGCAATAATACCGGAACGAAACACACTGTCAAACTCTCGAGATTGGCAGTGGCAAGGTCTCTGTTATGATTCTTTTCGACCTTGGTCACGGAACCCTTAGTCCCTTCAGGAGTGTTGCCATGCACGAACAAGATTACGCAGTCAGCCACGCGCAGGTCGAGCAGCTGGAAGTCAGCCGCGTTCTGCGCAACACCTATGGCCTGCTGGCCATGACGCTGGCCTTCAGCGGCCTGGTGGCCTATGTAGCACAGCAGATGCGTGTCCCTTACCCAAGCTTCTTCGTGGTGCTGATCGGCTTTTACGGCCTGTTCTTTCTCGCCGCCAAGCTGCGCAACTCGCCCTGGGGCCTAGTGGCGACATTCGCCCTGACCGGTTTCATGGGTTACACCCTCGGCCCGATCCTCAACCGCTACCTGGATATGCCCAACGGCGGCGAAGTCGTCAGCTCGGCGTTTGCCATGACTGCCCTGGTGTTTTGTGGTCTGTCGGCCTACGTGCTGACCACGCGTAAGGACATGAGCTTCCTGGCTGGCTTTATCACCGCCGGCTTCTTTGTGCTGATCGGCGCCACGCTGGCGAGCATGTTCTTCCAGATCAGCGGCCTGCAACTGGCGATCAGCGCCGGCTTTGTGCTGTTCTCCTCGGTCTGCATCCTGTTCCAGACCAGCGCCATCATTCATGGCGGCGAGCGTAACTACATCATGGCCACGATCAGCCTGTACGTGTCCATCTACAACCTGTTCGTCAGCCTGCTGCAGTTGCTGGGCATCGCCGGCAGCGACGATTGATCGATTCCCGCTGTTAGAAAAGCCCGCTTCGGCGGGCTTTTTCATGCCGGCGGCGAGCAACTTGTGTGTTCAGGCCGTATCATTCCGGCTGAATCTCCCTTGCTGGGTATGCCATGAAGTTTGCCATCGCCCTCTTCTCCCCGCCGCACGCACCCTCCTCGCGGCGCGCCTTGCGCTTTGCCCAGGCCGCATTGGCGGGCGGGCATGAAATCGTGCGACTGTTTTTCTATCAGGATGGCGTGTACAGCGCCGCGGGCAATGTGGTGACACCCCAGGATGAGCTGGACCTGTCAGCTGAATGGGCGACCTTCGTCCGCCAGCAGCGACTCGATGGCGTGGTGTGCATCGCCGCCGCCTTGCGTCGTGGCGTGCTGAATGAGGAGGAGGCGCAACGCTACCAACGCGGCGGCGCCAACCTGGCCCAGCCCTGGGAGCTTTCCGGCCTAGGGCAACTGCATGAGGCGGCGCAGCTGGCCGATCGCCTGGTCTGTTTCGGAGGCCCTTGAGATGGCCAAATCACTCCTGATCATCTGCCGCCAGGCGCCCTGGTCCGGCCCCGCTGCCCGCGAGGCACTGGATATCGCCCTGGCCGGCGGCGCCTTCGACCTGCCTATCGGCCTGCTATTTCTCGACGACGGGGTTTTCCAGCTTGCCCAGGCCCAGCAGGCCAGCGCATTGCAGCAGAAAGACCTGACCGCCAACCTCCAGGCCCTGCCGCTGTTTGGCGTCGAGTCGCTCTACGCCTGCGCGCGCAGCCTGCAGGAACGCGGCCTGGAGACCCAGGCCCTGAATTTGCCGGTGGAAAGCCTGGATGATGCGGCGCTGGCCACCCTTATCGACCATTACGACCAGGTGATCACCCTCTGATGGCCACCCTGCATATCCTCTCCCATTCACCGTTCAGCGACAGCCGCCTGAGCAGTTGCCTGCGCCTGCTCGGCCCCGCGGATGCGCTGCTGCTGACGGGCGATGCGACCTACGCCCTGCAGCCCGGCAGCGCCCACCTGCAAGCGCTGGAACTGATGCCCGCCAGCATCGCGTTGTTTGCCCTCGACGAAGACCTGCACGCCCGCGCCCTAAGTGGCCCGGCCCGCCTGCAGGCGCTCGACTACCCGGGCTTTGTCGACATCTGCACGCGCTTTGCCAAGGTCAACAGCTGGCTATGAGTGCATTGATAGTCGATCGGCGCAGTATCGCGCTGGACAAAGACGGCTACCTGCTCGAGCTGAGCGACTGGTCGCCGGCTGTCGCCGAAGCCCTGGCCGCGCAGGAAGCATTGCCGCTGAGCGCCGAGCACTGGGAAGTCCTGCAACTGCTGCGGGCTTTCTATGGCGAATTCCAGCTTTCTCCGGCCACCCGCCCGCTGATCAAGTATGTGGCGCTGAAACTCGGACCGGAAAAAGGCAACAGCCTGCATCTCAACCGCCTGTTCAAGGGCACCCCAGCCAAACTCGCCGCCAAACTGGCGGGCCTGCCGAAGCCGACCAATTGCCTATGAATCCGCAGCCTCTGACTCTGACCACCCCAGCCGAGCACCCTTTCGCCCATTACGTGCGCATCCTCGGTAAAGGCAAGCGTGGCGCCCGTAACATGACCCAGGACGAAGCCCGCGAGGCGATGGGCATGCTGCTCGATGGCACAGTCGAAGACACCCAACTGGGCGCCTTTCTGATGCTGATGCGCTACAAGGAGGAAAGCCCCGAGGAGTTGGCCGGCTTCACCCAGGCCGTGCGCGCGCGTCTGGGCGCCCCGGCCCTCGCCGTTGACCTGGACTGGCCGACCTACGCCGGCAAGAAACGCCACCTGCCCTGGTACCTGCTGGCCGCCAAGTGCCTGGCCAACAACGGTGTGCGCATCCTGATGCATGGCGGCGGCGCGCACACTGCCGGACGGCTGTACAGCGAGCAGTTGCTCGAATTGCTGGGCATCCCGCTTTGCCGCGACTGGCCGTCGGTCGGCCAGGCGCTCGAGCGGCAGAACCTCGCGTTCAGCCCGCTGGCAGACTGGATGCCGCAACTGCAACGGATGATCGACCTGCGCAACACCCTGGGCCTGCGTTCGCCGATCCACTCCCTAACCCGCGTGCTCAACCCACTCAACGCGCGCTGCGGCCTGCAGAGCATCTTCCATCCGGGCTATCAGGCGGCGCACCGCGAGGCCTGCCAGTTGCTCGGCGACCACAGCATCGTGATCAAAGGTGATGGCGGCGAGATCGAAATCAATCCGGATGTCGGCTCGCACCTGTACGGCACGACCGGCGGCAGCAACTGGGATGAGGAATGGCCGGCGCTTTCGGCGCAGCGCCACGTCAAACCGGAAAGGCTTGATCCGGAACATCTGCGCGCCTTCTGGAAGGGCGAAGTCGAAGACGACTATGGCCGCCTGGCGGTGCAAGCCACAATGGCGCTGGCTCTACGCGGGCTAGGCACGCCGCGTGAAGAGGCGTTCGCGCAAGCTCAGCAGTTCTGGGATGCGCGCAATCAACCGATTTAATCGATCCTGAAGGCGTAGAGTTTGCGCCATTCGTTCGAATTCTTAACGCGGTAGCCTGGACGCCCCATGGTGGAAAACCGCTATGCGGATTTTCCACCCCACTCAACTACACCTGTTCTTGAGCACCTTCGAACCAGGCCAACTTGTCCCGCAAGGTCACCACTTCACCGACTATCACCAGCGTCGGCGCATGCACCTCATGCTGCGCCACCAGTTCCGGCAGGTTGGCCAAGGTACCGGTGAACACGCGCTGCTTGGCAGTGGTGCCCTGCTGAATCAACGCGGCCGGAGTCGTGCTGGCGCGTCCGTGCTTGATCAGCTGCTCGCAGATAAGCGGCAACCCTACCAAACCCATGTAGAACACCAGGGTTTGCCCTGGCGCAACGAGGTCGCCCCAAGGCAGATCGCAACTGCCATCCTTCAAATGACCGGTGACAAAGCGCACTGACTGGGCATAGTCGCGGTGGGTCAGCGGAATACCGGCATAGGCCGCGCAACCGCTGGCGGCGGTGATGCCCGGCACCACCTGGAAGGGGATGCCGTTGGCGGCCAACTCCTCGATCTCTTCACCACCACGGCCAAAAATAAAGGGATCGCCGCCCTTCAAGCGCAATACGCGCTTGCCTTGCTGCGCCAGCTCGACCAACTGCTGGTTGAGCTCCTCTTGCGGCAGGGCATGTTCGGCGCGCTGCTTACCGACATAGATGCGCTCGGCATCCCGTCGGCACAGCTCGATGATCGCCGGCGCGACCAAACGGTCGTACAGCACTACGTCGGCCTGCTGCATCAAACGCAAGGCGCGGAAGGTCAGGAGATCGGGATCGCCAGGGCCGGCACCAACCAGATAGACCTCACCGAGCCCCGTGGGGGCGGCGCCACTGAGTTTGGCTTGCAGCAGTTTCTCGGCTTCGGCGCCCTGCCCGGCCAACATGCGCTCGGCGATTGGGCCCTGGAACACGTCCTCCCAGAACACCCGGCGCTGCTGCAGATTGGGAAACCGATCTTTGGCCTGGCTACGGAAACGCTTGGCCAACCCTGCCAGCTGGCCATAGCTGGCTGGAATCCAGGTTTCCAGCTTGGCGCGAATCAGGCGTGCCAGCACTGGCGCATCGCCACCACTGGAGACCGCCATCAGCAATGGCGAACGGTCGACAATGGCCGGAAAAATAACGCTGCACAGGGCCGGCGCATCGACCACATTGACCGGCAGGCCACGGCCGCGAGCATCGTGCGACACCCTGGCATTCAATGGCTCGTCATCGGTGGCGGCGATAACCAACACGCAGCCCTCCAGATCACTTGCAACATAGCCGCGCTCATGCAGCTCACCACCGCTCTGCTCGACCAGATCGACCAGTTGCGCCTCGATCTGCGGCGCCACCACGCGCACAACAGCACCGGTGTCAGTTAGCAGGCGCGATTTGCGCAAGGCAATTTCGCCGCCACCAACCACCAATACGCGCTGTCCGCGCAGGTTATGAAACAGCGGCAAAAAATCCATTTAACCTATTACCTCGATGCCGCCCATATAGGGCTTGAGCACTTCCGGTACACGGATCGAGCCGTCGGCTTGCTGGTAGTTTTCCAGCACGGCGACCAAGGTCCGGCCAACCGCCAGACCCGAGCCGTTCAGTGTGTGTACCAGCTCCGGTTTGCCGGTTTCCGGGTTACGCCAGCGCGCCTGCATGCGCCGGGCCTGGAAGTCGCCACAGTTGGAGCAGGAGGAAATCTCGCGATACTTGTCCTGGCTCGGCACCCAGACTTCCAGGTCATAGGTCTTGCTGGCGCTGAAGCCCATGTCGCCGGTGCACAGAGCCAGCACACGGTACGGTAGCTCGAGCAGCTGCAAGACCTTCTCGGCGTTGCCGGTCAGGCTTTCCAGCGCTTCATAGGATTTGCTCGGTTCAACGATCTGCACCATCTCGACCTTGTCGAACTGGTGCTGACGGATCATGCCGCGGGTGTCGCGGCCGGAAGCACCCGCCTCACTGCGAAAGCACGGGGTATGCGCGACAAATTTCAGCGGTAGCTGCTTAACGTCGAGAATCTCGTCGCTGACGATATTGGTCAGCGAAACCTCGGCCGTCGGGATCAGGTAGAGGTCGGCTTCGCCGTCGCGACTGATCTTGAACAGGTCATCTTCGAACTTCGGCAGCTGGCCCGTGCCCTGCAGCGCTGGCGCCTGTACCAGGTAAGGCGTGTAAGCCTCTTCGTAGCCATGCTCGCCGGTGTGCAGGTTGATCATGAACTGCGACAGCGCGCGGTGCAGACGGGCAATGGGGCCGCGCAGCAAGGCGAAACGTGCGCCCGAGAGCTTGGCAGCGCGCTCAAAGTCCAACCAGCCGTGCAATTCACCCAGGGCCACATGGTCTTTGATCTCAAAGTCGAAAACCTTCGGTGTGCCCCAGCTGCGTACCTCGAGGTTGCTTTCCTCATCGTCGCCGACTGGCACCGACTCGTGGGGCAGGTTGGGAATGCCCAGCAGAATGGAGTCGAGCTCGACCTGGATCGCATCCAGCTCTTGCTTGCCGCTGCTCAGCTCGTTGGCCATGCGATCGACGTCGGCCATCAGCGGACCGATATCCTCACCGCGGGCTTTGGCCTGACCGATGGATTTGGAACGCGCATTGCGCTCGGCCTGCAGTTGCTCGGTGCGGCTCTGTACGCTTTTGCGCTGGGCTTCCAGCCCTTCGATACGCGCCACATCCAGTTCATAACCGCGGGCAGCCAGACGCTCGGCGATGGCCTGCAGTTCAGTACGTATCAGTTTGGGATCAAGCATGTTCGTCTCTCATCATCAGAGTTTGGTCAGGGACAAGCCCGCCCAGGTGGCGAGCAGGCCGCCGAGCACGCTGAGTGCCACATAGCCAAGAGCTAGCGGCAACTGCCCGCTTTCCAGCAAGCGCAGCGTGTCGAGGGAAAAGGAGGAAAAGGTCGTCAGCCCACCGAGAAAGCCGACGATCAAACCGGCGCGCAACTCCAGCGGTATATCCGGGCGGAGCAAGAACAGGCCATAGAGGTAGCCGATCAGCAGACAACCGACAAGATTGACCAGCAGCGTGCCGACGTTGAAGTGCTGCGGCCAATGGGCGCTGATCCAATTGGCGGTGGCAAAGCGCAATAAGGTGCCCGCTGTACCGCCTACGGCGACCGCAAGAATCACTCGGATCATGGCTTTCTCCGTTGCCGCGGACTGGCGCGATCCTGCGCCGCGAGATGATTCAGCTTGTCACGGATCTTCAGCTCCAGGCCGCGTGGCACCGGCTGGTAGTAACTGCGCGGTTCAAGGCTGTCCGGAAAGTAATCTTCGCCAGCGGCGTAGGCCTCCGGTTCATCGTGGGCATAGCGGTATTCGTCGCCATAACCCAGTTCTTTCATCAATTTGGTCGGGGCATTGCGCAGATGCAGCGGTACTTCCAGCGAACCATGCTCAGCGGCATCCCGCAGCGCGGCGTTGAAGGCGTTGTAGACCGCGTTGCTCTTCGGCGCGCAGGCCAGATACACGATGGCTTGCGCCACCGCCAGCTCGCCTTCCGGGCTGCCCAAGCGCTCCTGCACATCCCAGGCGGACAGGCACAGGCTCAGCGCCCGCGGGTCGGCGTTGCCAATATCTTCACTGGCCATACGCACCACCCGACGGGCGATATACAGCGGGTCGCAGCCACCGTCGAGCATGCGCGCGAACCAATACAAGGCGCCGTCCGGGCTGGAGCCGCGGACCGACTTATGCAGTGCGGAAATCTGGTCATAGAAGGCTTCGCCGCCCTTATCGAAACGACGACGGCTGTCACCCAGCAGGTTCTGCAACAGCTCGACGCTGATCTCGCTGTCGTCTTCGGCCAGATCGGCGGCGTTCTCGAGGAAGTTCAGCAACCGTCGACCATCGCCATCGGCGGCCGCCAGGAGAATCTTGAAGCTGTCTTCCGGCAAGCTCAAGCGGCGATCGCCCAAGCCTTTCGGCTCGTTCAGGGCGCGCGCTACCAGTTTGCGCAGCGCCTGTTCATCCAGGCTTTTCAGCACATAGACGCGAGCGCGGGAAAGCAGCGCGTTGTTCAGCTCGAACGAGGGGTTCTCGGTGGTCGCGCCGATGAAGATCAGCGTGCCGTCTTCCACGTAGGGGAGAAAGGCATCCTGCTGCGACTTGTTGAAGCGATGCACTTCATCGACGAAGAGAATGGTTCGCCGGCCGTACTGCGCGGCATGCTGCTGGGCGATCTCCACTGCCTGACGGATTTCCTTCACCCCGGACAGCACCGCCGAGAGCGTTTCGAAATGCGCATCGGAAACCTGCGCCAGCAACCGCGCCAGGGTGGTTTTGCCGACACCCGGCGGGCCCCAGAAGATCATCGAGTGCAGCGCACCCTGCTCCAGCGCCTCGCGCAGCGGCTTGCCACGGGCCAGCAGGTGTTCCTGACCGACGTACTCGTCCAAGCTGGCTGCACGCAGGCGGGCGGCCAGGGGTTGAGCGACGGGGGTATTACGGAACAGGTCCATGGGCTGCGGTCGGCACCTCTTACTCTTGAATCACATCAGCGCCGGCCGGGATATCGAAAGTGAACTGGCCGGCGTCCAGCGCCACGTTCATCTTCACCCCGAGGAACAGAATATTAGTGCGCTGGCCGACACTGTCGATCAACTGCATGTCGTTGATCACGCCCTTGCGGAAGGACAGACGCAGGTTATCGAACAGCGTGTCCTTGGCTTTCGGCTTGAGGGTGAAGTCCACCACATCGCCGGCTTCTTTGAAGCTGATGTCGAAGTTCTGGCGAATCTGCGAAACATCCCCGGAAAGCAGCAAGGCCGGCGTGTGAGTCAAGCGCTGGTCGAGCTTCTGAATCGTCACTTGTTGCAGATCCGGGTCATACAACCAGACCTTCTGACCATTGGACACCAGCAACTGCTCTTGCGGAGCGTCGGTGTGCCAACGGAACAAGCCCGGACGCTTCAAGGCCAGTTCACCAGCCGTTTCCTGCAGCTGCGTGCCGGTACCGTCCAGGGTCAGCTGGGAGAAACGCGCAGTGATGGTCTGCGCCTGGCTGAGCAGTTGGGTCAGGCGCTGAACGGCGGCCTCGTCGTCGGCCTGGGCTGGGATGACGGCAAAAGCCATGGCTGCCAGCAACAGCATGCGGATCAGGCGCATGTAAATCCTCATTGAATCCATGGGTAGGCGTTAATCGCGAGTCGGGCCCGGAGCAATCACTTCACGGGAGCCGTTGGTGTTCATAGATGTCACTACGCCGGCCATCTCCATGGCTTCGACCATTCGCGCGGCGCGGTTGTAGCCAATTTTCAGCTTGCGCTGTACGGCGGAGATCGAAGCTCGACGGCTCTCGGTCACGAAGCGCACGGCTTCGTCATACAGCGGATCATCCTCACTGCCTTCGCTGCCACCTTCGCCACTGCCGCCGTCGAAGCCGCTGCCAGCCTCTTCCACGCCGGCGAGAATGTCCTCGATGTAATCGGGCGCGCCGCGCAGTTTCCAGGCCTCAACCACCCGATGAACCTCTTCGTCGGAAACGAAGGCGCCGTGCACGCGAATCGGCAGACCGGTGCCCGGCGGCAGATAGAGCATGTCACCGTGGCCGAGCAGCTGTTCCGCCCCGCCCTGGTCGAGAATGGTCCGCGAATCGATCTTGCTGGAGACCTGGAACGCCATGCGCGTCGGGATGTTGGCTTTGATCAGGCCGGTGATCACATCCACCGACGGCCGCTGAGTGGCGAGAATCAGGTGAATACCCGCGGCCCGTGCCTTCTGGGCGATACGCGCGATCAGCTCTTCGACCTTCTTGCCGACGATCATCATCATGTCGGCGAATTCGTCGACCACCACCACTATGGTTGGCAGGGTCTTCAGCAGTGGCGCTTCGTCGTGGATGCTTTCGCGCTTATACAGCGGATCGACCAGCGGCTCACCCGCCTCTTCTGCATCCTTCACCTTGCGGTTGAAGCCGGCAAGGTTGCGCACCCCCATTTTCGACATCAGCTTATAGCGCCGCTCCATCTCGGCAACGCTCCAGCGCAGGGCGTTGGCAGCCTCTTTCATGTCGGTCACGACTGGGCAGAGCAAGTGCGGAATGCCTTCGTAGATCGACAGCTCAAGCATTTTTGGGTCGATCATGATCAGCCGGGCATCTTCTGGCCCGGACTTGAACAGAATCGACAGGATCATGGCATTCACGCCCACCGACTTACCGGAACCGGTGGTACCGGCGACCAGCAGGTGTGGCATCCGCGCCAGGTCGGTAATCACCGGGCGGCCGCCGATGTCATGCCCCAGCGCCAGGGTCACCGGCGATTTGGCTTCGTCGTACTCGGGGGAGGACAGCACCTCCGAGAAACGCACGATCTGGCGGTCTTCGTTAGGTATCTCGATACCCACAGTGGTTTTACCTGGGATAACTTCCACCACCCGCACGCTGATCACCGCCAGCGAGCGCGCCAGATCCTTGGCCAAACCAGAGATGCGGCTGACTTTGATCCCGGCAGCCGGCTGGATTTCGAAACGGGTAATCACCGGGCCCGGATGCACGGACTCGACGATAACCTCGACGCCGAACTCTTTGAGCTTGATCTCCAGCAGGCGCGACATGGCCTCCAGGGACTCAGGGGAATACTTCTTCTGCTTCTTCTCGGCCGCATCGAGGATGGAAATCGGTGGCAAGGTGCCCTCGACCGCGCTATCGACGAACAGCGGCGCTTGCTTCTCTTTCTGCACGCGCTTGCTCGGCTCAGCGGCTTTAGGCACCGCAGGCGGGGTAATCACCGGTGCCGGGCGCTTCTCGCGCTCGCTCATATGTTTGCTCAGAGCTTCTTCGCGCTCGATCAGACGCTCTTTGACCTTCGCCTGTTCACGCCGGTCATGCACCATCGGTGCGGCCACTTCGCTGACGCGAGCATCGACTTCGCGCAACTGGGCAACCAACTGCTTACGCTCGACCCGCGCACTCCACCAGTTGTTGGTGGCGTTTTGGATCAGCTCGAACAGATCGAGGGTGATCTTGCCGGTCAGATCCATGACCTTGAACCAGGACAGGTCGCTAAACACCGTCAGGCCAAACAGAAACAAGGCGATAAACAGCAAGGTGCTGCCCTGCACATTCAGCGCCGAAACAGCCAACTGCCCCAGGCTCTCACCCAAGGCACCGCCAGCGGAAGCAGGCATGCTGGGGCCCGAATGAAAGTGGATATAGGCCAAGGCCGCACCGGACAACACCAGGAACACCAGACCAATCAGCCGCCAGGAAAACAACCAGCCACTCCACTGCCAGGGCTGGTGACGGCTGCGGAAGACCTGGAAGGTCTTCACCGCCAACAGCAGTGGAAACAGATAGGCGAAATAACCGAGGGCCATGAACAGGATATCGGCAAACCATGCACCGGCGCGGCCAGCGGCGTTCTGAACCTGCACGACATTGCTGGTATGGGTCCAGCCCGGGTCATTCTGATCGTAGGTCAGCAGCGCCATCCAAAGATAAAGGCAGAGTGCACCCAGCGCGATCAGCGCACCTTCCTTGAGCCGGTAGTGCAGTTGCTGACGCCAAACTGCTGCTTGAGCGGTGGTGGTGGAATTCTTCAAAACGCGTCTTTTCCTGCGCCTACGGCGCGCCCAACAATCGATTGACGGCGAAAATTTGGCCTATTGTACGGGTTTGCCCGCCTGATGCCACGCCGCGCGGCAGGCTTATGGCGCGTTTTGCCGGCCTCTCCCGCTTCGGTGTAGCATAGCCAACAGCACTTTCCGTGCGGCTCAATTTGAGCACGCATTCTCTTTTGTGACAAAGGCTTATGAGGTGTTTATATGAGCGAAGTCAAGCATTCACGCCTGATCATCCTGGGCTCCGGCCCCGCCGGCTACAGCGCTGCCGTATACGCCGCCCGCGCCAACCTCAAGCCCCTGATGATCACCGGCATCCAGCCCGGCGGCCAGCTCACCACCACCATCGAGGTGGACAACTGGCCAGGTGACATCGAAGGCCTGACCGGCCCGGTGCTGATGGAGCGTATGCAGAAGCATGCCGAGCGCTTCGATACCGAGATCGTCTACGACCACATCCACACCGCCGAGTTGCAGCAGCGCCCCTTCATCCTCAAGGGCGACAGCGGCACCTACAGCTGCGACGCACTGATTATCGCCACCGGCGCCTCCGCCCAGTACCTCGGCCTGCCGTCGGAAGAAGCCTTTGCCGGCAAGGGCGTTTCCGCCTGCGCCACCTGTGACGGCTTCTTCTATCGCAACCAAGTGGTGGCGGTAGTCGGCGGCGGCAACACCGCCGTGGAAGAGGCGCTGTACCTGGCCAATATCGCCAAGGAAGTGCACCTGGTGCATCGTCGCGACAAGCTGCGCTCCGAGAAAATACTGCAGGATAAGCTGTTCGAGAAAGCCGCCAACGGCAATATCCGCCTGCACTGGAACCAAAACCTGGATGAAATACTGGGCGACGCCAGCGGCGTAACCGGTGCCCGCTTGCGAGACAGCAACACCGACGAGACCACAGAGCTAGCGCTGACCGGCGTGTTTATCGCCATCGGCCACAAACCCAACACCGATCTGTTCCAGGGCCAACTGGAGATGCATAACGGCTACCTGCTGATCAAGGGCGGCAGCGAAGGCAATGCCACGGCTACCAGCATCGAAGGTGTCTTCGCCGCCGGGGACGTCGCCGACCACGTCTACCGCCAGGCCATCACCTCGGCAGGCGCGGGCTGCATGGCCGCACTGGATGTCGAAAAATTCCTCGACATCGGCAACTGAGCCCTTCAGGTGGGCGCCCAGCGCCCACCTCCGCCCCACCCTCTCGGCCATAGCCCACCATGCTGACCTGGCTCCAGCGCAACACCCTGGACTTTCCCTCTCTCGACAAAGCCCTACGCGAGCCCAACGGGCTGCTTGCGGCCGGCGGCGACCTGAGCGCCGACCGCCTGGTGCAGGCCTACCGTCACGGCTGCTTTCCCTGGTATCAGGAAGGGCAGCCGATTCTCTGGTGGTCACCGGATCCACGCACCGTGCTATTTCCGAGCGAACTCCACATTTCACGCAGCCTGAACAAGACCCTGCGCCAAGCCCGCTATCAGGTAACCTTCGATCGGGATTTCGCTGCCGTGATCCACGCCTGCGCAGCTCCGCGCACCCATGCCGACGGCACCTGGATCACCTCCAGCATGCAAGCGGCGTATCTGGAATTGCATCGGCGCGGCATTGCCCACTCGGTCGAAGTCAGGCTCGATGGGGAACTGGTCGGCGGGCTTTATGGGTTGGCGATGGGCCAACTGTTCTTCGGCGAATCCATGTTCAGTCGAGCCGATAACGCCTCGAAGGTTGGCTTTGCCACGCTGATCGAGCACCTGAGGGACTGGGGATTTGTGCTGATCGACTGCCAAATGCCCACTCAGCACCTACAGAGCTTTGGCGCCCGCGCCATTCCTCGCGTGGAGTTCGCTGACTACTTGGCCCGCCACCTGAATCAAGCGAATACCGCGGACTGGCTTGCCTAGGCGAGTCCGGCAGCCTGGCATACACTTACTCTAAGGTTCCCTTGAGGGTTCACCATGACCGAGTTGGCTCGCCTCAAGTTTTACGCCACTCTGCCACACCCCTGCAGCTATCTGCCCGAGGAACAGGCCACAACGCTGTTTCTTGACCCCAGCCAGCCAATGGACGTGGAGGTCTACGCTGAGCTTTCGGAAATGGGTTTTCGCCGCAGCGGCGATCACCTCTACCGCCCACATTGCCAACGCTGCACAGCCTGTGTGCCGGCGCGCATTCCTGCGGCGCAATTCACCCCCAACCGCCAGCAGCGACGAATCCTCAAACGCAACGAAGAGCTTCAGGTTCGTGCCGTGCGCCCAGCCTTCAATGAAGAGTATTACGCGCTCTACGCGCGCTATATCGAGCAGCGCCACGCCGATGGCGACATGTATCCACCCAATCGCGATCAATTCGCCACCTTCTTGGTGCGCGACCTGCCTTTTTCCCGTTTTTACGAGTTCCGGCTGTCCGGTCGCCTACTCGCGGTCGCCGTAACCGACGTACTGCCCAATGGCCTTTCCGCGGTGTACACCTTCTACGACCCCGACGAGGAGCGCCGTAGCCTGGGCCGTTATGCCATCCTCTGGCAGATTGGCGAAACCGTCCGCCTAGGCTTGCAGGCGGTCTATCTCGGCTATTGGATCAAGAACTGCCGGAAGATGAACTACAAGACCCAATACCGCCCCATCGAGCTGTTCGTCAATCAGCGCTGGATAACCCTCTCCTAGGCTCTGAGCCTAATTACCTTGGCGGGCGGGCCTATTTTCGGGCACAATGCACGCCGCTTTTGCCTGGCGCCAGTTGCACCGGGCCATTCATTGGATACCGAGGGCTTTACTGCATGTCGAAAGAAGACAGCTTCGAAATGGAAGGCACTGTCGTCGACACCCTGCCCAACACCATGTTCCGTGTGGAGTTGGAAAATGGGCACGTCGTAACCGCGCACATTTCCGGCAAGATGCGCAAGAACTACATCCGCATCCTGACCGGCGACAAAGTACGTGTTGAATTGACGCCCTACGACTTGAGCAAGGGCCGCATTACTTACCGCGCGCGCTAAGCCAGTCCCAATGAAAACGCCCGGCAATTGCCGGGCGTTTTCATTTCTCGCTAGCTGATGACTACGCCAGTTCAGCCGTGGTCTCGAAGTCAAAAGTCAGCTCGCCATCCTTCACATCGATATGCACGACACCGCCATGCTCAGCCAATTCGCCGAAAAGAATTTCCTCGGCTAGCGGGCGCTTGATCTTGTCCTGAATCAGGCGAGCCATTGGTCGAGCGCCCATCTGCGCATCATAGCCGCCAGCCGCCAGCCAACTACGCGCCGCATCACTGACCTCAAGCGTGACATGCTTATCCTCCAGTTGCGCCTGCAACTCGGTGAGGAACTTGTCCACCACACTCTTGATCACTTCGTGGCTCAGGCGACCAAACTGGATAATGGTGTCCAGCCGATTACGGAACTCCGGCGAAAAACTCTTCTTGATCACCTCCATCGCATCCGTGGAGTGATCTTGATGGGTGAAGCCGATAGAGGCTCGCGCCGCGGTTTCCGCGCCAGCATTGGTGGTCATGATCACGATGACGTTGCGGAAATCCGCCTTGCGCCCATTGTTGTCGGTCAGGGTGCCGTGATCCATCACCTGCAACAGCAAGTTAAAGACCTCCGGATGTGCCTTCTCGATTTCATCCAGGAGCAGCACGCAATGCGGCATCTTGGTGATGGCCTCGGTCAGCAAACCGCCCTGATCGAAACCGACATAGCCCGGCGGCGCGCCGATCAGACGCGAAACCGTATGGCGCTCCATGTACTCGGACATGTCGAAACGCACCAACTCGATCCCCATCGCCTTGGCCAACTGCCGCGCAGCTTCAGTCTTACCGACGCCAGTAGGACCGGCGAAGAGGAACGAACCCACCGGTTTATCCGGTGACTTCAACCCCGCGCGGGACAACTTGATCGCCGTGGACAGCGAGTCGATCGCAGCATCCTGGCCGAACACCGTCAGCTTGAGGTCGCGCTCCAGATTACGCAGCAACTCCTTATCCGAGCTGGTGACATGCTTAGGTGGAATACGGGCGATTTTCGCGACGATATCCTCCACATGCGCCACTTCGATGCGTTTAACGCGCCTCTCTAACGGCTGCAGACGCTGGTAGGCGCCCGCCTCATCGATCACATCGATAGCCTTGTCCGGCATATGGCGATCGTTGATATAGCGCGATGCCAGTTCAGCCGCAGCTCGCAGCGACTCATCGCTGTACTCGATGCTGTGATGCTGCTCAAAGCGCGCCTTGAGACCGCGCAGAATGCCAATGGTGTCTTCCACCGAAGGCTCGGTCACATCCACTTTCTGGAACCGCCGCGCCAGCGCTCGATCCTTCTCGAAGATCCCGCGAAACTCTTGGAACGTAGTCGAGCCGATGCAACGGATTTCCCCGGAAGACAACATCGGTTTGAGCAGATTGGACGCATCCATCACGCCACCGGATGCCGCGCCAGCACCGATGATGGTGTGAATTTCATCGATGAACAGAATCGCATGCGGGCGCTTGCGCAATTCGTTGAGCAAGGCCTTGAAACGCTTCTCGAAGTCACCGCGATACTTGGTGCCAGCCAATAAAGCGCCGAGATCAAGGGAATACACCACGCTATCCGCCAGTAGATCCGGCACCTGGCTGTCGACGATACGCTTAGCCAGACCTTCGGCGATGGCCGTCTTGCCGACACCCGCCTCGCCCACCAACAGCGGATTATTCTTACGCCGCCGCGCGAGGATCTGCGCGACGCGCTCAACTTCCAGCTCACGCCCAACCAGAGGGTCGATACGACCCAGGCGCGCCAACTCATTCAGGTTGCTGGCATAGGCATCCAGCGGATTGCTTGAGGAGGAAGACTCGCCACCCTCGTCATCCTGCATTTCCTGATCACTTTCCGAATGATCGGCATGCCCTGGAACTTTGGAGATACCGTGAGCGATGAAGTTGACCACATCGATACGGGCAACAGTTTGCTGTTTAAGCAGGAATACGGCCTGACTCTCCTGCTCGCTAAAGATCGCCACCAGCACATTGGCGCCGGTTACTTCGCGCTTGCCTGAACTCTGCACATGGAAAACCGCGCGCTGCAGTACACGCTGGAAGCCCAGTGTTGGCTGAGTTTCACGCTCCTCATCGTGCTGAGGAATCAACGGCGTGGTGGAGTCGATGAATTCCTGCAGATCATGCCGCAGCTTATCTAGGTTGGCGCCGCAAGCGCGCAGGACACTGGCAGCGGCTTCGTTGTCCAATAGCGCCAACAGAAGGTGCTCAACCGTCATGAACTCATGGCGCTTGGTGCGGGCCTCCTTGAAGGCCAGATTGAGGGTGACTTCGAGCTCTCGATTTAACATAGCTTCACCTCATACCCAAGCAGTCGGAATTAACCGTCCTTCTCGATCTCACAGAGTAGTGGATGCTGGCTTTCTCTCGCGTATTGGTTGACCTGCATAGCCTTGGTCTCGGCGATATCGCGGGTAAACACTCCACATACTGCCCGCCCCTCTGTGTGGACGGTCAGCATGATCTTGGTCGCCAGTTCCCGATTCAGGTTGAAAAACACCTCGAGCACTTCGACCACGAAATCCATTGGCGTGTAGTCATCGTTAAATAAAACCACCTTATACATAGGCGGCGCCTGCAGCGCCGGCTTGGCTTCCTGCACAGCCAAACCGGTGGAATCATCCTCGTGTGATGCGGGATGATCCTGATTGAATGTTAGTCGAATCTGGCTACTTACACGCATGCTGGAATGAAAGGTTCGTAGTTGAATGACTGGGATGCTAGACAGATTTTGACCGACTTCTCAGGCGGTCACAGCATTGCCTTGACTATCAGCAAAACGGTGTTACAAACAGAGAATACCCATTTCCGGGTATAAGGGGTTCCGCGCCCTCGCCAAAATCGGTTGATTCGCGCGCGGAGTCGAAATGGATGATACCCCAGTGATGGGGTTCTTTGCAGAGGGATATCAGCATGCTTAGCGGTAAGGTCAAGTGGTTCAACAACGCCAAAGGTTATGGATTTATCCTGGCTGACGGCCGAGATGAGGACCTGTTCGCCCACTACTCGGCTATCCAGATGGACGGCTATAAGACGCTTAAAGCTGGCCAACCGGTAAGCTTCGATATTATTCAGGGCCCCAAGGGGCTGCACGCCGTCAATATCAGCTCGATCGCGCTATCGACTGAAACACCCGCCACTGTCAGCCAGTCACAAGGCGCCACGACTGAAGCCTGACCTCAGGTAGAGTTCAAAAGCATAAAAAAGGCCGGTCAAATGACCGGCCTTTTTTTGTTGCCGCTAATCAGCTCACATGTGAGCGATCATGGCATCGCCGAACTGCGAGCAAGACTGCAGCTTGGCGCCTTCCATCAAGCGCTCGAAGTCGTAAGTCACGGTCTTCGCGGCGATAGCACCTTCAGTGCCCTTGATCAGTAAGTCAGCAGCTTCGACCCAGCCCATGTGACGCAGCATCATCTCGGCAGAGAGGATCAGCGAACCCGGGTTGACCTTATCCTGGCCGGCATACTTCGGCGCAGTACCGTGAGTCGCCTCGAACATGGCAATAGTGTCAGACAGGTTGGCACCCGGCGCGATACCGATGCCGCCCACTTCGGCCGCCAGGGCGTCGGAAAGGTAGTCACCGTTCAGGTTCAGGGTCGCGATCACATCGTATTCAGCCGGACGCAGCAGGATCTGCTGCAGCATGGCGTCAGCGATGGCGTCCTTAACCACGATGTTCTTGCCAGTGTTCGGGTTCTTGAATTGCATCCAAGGGCCGCCGTCCAGCAACTCCGCGCCAAATTCGTTCTTGGCGATTTCGTAGCCCCAATCCTTGAAGGCACCTTCGGTGAACTTCATGATGTTGCCTTTGTGCACAATGGTCAGCGAGTCACGATTGTTGTCGACCACATACTGCAGTGCCTTGCGGACCAGACGCTGGGTACCTTGCTTGGACACCGGCTTGATGCCGATGCCGCAATCGGTATCGAAGCGGATTTTCTTGACGCCCATTTCCTCTTTGAGGAACTTGATGACCTTTTCCGCTTCCGGCGAACCGGCTTTCCACTCGATGCCGGCGTAAATATCTTCGGAGTTCTCGCGGAAGATGGTCATGTCGACATCTTGCGGCTTCTTAACCGGGCTGGGCACACCGGTGAACCAACGCACCGGGCGCAGGCAGACGTACAGGTCGAGCTCTTGACGCAGCGCCACGTTCAGCGAACGAATACCACCGCCAACAGGCGTGGTCAGCGGACCCTTGATGGACACCACGTAATCGCGCACGGCCTCCAGAGTTTCCTTTGGCAACCAAGTGTCTTGATCGTAAACCTGGGTAGCCTTCTCACCGGCATAGACTTCCATCCAGGAGATCTTGCGCGTGCCGCCGTAAGCCTTGCTCACTGCAGCATCTACCACCTTGATCATGACTGGGCTGATATCTACGCCAATGCCGTCACCCTCGATGTAAGGGATGATCGGATTGTTCGGCACATTCAGGGACATATCGGCATTAACGGTGATTTTGTCACCGGTTGCTGGCACCTGGATCTTTTGGTATCCCATGCTGGACTCCGTTGTTTTCGTGGTCTGACATCCCGCTACGCGGATGGCGCGCGGATGGATCTTTTTGGCTCTCGAAAAGGCGAATCATTTTTGTAGTTTTTCTACAGAAAGTCACGCACTTTCCATCATTCGGTCGACTTGATATAGATCTGCGACAGCCTGAAATCGGCCATTTACACCGACATGTAGTCAAACTACATAAGCGCTACAGGCCTATTGAATCGGGCGCTATTCAATCTAGCAGCTCACCCGCGGATTACTCCCTCTACTCGCTCCGCGGCAATGCACAGGCTAACATCCCCGGCCCGTTAAAGGAGACTCGTATGCGTTTCATCCCTCGCGTCACCGTGGCCACAGTGGTCGAAGATCAAGGGCGCTTTCTGTTGGTCGAGGAAATGGCCAACGGCCGCGCCGTATTTAATCAGCCTGCCGGCCACTTGGAAGCCGACGAAAGTCTGATACAGGCGGCCTTGCGCGAAACCCTCGAAGAGACCGGCTGGGACATAGAGCTGACCGCGGTGACCGGCATCTACCTGTACACCGCCCCGAGCAATGGCGTGACCTACCAGCGCATTTGCTTTGCCGGGCGGCCGCTGCAGCAGCGCCCCGAGCACCCGCTGGATGACGGCATCATCGGCCCTCGCTGGCTGACCCGCGCAGAACTGGTCGCCCAGCCGGAGCGCTGGCGCAGCGAGCTGGTGTTGCGCTGCATTGACGATTACCTGGCCGGCGAACGCTTCCCGCTCACGCTGCTGCGCGGTTCGGCTTAAATCGCCGCTTGGCAACCTCGCCTGATAGAATTGCGTTTTTTCAAAGTCACTCGTCTAAATCCCTATGCGTGATTCAACTCAAAAGCGCGTGATCGTCGGCATGTCCGGCGGCGTCGACTCCTCCGTTTCCGCCCTCCTGCTCCTGGAGCAGGGTTATCAGGTGGAAGGCCTGTTCATGAAGAACTGGGAAGAGGACGACGGCACCGAGTACTGCACCGCCATGGACGACATGGCCGACGCCCAGGCCGTCTGCGACAAGATTGGCATCAAGCTGCACACCGCCAACTTTGCCGCCGAATACTGGGACAACGTGTTCGAGCACTTCCTCGCCGAATACAAGGCCGGACGCACGCCGAACCCGGACATCCTGTGTAACCGCGAGATCAAGTTCAAGGCCTTCCTCGATTACGCCCTGATGCTCGGCGCCGACCTGATCGCCACCGGTCACTATGTGCGCCGCCGCGATATCCACGGCCGCACCGAACTGCTCAAAGGGCTCGACCCGAACAAGGACCAAAGTTACTTCCTGCACGCGGTCGGTGGCGAGCAGCTCGCCAAGACCCTGTTCCCGGTCGGCGAGCTGGAGAAGCCCGCAGTCCGCGCCATCGCCGCGAAGCACGAGCTGGCCACCGCGAAGAAGAAGGACTCCACCGGCATCTGCTTTATCGGCGAGCGCCGCTTCAGCGACTTCCTCAAGCAATATCTACCAGCCCAGCCCGGCAACATCGAGACCACCGAAGGCGAAGTTATCGGTCGCCACCACGGCTTGATGTACCACACCATTGGCCAGCGCCAGGGCCTCGGCATCGGCGGCCTCAAAGACGCCGGCGAAGAACCTTGGTATGTACTGATCAAGGATCTCGAGCGCAATGTGCTGATCGTCGGTCAAGGCAACGAGCATCCGTGGCTGTTCTCCAGCGCCCTGCTGTGCTCGGAAATCTACTGGGTCAACCCCGTCGACCTGAGCAGTCCTCGGCAACTGACGGCCAAGGTGCGCTACAGACAGGGCGATCAGGCCTGCACCCTGGAAAAAACCGCGAACGGCTACCGCGCCGTATTTGCCATGCCCCAGCGCGCCGTTACCCCCGGCCAATCCGTGGTGTTCTACGACGCTGAGATCTGCCTCGGTGGCGGTGTGATCGAAACAGCCGAGCCCTGGAGCAGCAAGGATAAGCGCGCATGACGCCGACACAGGAACAACTGGTCGCCCTCGGCGGCGTGTTCGAAGCCGCCTTTCTGGTGGATCAAATTGCGCGCACCGGCCAGATCAGTGAGGCCTCGCTCGGCTGCATGCTGGGCAGCCTGATGGTTCGCGACCCGAAGGACACCCTGGAGGTCTATGGTGGCGACGATCTCAACCTGCGCAATGGCTACCGTGCACTCATCAGCGCCCTGGAACGCGACCCTGCCAGCCTGCAGCGCGAGCCACTGCGGTACGCTCTGGCAATGCTCGGCCTGGAACGTCAATTGGCCAAACGCGATGACCTGCTGCAGGTCATCGGCAGCCGCCTCGATCAGATCCAACAACAGGTGCAGCATTTCGGCCTGGTACACGAGAACGTCATCGCCGCCAGTGGCGGCCTCTACCAGGACACCCTGAGCACTTTTCGCCAGCGCATTCAGGTGCATGGCGACATGCGCAACCTGCAACAACCGAGCAACGCCTCGAAAATTCGCGCCCTGCTGCTCGCAGGCATCCGCTCCGCACGCCTGTGGCGCCAGCTCGGTGGTCATCGCTGGCAGCTGGTTTTCAGCCGACGCAAGCTACTCAAAGACCTCTATCCACTGCTGCGCGGCTGACGCATGGCCACCCTAATCGCCAGCCGCGCGGTCAAGCCCGCACAGGGCGCTGCGCTACTGGCGCTGTCGGCGCTGTTGTTTTCCTTGATGGGTGTCGGTATCCGTGAAGTCTCCAACAGCGTCAACAACGAGTCCGTGGTGTTCTTCCGCAACCTGATTGGCGTGCTGTTCTTCCTGCCGCTGATCCTGTTTCGCGGAATTCGCCCACTGAAGACCCTACGCCTGAAGTCGCACCTGTGGCGCACCGGCTACGGCCTCGCGGCGATGTACTGCTTCTTCTATGCCATCGCCCATCTACCGTTGGCAGACGCCATGCTCTTCACCTACTCGGCCCCGGTATTTACCCCGTTGATCGCCTGGTGGTGGCTGAAAGAACCGTTAACCAAGCGCATGCTACTGACCACCGGCATCGGTTTGCTCGGCGTCCTGCTGGTGGCAAAACCCTCCGCAGCGCTGCTCGACAGCCAGGCGCTGATCGGTATCGCCGCGAGTATTTTGGCCGCGCTCGCCTTTGTCTCGATCCGCGAGATGAGCGACACCGAACCCGCCTTTCGCATCGTGTTCTACTTTTCGTTGTTCAGCGCCCTGATCTCCGCACTTCCGCTGACCTGGTCCTGGCAACCCTTGCAGCCCCATGACCTATGGCTGCTGCTGATCATCGGGCTACTCGCCACCACCAGCCAGATCATCATGTCGAAAGCCTACAGCCTGGCGCCACCCGGCCTGATTGGACCCTTTGCCTACCTGGCCATCGTCTTCGCCGGAATCATCGCCTGGCTACGCTGGGGCGAAACGCCGGATCTGACCTCGTTGCTCGGCGCCAGCCTGATTTTTACCGCTAGCCTGCTAGCGCTCCCTCGACGGCGCGCCTGACGCTGATCGGCCAGCACAAGTCTGAGCCTTTTTTCATGTATAATTCGCGCCCCTTTTCGTCGCCCGACTGTCCGAGAACGCCCCATGCAGCTCTCCTCGCTCACCGCGGTATCCCCCGTTGATGGCCGCTACGCCAGCAAAACCAGCGCTCTGCGCCCAATCTTCAGCGAATACGGCCTAATCCGTTTTCGCGTCATGGTCGAAGTCCGTTGGCTGCAACGCCTGGCCGCGCATGCCGGCATCCCGGAAGTCGCGCCCTTCTCCGCCGAAGCCAACGCCCTGCTCAACACGCTGGCCGAAGACTTCCAACTGGAGCACGCCGCGCGCGTCAAGGAAATCGAGCGCACCACCAACCACGACGTTAAAGCCGTGGAATACCTGCTCAAGGAACAAGCGGCGAAGCTGCCGGAACTGGCCAACGTCAGCGAATTCATTCACTTCGCCTGCACCAGCGAGGACATCAACAACCTGTCCCACGCCCTGATGCTGCGTGAAGGCCGCGACAGCGTACTGCTGCCACTGATGCGTCAGATTGCAAATTCGATCCGTGAACTGGCCGTGCGCTTCGCCGAGGTGCCGATGCTTTCGCGCACCCACGGCCAGCCGGCCTCGCCGACCACCCTCGGCAAAGAACTGGCCAACGTGGTGTATCGCCTGGAGCGGCAAATCGCCCAGGTCGCCGGCGTACCGCTGCTGGGCAAGATCAATGGCGCCGTCGGCAACTACAACGCGCACCTGTCGGCCTACCCGAACGTCGACTGGGAAGCCAACGCCCGCGAATTCATCGAGCAGGAGCTGGGCCTGGGCTTCAACCCCTACACCACGCAGATCGAGCCGCACGACTACATTGCCGAGTTGTTCGACGCGGTTGCCCGCTTCAACACCATCCTGATCGACTTCGACCGCGACATCTGGGGCTACATCTCCCTCGGCTATTTCAAGCAGCGCACCATCGCCGGCGAAATCGGCTCGTCGACCATGCCGCACAAGGTCAACCCGATCGACTTCGAGAA
This sequence comes from Pseudomonas sp. 2FE, assembly GCF_005503735.1. Classification (NCBI taxonomy): domain Bacteria; kingdom Pseudomonadati; phylum Pseudomonadota; class Gammaproteobacteria; order Pseudomonadales; family Pseudomonadaceae; genus Pseudomonas; species Pseudomonas sp. 2FE. Next base: position 36,827 of record NZ_SCMO01000007.1, on the reverse strand, counting down.
CTCCGAAGGCAACCTGGGTATCGCCAACGCGCTGCTCCAGCACCTGGCCAGCAAATTGCCGATCTCGCGCTGGCAGCGCGACCTGACCGACTCCACTGTGCTGCGCAATCTCGGCGTCGGTTTCGCCCACAGCGTGATCGCTTACGAAGCCAGCCTCAAAGGAATCAGCAAGTTGGAGCTCAATGCTCAACGAATTGCTGAAGACCTGGACGCCTGCTGGGAAGTGCTGGCCGAACCGATCCAGACCGTGATGCGCCGCTACGGCGTGGAAAACGCCTACGAGAAGCTCAAAGAGCTGACCCGCGGCAAAGGCATCAGCGCCGAAGCCCTGCAAAGCTTTATCGACGGCCTGGCCATTCCAGCCGCAGCCAAGGTGCAACTCAGAGCGCTGACTCCTGCCGGCTACGCGGGCAATGCCGCGGCTCAGGCCAAGCGTATCTGACCGCTACCGCCCTTTTGCACGCCCGGCTGTGCCGGGCGTTTTTATTTAAGGGCTTAGATCTATTTCAAGGGCTTAGACATGAATCCTGATATTCCTCTTCAACTTCTGGGTGGCATCACCGCGCGCGAGTTCCTGCGCGACTACTGGCAGAAGAAGCCGCTGCTGATTCGCCAAGCGCTGCCGGACTTTGAAAGCCCGATTTCCGCAGACGAACTGGCCGGCCTGTCCCTGGAGGAGGAAGTCGAATCGCGCCTGGTCATCGAACACGGCGAGCGCCCTTGGGAGTTGCGTCGCGGCCCCTTCGGCGAAGACGACTTCAAATCCCTGCCCGAGCGCGACTGGACCCTGCTGGTGCAAGCGGTCGACCAGTTCGTGCCGGACGTTGCCGAGCTGCTGCAGCATTTTCGCTTTCTGCCGAGCTGGCGCATCGACGATGTGATGATCAGCTTCGCCACGCCTGGCGGCGGCGTTGGCCCGCATTTCGACAACTACGACGTATTTCTGCTTCAGGGCCAAGGACAACGGCGCTGGAAAATCGGCCAGATGTGCGATGCCGACAGTCCGCTGCTGGCGCACGCCGATCTGCGCATCCTGGCCAACTTTGAACAGACCGACGAATGGGTGTTGGAGCCCGGCGACATGCTCTATCTGCCGCCACGTTTGGCTCACTACGGCACTGCCGAGGACGACTGTATGACTTATTCCGTGGGTTTCCGCGCACCTAGCGCCGCCGAAGTACTGACCCATTTCACCGACTTCCTCGGCCAGTTCTTGCCCGATGAAGAACGCTACAGCGATGCTGGTGCCGCGCCGGCTAGCGATCCCCACCAGATTCAACGCGACTCGCTGGATCGCCTGAAGGCCCTGCTCGCCGAGCACATGGGCGATGAGCGCCTGCTGATGACCTGGTTTGGCCAGTTCATGACCGAACCGCGCTACCCCGAGCTGGTCGCCGGCACCGAGCTGAGCGAAGAAGAGCTGCTCGGCAGCCTGGAGGATGGCGCCGTCCTGGTGCGCAACCCCAGTGCTCGCCTAGCCTGGTCCGAAGTGGGTGAGGACCTGGTGCTGTTCGCCAGCGGCCAGAGCCGCCTCTTGTCGGCCAGCCTGCGAGAGCTGCTCAAACTGATCTGCGCCGCCGAAGCGCTGCATATCGACAACCTCGACCAATGGCTGGTCGACGACGAGGGGCGTAATCTATTGCTGGAATTAGTCAAACAAGGAAGTTTGGAGTTTGCCGATGAGTAGCCAAATCCACGTGCGGGTTGCCAACTGGCAGAAGGACAACGCCGATCTGCGCCGCATTCGTGAAACGGTGTTTATCGCCGAACAAGCCGTACCGCCGGAACTCGAGTGGGATGCCGAAGACGCCAGCGCCGTGCACTTTCTGGCGCTGGATGGCGACTATGCCATAGGTGCGGCCCGCCTGCTGCCGGACGGCCACATCGGTCGAGTTTCAGTCCTGAAAGACTGGCGCGGCTTGAAGGTTGGCGATGCCCTGATGAATGCCGTGATTGCCGAGGCCGAGCGCCGCGGCCTGAAACAGCAGATGCTCAGTGCCCAAGTACATGCCTCGCCCTTCTATGAGCGTCTAGGCTTTGCCATTGTCAGTGGCGAATTTCTCGACGCCGGCATTCCCCATGTGGACATGGTGCGCCATAGCAGCCAGGAGCCTGGCTGACTTTGGCACCCGTAGCCCTAAGCCAGACAGGCTCCTAGAGGTCACGATGAACGACGAAAACGCCCCGTCAGCTGAAAACGACGCCGAACCAGTAGAACTGCCGGCCATCGAATTCCAGTCACCGGGGCGTTTTACTGTGCACAACCCGCAAGCGGTGGCGCCTGAAGCCGAGCGCTGGGAGCCCGCCCCCTTCATCCTCGGCAGCCACCAACCGCTGGAGCGCTTTAGCCAACCGCCAGAAGCCCGCGCCCATGCCCTGGCGCTAGTACAGCAGGCCCAACGCAGCCTGTGCCTCTACAGCGCCAATCTCGAGCCCTGGCTCTACCACCACAGCAGCGTGCAGGACGCCTGCGCCCACTTTCTCCTTGCCCACCCGAAAAACCGTCTGCGCATCCTTCTGCGCGATTCCACTCGCGCCGTGAAAGAGGGGCACCGCTTGCTGCAACTTGCCCGCCGGCTACCCAGCAGCCTGCAAATCCGCAAGCTGCACCCGAGTTATCCAAGCGAAGAGATCGCCTTCCTACTGGCTGACGGCAACGGCCTGCTACTGCTCCCAGAACTCGGCCAATACGCCGGCTACGCGCTCTACCATGACCCTGCTCGCGTCCGCCTGCGCCAAACGCAATTCGACCAAGCCTGGGACACTAGCGTCACCGACCCCGATCTACAGAGCTTTCTGCTATGACCCCACGCGCCCTACTCGCCGCCTTGCTGTTTGCCTTCAGCCTGCCGCTGCTGGCCGCGACCGAGGTCATTGCACTGAACTACCGCAGCGCCGAAGAGGTTTTGTCCGTGGTGCAGTCGGTACTCGGCAATGAAGGCCGGGTCAGCACCTATGGCAACCAACTGGTCGTCAACGCACCAGCGGCAAAGATCCAGGAGGTGCGTGACCTGCTCAAGCAATTGGATACCCAGCCCAGGCGACTGCTGATCAGCGTCGATACCAGCGAGTCGAACTACCAGAATGACCGCGGCTATGCCGTCAATGGTTCAGCCAGCGCCGGCGGTGCGGACATCCAGGCCGGCCAAGGCGAAATCAACGGCCGAGATCAGGTCCGCATCATTCGCCGCAGCACCGAGAGCCGGGGCGGCGGCACCCAGCAGGTACAGGTCACCGAGGGCTATCCGGCGCTGATTCAGGTCGGCCAAAGCGTGCCGCTGACCACTACCACTAGCGACCCTTACGGGCGCGTCTACAGCAACACCGAATACCGCGATGTCACTCGTGGCTTTTACGTCACCGCCAGCCTTACCGGTGATCTGGTGCACGTCAGCATCAGCAACAACAATGACCGCCTCAGCCAAACCCAGCCCGGCGCGATCAACGTGCAAAGCACCGATACCCGGGTCACCGGCCGCCTCGGCGAATGGATCACCATTGGTGGCGTCAATGAGGACTCCCAGGCCGATCGGAGCGGGTTTCTACGCCATCGCTCGACCCAGGGCCGCGAAGACATGACGCTACGGCTGAAGGTCGAGGCTCTGGACTAGTGACGCCCCGCGCCTGACCGAACAGTCACTTTTTCAATTATGTAGTAGTAAAAAAAAAGCACTACAAAACGTTTGACGAAGCTGTTTGCGGAGGGCATCATTGCCCTGCTCCCGCTAATCAGGGGCCCTAGCATGGGCCTCCGGGTCGCGCTCTACTTACCGTAGAGCCGATTCGTGTTTTACCGCCCACAAGGCAGTTCGACGAGATTGCGACTGGAACGAAGTTGTCCTGAGGGACGGGGAAGCGTTTTAGCGTATCAGCCAGATAGACAGATTCAGCCTACTGAGTCGCCCAACGGCATCCACGAGCCGGCAAGCGTCAAATGACTCCGGTCATCCACAGCAGCTGTCGTCATCGAACTGTTCGTCTCTTCATCCCCCTCCTTGGTTTCAATCTCGTCTCTGTCGATATTTCGGCGCCTGCGGTTATACCGCCCGCGACAAAACTTTTCTGTACATAGGTTTTGGGCGGGAAGTTTCGTGCTCAACGAATCATCAACTTTGAAGGATTGACCATGTCAGCTTATCAAAACGACATCAAAGCAGTTGCCGCCCTGAAAGAAGTCGCAGGCAGCAGCTGGAGCGCTATCAACCCTGAGTCCGTCGCCCGTATGCGCGCTCAGAACCGCTTCAAAACCGGTCTGGATATCGCCAAGTACACTGCAGCCATCATGCGCAAAGACATGGCTGAGTACGATGCCGACACTTCTGTGTACACCCAGTCCCTGGGCTGCTGGCACGGCTTCATCGGTCAGCAGAAGATGATTTCCATCAAGAAGCACCTGAAGACCACCGATAAGCGTTACCTCTACCTGTCCGGCTGGATGGTTGCCGCGCTGCGTTCCGATTTCGGCCCGCTGCCTGACCAGTCCATGCACGAGAAAACCGCCGTTTCCGGCCTGATCGAAGAGCTGTACACCTTCCTGCGTCAAGCTGACGCTCGCGAGCTGGACCTGCTGTTCACCGATCTGGACGCCGCCCGTGCCGCTGGCGACAAAGTCAAGGCAGATGAAATCCAGGCTCAGATCGATGGCTACGAAACTCACGTAGTGCCGATCATCGCCGACATCGACGCCGGTTTCGGTAACCCGGAAGCCACCTATCTGCTGGCCAAGAAAATGATCGAAGCGGGTGCTTGCTGCATCCAGATCGAAAACCAGGTTTCCGACGAGAAGCAGTGCGGCCACCAAGACGGTAAAGTCACAGTTCCGCACGAAGACTTCCTGGCCAAGATCAACGCGGTTCGCTACGCATTCCTCGAACTGGGCGTTGACGACGGCGTGATCGTTGCCCGTACCGACTCCCTGGGTGCCGGCCTGACCAAGCAAATCGCTGTGACCAAGCAAGCAGGCGACCTGGGCGACCAGTACAACTCCTTCCTGGACTGCGAAGAAGTTTCCGCTGCCGACCTGGGCAATGGCGACGTGGTGATCAACCGCGGCGGCAAACTGCTGCGTCCCAAGCGCCTGCCGAGCAACCTGTTCCAGTTCCGCGCTGGCACTGGTGAAGACCGCTGCGTACTGGACTGCATCACCTCGCTGCAGAACGGCGCCGACCTGCTGTGGATCGAAACCGAGAAGCCGCACGTTGGCCAGATCGCTGCCATGGTCAACCGCATCCGCGAAGTCATTCCGAATGCCAAGCTGGTTTACAACAACAGCCCGTCCTTCAACTGGACCCTGAACTTCCGCCAGCAAGTGTTCGATGCGTTCGCTGCCGAAGGCAAAGACGTTTCCGCCTACGACCGCGCCAAACTGATGAGCGTCGACTACGACGAAACCGAACTGGCTCAAGTGGCTGACGAGAAGATCCGCACCTTCCAGCGCGATGGTTCCCGCGAAGCGGGCATCTTCCACCACCTGATCACTCTGCCGACCTACCACACCGCCGCGCTGTCCACCGACAACCTGGCCAAAGGTTACTTCGCAGACCAGGGCATGCTGGCCTACGTGAAAGGCGTTCAGCGTCAAGAGCTGCGTCAGGGCATCGCTTGCGTGAAGCACCAGAACATGGCTGGCTCCGACTTGGGCGACAACCACAAAGAGTACTTCGCTGGCGAAGCTGCTCTGAAGGCCAGCGGTAAAGACAACACCATGAACCAATTCCACTAATTCTTCTTAGAGTTAGCTTGGATTGATTCATTAAGATTCGGCTTAAGGTGTTAGAAAAAGGCGAGCTTCGGCTCGCCTTTTTTGTGCCTGGCAGTTGCGGTTTTTTCTTTTCGTGCGATGACGCACAGCCACTGTCATTACTTCGTCGCCTTCCGTCGTTAGCGTCAAGGCTCCGTCGATTGCCCTGAGGAGCCGAATCTTGAGCCCTGACAACAAAGACACCGTGCTGTTTGGCAACGGTGATGAGTTACCCAGCAACCACTCCCGCAACCCACATCTCAACGAGCTGATCGCCGACCTCGGTCGTCGCCAGGTACTAGCCGGTGGCGCCGCGCTTGGTGCACTGGCCTTCCTCGGCGTCGCCCTACCGGATGCGGCACAGGCCGCAGAGCCCGCCAGCGCAGCCTTAGGCCTGCCTTTCAAGCGCCGTAGCCGCTTGCCTTTCACTCCCGTAGCGGTAACCCGCGCCGACAGCATCACGGTGCCGCAAGGTTACAAGGTCAGCGCTTTTATCCCCTGGGGCACGCCGATCACCGGCCGCTATCCGGCGTTCCTCGAGGACGCCAGCAACAGTGCCCAGGACCAGGCGGAACAAATCGGCATGCACCACGACGGCATGCACTTCTTCCCCATCGACGCCCCGCGCAGCTACAGCCAGGGACACCGCTCTGATCACGGCCTGCTGGTGCTCAACCATGAATATGTGGACGCACCGCTACTGCATCCGAACGGCCCGACCGCGGTGAACGGCAAGCGCGTCAATGCCGATGAAGTCCGCAAGGAAATTAACGCTCACGGCGTCTCGGTGGTGGAAATCCGCCGCAATGTACGCGGCGACTGGGAAGTGCTGCCCAGCGCACGCAACCGCCGCATCACTGCCGCCACGCCGATGCAGATCAGCGGCCCGGCGCGCGGTCATGCCCTGCTCAAGACCCGCTACAGCCCGGACGGCACGGCCGCCCGCGGCACCCAGAACAACTGCTCGAACGGCTTCACACCTTGGGGCACCTACCTGACCTGCGAGGAAAACTGGGCCGGTTACTTCGCCAGCCGTGACGCCGACTTGCCGCGCGAGCTGAAGCGCTATGGCCTGCGCAGCCGCAGTCGCTTCGGCTGGGACACTTTGCCCGGTGATGAATTCGAACGCTTCGATGCCACCCGCAAGGCCGCCGATGCCAGTGGCGATTATCGCAACGAGCCCAATCACTTCGGCTGGATAGTCGAGATCGACCCCTTCGACCCAGACTCCGTGCCCGTCAAGCGCACGGCCCTCGGTCGGTTCGCCCACGAGGGGTTGATCTTCGCCCCGATGAAACCGGGCAAGCCCGTGGTCTGCTACTCCGGCGACGACTCGCAGAACGAATACATCTACAAGTACGTCAGCCGCGACAAATATCGCCCCGGCCGCAGCGATGGCCGCCTGCTGGATGAGGGCACGCTCTATGTGGCGCGCTTCAACGCCGATAGCAGCGGCGACTGGCTGCCACTGGATATCGCCGACGCCTCCTTCCAGGCCGCCTGCGTCACCGCCGGCGTGAGTTTCGCCGACCAGGGCGAAGTCTTGATCAACACCCGCCTGGCCGCCGATATCGTCGGCGCGACCAAGATGGACCGCCCGGAATGGGGAGCCGTACATCCGGATACCGGCGAGGTGTATTTCACGCTGACCAACAACACCACCCGCACCACGCCAGACGCCGCCAATCCGCGCCCAACCAACGCCTACGGCCATATCATCCGCTGGAACGAGGAAAGCCGTAATCATGCCGGCACCCGCTTCACCTGGAACCTGTTCCTCCTCGCCGGCCCGCAAAGCGACAGCCGCGGGCCAAACGCTGCTCCGCTGGATGCCACGAACATCCTCGCCAGCCCGGACGGCCTCTGGTTTGACGATGAGGGCCGACTGTGGATTCAAACCGACATGAGCGGCAGCCAGTTGAGCACAGGGCCCTTCGGCAATAACCAGATGCTGGTGGCCGACCCCAAAAGTGGCGAGATGAAGCGTTTTCTGGTCGGCCCACTAGGTGCCGAAATTACCGGCATTGCCGCCACTCCGGACTTCCGCACGCTGTTCATCAACATCCAGCACCCCGGTGAAGGTTCGACCGCCAATAACCTGCTCAGCACCTGGCCGGACGGCCCAGGCAAACGACCACGCTCAGCAACGGTAATCATCACCCGCGAGGACAACCGCCGCCTGCTCTAACAGGCTGGCCGAAATGCCAAGCGCACGTGACCGGCCAGCCCTGGTCGGTCACTTTTCCCCTACACAACCCGGCCCTTCATTTGATTGCGACAGTAGGAGTGATCACGCCAGCCACGGTTGGCCACAGGGTAGTTTTGCCTGATTAAGGACAGAGACTCAGCGCCGAGCCAGAACATCTACTTGCAACGCGGATATAAGCCAGCAACTCGCGATCTACAGCAAGATATTTAAGACCATTAATGATAATGAATATTATCCTCATTAAAAATCTTCTTCATAAGCGCACAGCTCATGGATAAAAGCCCAAGGCCGTAGACTGCCGCATAAGCCCGCCCTCTCTGGCCTAGCGCCAAGCAAAGAGGCCATAACCTGGCCGCTAAGTTAATTTTTTATAAGGAAAAATTTACTTACTGAGGCAGACACGCATAAAATTAGAGGAATAGATTGCCGGCCAAGCATTAGCTACCCGCAACTTCCACCTTTAAATGAATTCGCCGTTCCTTGTCTAAGGAGTACCGGCATGCCTGTTGAAGCTGTCGTCACTATGTCCCACAACTGGGGCTTCGCTATTTTCCTGTTGGGTGTCGTAGGCCTGTGCGCCTTTATGCTCGGCGTATCCAGCCTGCTTGGCAGCAAGGCCTGGGGGCACAGCAAAAACGAGCCCTTCGAATCCGGGATGCTCCCCACTGGCAGCGCTCGTCTGCGCCTGTCGGCAAAATTCTATCTGGTCGCGATGCTCTTCGTGATCTTCGACGTTGAAGCCCTCTTTCTCTTCGCCTGGTCGGTGTCCGTTCGCGAAAGCGGCTGGGCCGGCTTTATCGAAGCTGCAATTTTTATAGCAATTCTGTTGGCAGGTCTTGTCTACCTTTGGCGTATCGGGGCGCTCGATTGGGCTCCCGAAGGTCGCCGCAAGCGGCAGGCGAAGCTAAAACAATGAGGCTTTGGCGATGCAATACAAACTCACCAGGATCGACCCGGATGCGCCTAATGAGCAGTATCCGATCGGCGAGCGGGAGACAGTTCCCGACCCGCTAGAAGGCCAGGTCCACCGCAACATCTACATGGGCAAACTGCAAGACGTGCTGAATTCGACGGTCAACTGGGGGCGTAAAAACTCTCTGTGGCCGTACAACTTCGGCCTGTCTTGCTGCTACGTGGAGATGACCACCGCCTTCACCGCTCCCCATGACATCGCCCGCTTTGGTGCCGAAGTGATTCGTGCATCACCGCGTCAGGCCGACTTCATGGTGATCGCCGGCACCTGCTTCATCAAAATGGCACCGATCATCCAGCGTCTCTATGAGCAGATGCTCGAACCCAAGTGGGTCATCTCCATGGGTTCGTGCGCCAACTCTGGCGGCATGTACGACATTTACTCGGTAGTCCAGGGGGTCGATAAATTCCTCCCAGTGGACGTCTATGTGCCTGGCTGCCCTCCACGCCCTGAAGCCTTTCTGCAAGCCTTGATGTTGTTGCAGGAGTCGATTGGCCAGGAGCGTCGCCCACTTTCCTGGGTCGTCGGTGATCAAGGCGTTTACCGCGCCGACATGCCGTCGCAAAAGGATGCGCGCCGCGAACAGCGTATTCAGGTTACCAACCTGCGCAGCCCCGACGAAGTGTGATCTCGTTCTTTCCAAAAGAAAGCCAGATTCACTCTTTACGTTGACTGAAAGCGACCGAGACCATGACTGCAGACACCGCTCTGTACATCCCGCCTTACAAGGCTGACGACCAAGACGTCGTCGTTGAATTGAATTCCCGCTTTGGCGCTGAGACCTTCACCGTCCAGGCGACCCGCACCGGCATGCCGGTACTTTGGGTTGCCCGTGAACGGCTCATCGAAGTCCTGACCTTCCTGCGTCAGCTACCCAAGCCTTACGTCATGCTTTACGACCTGCACGGTGTCGATGAGCGCCTGCGCACCCAGCGCCGCGGTCTTCCCGGCGCCGACTTCAGTGTGTTCTACCACCTGCTGTCGATTGAGCGTAATAGTGACGTAATGATCAAGGTGGCCTTGTCCGAGGGCGACCTGAATCTGCCAACCGCCACCCACATCTGGCCCAATGCCAACTGGTACGAGCGCGAAGTCTGGGACATGTACGGCATCACCTTTGCCGGCCACCCGCATCTGACCCGGATCATGATGCCGCCGACCTGGGAAGGTCACCCGCTGCGCAAGGACTACCCGGCGCGCGCCACCGAATTCGATCCGTTCAGCCTCTCGCTCGCCAAACAGAATCTGGAAGAAGAAGCCGCACGCTTCAAACCGGAAGACTGGGGCATGAAGCGCTACGGCGAGCACGAGGACTACATGTTCCTCAACCTCGGGCCGAACCACCCTTCGGCTCACGGTGCCTTTCGCATCATCCTGCAACTGGACGGTGAAGAGATCGTCGATTGCGTACCGGAAGTCGGTTACCACCACCGTGGTGCCGAGAAGATGGCCGAGCGTCAGTCCTGGCACAGCTTCATTCCTTACACCGACCGCATCGACTACCTCGGCGGGGTGATGAACAACCTGCCGTACGTGCTGGCGGTGGAAAAGCTGGCCGGGATCAAGGTGCCGGACCGGGTGGACTTTATCCGCGTGATGCTCGCCGAGTTCTTCCGCATCACCAGCCACCTGCTGTTCCTCGGTACTTATATCCAGGACGTCGGCGCGATGACGCCGGTGTTCTTCACCTTCACCGACCGCCAGCGCGCCTACACGGTGATCGAAGCCATCACCGGCTTCCGCCTGCACCCGGCCTGGTACCGCATCGGCGGGGTCGCCGCCGACCTGCCGCGCGGCTGGGACAAGCTGGTCAAGGACTTCGTCGACTGGCTGCCCAAGCGCCTCGACGAATACGAGAAGGCTGCCCTGAAGAACAGCATTCTCAAAGGCCGCACCGTAGGCGTCGCCCAGTACAACACCAAGGAAGCGCTGGAATGGGGCGTCACCGGCGCCGGCCTGCGCTCCACCGGCCTGGACTTCGACCTGCGCAAGGCCCGTCCCTACTCCGGCTACGAGAACTTCGAGTTCGAGATACCCCTGGCCCACAACGGCGACGCCTATGACCGCTGCATCGTCCGTGTCGAAGAGATGCGCCAGAGCATCCGCATCATCGACCAGTGCCTGCGCAACATGCCGGAAGGTCCGTACAAGGCCGACCACCCGCTGACCACGCCGCCGCCGAAAGAGCGCACGCTGCAGCACATCGAGACCCTGATCACCCACTTCCTGCAAGTCTCCTGGGGCCCGGTGATGCCGGCCAACGAAAGCTTCCAGATGATCGAGGCGACCAAGGGCATCAACAGCTATTACCTGACGAGCGACGGCGGCACCATGAGCTACCGCACCCGGATTCGCACCCCAAGCTTCCCGCATCTGCAACAGATCCCTTCGGTGATCCGTGGCAGCATGGTGGCGGACTTGATCGCGTACCTGGGCAGTATCGACTTCGTTATGGCCGACGTGGACCGCTGATATGCCCCAGACTATGAACAGCACGCTGATTCAAACCGACCGTTTTATCCTCAGCGATGCCGAGCGTTCGGCCATCGAGCACGAGTTGCACCACTATGAAGACTCGCGTGCGGCGTCCATCGAAGCGCTGAAAATCGTGCAGAGTGCCCGCGGCTGGGTGCCGGATGGCGCCATTGCCGCCATCGGCGAAATCATCGGCATCCCGGCCAGCGACGTCGAAGGTGTGGCCACCTTCTATAGTCAGATCTTCCGTCAGCCCGTCGGCCGCCACATCATTCGCGTCTGCGACAGCATGGTCTGCTACATCGGCGGCCATGAGTCGGTGGTCAGCAGCATCCAGCAACAGCTCGGTATCGGCCTCGGCCAGACCACCGAAGATGGCCGTTTCACCCTGCTGCCGGTGTGCTGCCTGGGTAACTGCGACAAGGCTCCGGCACTGATGATCGACGACCACACCTTCGGCGACGTACAGCCGGACGGCGTGGCCAAACTGCTGGAGGCCTACGTATGACATCCACTCTGTCCAAGCGCCTGACCTCCTTCGGCCCCGCCAACCTGATCACGCGTACCGCGGAAACCCATCCGCTGACCTGGCGCCTGCGTGACGACGGCGCGCCGGTCTGGCTCGACGAATACCAGGCCAAAGATGGCTACGCCGCAGCGCGCAAAGCCTTCGCCCAGATGTCCCAGGACGACATCGTCCAGACCGTCAAGGACTCCGGCCTCAAAGGCCGTGGCGGCGCCGGCTTCCCCACTGGCGTGAAGTGGGGGCTGATGCCCAAGGACGAATCCCTGAACATCCGCTACCTGCTGTGCAACGCGGATGAGATGGAACCGAACACCTGGAAAGACCGCATGCTGATGGAGCAGCTGCCGCACCTGCTGATCGAAGGTATGCTGATCAGTGCTCGTGCGCTGAAAGCCTATCGCGGCTATATCTTCCTGCGGGGCGAGTATGTCGACGCGGCAACCAACCTCAATCGCGCCGTCGAGGAAGCCAAGGCCGCCGGCCTGCTCGGCAAGAACATCCTCGGCAGCGGTTTCGATTTCGAGCTGTTCGTCCACACGGGTGCCGGGCGTTACATCTGCGGTGAAGAAACCGCCCTGATCAACTCCCTCGAAGGCCGTCGCGCCAACCCGCGCTCCAAGCCGCCCTTCCCGGCTGCCGTTGGCGTATGGGGCAAGCCGACCTGCGTGAACAACGTCGAGACCCTGTGCAACGTGCCGGCGATCGTCGGCAACGGCGTTGACTGGTACAAGTCCCTGGCTCGCCCAGGCAGTGAAGACATGGGCACCAAGCTGATGGGCTTCTCCGGCAAGGTGAAGAACCCTGGCCTGTGGGAACTGCCGTTTGGCGTGCCGGCTCGCGAGCTGTTCGAGGACTACGCCGGTGGCATGCGCGATGGCTTCAAGCTGAAAGCCTGGCAACCAGGCGGCGCCGGTACTGGCTTCCTGTTGCCGGAGCACCTGGACGCACCGATGTATGCCGCAGGCATTGCCAAAGTCGGCACCCGTATGGGCACCGGCCTGGCCATGGCGGTGGACGAAAGCGTCAACATGGTTTCCTTGCTGCGCAACATGGAAGAGTTCTTCTCCCGCGAATCCTGCGGCTTCTGCACCCCTTGCCGCGACGGTTTGCCGTGGAGCGTCAAGGTGCTGCGAGCACTGGAGACGGGCCAGGGTCAACCCGGCGACATCGAAACCTTGGAGCAACTGGTCAACTTCCTCGGCCCAGGCAAGACCTTCTGTGCGCACGCACCGGGCGCCGTGGAGCCGCTGGGCAGCGCCATCAAATATTTCCGTCCGGAGTTCGAAGCGGGTATCGCCCGTCAGAGCAGTCCGGCCGTGCCGGCCCAGGTGGTCGGCGCGTAAGGCTTTATGAAGCGGCGGCCAGTGAATGCTGGCCCCGAGTCAAACCGTGATTCTATTAGCCAAGTCCGCCACAAGCGGGCCAACGAAGAAACTTGAATATGGCCACTATCCACGTAGACGGCAAAGCGCTCGAAGTCGACGGTGCGGACAACCTGCTACAGGCTTGTCTCTCCCTCGGCCTCGACATCCCCTACTTCTGCTGGCATCCGGCGCTCGGTAGCGTCGGCGCCTGCCGCCAGTGCGCGGTGAAGCAGTACAGCGACGAGAACGATAAACGCGGCCGCCTGGTCATGTCCTGCATGACCCCGGCTACCGATAACAGCTGGATTTCCATCGACGACGAGGAAGCCAAGCAGTTTCGCGCCAGCGTCGTCGAATGGCTGATGACCAACCACCCGCACGACTGCCCGGTGTGCGAGGAAGGCGGTCACTGCCACCTGCAAGACATGACGGTGATGACCGGCCACAACGAGCGCCGCTATCGTTTCAGCAAACGCACCCATCAAAATCAAGAGTTGGGGCCGTTTATCGGCCACGAGATGAACCGTTGCATCGCCTGCTACCGCTGCGTACGTTTCTACAAGGACTATGCCGGCGGCACCGACCTTGGTGTCTTTGGCGCCCACGACAATGTCTACTTCGGCCGCGTCGAAGACGGCACCCTGGAAAGCGAATTCTCCGGCAACCTCACCGAGGTTTGCCCGACCGGCGTATTCACCGACAAGACCCACTCCGAGCGCTACAACCGTAAGTGGGACATGCAGTTCGCCCCGAGCATCTGCCATGGCTGTTCGAGCGGTTGCAACATCAGCCCCGGTGAGCGCTACGGTGAGATCCGCCGGATCGAGAACCGCTACAACGGTTCGGTCAACCACTACTTCCTCTGCGACCGTGGTCGCTTTGGTTATGGCTACGTTAACCGCGAAGACCGCCCACGCCAGCCGCAACTGGCGGGCAGCAACGTCCAACTGAGCCTGGATGGCGCCTTGGACAAGGCCGCCGAGCTGCTGCGCGGGCGCAACATCGTCGGTATCGGCTCGCCGCGCGCCAGCCTGGAAAGCAACTTCGCCCTGCGCGAGCTGGTCGGCGCCGAGCACTTCTACTCCGGCATCGGCGCCACTGAGCTGGATAACCTGCGCCTGGTGCTGCAAGTGCTGCAGGACAGCCCGCTGCCGATTCCCTCGATGCGCGAAATCGAAGAGCACGATGCGGTATTCGTGCTCGGTGAAGACTTGACCCAGACCGCCGCGCGTATGGCCCTGGCCCTGCGTCAGTCGGTCAAAGGCAAAGCCGAAGCCATGGCCGACGCCATGAAGATTCAACCCTGGCTCAATGCTGCCGTGCAGAACATTGGCCAGCACGCGCTGAGCCCGCTGTTTATCGCCAGCCTGGCGGAAACCAAGCTGGACGACGTCGCCGAGGAATGCGTGCATGCCGCGCCGGACGATCTGGCCCGTATCGGTTTCGCCGTAGCGCACGCGCTGGATGCCAGCGCACCGGCCGTGGCCAACCTCGACCCGGAAGCGGCCGAGCTGGCTCAGCGCATCGCTGCGGCCCTGCTCGCGGCCAAGCGGCCGTTGATCATCGCCGGCACCTCGCTGGGCAATAAAGCTTTGATCGAAGCGGCGGCGAACATCGCCAAAGCGCTCAAGCTGCGTGAGAAGAATGGCTCCCTCAGTCTGGTAGTGGCCGAAGCCAACAGCCTCGGCCTCGCCATGCTTCTTGATAAGGAGCAGGGTGGCGACTCGGCTGACGCTGCGCTGCAAGCGCTGATCTCCGGCCAGGCCGATGCCGTGGTGGTTCTGGAAAACGACCTCTACACCCGCGCCGATGCGGCTGTGGTCGATGCGGCCTTGCAGGCCGCCAAAGTGGTGATAGTCGCCGACCATCAACAAACCGCCACCACTGCCCGTGCACACTTGATTCTGCCAGCCGCTAGTTTCGCCGAGGGCGACGGCACCCTGGTCAGCCAGGAAGGCCGCGCTCAGCGTTTCTTCCAGGTCTACGATCCGACCTTCTACGACGACAAAGTCATGGTTCACGAAGGCTGGCGCTGGCTGCATGCCCTGCGCAGCACCTTGCTGGATCAGCCGGTGGACTGGACGCTGCTCGACCACGTGACGGAAGCCACCGCGGCGAGCACGGCGCTCCTGGCCGGCATCCGCAATGCGGCACCGAGCGCCTCGTTCCGCATCAAGGGCATGAAACTCGCGCGCGAGCCGCTGCGTTACAGCGGTCGTACCGCCATGCGTGCCGATATCAACGTGCATGAGCCGCGTGCCTCGCAGGACAAAGACACCGCGTTCGCCTTCTCCATGGAAGGCTATTCGGGTTCCGCCGAGCCGCGTCAGCAGATTCCTTTCGCCTGGTCGCCAGGCTGGAACTCGCCGCAAGCCTGGAACAAATTCCAGGCCGAAGTCGGTGGCCATCTGCGTGCCGGTGATCCGGGCGCACGCCTGATCGAGCCAAAAGGTGACGGACTGTCCTGGTTTGCCAGCGCTCCGCAGCCTTTCAATCCGGCTCCGGGCACCTGGCAAGTGGTGCCCTTCTATCACCTGTTCGGCAGCGAAGAGAACTCGTCCCGCGCCGCACCGGTGCAAGAGCGCATTCCCCAGCCCTATGTCGCCCTGGCTAAATCCGAAGCGGATCGCCTGGGGGTGAATGACGGTGCCATGCTCAGCCTGAACGTGGCCGGGCAGGCGCTGCGCCTGCCGCTGCGCATCAGCGCGGAACTGAGCGCCGGCCTGGTGGCCTTGCCGGTTGGCTTGGCTGGAATTCCACCGGCACTCGCCGGCAAATCCGCTGACTCTCTACAGGAGGCCGCACAATGATGAATTGGCTGACTCCTGAAGTGATCGACGTGCTCCTGGCGGTGATCCGGGCCATAGTGATCCTGCTCACGGTGGTGATCTGTGGCGCGCTGTTGAGCTGGGTCGAACGCCGTTTGCTGGCACTCTGGCAGGATCGCTACGGTCCGAACCGGGTCGGGCCGTTCGGCATGTTTCAGATCGCCGCCGACATGGTCAAGATGTTCTTCAAGGAGGACTGGACACCACCGTTCGCCGACAAGGTGATCTTCACCCTGGCGCCAGTGGTGGCCATGAGCGCCTTGCTGATCTCCTTCGCGATCATCCCGATCACCCCGACCTGGGGTGTCGCGGACCTGAACATCGGCTTGCTGTTCTTCTTCGCCATGGCCGGCCTGTCGGTGTACGCCGTGCTGTTCGCCGGCTGGTCGAGCAACAACAAGTTCGCCCTGCTCGGCGCCCTGCGCGCCTCGGCTCAGACCCTGTCGTACGAGGTCTTCATGGGCCTGGCGCTGATGGGCATCGTGGCGCAGGCGGGCTCGTTCAATATGCGCGACATAGTCGACTACCAGGCGCAGAACTTGTGGTTCATCATTCCGCAGTTCTTCGGCTTCTGTACCTTCTTCATCGCGGGCGTGGCGGTGACTCACCGTCACCCCTTCGACCAGCCGGAAGCGGAACAGGAATTGGCCGACGGCTATCACATCGAATATGCCGGGATGAAATGGGGCATGTTCTTCGTTGGCGAGTACATCGGCATAGTGCTGATCTCGGCGCTGCTGGTGACCTTGTTCTTCGGTGGCTGGCATGGCCCGTTCGGTCTCCTGCCATCGATTCCGTTCATCTGGTTCGCGCTCAAAACCGGCTTCTTCATCATGCTGTTCATCCTGTTGCGCGCCTCTATTCCGCGCCCACGCTATGACCAGGTAATGGCCTTCAGCTGGAAGTTCTGCCTGCCACTGACCTTGATCAACCTGCTGGTGACCGCGGCGCTGGTGTTGTCCAACAGCCCGTCCGGCATGGCTCAGTGAGGAGACGAAAATGATCAAAGAAATCCTACACATAGTGCATGGCACCTATACCCAGGTGCGCAGCCTGGTAATGATCTTCTCCCACGCGTTTCGCAAGCGCGACACCCTGCAATACCCGGAAGAGCCGGTGTATCTGCCGCCGCGCTATCGTGGCCGTATCGTCCTGACCCGCGACCCTGATGGTGAAGAGCGCTGCGTAGCCTGCAACCTCTGCGCGGTAGCCTGCCCGGTCGGCTGCATCTCGTTGCAGAAAGCCGAAACCGAGGATGGCCGCTGGTACCCCGAGTTCTTCCGGATCAATTTCTCGCGCTGCATTTTCTGTGGCCTGTGCGAGGAAGCCTGCCCGACCACTGCAATTCAGCTCACTCCAGATTTCGAGATGGCTGAGTTCAATCGTCAGGAGCTGGTGTACGAGAAGGAAGACCTGCTGATTTCAGGACCTGGCAAGAATCCGGATTACAACTTCTATCGCGTTGCCGGCATGGCCATCGCCGGTAAGCCGAAAGGCGCCGCGCAGAATGAAGCCCAGCCCATCAACGTGAAAAGCCTGCTGCCTTAAGGACCAGTTTATGTCTGCTGCGCTTGGTGATGCTGCGTTGAAAACAGGGTCGGAATGCTCATTGACTACAGTCAACTGCGCTTCCTCGCCTGTTTTCGCCTTGCCTGACCTGCGCTCGCAACGACCTAAACAGGTCCTACGGATTAAATAAGGAAGATTATGGAATTCGCTTTCTACTTCGCTTCAGGCGTCGCCGTGGTGTCCACCTTGCGGGTGATCACCAATACCAATCCGGTACACGCCCTGCTCTACCTGATCATCTCGCTGATGGCGGTATCGATGACCTTCTTCAGCCTCGGTGCGCCATTTGCCGGTGCGTTGGAGATCATCGTCTACGCTGGCGCAATCATGGTGTTGTTCGTCTTCGTGGTGATGATGCTCAACCTCGGCCCAGTCGCCGCCGAACAGGAACGCGCCTGGCTCAAGCCCGGTATCTGGGGCGGCCCCGCGCTGCTCTCGGCGCTGCTGTTGGCTGAACTGCTGTATGTGCTGCTCGGTAACCCGAGTGCTGGCGCGATCGGCCAGACTACCGTGGACGCCAGGGTTGTCGGTATCAGCCTGTTCGGCCCCTACCTGCTGGTCGTGGAACTCGCGTCCATGCTGCTGCTGGCCGCAATAGTGGCGGCTTTCCACCTCGGCCGTCACGAGGCGAAGGAACAATGATGAACTCAATTCCCCTGGAGCATGGCCTGGCCGTCGCCGGCGTACTGTTCTGCCTCGGTCTGGTTGGCCTGATGGTGCGACGCAACATCCTCTTCGTGCTGATGAGCCTGGAGATCATGATGAACGCCACCGGTCTGGCCTTTATCGTCGCTGGCAGCCGCTGGGCACAGCCTGACGGTCAGGTCATGTTCATTCTGGTCCTGAGCTTGGCTGCGGCCGAAGCCAGTATCGGTCTGGCGGTTCTGATGCAGCTGTACCGCCGCTTCCACACCCTCGATATCGACGCTGCCAGCGAGATGCGCGGATGAACCTTCTATTTCTAACCTGTCTATTCCCTCTGCTCGGCTTCCTGCTGCTCTCGTTCTCGCGCGGCAGATGGTCGGAAAACCTCTCGGCGCTGATCGGCGTGGGTTCGGTCGGACTCTCCGCGCTGACCACGGTCTGGATCATCTGGCAATTCAACGTCGCCCCGCCTGAAGGTGGCGTGTACACCCAACTGCTCTGGCAGTGGATGTCGGTGGATGGCTTCACACCGAGTTTCACCCTCTATCTGGACGGCTTGTCGCTGACCATGCTCGGCGTGGTCACCGGCGTTGGCTTTCTGATCCACCTGTTCGCCTCCTGGTACATGCGCGGGGAAGAGGGCTACTCGCGCTTCTTCTCCTATATGAACCTGTTCATCGCCAGCATGCTGTTTCTGGTGCTCGGCGATAACCTGCTGTTCCTCTACTTCGGCTGGGAAGGCGTGGGCCTGTGCAGCTACCTGCTGATCGGCTTCTACTATAAGCACGTGCCCAACGGTAACGCGGCGCTCAAGGCCTTCATCGTCACCCGGATCGGCGACGTGTTCATGGCCATCGGCTTGTTCATTCTGTTCGTCCAGCTCGGCACCCTGAATATTCAGGAACTGCTGGTCCTGGCACCCCAGAAGTTCGTTGCCGGCGATACTTGGATGGTCCTGGCGACACTGATGCTGCTCGGTGGCGCAGTGGGTAAATCCGCTCAGCTGCCACTGCAGACCTGGCTAGCCGATGCGATGGCCGGCCCGACGCCAGTCTCCGCCTTGATCCACGCGGCGACCATGGTCACCGCCGGCGTCTACCTGATTGCCCGGACCCACGGTCTGTTCGCCCTGGCACCGAGTATTCTCGAGCTGGTCGGCATAGTCGGCGGCATCACCCTGGTACTCGCCGGCTTTGCCGCACTGGTACAGACCGACATCAAACGTATCCTCGCCTACTCGACCATGAGCCAGATCGGCTACATGTTCCTGGCGCTGGGTGTCGGTGCCTGGGACGCGGCGATCTTCCACCTGATGACCCACGCCTTCTTCAAAGCGCTGCTGTTCCTCGGCTCCGGTGCGGTGATCGTCGCCTGCCACCACGAGCAGAACATCTTCAAGATGGGCGGCTTGTGGAAGAAACTGCCGCTGGCCTATGTGAGCTTTATCGTCGGTGGCGCCGCACTGGCGGCTCTACCGCTGCTCACCGCGGGTTTCTACTCGAAGGATGAAATCCTCTGGGAGGCGTTCGCCAGTGGCCATCAGCCGCTGCTGTATGCCGGTCTGGCCGGGGCCTTCATGACCTCGCTGTACACCTTCCGGCTGATCTTCATCACCTTCCACGGTGAAGTGAAGACCGAAGCGCACGCGGGCCACGGGATCAGCCATTGGTTACCGCTGACTTTGCTGATCGTACTCTCGACTTTCGTCGGCGCGCTGATCACCCCGCCACTCGCTGGCGTACTGCCGCAGAGCGTCGGGCATGCCGGTGGCGAAGCCAAACACAGCCTGGAAATCGCCTCGGGCGCCATCGCGCTGGCCGGTATTCTGCTGGCTGCGCTGCTGTTCCTCGGCAAGCGTGGTTTCGCCAGCGCACTAGCCGACAGTGCACCGGGACGCTTTCTCTCAGCCTGGTGGTTCGCCGCCTGGGGCTTCGATTGGCTGTACGACAAGCTGTTCGTCAAACCCTATATGTGGCTGACCCAGTTATTCGCACATGACCCTATCGACCACAGCATTGGCTTGATTCCGCGCCTGACGCGGGGTGGGCACAAGCTCATGAGTCGCACCGAAACCGGCAATCTGCGCTGGTATGCGGCCTCTATCGCCGGCGGTGCAGTACTGGTGCTGGGCGCCGTACTGCTGGTCACTGTCTGAAATGAATTTGCGCATTTGCGAAAGGAATTGAGCCCGTCATGATCCTGCCTTGGCTAATCCTGATCCCCTTTATTGGCGGCCTGTTGTGCTGGCAAGCGGAGCGCTTCGGCGCCACCGCGCCACGCTGGATCGCCATGTTGACCATGGTTCTATTGCTGGGACTCGGCCTCTGGCTCTGGTTCACCGGCGACTACAACCTGGCCCCCGCCCCTGGCGCCGACCCGACCTGGGCCCTTGAGTTCAAGCTCCAGTGGATCGAGCGTTTCGGCATCAACGTGCACCTGGCGCTGGATGGCCTGTCGCTGCTGATGATCCTGCTCACCGGCCTGCTCGGTGTGCTCTCGGTCATGTGTTCCTGGAAGGAGATCCAACGCCACGTCGGCTTCTTCCACCTCAACCTGATGTGGATTCTCGGCGGCGTGGTCGGCGTGTTCCTCGCGCTCGATCTGTTCCTGTTCTTCTTCTTCTGGGAAATGATGCTGGTGCCGATGTACTTCCTCATCGCGCTCTGGGGTCACAGTGCAACGGATGGCAAGAAGTCGCGGATTTACGCCGCGACCAAATTCTTCATCTACACCCAGGCCAGCGGCCTGATCATGTTGGTGGCGATTCTCGGCCTGGTCTTCGTCAATTACAGCCAGAGCGGCGTGATCACCTTCGATTACACCCAGTTGCTCAAGGCTGAACTGCCGCCGACGAGCGAATACATCCTGATGCTCGGCTTCTTTATCGCCTTCGCCGTCAAGCTGCCAGTGGTGCCCTTCCACTCCTGGCTGCCGGATGCGCATGCGCAGGCGCCGACTGCCGGCTCCGTCGACCTCGCCGGTATTCTGCTGAAAACCGCGGCCTACGGCATGCTGCGTTTCGCCCTGCCACTGTTCCCGAATGCCTCGGCCGAGTTTGCACCGTTTGCCATGACCCTGGGGCTGATCGGGGTTTTCTACGGCGCCATCCTGGCGTTCGCGCAAACCGACATCAAGCGCCTGGTCGCCTACTCCAGCGTCGCACACATGGGTTTCGTGCTGATCGGTATCTACTCCGGCAGCCAGTTGGCCCTGCAAGGTGTGGTGCTGCAGATGCTCGCCCACGGCCTGTCCGCGGCAGCCCTGTTCATTATCTGCGGCCAGCTCTATGAGCGTACCCACACCCGTGACATGCGTGAGATGGGCGGCCTGTGGTCACGCATCGCCTACTTGCCAGGGATCAGTCTGTTCTTCGCTGCCGCTTCATTGGGGCTGCCGGCAACCGGTAACTTCCTTGGCGAATTCCTGATTCTGCTCGGTATCTTCAAGAGCGTGCCGTGGATCACCGTTATCGCCGCCCCTGGTCTGGTGTTCGCTTCGGTTTACTCGCTGATCATGATCCACCGTGCCTACTTCGGCCCGGGCAAGTCGGAGCAGGTACTGCGTGGCCTGAACGCTCGTGAGCTGCTCATGGTGATCGGCTTGGCCGTGTTGCTGATCCTGCTCGGGGTTTACCCGCAACCGGTGCTCGATACCTCCGCCGCCACCATGCATGGCGTTCAGCAGTGGCTCGGCACCGCTTTCACTCAACTCGCTTCGGCCCGGTAGTTGCGCTATGGAATTCACCACTCAACACTTCATCGCCCTGCTGCCACTACTGGTCGTCAGCGCCACCATCGTCGCCGTGATGCTGGCGATTGCCTGGCGCCGTAACCACTCGCAGACCTTCATTCTCTCGGTGGTAGGTCTCAACCTGGCATTGCTGTCGATCATCCCGGCACTCAAAGTGGCCCCGCTAGCAGTCACCGACCTGATGCAGGTGGATAACTTCGCCTGCTTCTACATGGCGCTGACCCTGGTCGCCACTTTGGCCTGTGTGACCCTGGCGCATGCCTATATGGGTGATGCGAAGGTTGGCTATCCAGGTAACCGCGAAGAACTCTACCTGCTGATTCTGCTGGCGGCGGCTGGCGGCATGGTGTTGGTCAGCGCGCAGCATCTGGCTGGCCTGTTCATCGGCCTGGAACTGCTCTCGGTGCCGGTCTACGGCATGGTTGCCTACGCCTTCTTCGACAAGCGCTCGCTCGAAGCCGGCATCAAGTACATGGTGCTCTCGGCCGCCGGCTCCACGTTCCTGCTGTTCGGCATGGCGCTGTTGTATGCCGACGCCGGCAGCCTGAGCTTCGCCGGGATCGGCGCCAAGCTCGCGGCAACTGGTATGCAGAGCGCATTGGCCCAGATTGGCCTGGGGATGATGCTGGTCGGCCTGGCCTTCAAGCTCTCGCTGGTACCGTTCCACCTGTGGACACCGGACGTCTATGAGGGGGCTCCGGCACCGGTGGCAGCCTTCCTCGCCACCGCCAGCAAGATCGCGGTATTCGCGGTGCTGCTGCGGCTGTTCCAACTGTCGCCGGCGGCTAACGGCGGCCTGCTGAACGATGCGCTGAGCGTGATCGCCATAGCCTCGATCCTGATCGGCAACCTGCTAGCGCTGATGCAGAACAACCTCAAGCGCCTGCTCGGTTATTCCTCCATCGCCCACTTCGGTTACCTGCTGATCGCCCTGATCGCCAGCAAGGGCCTGGCCGTCGAGGCGATTGGCGTTTACCTGGTGACCTACGTGCTGACCAGCCTCGGCGCCTTCGGCGTCATCACGCTGATGTCCACGCCTTTCAAGGGCCGCGATTGCGATGCCTTGTACGAGTATCGCGGGTTGTTCTGGCGGCGCCCGTACCTGACTGCCGTGCTGGCGGTGATGATGCTGTCGCTGGCCGGTATTCCGCTGACTGCCGGCTTTATCGGCAAGTTCTATGTGATCGCCGTCGGCGTGCAATCGCAGCAGTGGTGGCTGCTCGGTTCTCTGGTGCTCGGCAGCGCCATCGGCGTCTTCTACTACCTGCGGGTGATGGTCACGCTGTTCCTGATCGAGCCCAACCTGCATCGCCACGATGCGCCCTTCAACTGGGGCCAACGCACCGGCGGCATCATGCTCTTGGCTATCGCGCTGCTGGCATTCGTCCTTGGCTTGTACCCGCAACCCTTGCTGGATCTGGTGCAGCAGGCAGGACTGATCGCCGCGGGTTAAACCCCGTGCGTGACACAAGAAACCCGGCCGAGTGCCGGGTTTCTTGTTTTGCAACATGGTCTCAGTACGGCGGCCTCAGTACGCTCGGCGCCCTTGAGCCTGTTGTATAAAACACTGCGCAAAGTCCAACGACTTTAGAGCACCATCGCCGCCACCCAACCGAACACCAGCAGCGGCAGGTTGCTGCCGAAGAGCAGAGTTCAGTCGCCAGTGAAGATAGCGGCCCCTGGAGCCTCTACGCGCAGCAGCTGAAAGCCGCCGACGCGGTGATCATCATCGCCCCCGAGTGGAGCGGCATGGCTTGCCCGGCGTTCGTTAACGGCATGTAACACGGCGATATACAGGCCAATTAAGGCCAGGGCGAACCAGGGTAAATTGCCATGCAGTTCTTCCGCGGTCTCATGCAGCCAATCATTCGGCGTCATTTAGGGCAACGGAAACAGGCCGCCAGCCATGCAGCCATCATTCATGCGCTGAAGTCTCTTGGTCTGACCGCGCGGGCCTCTATAATCGCTGCCTTGCGTGATGGAGGCCAGCATGAGCGCTATTCAAATCAAGTTTCCCGCCCTAACCCTGAAAGCCGGCCCACAGGCCTATGCGCGTATCCGTGACACAGGTTTGCGCCCGGTAGACGTGGGCATTTTGCCGGGTGCGGCCGGTGGCCCGAAAGCGCTGGGTATTCAGGGGCTGGACTTGGTGCTGTTCGGCGACTGGCTGCCACGGGCACCTCGCGAGCGCGCGCTGATTGGCGCCTCGATCGGTTCCTGGCGCTTCGCCAGCGCCTGCCTGCCGAACGCCGCGCAAGGCATCCGCCGCCTCGGTGAGTTGTACAGCGCACAGCGTTTCGCCAAGGGTGTGAGCATGGCCGAGGTGTCACGCAGTTGCAGCCGGATGCTCGACGAACTGCTCGATGGTCAGGACTCGCATATCCTCAGCAACCCGCACTACCGCCTCAATGTGATGGTGGTGAAGAGCCTCGGCTTGCTCGCCCATGATCGGCGTAGCGCACTCGGCCTGGGATTGTCCTCGGTAATCGGCAACAACCTGCTCGGCCGCCCGCGCCTGGCCAAGCACTTCGAACGGGTGATTCTGCACGATGCCCGCTTGGCGCCACCGCTGGCAGCACTCAACGACTTCCCCTCGCGCTACCTGCCTCTGGATACCGGCAACCTGCGCCATGCCCTGCTGGCTTCCGGCTCCATCCCTATGGTGATGGAAGGCGTGCGCGACATCCCCGGTGCTGGCGCCGGGACTTATCGCGACGGCGGCCTGCTCGACTATCACCTCGATCTGCCCTACAGCGGCAGCGATGTGGTGCTCTACCCGCACTTCACCGACAAAGTCATCCCCGGGTGGTTCGACAAAGGGCTGCCATGGCGCCGCGCCGATACCACCCGCCTGCAGAACGTGTTGCTACTCGCCCCCTCGCGCGAGTACCTGGCCCGCCTGCCCCACGGCAAGCTGCCCGACCGTAAGGATTTCAGCCGCTATCTGGGTGACGACGCCGGGCGCGAACGCTACTGGCACACAGCGATGGATGAAAGCCGCCGGCTCGGCGATGAGTTCCTCGAGCTGGTGGATAATGGTCGCCTCGGCGCCCAGCTGCAAGCACTCTGATCGAGCGTTTCCCGCAAGCCGATTGAAGCGGCGACAACCGCGCGCTAGGCTGCCACGTGCGCAACCAGGGAGAGGTTCATGAAGCTTGCAGTAGCGGTAATCCACGGCATCGGCACACAGCCTGATCTGCGCGATGCAGACGGCCAACACGTCTTCGCCCAGAACCTGATTAGCAGCCTGCGCCGGCGTCTCGGCGCCGAGGCGGAGCACGTTGCGTTCCAAAGCCTGTACTGGGCCAGCGTGCTGGATAAACGCGAACAGGCCTACCTCGACAAGCTCGCCGGTGAACCGGTTAGCTGGCGCTGGTTGCGGCGTATCGTCACCCTGTTTTTCGGTGATGCCAGCGGCTACCGCAAGGTCAGCCAGGCCTACGACACCACCTACGAAGAAGTGCACCAGTGCCTGTGGCATGGGTTGAACGCCCTGCGCGCGCAAGTCGGGCCACAGACACCGCTGGTGGTGCTGGCCCACTCCCTGGGTGGGCACATCTTCTCCAACTTCGTCTGGGACCAGCAGAAGCTCAACGCCACCCCGAGCTGCCCGCGCGATCCCTTCCTGGCCCTGGAGACGCTGGCCGGCCTGATCACCTTCGGCTGCAACATCCCACTGTTCACCTTCGCCTACGACCCGGTGGTGCCGATCCGTTTTCCCGGCCACTGCCTGACCGAGCAGGTGCGCGAACAGGCGCGCTGGCTGAATCTCTATGCACCGGCCGATCCACTCGGCTACCCGCTACGGCCGCTGCCGGACTACGCCAAGGTAGTGACGCAAGACCGCGCCATGCCGGTCGGTCCCTGGTACAAAAGACACACACCCTTGAGTCATCTGGAGTATTGGGACGATGCCCAGTTTCATGCCTATGTGGCGAATTATCTGTGTCAGTTGCTCCCTGCTTGCGCTGAGTGAAAGCACGCACGCTGCGCTGAATGCACAAGGTCAAGCGCAACTATCAGCCTCCTGGCTCAAGCAGGAACTACAGCGATTACGGCAGTCGCAGCCTTAAATAGCACCGGCCTGCGCGTGCACGCCGGTGTTTTCACTCGATGACTTAGGCCTTAGGCCTCCAACTCCGCCGCTGGCCCAAAGAACTCATAGTGGCACTGGGCATCCGGTATCCCCAACCCACTCAAGTGCCGCTTCACCTGCGCCATAAAAGGCTTAGGCCCCAGGAAGTAAGCATCCAGGTCGCGTTGCGCCGGCAGCCACTGATCAAGCAACTGTGGGGTCAGGAAGCCACTGGTCACCTGGTGATCCTCCGCTCGCGGCTCGCTGTAACAGTAAAAGCGCTTCAACTGTGGATGCGCCGCCACCTTGGTCTCCAGCCAATCGCGAAACGCGTGGGCACCGCTGTGGCGTGCACAGTGGATGAAGTGGATCTCGCGACCACTGTCCAGCGCCTGCTCCAACATCGCCAGTGCCGGCGTGATGCCGACGCCAGCGGTAATCAGCGCCAAGGGCTTGTCTGAAGGCCGCAAGACGAAGGCACCGGCCGGCGGGAAAAGATCGAGGGTATCGCCCTCTGCCAGACGGTCGTGGAGAAAACTCGAAACCCGCCCGCCCGGCTCACGCTTAACGCTGATCCGGTACTCACGCTGATTCGCTGCCGCTGACAGCGAGTAATTGCGCCGCACCTCTTCACCGTCCAATTCAAGGCGCAAGCCAATGTATTGGCCTGGCTCGAAACTCAGCAGCGCGCCGCCATCCACCGGCACCAAGTAGAAGGACGTTATCTCCTCACTCTCTACCCGCTTACGCGCTACGCGGAATTGCCGCGCACCACGCCATCCGCCCTCGGCGCTGGCATTCTCGGCGTAGACCTGCTCTTCCGCGCCGATCAGCAAGCCGGCCAACTGCTGGTAAGCCGCGGCCCACGCAGCGATCACCTCATCGGTTGCCACCTCGGCGCCCAACACCTCGCGAATCGCGCGCAACAGGCAGCCACCAACAATCGGGTAGTGCTCCGGCAATATCTGCAGCGACACATGCTTGCTCACGATCTGACCGACCAATGGGCCTAGGGCTTGCAAGCGATCGATGTGTTTGGCGTACATCAGCACCGCGTTAGCCAAGGCCCGCGACTGCGCCCCACTGGCTTGGTGCGCCTGGTTGAACAGCGGTCGCACCTCTGGGTGTTCGCTCAGCATGATGGTGTAGAAATGCGCGGTCAGGGCTTCACCACCTGACTCCAGCAACGGGACGGTGGCTTTAATCAGAGCAGTCTGCGCAGCGCTTAGCATGAGTTCTCTCCTGAATCGTGTTAGGGTTTCTACACCTGTACAATTCAGTATTCATGCCATAAATTAAGTCTATATTTTTCAATAACTTAATCTTAGAAAGAGTCATAAAGAC
Source organism: Pseudomonas sp. 2FE (assembly GCF_005503735.1). NCBI lineage: Bacteria > Pseudomonadati > Pseudomonadota > Gammaproteobacteria > Pseudomonadales > Pseudomonadaceae > Pseudomonas > Pseudomonas sp. 2FE. The sequence goes on along the minus strand of NZ_SCMO01000007.1, from coordinate 9,329 downwards.
AGCAACCATTCAGAGTCAAATAGACTCCACAAGGGTCAAAATGACCACAAACCCACTGCTTACCACCCTACTGCCTTTGGTTGCCGATCTCTCGCGCGAACTGCCAGAGGGCGAGCGCTACCGGCGGCTGCTCGGCTCCTTGCGTGAGTTGTTGCCCTGCGACGCGACTGCCTTGCTGCGCTTGGATGGCGAACAATTAGTGCCGCTGGCAGTAGACGGGCTGAGCGCAGATACCCTTGGCCGGCGTTTCAAAGTGGCAGAACATCCGCGTTTGCAGGCGCTGTTGGAAAATTCCCGCCCCACCCACTTTGCCGCCGGTTGCGAACTAGCCGATCCCTACGACGGCCTGGTCGAGGGGCATCATGGCCAGCTTGAAGTCCATGATTGTATCGGCTGCCCACTCTATCTCGACGAGCGTCCGTGGGGAGTATTGACCCTCGATGCGCTCAACCCGGAACGCTTCGGCCCTGCCGATCTGGACACCCTCGAGGCCTTCGCCAGCCTTGCCGCCGCCACCGTCAAAGCGAGCGAACGCATACACAGCCTGACCCGGCGCGCCGAAGATCAGCATCAACTGGCCGAGGCCTATAAACAGGCCGCCGGGCAGGTACGCCCACGCGAGATGATTGGCCAAAGCCTCGCGCATAAACGCTTACTCGAAGAGATAGCGCTGGTCGGCAACAGTGAGTTGAGCGTGCTGATTAGCGGTGAAACCGGTGTCGGCAAGGAGCTCGTCGCTCAAGCCATTCATGCCCAGTCCACCCGCGCGCAGTCGCCACTGATCAGCCTGAACTGTGCAGCCCTGCCGGAAACCCTGGTGGAGAGCGAACTGTTCGGCCATGTCCGCGGGGCCTTTTCCGGCGCGGTCAGCGAACGACGTGGCAAGTTCGAACTTGCCGATGGCGGCACCCTATTTCTCGATGAGCTAGGCGAGTTGCCGCTGGCCGTACAAGCCAAGCTACTGCGTGTCCTGCAGAGCGGGCAATTGCAGCGGGTTGGCTCGGATCGTGAGCACCAAGTGAATGTCCGTGTGCTTGCCGCCACTAACCGTGATCTCGCCGAGGAGGTTCGGGCTGGGCGCTTTCGCGCCGACCTCTATCACCGTCTCAGCGTTTATCCGCTTCGCGTCCCTCCGCTGCGCGAGCGCGGACGCGACGTTATTTTACTGGCGGGCTATTTTCTCGAAGAGAACCGCCCGCGCCTCGGCCTGCGTAGCCTGCGCCTAGCACCAGACGCGCAGGCCGCGCTAGTGGGTTATCGGTGGCCAGGGAACGTGCGCGAGCTGGAACACTTGATCGGCCGCGCCGCCCTCAAGGCTTTGGCGGCCTGCCCCGAACGCCCTCGAATCCTCAGCCTTCATGCAATCGACCTGGAGCTGCCACAGGGCAGCCAAACGATCGCTGAAGTCCTGCAGCCTCAGACACCAAGCCAGCTAGAGACAGGCGACCTGCGCCAGGCGCTGGACAATTATCAACGTCTATTAATTAGCGACTGCCTGTCACGCCACCAAGGCAGCTGGGCCGCGGCAGCCCGAGAACTGGGGCTGGATCGCGCGAATCTGAACCGACTCGCCAGGCGGTTGGCTCTCAAGTAGCTCTAACCGGGCCGGCCTCAAACACCTCCTCCGTGCTGACTCCAAGGACAGCTCTGCAACGGGTAAAGCCCTGGTAGAACTGTTAAACTTGCTCCCTATTTTGATCGCACCCGCGGTCGTACCTTTTCAGAGCGCAACACCGTGGAACTGTTTAAAGAATTCATCTTCGAAGCGGCTCATCGCCTCCCCCATGTGCCGGAAGGCCATAAATGCGGCCGCCTACACGGCCATTCGTTTCGTGTAGCCATTTACATCGAGGGCGAAGTCGATCCCTATACCGGCTGGATTCGCGACTTCTCCGAGATCAAAGCGATCTTCAAGCCGCTCTACGAGCAGCTTGACCACAACTACCTGAACGATATCCCTGGCCTGGAAAACCCCACCAGCGAGGTTCTCTCCAAGTGGATCTGGCAACAGCTAAAGCCCCTGCTGCCCGAGCTCTCCCGTGTCCGCATCCATGAGACCTGTACCAGCGGCTGCGAATACCGCGGTGACTGACCTGCCAGCCTGCGAAGGTGGCTTTTTATTGCACGCGATTTATCGCAGGTACTGGCGCCTTAAGCTTCCCTGCCCGCGCCATGCGAACGGGAGTCGTAGAGCGCAAGGCTCTTCCCGCCATGCAGACGGGTTCATATCGCCTCGGCGCGCCTGGGTAAGGCGATAGAAATCAGCGCGGCCAGCAACACGAAGGCCGTTGAAATCCACAGACAGGCAATAAGCCCATAAACCTGGTAGATCCACCCGGACAGCAGGGTGCCGATCAGCCGGCCCATGGCGTTGGACATGTAATAGAAGCCCACATCCAGTGACACCCCGTCTTCCTTGGCGTAGGAGACGATCAGGTAGCTGTGCAGCGAGGAGTTCACCGCGAACAGCGCGCCGAACACCAGCAAGCCACCCAGCAGCAGCACCTGCGCGGATAGCCCGGCATTCAATCCCAGCGCGATAGCGGCCGGCAAACCGGCCAACAGCAGCGCCCAGACGAAGGCGGCACGACCATCGGGAACATGCCCGCGCCGCTTGCCGGTGATCGCCGGCGCGAAGGACTGGACGATGCCGTAGCCGATGATCCAGACCGCGAGGAAGCCGCCGACCAGCCAGAAGTCCCAGCCGAACACGCTGCTCAGATACACCGGCAGCGCCACCACGAACCACACATCGCGGGCCCCGAACAAAAACAAGCGTGCGGCAGACAGGATATTGATTGCCCGACTCTTGGACAGGATGTCGCGGAACTTCGGCTTGGCCTTGGCCTTGCCCAGATCCTTCTTCAGCAGGAACAGGCTGCTCAGCCAGATCAGCGCCAGTACCGCCGCCATGGCCAGCACCGCGCCCTTGAAGCCCAGCAGCGCGAGCAAGGCGCCACCGAGGAAGAAGCCCACGCCCTTGAGCGCATTCTTCGAGCCGGTGAGGATGGCCACCCACTGGTACAGCCTGCCTTGCTGATTGCCCGGCACCAGGAGCTTGATCGAGCTCTTGGCGCTCATCTTGTTGAGATCCTTGGCGATGCCCGACAGCGCCTGGGCACCCATCACCCAGGGGATGGTCAGCCAGGCTGCTGGCACCGTGAGCATCAGCAAGGCCACCACCTGCATTCCCAGGCCGATGTTCATGGTGCGATTCAGGCCCAGACGGGCACCGAGGTAGCCGCCTATCAGGTTGGTGATGACCCCGAAGATCTCGTAGAACAGGAACAGAAACGCGATCTGCAGCGGGCTGTAGCCCAACGCATGAAAGTGCAGCACCACCAGCATGCGCAGGGCGCCATCGGTGAGGGTGAACGCCCAGTAATTACCGGTCACCAGCAGGTATTGGCGCACTTCCGGGGCAAGGGCTGACAACGCTTTCATGATCGCTCCCTGCCTCCTATCAACCGGCCAGGCCGACCAGTTTGGCCAGTTCGACGGTCCGGTTGGCGTAACCCCATTCGTTGTCGTACCAGGCGTAGAGCTTCACCTGGGTGCCGTTGACCACCATGGTCGACAGCGCATCGATGATCGAGGAGCGCGGGTCGGTGCGGTAATCGATGGACACCAGCGGACGCTCCTCATAGCCGAGGATGTCCTTCAGCTCGTTCTCGGCGGCAGCCTTGAGCAACTGGTTGACCTCCTCCACCGTGGTCGCACGCTCCACCTCGAACACGCAGTCGGTCAGCGAGGCGTTGGCCAGCGGCACGCGCACGGCGTGGCCGTTCAGGCGCCCGCGCAGCTCGGGGAAGATTTCCGCGATGGCGGTGGCCGAGCCGGTGCTGGTCGGGATCAGGCTCATGCCCGAGGCGCGGGCGCGGCGCAGATCCTTGTGCGGCTGGTCGAGGATGCTTTGGGTGTTGGTCAGATCGTGAATCGTGGTGATCGAGCCGTGGCGGATGCCGAGGTTTTCGTGGATCACCTTGACCACCGGGGCCAGGCAGTTGGTGGTGCAGGAGGCGGCGGTGACGATGCGGTGCTCAGCCGGGTCGAACAGGTGCTGGTTGACGCCCATGACGACGTTCAGCGCACCTTTCTCCTTCACCGGTGCGCTGACCACCACACGCTTCACGCCCTGATCCAGGTAGGCCTGGAGCACTGCGACGGTTTTCATCTTGCCGCTGGCCTCGATCACCAGATCGCAACCCGACCAGTCGGTGTCGGCGATGGCCTTGTTGGCGCTGACCTGGATGCGCTTGCCGCCGATCACCACGCAATCGCCGTCGGCGCTGGCCTCGTGCTGCCAGCGGCCATGCACCGAGTCAAAATTCAACAGATGGGCGTGGGTCGCCGCATCGCCGGCTGGGTCGTTGATCTGCACGAACTCCAGCTCCGGCCAGTCCCAGGCCGCGCGCAGGGCCAGACGACCGATGCGGCCGAAACCGTTGATGCCTATTTTGATGCTCATGCTGTTGTTCTCTGAGTCTGTTGTTAGTTGGCGCCCGACTTGTCGGAGTCGAACTGAGTGATGTACTGGACATGGGCTGGATGCTGGAGGGCGCGGGGCCGCAGTGCCTGCACCTCATTGATCGCTGCGCGAAACGGCACGCCACACTCGATCAGCAGTTGCGCGGCAATCAACCCGGTACGGCCAGAGCCACCCTTGCAGTGGATGGCGATGTTCTTGCCCTCAACCAGCATTGCTTGATCCGCTCACGGTTCAATTCCCAGGCCGCCTGGAACGGCTCGCCGGGTGCCTGCTCGTCCTCCACCGGTAGGTGAAACCACTCGATGCCACGCTGCTGGCATTGCTCGGGCAGCTGGTCGATTTCGTTCTGGCGCAGCTCCTCGCTCGGCATCAGCGTCAGCAAGGCCGAAGCGCCGGCTTCTTGAAGCGTGTCCAACGCATCGGCGACCGAGGTGTCCTTGGTGCCAGGGCATGGTGTGAAGATCAGTTGGCCTTGCACATCAGCCGCAGTGAGTACGGAGTACGGGTGTTGTTGCACGATCGGGTGTTCCTCAAATGGAGCGTTGATTGACGCGCTTGGAGAGTTCTTCCGCCGATTCCTTGCGTTCGGAATAGCGGTCGACTAGGTAGTCCTGCCGCTCGCGCAGCAATAGGGTGAACTTGACCAGCTCCTCCATCACGTCCACCACACGGTCGTAGAAGGAGGACGGTTTCATCCGCCCGGCTTCGTCGAATTCGAGGAAGGCCTTGGGCACCGAGGACTGGTTGGGGATGGTGACCATGCGCATCCAGCGGCCCAGCACGCGCAACTGGTTGACCACGTTGAACGACTGCGAGCCGCCACAGACCTGCATCACCGCCAGAGTCTTGCCCTGGGTCGGGCGTACCGCACCCATGGCCAGCGGAACCCAGTCGATCTGCGCCTTGAATACGGCACTCATCGAGCCGTGGCGTTCCGGCGAACACCAGACCTGGCCTTCCGACCAGAGCATCAGTTCGCGCAGCTCCTGCACCTTTGGATGGCTATCTGGAACGTCATCCGGCAGGGGCAGGCCGGAAGGGTTGAAGATGCGCGTCTCGGCGCCAAAGTGCTGCAACAGGCGCGCAGCTTCTTCCACCAACAGACGGCTGAAGGAACGCTCGCGGGTCGAGCCATAGAGCAGCAAGATCCGCGGCTTGTGCGTGGCTTTCAGTTCAATGCCGAGCTTTTCGGGCGTCGGTAACTCGACCAGTTCGGCATCGAGGTTTGGGGTGTGATCGTCGTACATGAACTCACTCCTGAGCGAGGGCGCCTTTGAGCTGATCGAACCAGCGGCGTTTCAGCCAGAGGGCGACGCCAACCAGGGAGATCAGCACCGGCACTTCCACCAGCGGGCCGATTACCGTGGCGAAGGCCACCGGCGAGGCGAGGCCGAAGGTGGCTATGGCCACGGCGATGGCCAGTTCGAAGTTGTTGCTGGCAGCGGTGAAGGCCAGCGCGGTGGTTTTCGGGTAGTCCGCTTCAAGCAACTTGCCCATCCAGAAGCTGATGAAGAACATCACCACGAAGTAGATGGTCAGCGGGATGGCGATACGCAGCACGTCCACCGGCAGTTGCAACACCCTGTCGCCCTTGAGGCTGAACATCGCAACGATGGTGAGTAGCAGGGCCACCAGGGTCAGTGGGCTGATCTTCGGGATGAAGCGCTCGCTGTACCAGTTTTGGCCCTTGCGGCTGATCAGCATCTTGCGAGTGAGGAAGCCGGCCAGGAACGGAATGCCCATGTAGATCAGCACCGACTCGGCGATGTCGACGAAGCTGGTCTCGAACACGCTGCTTTCCAGGCCGAACAGTGGCGGCAGCAGGCCGAGGAAAATCCAGGCATACACGCTGAAGAACAGGATCTGGAAGATGCTGTTGAAGGCTACCAGCCCGGCGACGTACTGGTTGTTGCCCCCCGCGATCTGATTCCACACCAGCACCATGGCGATGCAGCGGGCCAGGCCGATGAGGATCAGGCCTGTCATGTACTCCGGCTTGTCGGCGAGAAACACGATAGCCAAAAAAAACATCAATACCGGGCCGATGACCCAGTTCTGCACCAGAGACAACGCCAGGATGCGCTTGTCCTTGAAGACTTCAGGCAGCTCCTCGTACCTGACCTTGGCCAAGGGTGGGTACATCATCACGACCAGGCCGATGGCAATGGGGATATTGGTCGAACCCACCGACAGGCTGTTGAGCCAACCCGGAAAACCATCGACCAGGCTACCGAGACCAATACCAAGCGCCATGGCGAGGAAAATCCAGACCGTCAGGTAGCGATCTAGGAAGGAAAGGCGGCTTTTGCTCATCATTGATTCTCCTGCTGCTCAGAGGGTGCCGATTAGGGCCAGTTCGGCCTTGAGCTGCTCGGCATTTATCTGCTTGAACGGCAGCGCGAGGAAGGCTTGGATACGCGTGCGGATGGTTTCCAAGGTGCTTTCGAAAGCAGCCTCGACCTCCTCTTGAGTCCCCTGATAGTCCGACGGGGCAGCCAGCCCCCAGTGGGCCTTGGTCGCCGGGCCGAAAAATATTGGGCAGACTTCACCGGCGGCCTTGTCGCAAACGGTGATAACGAAATCCGGAGCCAGCCCTTCGTGGACATCGCTGGATTTGCTGTGCAGCCCGTCGGTTGAGATACCCGCCTTCTCCAGGGTCTTCAGGCTCAGCGGATGCACATAGCCTTTCGGCTGGCTGCCCGCGCTGTACGCCTTCATCCCGACGGGCACCGATTGAACACGGCTTCGGAGAGGATGCTGCGGCAGCTGTTGGCCGTGCAGAGGAACAGAATCTTCATCGGGTGATCTCGTAATGGCCGAGCGTGGCTCAGGCGGATGGGCTCAGCAGCAAGCGGCAAGCCGTTCAGGCCGATCTCCCATTTCTTCGAGGCGTTTCAAGTTGGGGCTGAGCCAGTGCTTGTTGGCGTCGAGCACGGTGCTCAGGATGCTGTGCACCCAGTCCGGCAGGTTGGGATGCAGGCGGTAGTACACCCATTGCCCTTGTCGACGATCCGCCAGCATCCCGCAGTTGCGCAGCTGCGCCAGGTGGCGGGATACCTTGGGCTGGCTTTCATCCAGGGCGCAGGTCAGCTCACAGACGCACAGCTCTTGCTCGCGGGCGATCAGCAACGTCATGCGCACGCGGGTTTCATCGGCCAGGCATTTGAATACGGTTGTCGGTGTCAGGTGGTCGGCCATTGCAGGTCTCAACGTTTGGTTTTCACCAGAACGAACATCTTGATGCGCTCATGGAGCTCGTGAAGGGTATGGCGGAAGGCATCGGGCTTGCTGCTGGTTAGCGGGTCTTCGAAGTTCCAGGCCAGCACCTCGCCCGCTCCGGGTAGGGCCTGACACTCCAGCGCCGATTTATCGCACAAGGTGATGACATAATCGAAACGCTCGCCCGCGAACTCATCGATCGACTTGCTGCGCAGCCCCTCGGTGCTCACCCCCAGGTGTCCGAGGGACTCGAAGGTGCGGGGGTCGACTTCGCTCGGCGCAGTACCGGCACTGAAGGCCTCGAAGCGCTCGGAATCGGTATGCCGCAGCAGCGCCTCCGCCAATTGCGAACGAACGGCATTGGCGACACAAACGAACAGGACGCGAGTCTTGTAGGCCATTGCTAAGTCTCTGCATAGATATGGTTAAACGAATATACGATTTAACGAATACTCAGTAAAGCTCCATGGCCGAATGGCGACGACACCTCCTATCCTCGCTTACTCACCGGAAGACTCTTCGCTGAAAAGCCTGCGCGCTACGAAAGGAACAATGCGCAACTCGCCAGTACCGCAACATCTGATTATTCGTAAGCGCTCCATAAACCCCGTCTTCAAATGATCTGAATGCCGGTCGATGCTGCTCTCCAATTTCTTTTTGGAGCCAGCCGCCATGATGCGTCCCGACGCCAAAGTCGAAAAAGTCTATCTGAACCGCCCCGGCTTTCCCGGAGGCTCCAACTCTTGAGAGGATGGAGCCATGAAGACAGCAACGAAGTATTCCCCGGAAGTCCGCGAGCGAGCGGTTCGTTTGGTGCTGGAGCATCAAGACGGGCATGACTCGGAGTGGGCGGCGATCTGCTCAATTGCCGCCAAGATTGGTTGTACCGCCGAAACGCTGCGCCGCTGGGTGCGCCAGGCCGAACGCGACAGTGGCAAGCGCGAAGGTTAGACCAGCAGCGAACGCGAGCGGATCAAGGCATTGGAACGTGAAGTGCGTGAGCTGCGCCAGGCCAACGAGATCCTGCGCAAGGCGTCCGCGTATTTTGCCCAGGCGGAGCTCGACCGCCGCTTCAAGCCATGACAGCGTTCATCGACGAGCATCGTGCGGTTTATGGAGTCGAGCCGATCTGCCGGGTACTGCCGATCGCTCCATCGACCTACTACGCCCATGCGCTGTGCCAGGCTGCCCCCGAGCGGCGTTCCCCACGAGCACAGCGTGACGAGGTGCTGAGTGAGCATATCCAGCGGGTCTGGGAGGAGAACTTCCAGGTCTATGGCGTGCGCAAGGTCTGGCGGCAGCTCAAGCGCGAAGGCGTAGTGGCGGCCCGCTGCACGGTGGAGCGGTTGATGCGGCGACTGGGTCTGCAAGGTGTCGTACGCGGCAAACCGGTCAAGACTACGATCAGCGACAAGGCCAAAGCGTGCCCACTGGATAAGGTCAACCGCCAGTTCCGCGCCGAGCGGCCAAACGCGCTCTGGGTTTCGGATTTCACCTACGTCAGCACCTGGCAGGGCTTCGTCTATGTGGCCTTTGTCATCGACGTATTCGTCCGGCGTATCGTTGGCTGGCGCGTGTCCAGCTCAGCCCGTACCGACTTTGTGCTCGATGCGCTGGAGCA
>NZ_SCMO01000006.1:0-202668 GCF_005503735.1 Pseudomonas sp. 2FE | reverse complement strand
CTGGCCACCGACCAGAGCCAGAAACTGCTCTGGAGCTGGAACAGCGACGCCTTCGGCGTCGGCAAGCCCAACCAGGACGTGGACGGCAACGGCATCCAAACCGACATCCCCCTGCGCTTCCCCGGCCAGCAGTATGACGGCCACAGCGGCCTTAACTACAACTACTTCAGGGACTATGATCCGGAGACTGGGCGCTATGTGGAGAGTGATCCGATTGGGTTGCGTGGAGGATTGAATACCTACGGGTACGTCATGGGAAATCCGCTTTCACTCATTGATAAGCTAGGTCTAGCACCTGGCGATCTGTTTGGATCTCCGGATGATGCCGCTGTAGATGCAGGCAACTACTCTAGGGGGAAACCAAACCAATCTATCGAGTATGGCGGATGGGTATTTAGGAAAGGAAATTGCTGGACATATAATTTTATTGAGGGAGAGGCTGCAAGCCAAGGAAAACCAGCAAGTGTTCCAGGAAATGCACTCCAAAATATGCAGCCAACTGACGCCAATATGATATGGCACACTCATCCAAGGAGTGGAAATCCATATCATGACGAGAATTTTTCAGACAATGATTACAATACTGCGGACGGCATATCTGAAAGCGGGGCCACGGGTCCAGCATATGGAATATATTTAAATACGCCTGGGGGGAACAACCTGTTTTATGATGGTAGAACCAGCGACCCATCAATAAAGCAGAGATATTTGCCTCGCCACGGGAGCACTCCTAACAAATGCGGATGCCAGCCATGAAAGCCCCACTCAGAACCTTTCTTTTTCTTCTTCTCTTGACTGGACTTAAGGCCAATGCCCAAGATTTTCTGGCCCCTCACAATTTGACGCTAGGCATGCCGGGTCAATATTTCGAAAAACTGAAGGTTGTGTTCATGGAGGCATACGCCAGGGACTCAATCGCACAAGTTATGATTAGGAGTAGCGCTCCAGAAAAGGTCATCTACATCAAAGAGGCCGAAAGCGGACCAGAACTATTAACCGCAACAGCATCAACAAGAGTTTATGATGTGGATGTTAAGGAGAACTGGAAAGAGATTGAGAAGAGCAGGGGGATTAAAATCAATGGTATTGATCAACTACAGTCTTTGAGCGATGCAAAAGACATAACGGTCACATTAAATCGACGCAGCATCAGTCCAGAGCTTTACACCAAACTGAAAAATCTCTGGCGGCAGGAGTTGATGTCCGTAAGGCGAGATACGGGGACTAGAGCAAACCTAACTCTTGATGGCGCAACTTATGACTATTCAATGCGTCTCTCTCGAGCAGTTTTTATAAGTGGCACCGCTGCAGATGGGGCAAGCCCAAGGCTTGACAAACTAGCCGCTATTGTTAACGGCCTTGGTCTCTTAGTGGATGGAAAAGAATCAGAGAATGATGTAATCCATGACATTTCGAGCTTTAACCAGGCACTAACCCAATAAGAGCTGATTTTTTTGCTAACGCTATAGAGATGAACAGTGAGTCGAAATGCTACGGTGCCCCCCCCAGTCGTAGCGTTCGACTTGCGCTCTTACTGTTAACTGTATCAACAGTTCCCCCATTCTCCTGCGCTTTCAGTCCTGCACTGCCCAATCACCTCGTACCTGCTGTATCAATTTACGCAGCAGGGTGTTCACACTTTTCCGGCTCAGTGCATCAGGTTAGGCCGGCACGGTGTTCACGATGGGGCAGCGCCTACAGGTGTGGGGGCCGGAAAGTTTGATACGGCCTGCTGGTTTACGTTGATACCCTGCGCCGGAAAAATATGAACACTCTGCTGCTAGGGGTATCGGGGTCAGGTCTTACATTTGACACCTCGAAGCCAGGTTAAAAGGTAAACAAGGCCGTAAGCCGCAATGTAGGGCGTCAATAAGCACAACGCCTTGCCCCCTACACAATCTCCTCAGCCAGGTAGGCGTGACTCGCACGGTAAAGCGGATGACTGGTTGATAGTGCGGCGTTGTTTGGGTTTGGGGTTACGCCTCCGGCTAACCCACCCTAAGTTCCTACGAGGTGGCCCCGGCCTCTCGCCGGGTTAAGCCGGTAGGCACACCCCGGTGCCACCTAGGCCGCAATAGCCGGCCGGGTTTTTCGCCAGGTACTGCTGGTGGTAGGCCTCGGCGTAGTAGAACGGCGGCGCCTCGGCGATTTCGGTGGTGATCGGGCCGAAGCCGGCGGCCTCGAGCTGGCGCTGGAATAAGGCCTGGCTGGCCTGGGCCGCGGCCAATTGGGCGGCGTTGGTGGCGTAAATCGCCGAGCGGTACTGGGTGCCGATATCGTTGCCCTGGCGCATGCCCTGGGTCGGGTTGTGCGCTTCCCAGAACACCTTCAGCAGCGCTGCGTAGCTGGTCGCGCGCGGGTCGAAGACCACCAGCACCACTTCGCTATGGCCGGTCAGGCCGGAGCAGGTCTCGTCATAGGTCGGGTTCGGCGTCTGGCCGCCGGCGTAACCCACAGCTGTCGTCCATACCCCCGGTTGTTGCCAGAAGCGCCGCTCGGCGCCCCAGAAACATCCCAGGCCGAAGATCGCCTGTTCGAGGCCCGCCGGGAACGGGCCCTGCAGCGGATGGCCGTTGACGAAGTGGCCGGTCGGCACCGGCATTGGGCTGTCACGCCCCGGTAAGGCCTGTGCGGCGCTCGGCAGGTCGAGTTTGTGGGTGAGAATTTGCGAACGCAGCACCATCAGACGGCTCCTTAAGGTGGAGATGATTGTCTAGGAGATATGTCTTTGTAGACCAAATGCAAGGCCCGGCGTTACCCCGGTCTCAGGCCGCTGGTCGGCAAGGATAACGCCGCGGGCTCCATCAGGCTGGCGGCATCGGTATGGGTTTTCATCGGGCGGCTCGCTTCCAGTATGCTGACCGAGTGGGGCCATGGCCCTCTTCACTAGAGCGTTGGGCAGGGGTGCATCATGCGATCGAGACTGACAAGGCGGCTGGGGACTTTGGCGTTATTCACTACCTGGCTGGTCACTGCAGTGCTGGCCACGCCGGCGCTGCACGCGGCCGAGTCGGCGGCACTCAACGGTGCGGAGCCGGCGCGTTATTTGAGCGAGCTGAAGCGCCTCTACCTGACTAAGGACGAGCGCCAGGCCTTGCTGGCCCACAGCAATGAGTTGCTACGCAGCTATGCCGTGCGCGCCGCCTATCAGGTCGGTCAGCGTGAGCGGCATGATCGGGTCTACCAACTGAGCGTCAGTGGCCCGGGCGAATTGTTGGTCCATGAACAAACTCGCGCGGCGCAGGACATGACCCTGGCGGTGCGCAATCAGCGCTTATCGGTGTTCGGCCTCGATCCCTATATCCGTTACGACTGCCCGTTGACCGAGCAGGTCTGCGTGTTCAAGAGCCCGGTCGATGGCGGCCCGTGGCTGAGCATCAGGCGTGACCATGACGGCGCCGCGGAACTGGCCAAGGCGCTGTCTTTTCTGCTGCGTAATTTGCAGAAAGGCTAGCTGCGCGCTGCTGTTGACTGGGTCCCCGCCTTCGCGGGGATGACGGTGATAGTCCTGGCTGGCGCGAGGCAAAAAAAACCCCGCCAGAGGCGGGGCTGAGGTACGAGCGTGGCATGCTCGAAAGTAAAAACTTAAGCCTTACAGCAACAGCGTGCGGATGTCCCCCAGCACGTCGCCGAGGCGCTTGGTGAAGCGCGCGGCGGCGGCGCCGTTGATGACTCTGTGGTCGTAGGACAGCGACAGCGGCAGCATCAGCTTGGGCTGGAACGCCTTGCCATCCCAGACCGGCTGGATGGTGGCTTTCGACACCCCGAGGATCGCCACTTCCGGCGCGTTGACGATCGGCGTGAAGCCGCTGCCGCCAATGTGACCGAGGCTGGAGATGGTGAAGCAGGCGCCTTGCATGGCGTCGGCGGAGAGCTTCTTGGTCCGGGCTTTTTCCGCCAGTTCGGCGGCCTCGGCAGCCAGTTGCAGCAGGCTCTTCTTGTCGACGTCCTTGATCACCGGCACCAGCAGGCCGTCCGGGGTGTCCACGGCAAAGCCGATGTTGACGTATTTCTTTCGGATGATGGCCTTGCCCGACGGCGCCAGCGAACTGTTGAAGTCCGGCAGCTCCTTGAGCAGGTGCGCGCAAGCCTTGAGCAGCAGCGGCAACACGGTCAACTTCACGCCGGCTTTCTCGGCCACGGCTTTCTGCGCGACGCGGAAGGCTTCCAGCTCGGTGATGTCGGCCGAATCGAACTGGGTCACGTGCGGCACGTTGAGCCAACTGCGGTGCAGGTTGCTGGCGCCCACTTGCATCAGGCGGGTCATCGGCACTTCTTCGATTTCACCGAAGCGACTGAAGTCGACCTCTGGGATCGGCGGAATGCCCGCGCCCCCTGTTGCGCCGGCCGGTACCTCCTTGGCCTTCTGCATCATGGTTTTGACGTAGGCCTGCACGTCTTCTTTCAAGATGCGCTCGTGCGGGCCGGTGGCACTGACAGCCGCCAATTCGACGCCAAACTCGCGGGCCAACTGACGCACGGCGGGGCCGGCATGAACGCGGCGACCCTCGCGACTCGGCGCGCCAACCGGCGCCGGCTCGGCTTTGGCGACCGGAGCTGCGGCAGCCGGTGCGGCAGCGGGCGCTGGCGCCTCGGCTTTGGCCGCTGCGGCGGATGCCGGTGCAGGGGCGACTGGCGCGGCAGCGCCGGCCACCCGGAGTTTCAGGATCGGGTCACCGGTGCCGACTTCGTCGTCCAGCTTGACGCTCAGGCTCTCCACCACGCCGGAAGCCGGCGAAGGGATTTCCATGCTGGCTTTGTCCGATTCCAGTACCAGCAGCGACTGATCCGCTTCGACCCGGTCGCCGACCTTGACCAGCAGTTCGATGATCTTGGCTTTGCCGGATGAGCCGATATCCGGGACCTGAATGTCCTGCACCGACTCGGTCGCGGCGGCAGCCGGCGCAACAGCCGGCTCCGCGGCTTTGGCCGGGGCGGCTGCGGCCTCGGCTTTGGGCGCGGCAACGGCAGCCGGCGCAGCGGCGGCACCTTCGACTTCCAGTTCGAGCAGTTCGTCGCCTTCTTTCAGGCGGTCGCCCAGCTTCACCTTCAGGCTCTTGATCACCCCGGCCTTGGGCGCGGGGATTTCCATGCTGGCTTTGTCCGACTCGAGGGTCAGCAGGCTCTGGTCGGCCTCGATGCGATCACCGACTTTGACCATCAGCTCGATCACTTCACCCTCACCGCTGCCGATGTCGGGTACGCGAATTAGTTCACTCATCGTTCCGCTCCTCAGCAGTCCAGGGGGTTGCGTTTTTCCGGGTCGATGCCGAACCGGGCGATGGCCTCGGCCACCACCTTGGGTTCAATGTCGCCGCGGTCGGCCAGGGCTTCCAGCGCGGCCAGCGCTACCCAGTAACGATCGACTTCGAAGAAGTGGCGGAGTTTCTGGCGGCTGTCGCTGCGGCCGAAACCGTCGGTGCCGAGCACCTTGTATTCTTTGCTCGGGACCCACTGACGGATCTGATCGGCGAACAGCTTCATGTAGTCGGTAGAGGCGATGACCGGGCCTTGGCGACCGGCCAGGCACTGCTCGACGTAGCTCTGCTCGGGCTTGTGCTCCGGTTGCAGGCGGTTCTTGCGCTCGACGGCCAGGCCGTCGCGGCGCAGTTCGTTGAAGCTGGTGACGCTCCAGACATCGGCGCCGACGTTGAACTCTTCGCGCAGGATCTTCGCCGCTTCGCGCACTTCCCGCAGGATGGTGCCCGAGCCCAGTAGTTGGACGTGGTGCGCGGCTTCCTTCTTGTCTTCCTCGAGCAGGTACATGCCCTTGATGATGCCTTCCTCGACACCCTCCGGCATGGCGGGCTGGACATACGCCTCGTTCATCACGGTGATGTAGTAGAAGACGTTCTGTTGCTCCTCGATCATCTGCCGCGTGCCTTCGCGGATGATCACCGCCAGCTCGTAGCCGTAGGTCGGGTCGAAGGTGCGGCAGTTGGGGATGGTCGACGCCAGGATGTGGCTGTGACCGTCTTCGTGCTGCAAACCTTCACCGTTCAGCGTGGTGCGGCCGGCGGTGCCGCCGATCAGGAAGCCGCGGGTGCGGCTGTCGCCGGCGGCCCAGGCCAGGTCGCCGATACGTTGGAAACCGAACATCGAGTAGAAGATGTAGAACGGCAGCATCGGCTGATTGTGGCTGCTGTACGAGGTGCCGGCGGCGATGAACGAGGACATGGCGCCCGCCTCGTTGATGCCTTCCTCGAGGATCTGCCCCTTCTTGTCCTCGCGGTAGAACATCACCTGGTCCTTGTCCACCGGCTCGTACAGCTGGCCGACCGAGGAGTAGATGCCGAGCTGGCGGAACATGCCTTCCATGCCGAAGGTGCGGGCTTCGTCCGGGATGATCGGCACTATGCGTGGGCCCAGTTCCTTGTCCTTGACCAGTTGCGAGAGGATCCGCACGAAGGCCATGGTGGTGGAGATTTCGCGGTCGCCGGAGCCATCGAGAATGGCCTTGAGGGTGTCCAGCGGTGGCGTCGGGATGCTGAAGCTGTTGGCCCGGCGCTGCGGCACGAAACCGCCGAGGGCGCTGCGGCGCTCGGCCAGGTAACGGGCTTCGGCGCTGCCTTCCTCGGGTTTGAAGAACGGCAGCGTCTCCAGCTCGTCGTCCTTGATCGGGATGTCGAAGCGGTCGCGGAACAGCTTCAGGCTCTCGACATCGACCTTCTTCACGTTGTGCGCGATGTTCTTCGCTTCACCGGCCCCGGTGCCGTAACCCTTGATGGTCTTGGCCAGGATCACGGTCGGCTGACCCTTGTGATTGACCGCCTGGTGGTAGGCCGCATAGACCTTGTAGGGGTCGTGGCCGCCACGGTTGAGTTTCCAGATCTCGTCGTCGGAGAGGTCTTCGACCATCTTCAGCAGTTCCGGACGCGCGCCGAAGAAGTTCTCCCGCACATAGGCGCCGTCTTTGGCCTTGTAGTTCTGGTACTCGCCGTCCACCACCTCGTCCATCCGCGCCTGCAGCAGGCCGGCCTCGTCCTTGGCGAACAGCGGGTCCCAGAAACGGCCCCAGACCACCTTGTTGACGTTCCAGTTGGCGCCGCGGAACACGCCTTCCAACTCTTGAATGATCTTGCCGTTGCCGCGCACCGGGCCGTCGAGGCGCTGCAGGTTGCAGTTGACCACGAAGATCAGGTTGTCGAGGTTCTCGCGGCCGGCCAAGGCGATCGCGCCGAGGGATTCCGGCTCGTCGGTCTCGCCGTCGCCGAGGAAGCACCAGACCTTCTGTTTGCCTTCCGGGATGTAGCCGCGGTGCTCCAGGTACTTCATGAAGCGCGCCTGGTAGATCGCCTGGATCGGGCCCAGGCCCATGGACACGGTCGGGAACTGCCAGAAGTCCGGCATCAGCCAGGGGTGCGGGTAGGACGACAGGCCCTGGCCATCGACTTCCTGACGGAAATTGTTCAACTGCTCTTCGCTGATCCGCCCTTCCATAAAGGCGCGGGCGTAGATGCCCGGCGAGGCGTGGCCCTGGAAGTAGATCAGGTCGCCGCCATGCTCTTCGGTCGGGGCCTGGAAGAAGTAGTTGAAGCCGATGTCATACAGCGTCGCCGAGGACGCGAAGCTGGAGATGTGGCCGCCCAGATCCGGGTCTTTCAGGTTGGTGCGCATGACCATGGCCAATGCGTTCCAGCGCACCAACGAGCGAATGCGGCGTTCCATGAACAGGTCGCCCGGCATGCGTGCTTCGTGGGTGACGGGGATGGTGTTGCGGTAGGGCGTGGTGATCGCATAGGGCAACTGCGCACCGCTGCGGGTGGCCAGCTCGCCCATACGGGTCATCAAATAATGCGCACGGTCTTCACCTTCACGGTCGAGGACGGATTCAAGCGCGTCCAGCCATTCCTGGGTTTCGACGGGATCGAGGTCTTGCATGGCTTGCTCCAGGGCGGAAAGGCTTCCAGAATCGGGAGCCTGGGTTCGCGGCCGGCCTTTTGGGCGGGCGACGTGAATTCTTGGATTTACCGGAGGTAGGACCGGCCTCGTGTAGTTTTACTACAAATCGACGGCCATTTCAGCCCTCTCGACACATTCTTTAGTAGTAAAACTACAGATTTTTCAGCGTTAAAACCAAAACCCGCGACAGTTGGCAGGTCAATCGCCAGCAGTACGCCGATCACAGGATAGATCATGAGCCTGCCCTCGCTCGCCGCTTTGCCGGTCTCGCTTGAGTCTTTTGTCAGTCGTGCGCAGCAGTCGTTGCGCGCCGCGGTCACTGCCTTATCTCCGCCAGCTACAGAGTGTCTGGCCGCTTGGCCGGCAGCGCGGCTGGCGGCGTTCGAACGGGTGACGGCGGCGAGCGAGTTTGTCATCGAGCAGGCGGCGCGTGATCCAGAGATGTTGCTGGCGCTGGCTGACAGCGGCGAACTGGAGCGCGCGCTGCAGGTCGGCGAATTGCGTGCCCAGTTGCGCGCGGCGTTGGCCGAGTGCGCCGATGAAAATGAGTTGGGGCGGCGCCTGCGGCGGCAGCGCAATCGCCAGCAGTTGCGGATCATCTGGCGCGATATCACCCGTCAGGCCGATCTGGCGGAGACCTGTCGCGATCTCTCCGAGTTGGCCGACGCCTGTATCGACCTGGCGTACGAATGGCTGTACCCGCGGCATTGCGCGCAGTTCGGCACGCCGATCGGTCGGCGTTCCGGACAGGTGCAGCCGATGGTCGTGCTCGGTATGGGCAAGCTCGGCGCGGTCGAGCTGAACCTGTCTTCGGATATCGACCTGATCTTCGCCTACCCGGAAGGGGGCGAGACCGAAGGGGTGAAGCGCTCGCTGGATAACCAGGAGTTCTTCATTCGCCTCGGCCAGCGGCTGATCAAGGCGCTGGATGCGATCACCGTCGACGGCTTCGTCTTTCGCGTCGACATGCGGCTGCGGCCCTATGGCTCGGCCGGTGCGCTGGTGCTCAGTTTCAATGCGCTGGAACAGTACTACCAGGATCAGGGCCGCGACTGGGAGCGCTACGCGATGATCAAGGCGCGGGTGGTCGGTGGCGATCAGGTCGCCGGCGCGCAACTGCTGGAGATGCTGCGGCCGTTCGTCTATCGGCGCTATCTGGACTTTTCCGCCATCGAAGCGCTGCGCGCGATGAAGCTGCTGATCCAGCAGGAAGTTCGCCGTAAGGGCATGGCCGAGAATATCAAGCTCGGCTCTGGCGGCATCCGCGAAGTCGAGTTTATCGCCCAGGCCTTCCAGCTGATCCACGGCGGTCGCGACCTCAGCCTGCAACAGCGACCGTTGCTGAACGTGCTCAAGACCCTCGAAGGCCAGGGCTACCTGCCGCCGGCGGTGGTCGAGGAGCTACGCGCCGGCTATGAGTTTCTGCGCTACACCGAGCACGCCCTGCAGGCGATTGCCGACCGGCAGACGCAGATGCTCCCGGACAGCCTCGAAGACCGTGCGCGGGTCGCCTTCATCATGGGTTTCGACGGCTGGACGGCCTTCCGCGAGCGGTTGATGTACTGGCGTGGGCGGGTCGACTGGCACTTCCGTCAGGTCATCGCCGATCCGGACGAGGAGGAGGGGGTTGAGGCGGCGGTCTGCGTCGGCGGCGAGTGGCTGCCGCTGTGGGAGGATGCCCTGGATGAAGAGGCCGCCTGCCGGCAACTGCGCGAAGCCGGCTTTGCCGAGGCGCAGTCGGCCTGGCAACGCTTGGCCGGGCTGCGTGCCAGCAATCAGGTGCGGGCCATGCAGCGTCTCGGTCGCGAGCGGCTGGATGCCTTTATTCCGCGGCTGTTGGCACAGGCGGTGGAGCGCGAGAATCCGGATCTGGTGCTGGAGCGGGTGTTGCCGCTGATCGAGGCGGTCGCGCGGCGTTCGGCCTATCTGGTGTTGCTGACGGAAAACCCCAGCGCCTTGCAGCGCCTGCTGACACTGTGCGCGGCGAGCCCCTGGATCGCCGAGCAGATCACCCGTTTCCCGCTGTTGCTCGATGAGTTGCTCAACGAGGGGCGCCTGTTCAAGCCGCCCTTGGCGCCGGAGCTGGCCGCCGAGCTGCGCGAGCGGCTGACGCGCATCCCCGAGGATGACCTGGAGCAGCAGATGGAGGCGCTGCGGCATTTCAAACTGGCCCATCGCCTGCGGGTGGCCGCTTCGGAGATCGCCGGCACCTTGCCGTTGATGAAGGTCAGCGACTACCTGACCTGGCTGGCCGAGGCGATCCTCGAGCAAGTGCTGGCGCTGGCCTGGCGCCAGACCGTGGCGAAAAGCGGCACCCCGCGGCGCGCCGATGGCAGCTTGTGCGATCCGGACTTCATCATCGTCGGCTACGGCAAGGTCGGAGGTCTCGAGCTCGGCCATGGCTCGGACCTGGATCTGGTGTTTGTACACGATGGCGATCCGCAGGCGGAAACCGATGGTGCCAAACCCATCGACGGTGCGCAGTTCTTCAACCGCCTGGGGCAGCGCATCATCCATCTGCTGACCGCCCAGACCGCTTCCGGCCAGCTCTACGAGGTCGATATGCGCCTGCGGCCGTCGGGTGCCTCCGGTCTGCTGGTCAGCTCCCTCGGCGCCTTCCAGCGCTACCAGGAAAACGAGGCCTGGACCTGGGAGCACCAGGCGCTGGTGCGCGCGCGCGTGCTGGTGGGCTGTCCGCGGGTCGCTGCGGCGTTCGAGCAGGTGCGTGCGCAGGTGCTCGGGCGGGCACGCGATCTGGCCACGCTGCGGCTGGAAGTCAGCGAGATGCGCGCGAAGATGCGCGACAACCTCGGTTCCAAGGAAACCGCCGCCGGCACCGCCGCCAATGCCTTCGAGGCCGCGGCACCGTTCGATCTGAAGCAGGACGCCGGTGGTATCGTCGATATCGAATTTATGGTGCAATACGCCGCCTTGGCCTGGTCGCGCGAGTATCCAGCGCTGCTGCAGTACACCGATAACATCCGCATTTTAGAAGGGTTGGAACATGCCGGGCTGATCCCGAGCACAGATGCCACCCTGCTGCAGGAGGTCTATAAGGCCTATCGCGCAGCGGCCCATCGCCTGGCCTTGCAGAAGCAGGCGGGCATCGTCAGTGGCGAGCAGTTTCACCTCGAACGCCGTGAAGTGATGCGGATCTGGCGCGAGTTAGGGCTGAGTTGAATATTCCGGCGAGCCGCCTGGCGGCTCGCTCAAAGTGCCCAAGAGCCGTCACGCGCCTTAGCGTTAATAAAAGGGGCGACCCTTGGTTGTAGAGAATTCTTGAGGAGCGAAATTATGTCGATGGCCGATCGTGATGGCGTGATTTGGTATGACGGCGAACTGGTGCAGTGGCGTGATGCTACCACCCATGTGCTGACTCACACCCTGCATTACGGCATGGGCGTGTTTGAAGGCGTGCGGGCCTACAACACCCCGCAAGGCACGGCGATTTTCCGGCTGCAGGCGCACACCGATCGGCTGTTCGACTCGGCCCATATCATGGGCATGAAGATTCCGTTCTCGAAAGAAGAAGTCAACGAGGCGACCCGTGCCGCGGTGCGCGAGAACAACCTGGAAAGCGCCTACATCCGCCCGATGGTGTTCTACGGCTCTGAAGCCATGGGCCTGCGCGCCACCGGCTTGAAGGTGCATCTGATCGTCGCGGCCTGGAACTGGGGCGCGTACATGGGGGATGAAGCCCTGCAGGTCGGCATCAAGGTGCGCACCAGCTCCTTCACCCGCCACCACGTCAACATCTCCATGACCCGCGCCAAGGCCAACGGCAACTACATCAACTCGATGCTGGCTCTGCAGGAAGCCATCTCCGGCGGCGCCGACGAGGCCATGCTGCTGGATACCGAAGGCTACGTGGCCGAGGGTTCGGGCGAGAACATCTTCCTGGTCAAGAATGGCGTGGTCTACACCCCGGAAGTGACCTCCTGCCTCAATGGCATCACCCGTAACACGGTGCTGCAACTGGCCGACGAGCTGGGCATCAAGGTGGTCGAGAAGCGCATCACCCGTGACGAGGTGTACATCGCCGACGAGGCGTTCTTCACCGGCACCGCCGCCGAAGTCACGCCGATTCGCGAAGTCGATGGCCGGCAGATTGGTATCGGCCGCCGTGGTCCGGTCACCGAGAAGCTGCAGAAGGCCTACTTCGATCTGGTCACCGGCAAGACCTCGGCGCATGCCGAATGGCGCACCCTGGTCAAATAAAAAGCTGCAAGTTACAAGGCGTAGGGTGGGTTAGGTCGAAGACCGTAACCCACCATCCGGCCCAGTGGGCCGGCCAATGACGATGCCTGTCGGTATCGGCGGTGGGTTACGCCGCCGTCGCGGCTAACCCACCCTACGGGCTCGCGACGCTTCACGAATAGGTGTGAGAGAATTTGAATAAGGCAGTGACAGGGAGGCGCGAGCCTCCCTGATCATTTGCGGAGTCGTAATGAGAATACTGATCGTAGGGCCGAGCTGGGTTGGCGACATGGTAATGGCGCAGACGCTGTTCCAGTGCCTGAAACAACGCCATCCCGAGTGCCGGATCGACGTGCTGGCGCCCGAATGGAGCCGGCCGATCCTCGAGCGCATGCCCGAGGTGCGGCAGGCGCTGAGCTTCCCGCTCGGCCATGGCGTGCTGGAGTTGGCCACCCGGCGCAAGGTCGGCAAGTCGCTGGCCGGCCAGTACGACCAGGCGATTCTCCTGCCCAACTCGCTGAAGTCGGCGCTGGTGCCCTGGTTCGCCGGGATTCCCAAGCGTACCGGCTGGCGCGGCGAGCTGCGCTTTGGCCTGCTCAACGATATCCGCACGCTCGACAAGGACCGCTACCCGCTGATGATCGAGCGCTTTATGGCGCTGGCCTATGAGCCCGGCGCCGCACTGCCTGCGCCGTATCCGCGGCCGAGCCTGCGGATCGACCCGGCCAGTCGTGAGGCCGCCTTGGCCAAGTTCGGCCTGAGCCTGGATCGTCCGGTGCTGGCGCTCTGTCCCGGCGCCGAGTTCGGCGAGGCCAAGCGTTGGCCCAGCGAGCATTACGCCAAGGTCGCCGAGCTGAAGATCCGTGCCGGCTGGCAGGTCTGGCTGTTCGGCTCGAAGAACGATCACGCGGTCGGGGAAGAGATTCGCTCGCGGCTGATCCCCGGCCTGCGTGAAGAAGCGCGCAACCTCTCCGGCGAAACCGCGCTGGCCGAGGCGATCGACCTGCTGTCCACGGCTTCCGCTGTGGTTTCCAATGACTCCGGCTTGATGCACGTCGCCGCCGCGCTGAACCGCCCGCTGGTGGCGGTCTACGGCTCGACCTCGCCGCAGTTCACCCCGCCGCTGGCCGAACAGGTGGAAATCGTCCGCTTAGGGCTAGAGTGCAGCCCGTGCTTCGATCGCACCTGCCGCTTCGGCCACTACAACTGCCTGCGCGAGCTCAAGCCGCGGCCGGTGGTCGAGGCGCTGGATCGGCTGGCCGCGGACCCGATCGAGGTCACCGAATGAGGGTGTTGCTGGTCAAGACTTCCTCGCTGGGTGATGTGATCCATACCCTGCCGGCGCTGACCGATGCGGCGCGGGCGATTCCCGGTATCCAGTTCGACTGGGTGGTGGAAGAGGGCTTTGCCGAGATTCCGGCCTGGCATCCGGCGGTGGCGCAGGTGATTCCGGTGGCGATCCGGCGCTGGCGCAAGAACCTCTGGCAGACCCTGAAAAATGGCGACTGGCGGCGGTTCAAGCGGCGCCTGCGCGAGACCGATTACGACCTGGTGATCGATGCCCAAGGTCTGCTGAAAAGCGCTTGGCTGACCCGCTACGTCAAGGCGCCGGTGGCCGGGCTGGACCGCGCCTCGGCCCGCGAGCCGCTGGCCAGTCGCTTGTATGATCGCGGCTATGCGGTGCCCCGGGGGCAGCATGCGGTCGAGCGCGTGCGGCAGTTGTTTGCCCAGGCGCTGGACTATCCGCTGCCGGGCTCGGTGGGTGATTACGGGCTCAAGCGCGCGCAACTGGCCGGTACGCCGGCCGGCGCGCCCTACCTGCTGTTCCTGCATGGCACCACCTGGGACACCAAGCATTGGCCGGAAGCCTACTGGCGCGAACTCGCCGAACGCATGGGTGCGCTGGGCTGGGCGGTACGCTTGCCCTGGGGCAATCCGGCCGAGAAGGCGCGCGCCGAACGGATTGCCGCCGGCTTGGAAAACGCCGCGGTACTGCCCAAATTAGCCTTGGCGGGCATGGCCAAGGTGTTGGCCGGCGCCCGCGCTTGCGTGGCGGTGGATACCGGTCTCGGGCACTTGGCCGCCGCCTTGGATGTGCCCACCCTGTCGCTGTTCGGCCCCACCAATCCGGGCCTGACCGGTGCCTATGGGCGCTCGCAAATTCATCTGGCCAGCGACTTCCCCTGCGCGCCCTGCCTGAAAAAGACCTGCGCCTACCAGCCGACGGCTGAAGATAAGCGCTGGCATGATCTTAAACGCGAGTGGCCCTTGTGCTTTACCCGCTTGAATCCGCAGCGTGTGGCGACCGAGCTGGAAGCGCTGTTGCTCGCCGAGGAAAGCGTCTGATGCAGTTGGCCTTTGTGCTCTACAAGTACTTCCCGTTCGGCGGCCTGCAGCGCGACTTCCTGCGCATCGCCCTGGAGTGCCAGCGGCGTGGGCACGCGATCCGCGTCTACACGCTGATCTGGGAGGGTGAGGTGCCCGAGGGTTTCGAGGTGCTGGTGGCACCGGTCAAGGCGCTGTTCAATCACCGCCGCAACGAGAAGCTGCTGGCCTGGGTCGAGGCCGATCTGGCCAAGCGCCCAGTCGATCGGCTGGTCGGTTTCAACAAGATGCCGGGGCTGGACGTGTACTACGCCGCCGATGGCTGCTTCGAGGACAAGGCGCAGAACCTGCGCAACTCCCTGTACCGCAAGTGGGGCCGCTACAAGCACTTCTCCGACTATGAGCGCGCGGTGTTTGCGCCCGAGTCTGCAACCTCGGTGCTGATGATCTCCGAGGTGCAACAGCCGTTGTTCGTCAAGCATTACGCCACCCCGGCGCAGCGCTTTCACCTGTTGCCGCCGGGCATCGCGCCGGATCGCCGGGCGCCGGCGAATGCCGCGGAGATTCGCGCCGAGTTCCGCCGCGAGTTCAAGCTGGCGGATGATGACCTGCTGTTGGTGCAAATCGGTTCCGGCTTCAAGACCAAGGGCCTGGATCGCAGCCTGAAGGCGCTGGCGGCGTTGCCGCGTGAATTGAAGCGGCGCACCCGCTTGATCGTCATCGGCCAGGACGATCCCAAGCCCTTCCTGCTGCAGATCAAGACGCTGGGCCTGTCCGACCAGGTGCAGATCCTCAAGGGCCGCAGCGATATTCCGCGCTTCCTCCTCGGCGCCGATCTGCTGATTCACCCGGCTTACAACGAGAACACCGGCACGGTATTGCTGGAAGCCGTGGTCGCCGGTTTGCCGGTACTGGTCAGCGATGTCTGCGGCTATGCCCATTACATCGAGGAAGCCGACTGTGGCCGGGTCGTGCCGAGCCCGTTCGAACAGGAGCGACTCAACCGTCTGCTGAGCGAGATGCTCGGCGCTGCGGCGCAGCGCACGAGTTGGGCGCGTAACGGCCTGGCGTTCGCCGATTCGGCCGACCTCTATAGCCTGCCGCAGCGCGCGGCGGATGTAATTCTGGCGGAGAAACAGGCTTGAAACTCATTTTGGCTGAACCCTTCCAGCGCCTGTGGGCCGGTCGCGACGCCTTCGCCGAGGTGGAGCGCCTGGAGGGCCAGGTCTACCGCGAGCTGGAAGGCCGGCGAACCTTGCGTACCGAGGTCGAAGGGCGCGGCTACTTCGTCAAGATTCACCGTGGCATCGGCTGGGCGGAAATCTTCAAGAACCTGCTGACCGCCAAGCTGCCGGTACTCGGCGCGGGCCAGGAGTGGGCGGCGATCCAGCGCTTGCATCAGGTCGGCGTGCCGACCATGACCGCGGTGGCCTATGGTTCACGCGGCAGCAACCCGGCGACCCAGCATTCCTTTATCGTCACCGAGGAGCTGGCGCCCACCGTCAGCCTGGAAGACTTCAGCCTCGACTGGCCGCAGAACCCGCCCGCACCCGTGCTCAAGCACGCGCTGATCGCCGAAGTGGCGCGGATGACCGGCGCTATGCACCGCGCCGGGGTCAATCACCGCGACTGCTATATCTGCCACTTCCTGCTGCACACAGACAAGCCGGTCGCGGCCGATGATTTCAGGCTGTCGCTGATCGACCTGCACCGCGCCCAGACCCGCAGAGTCACGCCGCGCCGTTGGCGCGACAAGGACCTGGCCGGGTTGTACTTCTCCGCCCTTAACCTCGGCCTGACCCGGCGCGATAAGCTGCGCTTCCTGCGCGCTTATTTTTATGAAGCAAAGGGTCATGCAGCAAAGGGTCAGGCAGCAGAAGGCCGCCAGCCACTGCGCCAGATTCTGCGCGACGAGGCGC
This sequence comes from Pseudomonas sp. 2FE, assembly GCF_005503735.1. Lineage (NCBI taxonomy): Bacteria > Pseudomonadati > Pseudomonadota > Gammaproteobacteria > Pseudomonadales > Pseudomonadaceae > Pseudomonas > Pseudomonas sp. 2FE. Next base: position 186,325 of record NZ_SCMO01000006.1, on the reverse strand, counting down.
AACTGCTGATCTGGCTGGAGCGCAAGGCGGACAAACTACTGGCCCGTTATGCCCGCAAGTATGCGCCGGGAGCAGGCCATGAGTGAGTGGCGGCTGACCGAGGGCGCGTCGCCAGCGCTGGCCGCCGCCTTTGCCGATCTCGATGCGGTATTCGCCTTGCCGGGCGAGCACATCACCCGCGACCCGCTGTCGGAGGTGGTGCGCGTCGAATGCGACGGGCGGCGCTATTACGTCAAGCGCTATCACGGCGCCGGCAAGGGCTTGCGCCGTTTTATCGGGCGCCCGCGGGTCAAGGCCGAGTGGCAGAACCTCAAGTATTTCGCCAAGTGGGGCATCCCCTCCGCGCCCGTCGTGGCCTATGGGCTGGAGCGCAAGGCCGGTGCCTTTGTCCGCGGCGCGCTGATCACCCGTGAGCTGGCCGGCACCGAAGACATGGCCCAGTTGGCGCTGCGTGACGATGCCTGCCTGCGGGATCGCGCCTGGGTGGACGGGGTCAGCCGGCAGTTGGCCCTGGCAACTCGCACCCTGCATGAGCAGCACTTCACCCATAACGATCTGAAGTGGCGCAACTTGCTGGTCAACGGCCAGGGCGAGCTGTTTCTGATCGACTGCCCGACCGGCAGCTTCTGGTGGGGGCCATTGCTGCGCTATCGGATCATCAAGGATCTGGCCTGCCTGGATAAGGTGGCCAAGTACAAGCTGTCGCGCAGCCAGCGCCTGCGCTTCTACCTGCAATACCGGGGGCGCCAACGCCTGGATGGTTGCGACAAGAACAGCATTCGACAGATCGTCAAATTCTTCGAGGGGCGTGAATGAAGGATTTTATCGCCAGCGAGGATAGTGCGCTCCTCGAGCAGCATGGGCTGGCCAGCTATGAGGCGTTGTGGGCGCTGACGCTTGCGGCGGTGGACGAACCGAATACCGAGCGCGGCGGCTGGAGCTGCGTGTATCGCCTGGAGCTGGGCGATGCGGCCTATTACCTCAAGCGGCAGAGCAATTACCTGGGCCGCAGCCTAAGGCGCCCGTTCGGTGAGCCGACCTTCGCCCGCGAGCTCCGCAGCATCCAGCGTTATCGCCAGCTCGGCATCCCGGCGCTGCGGGCGGCGTTTTTTGCCCAGCGGCGGGTGGCCGGCGAGCAGCGTGCGCTGTTGCTGACGCGGGCGTTGGATGGCTGGCAGGACCTCGAGCACTGGCTGCAGGGCTGGACCGAGCGCAGTGAAGCGCAACGTATGGCCATCTTGCGGGCCTGTGGCGAGTTGCTCCGGCGTCTGCACGATGCGCGGCAGATGCACGGTTGCTTCTATCCCAAACATATTTTTCTACGTGACCGCGACGGTGAGTTTGCCGCGCAGCTGATCGATCTGGAAAAGACCCGCTCGCTGTGGTTCGGCGAGCGTGATCGGATCAAGGATCTGGAGCCGCTGCTGCGGCGGGCGAGCAGTTGGAGTGAGGCTGAGGTCTGTCAGCTACTCCTCGCTTACGTTGGCTCGGGCGGCGATGTTCAGCGCTGGTGGCAACGTCTTGGCGCTCGGCGGCACAACAAGGAGTCGCGCCGGTGACGCTCGAGCAATTGCGCCGCGCCGGCCGCACGCCGAGCTTGCCGCTGGAACTCAATGTGGCAGGGCAGCCGCTACGCCTCGACAGCCTGCTGCGCGTGCTGCCGGGCCAGCGCTATGTCGGTCAGGCCGAGTGGCAAGGTCGGCCGGTGCTGGCCAAATTGTTGGTCGGCGGCAAGGCCGCGCGGCATTTTGCCCGTGAGTCCGAGGGCGCGCGTTTGCTCGCGCAGCAGGGTCTTTGTACGCCGCAGCTGCTCGCTCAAGGCTTTCGCGCCGGCGAGGGCGGTTGGCTGTTGTTCGACTACCTGACCGATGCGTGCGGTCTGGGCGATGAGTGGCGGCTGCTGGAGTCGCAACCGTTGCTGAGCGATGCCCAGCAGGCGTTGCTGGGCGAAGCGCTAGCGGTGATTGCCCGGTTGCATGGCCAGGGGCTGTGGCAAGACGACCTGCACCTGGACAACCTGCTGCGGCACAAGGGGCAGCTGTATTTGATCGACGGCGGCGGCGTGCGCGCCGAAACACCGGGTCAGCCGCTGTCGCGCGACCGGGTGCTGGCCAACCTGGGCGTGTTCTTCGCCCAGTTGCCGGCCAGCCTGGATCTCCATATCGAAGAGCTGCTGGTGCATTACCTGCTGGTCAATGGCGAACACGCGCTGCCGCTGGAGGTCTTGCTCAAGGAGGTCGGCAACGTCCGGCGCTGGCGCTTGCGCGATTACCTGCGCAAGCTCGGGCGCGACTGCAGCCTGTTCAGTGTGCGGCGCGGTGCGTCTGCCCTGCGGGTAGTCCGGCGTCAGGACGAAAGCGCGCTGGCGCCGCTGCTGGCCGACCCCGATGCCGCCATCGCCGCCGCTCAGCCGCTCAAGCTGGGTGGCTCCTCCACCGTGGCGCGGGTCGAGGTGGACGGCCGCAGGCTGGTGCTCAAGCGCTATAACATCAAAGGCGTCGTGCACTGGCTGAAACGCTTCTGGCGGCCGAGCCGTGCCTGGCACAGTTGGTGCGAGGGCAATCGCCTGGACTTTCTCGGTATCGCAACACCCAAACCCCTGGCCGTGTTGGAGCTGCGCACATTCTGGCTGCGCCGGCGTGCCTATCTGGTTACCGAACACTCGGCCGGTGAGGATATAATCGCGCGCTTTAAGCCCTGTCTGGACAATCCGGACGAGGCTGGTTTGCCGCCAGAGGCCGAACTCAAGGCACTGGATGAGTTATTCGCGGCTTTGTTGCGTGAGCGCATCAGTCATGGCGATCTCAAGGGGACCAACCTGCTGTGGCAGGCCGGTCGCTGGGCCTTGATCGATCTGGATGCCATGCAGCAACACCGCAGCGCCGACAGTTTTGCGCCGGCCTATGGCCGTGACCGTGCGCGCTTCTTGCGCAACTGGCCGGCGGATTCAAGGCTCTTCAAACTGCTCGATCAACGTTTACCCAAGGCCGGCTTGAAGCCCGAGGCTTGAAGCTGCAAGCAAGAGCCCGCTCCGGGCTGCGTATATAAACGACTGCTGTCGCTGCAAGCGTTCTGCTGCAAGTAGACAGCTGCTTTAAAGAGGCTTTTTCTGTGGCACTGACGATTCTCGGCCTTTCCGGCGCTCTCAGCCATGATCCTTCCGCCGCCCTGTACATCGACGGCAAGCTGATCGCGGCCGCCGAAGAAGAGCGCTTCGTGCGCGACAAGCACGCGAAGAACCGCATGCCCTATGAGTCGGCCAAGTTCTGCCTGGAGCAGGCCGGCATCAAGCCGGCCGATGTCGACGTGGTGGCGATTCCGTTCGCCCCGATCAGCCTGTTCGGCAAGGCCCGCTGGCACTACGCCAAGCGTTACGCCTACGCCCCGGATCGCGCGCTGGATGCGCTGCTGATGGGCAACCGGCGCTACAAGCGCTACCGCAACAAGATCGTCTGGTGCCTCGAACAGCTGGGTTTCGATCCGAAGAAGATCAAGATCGAGCCGGTCGAGCACCACCTGGCCCACGCCTCTAGCGCCTACCACTGCTCCGGTTTCAGCGAGAAGACCGCGATCATGGGCATCGACGGCAAGGGTGAGTACGCCACCACCTTCTTCGGCTACGGCGAGAACGGCAAGATCCACAAGATCAAGGAGTTCTTCGACCCGGACTCGCTCGGCGGCCTGTACGGCGCGATCACCGAGTTCCTCGGCTTCGAAATGCTCGACGGCGAGTTCAAGGTGATGGGCATGGCGCCTTACGGCGACGCCTCCAAGTACGATTTCTCGCGCCTGGCCAAGTTCGAGAATGGCGAGCTGATCATCAACACCGAGTACGCCAACGTCATCGGTCTGCGCCGCTACAAAGAGCACGGCAAGGGCTTCTATTTCTCGCCCAAGCTGATCGAGTGGCTGGGGCCCAAGCGTGAAGGCGATATCGCCGACGATCCGTACATCCATTACGCCGCCAGCATGCAAGCGTTGTTCGAGAAGCTGGCGCTGCAGATGATGGATTACTACCTCGGCGACATCCTCAAGGAAACCGGCAAGATCGCCTTCGCCGGCGGCTGCGCGCTGAACGTCAAACTGAACCAAAGAATCATCGCCCGTCCGGAAGTCAAAGAGCTGTTCGTCCAGCCGGCTTCCGGCGACGCCGGTACCGCGGTCGGCGCCGCCGCGTACATCTCGCACCAGCGCGGCGTGCCGGTGGAGAAGATGGAACACGTCTATCTCGGCCCGTCCTACTCCAACGAAGAGGTCATCGCCGCCTGCGCCAAGCACCCGAATGCACCCAAGTGGCAGCAGATCGACAACATGCCGCAGCGCATCGCCGAGATCATGGTCGCCGGCAACCCGGTGGCCTGGTTCCAGGGGCGCATGGAGTTCGGCCCGCGGGCCTTGGGCGGTCGTTCGATCATCGGTTGCCCGAGCATCGCCGGGGTGGCCAACCGGATCAACGAGCAGATCAAGTTCCGCGAGCGCTGGCGGCCCTTCTGCCCGTCGATGCTGGATACCGTCGGCCCGCAGATGATCAAGGTCGACCACCCGGCGCCGTTCATGACCTTCACCTTCGAGGTGGCCGAAGAGTGGAAAACCCGCGTACCGGAAGTGGTGCACGAGGACGGCACCTCGCGGGCCCAGGTGCTCAAGCGCGAGTACAACCCGCGCTACTACGACATGATGCTCGAACTGGAGAAACTGACCGGCAACGGCGTGTCGCTGAACACCTCGCTGAACCGCCGCGGTGAGCCGATGATCTGCTCGCCAACCGACGCGCTGAACATGTTTTTCGGCTCGGACCTGCAGTATCTGATCATGGAAGATATTCTGGTGGTCAAGGACGGTGCGGACAGGTATGAGCATGCCGGCTAAGCCGCTGCTTAGCGTCGTTATTCCCACCTATAACTATGCGGGCGTGCTGTCGCGGGCGGTCGAATCGGTGCTGTCGCAACTGGATGCTGCATCCGCAGAGCTGATTGTCATCGATGACGGCTCGACGGATGACACCCGGCAGGTGCTGGAGCGTCTGCAGGCCGATCATCCGGGGCGCTTTCGCGCCCTCAGCAAGGCAAACGGTGGCGCCTCCTCGGCGCGTAACCTGGGCATCCGCGAGACGTCGGGCGATTACCTGATCTTTCTCGATGCCGATGACGAGCTTGCGCCCACCGCCCTGGCGACGCTGCGCGAGCACCTGCTCGCGCAGCCGCAGACACGCTTGGTGATTGCTGGGCATATCGCTCTCTCGGCCGATGGCAAGCGCCGCGAGCACAAGCCGGAAGCCTTGCCCGAACAAGCGCAGCAGCGCTTGCGCGCGTATCTGCTGGACAAGCGCCTGGCCCTTTCCAATGGCGCCTGTGCGATGCACCGTGAGGTATTCGAGCGCGGCGACTATCCAGAAGCGTTCCGCAGTGCCGAGGACATCCCGGTATTCGCCCAGGCCCTGGCCAATTACCCGTGCACGCTGCTGATGCAGCCTTTGGCGCTTATCCATAAGCACGACGACAGCCTGCGCCACCAGTTCAGCCACGCCAAGGCCGGCGGCCTGGCGTTGGTCGAGGAGGTGTTTGCTCCGCGGCGCCTCGATGCGCGATTCCAGGCGCTGAAAGCCGAGTTTTATGTGCAGCGCTGCTTGTCATTGTTCCGCAGCGCCTACCTGGCCGGCGATACGGCGGCCGCCAAGTCTTACTTCGGTGCGGCGGCGAAAGCGGATTGGCGGGTGCTGCTGAAGGGCTCCTATGGGCGCAAGGCTTTGCGCCTATGGTTGGGCGTGGGCAGATGAAGGTCCTGGCGCTGAGTTCGGCCCGCCGAGAGCCCGATTTTTCGAGCGTTTTCCAGCACCTGGGGCAACACGTTGACCTTGATCTGCGGGTGCTGGACAAGCAAGCGCAGCGCGATTTACGCAGTACTCTGCGCGGGATCGACCTTTCCCGTTATCAGCGCATCCTGCTTGATCTGCACTTCAAGCACATCTGCCGTCAGACCGGGTTTCTCCAGGGCTTGCCCGGCCTGCTGATCTACGAGGAAGACGCCTGCCAGAATTATCTGCAAGGCTCTTGTTGGCGCGGCCGATTCAGTCGCTTTTACCGTGCACTGCCCAATGCGCGGGTTGTCGTCACCGGTGCCGGCGTCGCCGAGCAACTGGTAGCGGAAGGCTTTACTGTCAGCTTCATCCCCAAGGGCTACGATCCCGCAATGATCTTCGTTGAGGCGGGCGAGCGCGATATCGAGTTGGGCTTCATCGGGCGCACCGGCAGTGCGGTATACACGGGGCGCAAAGCGCTGCTGGAGCAGCTCGCGGCGAGTGAGCCATTGCAGGTACTGCGCACCGATCCGGGTGAGCCCTATCGGAAGATGCTCAACCGCATTGCCTGCTTCGTCAGCGCCGATGTCGGCTTGGGCGAGTACATGGCCAAAAACTTCGAGGCGATGGCCTGCGGTTGTGTCCTGCTGGCCTGGCGTCAGGGGCGCGAGGAGGAAGCCATTGGCCTGCAGGATGGCCATCATCTATTGCTGTACTCCAGCATCGAGGAGTTGCGTGAGCATTTGCAACGGCTGCGCCACGATCCCGTCTGGGCGCAAGGCATAGCGGATAATGGGCGCTGTTTCGTCGAGCAACATTTGGCGCATCCGCAACTGGCCAGACGACTTGCGGAGGAGCTTGGCAAGCCGCCGCTGCCAGTTTCACCTTCAGCCTGGCGGACGTTATGGTCGCGGCTATCTCCGTTTTGAGAAGATTTCATGTCTAGTCATCAGCAGCCCTTGGTCAGCGTAATCATCGCGTCCTATAACCACGCGCCCTACATCGAGGCCAGCATCCTCAGCGTGATGGCGCAAAGTTATCCCCATGTTGAGCTGCTTGTCGTGGATGACGGCTCCAGTGATGACAGCGTTGCCCGGATAAAGGCCCTGCAGGACATCCACGGATTTGACTTCCGGGTGCAGGCTAACAAGGGCTTGTCGCGAACTCTGAATGAGACGATCGCGCGGGCGAAGGGCAGTCTGATTGCGCCTTTTGGTTCGGATGACATCATGTTGCCCGAGCGCCTGGCCATTCAGGTCGCCCACCTGGCGGATCAACCTGAGGTTGGCATCTGTGCCGGCGCTATCCGCAGCATCGATGCGGCTGGGCTACCTCTGGGAGGCGAGCGCGACTTGCCGTCGCGGCGGCTGGATTTCGAGGATGTATTTTTGCATCGCAAGCCCGGTGCTCCGGCACCTACCCTGTTGTTCCGACGGGAAGCGCTTGAGCGGGTAGGCGGTTTCGATCCCGAGGTGCGCCTGGAAGACCTGATGATCGAGTTGAAGATCACCCGCGCCGGCTACTTTATCGACGTGCTGGCGGACGTGCTTGCGCTCTATCGCGTGCATGGCAGCAATACCTACAAGAACTACCGCTTCATGGTGGATAACGTGCTGCGTACCTATGCGCGTTTCAGCGACCATCCTGCTTATGCCCAAGTTTGCGCCAACTACCGCAACTCGATGTTGCTCAAGTGCGCGCGTGTGGACCGCGAATTGGCTTGGACATTGTTACGTGGTATTCCCGTGCGCTTTTGGAATAGAAAGACCTTGCGTGGGGTTTTGCGAATGCTTTATGGCAGGGGATGAGATGGGGCAGGTGTTTTCTTGTCAATTGGTTGAGCAGAAAGTCTCGGTAATTATCCCGTGCTACAACTATGCGCGCTTTTTGGGGCGTGCTGTCAATAGTCTACGGGAGCAAAGCTACCAGAATTGGGAAGCTATTATAGTTGATGATGGCTCTACTGATAACACGGAAGAAGTTGCATCGATCCTGGTGGGGGAAGATTCGAGAGTTAGATATGTACGTCAGCGAAATGCTGGGACCTCTGAGGCTAAGAATGCCGGTATAAGGCTTGCGCAAGGAGAGTTCGTGCTTTTTCTTGATGCGGACGATCTGATAACGCCAAATAAGCTGATGGCGCATATTGAGCACTTCAAGAAGAGCCCAAATATTGATATTTCTTATTCGCGCTTTCGCTATTTTGAAGATGTGTGCGAAGACAAGCTTTTTACCAAACTTGATCTGTCTTCAATCAAAGAGTGGTCAAAAGTAATAGATGGTCGATATGAGGTCGCGTTTCCCGTATTTGTAAAGGGAAATAATATGGCCATTCATTCGGCGGTTATAAAAAGGTCGCTTGTCGATAAGGTTGGTTTTTTCGATGTCAACATGCGAGCGCTTGAAGATTGGGATTATTGGCTGCGGTGTATTCTTCGTGGTGCCTATATATCCTTCTTGGGTGACCCGACAGCAATCGCTTTGACGAGGGTTCACCCAGGAAGTGCAACCCATAAAATAGACTTTTCAAATTATGAAAAAGTCATTTATGAAAAAATGGGTGTGGAAGCGGCCAGGATTCACAAGGAAGGTGATGAGCGATTCTATGCTTTTATAAAGAAAGAAATAGACGCTCTGAAGCGAAAGAGAAGGAATCGACTATTCAAGAAGAAGAAGGGGGAGTTGCAGGGGCGCATTCTTTTGTCCGGTCTTTCAGATTATGGCGAGTTGTCGGCCATCGCCAGAGAGTTCGGGCTTCTGAATTGTTTTAGAGTTTATCTGGGTGCGCTAATTAAATATTTTCTGCATGATGGTGATTTTTGAATTTTATGACTAGAGAGCGTTTTGGGGACTGGCTTTCGCGACTGGTGGTTTTTGGGTTGGCCTGTTTCTTGTGCGCGCCATGGGTGTTGCCGAGTAATACTTATTATCATCGACTTATCATATTTTTTCTGTGGGCCCCTGCTTTACTGCATTTTTGCTTGTTTCGCAGAAACTATCCGTTAATCCATAAGCCTTTTGCCTGGCTGTATCTGCTGATTTCCGCCTGGTGTATGTTCGTCGTCGCCTTGACTGCTGAGGGGTGGGGTGATCTTCGAGAGCTTAAGTTGCCGTTTTATATATCTCTTAGCCTGCTGGGATGCATGGTTTCTGCCATGTATTTGAAGGAAAGGTTCTCGGATTTTCTGCTGCTATGTTGCGCGCTGGGTGGGCTGGGTGCTGGACTTTCCTGGCTTAATTTTTATTTCGTGCAAGGCAATGAATTTCACTATCGAGTGGTGTCGATGGGGCTGTGGCGGGTGGTGATTCCTGCCGCGCAGGCATGTGGAGCGCTGGTGATTCTGACGGCACTGCTAGGGCTTGAAGCTAGGCGAGGGGCGTGGGTTATATGTGGCGTGCTGCTGGCTCTGTTGGGGTATGGCACGTTCCTTTATTTCAACCAGAGTCGCTGGGTCTGGCTGTGCTTGATGCTGTCTTTTGTGGGGACTGGGGTGTTGTCGAGGAGTAAAGCTGCTTATGCGATGGCTGCATTTTCTGTGCTGTTGATCGTTGTAGTTATGCTTGTCAAACCCACTCTTCTTCTGAATCGAGGTTTCTCGTATCGGCCCGAGTTATGGCAGGGTGGGTTTGCTCTGTTGTTAGAGAACTGGGGGCATGGATTAGGATTTCAGGATTTTTGGATCGAAATCTCCTCGCTGAAAATCAGTTCTCGCCACCCACATAACATGTTTCTGGATATCGGCATCAGGTTTGGAGTGATAGGTTTATTTCTATGGGGCGGTCTCTGGTATTGGGCTGGCTGGAGAGCATTCAAGCATCGCAATACTCATCTTGGCGGGGCCGCAGTTGCCCTGTGGCTGTACTCGGGGTTCGTAGTGCTTACAGAAGGCACTGCACCTTGGGTGAAGCCTTCGCCCATCTGGTTCGTGACCTGGCTTCCCGTGGCGATAGTGTTAGTAATAGATACACTTGTCAGGCAGGGCGAGCGGGATCGAACTCCGTCGGTTTAATCGTTTGATAGCCTATTGAGCGACTGAGAATAAATTCTAGTTCGCCACTCCAGGGTAGAACCGGAATGCACAAGGATGCGGTAAGCCTTGTCGTGCCTATATCGACCCGCTAAGCCAGCCGGGCTGGGGTCAATAGCGCGCACTATCGGTGACCCTTCAAGCAAGCCTGCCTGCGCCTAACGGAAGTAATTGGTTCAGAGAACGAGTGTCTGAGTCCTTTGGGGCGCAGTGGTCAAGTACGGCGTGGCCAGGAATCGCCTGCATCTGTGGCGGCGATCACTCAGGCTTGGAGGCGGGCAGTGGACGCCCATAAGCTTGCAGCAGACTTTGCCAGGGGAAGTCTTCGATTTGGCTGCGGCGCAGGTAGCCTTTGAGGTGCTGTAAGTTGCGCCGTGCCAGCCGGGTGCTGAGCGGGCCGCGCTTGAAGCGCATGTCCAGAAAGTCGATTAGGCCGAACCCACCTTCGGGCAACAGCAGGATGTTGCCCAGGTGCAGTGAGCGGAAGTAGATGCCGCGCTGGTGCAATGTATGGATAAATTCGGCCAACTCAGGCAGCAGTTCATCGAACTCCTGGCGTACATGTCGGTACAACTGATCCAGTGAACGGCCGGGCAGTGGCGCATAGAGGCAGGCGCTGACTGCCTGGGCTCGGTCGAGCCACAGGCATTCGTTGACCTGTGGCGCAAGGATGTTGCGCTCGGCCAAGCGTTCGGCATTGCAGGCGAAGCGTTGCGCCGCGGGGCGTAAACGGGCAAGCCACAGCCGGCGGCGCGGACGGAAGATCTTTAGCAGTCGGCCATCCGGCTGGCGCAGAACCTTCGGTCCGCGGCTGTCCTTTTCCAGTACCTCGCCCTGGTCTAGCCACTGCTGCAATTCGTTCGCTGGTACAATCCGCATCAATTTTCTCTGAATAGCTAAAGGGATCGAGAGTGGCCAATTCTAACCGGCAATCAGATCTTCGGGTTTATCTGCGGTTGCTGCGCTATGTCAGGCCCTACCTGGGGTTCTTCCTGCTCAGTATCTTGGGATTTCTGATCTTCGCCTCGACCCAACCCATGCTGGGTTACATCCTCAAGTACTTCGTCGACGGCCTGTCGAATCCCGAGACCAGCTTCTTTGCCAGTATCCCGTACTTGTCGGAGATTCCCTTCCTCGCCCACTTGAAGCTGCTGCAGACGGTGCCGCTGCTGATCGTGCTGATCGCGCTGTGGCAGGGAATAGGTTCGTATCTGGGCAACTATTTCCTGGCCAAGGTTTCGCTGGGGTTGGTGCATGACTTGCGCGTGGAGTTGTTCGACAAGTTGCTGGTACTGCCCAACCGTTACTTCGACAACCACAACTCCGGGCATCTGATCTCGCGCATCACCTTTAACGTGACTATGGTCACCGGTGCCGCTACCGATGCGATCAAGGTTGTGATCCGTGAAGGCATGACGGTGGTATTCCTGTTCACCACGTTGCTGATGATGAATTGGCAGCTGACCCTGGTGATGCTGGCGATCCTGCCGGTGATCGGCCTGATGGTCAGTAGCGCCAGCAAGAAGTTTCGCAAGCAGAGCAAGAAGATCCAGGTGACCATGGGCGATGTCACCCATGTCGCCTCCGAGACCATCCAGGGCTACCGTGTGGTGCGCAGCTTTGGTGGCGAACCCTACGAGTCGGAGCGCTTCCGGTTCGTCTCGAACGACAACACCCGCAAGCAGTTGCGCATGACCAAGACCGGTGCGGTCTATACCCCGATGCTGCAGCTGGTGATCTACAGCGCCATGGCGGTGCTGATGTTTCTTGTGCTGTTTCTGCGTGGCGATGCTTCGGCCGGTGATCTAGTGGCCTACATCACCCTGGCGGGGCTTTTGCCGAAACCTATCCGCCAGCTGTCCGAAGTCAGCTCGACCATCCAGAAAGGTCTGGCGGGCGCCGAGAGTATTTTTGAGCAGCTCGACGAAACTCCCGAAGTCGACCAGGGCACGGTCGAGCGCGAGCGGGTCAGCGGTCGCCTGGAGGTGCGCAATCTGAGCTTCCAGTATCCTGGCGCCGAGAAGCCGGTGCTCAACGATATTTCCTTCAGCGCCGAACCTGGGCAGATGATTGCCCTGGTCGGGCGCTCCGGCAGCGGCAAGTCGACCCTGGCCAGCCTGATTCCGCGCTTCTATCACCATGAGACCGGGCAGATCTTGCTCGACGGTGTGGATGTCGAAAGCTACACATTGCGTAACCTGCGCCGGCATATCGCGCTGGTGACCCAGCAGGTCACCCTGTTCAACGACAGCGTGGCCAATAACATCGCCTATGGCGACCTGGCCGACGCGCCGCGCGAGGCCATCGAGCAGGCGGTCGAGGCGGCCTACGCCAAGGAATTCGTCGACAAGCTGCCGCAGGGCCTGGACACCGAGGTCGGCGAGAACGGCGTGCTGCTCTCCGGCGGTCAGCGTCAGCGTCTGGCGATTGCCCGGGCCTTGTTGAAAGATGCGCCGATCTTGGTGCTGGACGAGGCGACTTCGGCCCTGGACACCGAATCCGAGCGGCATATCCAGGCCGCCTTGGATCGGGTGATGACGGGGCGTACCACGCTGGTTATCGCGCACCGCTTGTCGACCATCGAAAAAGCCGACCTGATTCTGGTGATGGATCAGGGGCAGATCGTCGAGCGTGGCACCCATGCCGCGCTGCTGGCGCAGAACGGTTTCTATGCGCGCTTGCATGCGATGGGACTGGATGAAGGCGCGCCGGTAGGTATCGCCTGATAGACTACGTGCCCGCCACTTGAGGCCCCGGAGATCCCATGAAGTTGTCCATGCCCCGTTTCGATCAGGCCGCTGTTTTAGTGGTCGGTGATGTCATGCTCGACCGTTATTGGCATGGTGGTACCTCGCGGATTTCCCCGGAGGCGCCGGTGCCGGTGGTCAAGGTCGAGCAGATCGAGGATAGGCCGGGCGGTGCCGCCAACGTCGCGCTGAACATCGCCGCGCTCGGTGCGCCGGCGCGCCTGGTCGGGGTGACGGGGCAGGACGAAGCGGCCGACAGCCTGACCGAGCGGCTGACTGCCGCCGGGGTGGATGCGCACTTTCAGCGCATCGCCACGCAGCCGACCATCGTCAAGCTGCGGGTCATGAGTCGCCATCAGCAGCTGTTGCGCATGGATTTCGAAGAGCCGTTCGCCACCGACGCCGCCGCCCTGACGGCCTCGGTCGAAAGCCTGCTGGCCGGGGTCAAGGTGCTGGTGCTGTCGGACTACGGCAAAGGCGCCCTGCAGAACCATCAGGTGTTGATCCAGGCCGCCCGTACTCGCGGCATTCCGGTGCTGGCCGATCCCAAGGGCAAGGACTTCGCCATCTACCGTGGCGCCAGCCTGATTACCCCCAACCTGAACGAATTCGAGACCATAGTCGGTGGCTGCGCCGATGAGGCCGAGCTGGTGGCCAAAGGCGCCGAACTGATGCGCGAGCTGGAGCTCGGCGCGTTGCTGGTGACCCGTGGCGAGCATGGCATGACCCTGCTGCGCCCTGGGCATCCGGCGCTGCATCTGCCGGCGCGGGCGCGGGAAGTGTTCGATGTCACCGGCGCGGGCGATACGGTGATTTCCACCCTGGCGGCGTCCATTGCCGCCGGCGAAGAGCTGCCGCAGGCGGTGGCCCTGGCCAACCTGGCCGCCGGCATAGTGGTCGGTAAGCTCGGCACGGCGGCCATCAGCGCCCCCGAACTGCGTCGGGCGGTGCAGCGCGAGCAAGGTTCCGAGCGCGGCGTACTGAGCCTCGAGCAACTGCTGACCAGCATCGAGGATGCCCGCGCCCACGGCGAGAAAATCGTCTTCACCAACGGCTGCTTCGACATTCTGCATGCCGGCCATGTGACCTATCTGGAGCAGGCCCGGGCCCAGGGCGACCGGCTGGTGCTGGCGATCAACGATGATGCCTCGGTAGCCCGGCTGAAAGGCCCGGGCCGGCCGATCAACAGCGTTGACCGGCGCATGGCCGTGCTCGCCGGGCTGGGCGCGGTGGACTGGGTAGTGAGCTTCGGTGAAGACACCCCCGAGCGTTTGCTCGGCCTGCTCAAGCCGGACGTGCTGGTCAAGGGCGGCGACTATGGCATCGACCAGGTGGTCGGCGCCGAGATAGTCCGGGCCTACGGCGGCACGGTCAAAGTCCTGGGCCTGGTGGAAAACAGCTCGACCACCGCCATAGTCAACAAGATCCGCGAGCGCTCCTGAACTCAAGTCGGATAATGCCGGTCGGCTAAACACCAACATGGTCTGATAGAACAACGCCTCGCGGACTCGTTCCGCGAGGCGTTGTCGTTTATGGCCGATAGTGCGCTGCGGGTGGCTTGCGCTGGCCGGACGCGGCGGTTGTGCTGGAAGCAGCGACTGGCTGACTTGCCAGTCGCCGCCGGCGGGGCGGTCATAGCCGCTGACAGCTCTCGCGCGCATGCTCCGGGCATCTTCATTCGCTGTGGAACAAGATGCCCATGAATGCCGATGTACAAGGCCGCGCCCTGGCCCTATTGAGCCGTCTGGCCCAGGCCGATTGGCCGGATCGCCTGAAGCTGCGTAAACCTTTCGAGAAGCTGATCTACACCGGTAGCCGCGCCAGCTTCCGCATGGCCGCCGAGCGCGCGCTGAAGCACAGCCGCGGCCCGCGCCAGGTCGATCCGGATGCGCTGTTCGACCTGTCGTTGTCCGCCGAGCAGCAGATGCTGGTGGAGATGCTGGAAAAGTTCGCCAGCGAAGTGCTGCGTCCGGCGGCCCATGATGCCGACGCCAATGCGGCGCTGCCCGCCGAGTTGCTGAATCAGGCGCAGGAACTGGGCCTGACCCACTATGGTGTCGGCGAAGTGCATGGCGGGATGGCCGGTGAGCGCACCACGGTCAGTAATGCGCTGATCGCCGAGGCGCTGGCCAAGGGCGATCTGTCCCTGGCGGCGGCGTTGCTGGTGCCGCTGTCCGCGGCTAACTGTATTCGCCGCTGGGGTTCGTCCGAGCAGCAGGCGCGCTGGTTGCCGGCGTTCATCGGCGTGGATGCGGCGCCGGTCATGGCGATTGCGGTGAATGAGCCGACAGTGCTGTTCGACCCGCTGCAACTGAGTACGCGGGCCAAGCGCAAGGGCAAGCACTATCGCCTGTCCGGAGAGAAGTGCCTGGTGCTGCGCGGGCTGGATGCCAGTCAGTTGATCGTCGCGGCGCAGGCCGAGGACGGCCCCGCGTTATTCGTTGTCGAGGCCGGCACCAAGGGGCTTGAGCGGCATCCGGAGCCGGCCATGGGGCTGAAGGCTGGCGCGACCGCGCGGCTTAAGTTGAAGAACGTCAAAGTCGCGGTCGAGCATAGGCTGGCGGCGGAGCATTTCGATTACCAGAGCTTCCTCGACCACGCCGCGCTGGCCTGGTGTGCGTTGGCCGTAGGTACGGCGCAGACGGCGCTGGATTATGTGGTCGGCTACTGCAACGAGCGGCTGGCCTTCGGTGAGCCGATCAGCCACCGCCAGGGCGTGGCCTTTATCGTCGCGGACATCGCCGTTGAGCTGGACGCCATGCGTCTGATGGTCTGGCGCGCCTGTGCCCGCTCCGAGCAGGGTCTGCCATTCCATCGCGAGGCGTACCTGGCGCGCCTGCTGTGTGCCGAGAAGGCGATGAAGATCGGTACCGATGCCGTGCAGCTGCTCGGCGGCCACGGTTTTACCAAAGAGCATCCAGCCGAACGCTGGTACCGCGACCTGCGTGCCGTGGCGATCATGGCCGGCGGCCTACAACTGTGAAGCGGTTTCAGCGCTGTTGCGCTTGTGCCGGCAGTGTTGGGAACGGACTCGAAATGCTCATCTACTCATTCGTAAACTGCGCTTTCTCGTCCGTACCCGCGATCCACAAGGATGTGGTGAATGCAGCTTGCCCGCCGGGAGCGGGCGCTGCCTTGCCCGTCCTGCGCTCACGACGCGCTGAATTCCACTTCGAGGAGGAACGATGAATCTGGAAACCCCGAAGAAATTCACCGGGCTGGTCAATCAGGCGCACCAGGTGGCGGCCAATTATTTTCGGCCGATTTCGCGCAAGTATGACAAGGCCGAGCATGCCTACCCGAAAGAGCTGGATCTGCTCGCGGCGCTGCTCGATGGCATGAACGCCGGCTCGCCGGAAGCCATCGGCGCGACCTCGGCCAGCAAGCGCCGCGCCGCGACGTCGGTGGAAAGCGGGATCAAGAACGGCGGCAACCTGTCGGCCTGCCTGGGCGTGATCGAGTTGTGCTGGGGCGACGTCGGCCTGCTGCTGGCCATGCCGCGGCAGGGGCTGGGCAATGCGGCGATCGCGGCGGTGGCCAATGATGAGCAGCTCGAACGCTTCGGCGGAACCTGGGCGGCGATGGCGATCACCGAGCCGGGCTGTGGCTCCGATTCGGCGGCGATCCGCACCACGGCGCGCAAGGAAGGCGAGCACTACATCCTCAATGGCGAGAAGATTTTCGTCACCTCGGGCGAGCGCGCCGATGCGGTGGTGGTCTGGGCGACCCTGGATAAAGGCCTCGGCCGCGCGGCGATCAAGTCCTTCGTGGTCGAGCACGGCACATCTGGGATGACGGTGAGCCGGCTGGAGAAGAAGCTCGGGATCAAGGCCTCCGACACCGCCTCGATCAGTTTCAGCGACTGCCGGGTGCCGGCCGCCAACTTGCTCGGCAACCCGCAGATCGATGTGCAGAAAGGCTTTGCCGGGGTCATGGAAACCTTCGACAACACCCGGCCGCTGGTGGCGGGGATGGCGATCGGGGTGGCCAAGGCGGCGCTGGATCGCACCCGTGAACTGTTGCAGAAAGTCTGCCGACTCGACTACGCCAAGCCCTTGCTGGCGGTTAGCCATGCCGAGGCGACCTTGTACCGTCTGGAAGCCGAGTGGGAAGCCGCGCGTCTGCTGACCCTGAAGGCGGCCTGGATGGCCGACAACCAACTGCCCAACTCGAAAGAGGCGTCGGTCGCCAAGGCCAAAGCCGGACGGGTGGCCAACGAAGTCACGCTCAAATGCGTGGAACTGGTGGGCGCCTTGGGTTATGCCGAGGACGAACTGCTGGAGAAGTGGGCGCGGGATTCGAAGATCCTCGACATCTTCGAGGGCACCCAGCAGATCCAGTTGTTGATCGTCGCCCGTCGCCTGCTGGGTAAAAGTTCCAGCGAGCTCAAATAGCCACTCCACTCATCGGCAAGCCGATCTAGCCCCAGTCTGTTGGGGCTTTTTGGCGGCCGGCTGAGTGAGATGCTGTTGCGCCAGCCAGTCCTTCCAGCGAATCCGTTCATCGCGCACCAGCCAGCCTTCTTGCGGCGCGAAGCTTTCTGCCAGCCAGATGCCGCGGCTGCTGGCGGGTTGCAGGTTGCCTTTCTTCAGGGTCAGTAGTTCGGCGCAGGGCCGGCCTTGCTCCAGCGGGATCAGGTACAGATCCGGGCGGCGGCGATCGAGGCGGGCGACCAGTTGGCCGTTTTCCAGGCGCTCATCGACATGAAACAAACTGAGTCGTTTGGCTTCTTTCGGCAGTTCCAGGCGCAGGTCGTAGACCAGTTGCAGCGAGGCGGTGGGTAGATGGACATAGGTCCGTGGCCGCTCGAGCAAGGTCAGGTTGCCGCAACGTGTCGGGCGCGCGGCGCCAGACAGCGGGCTCAGGCTGAAGCTGATGGCCTCGCGATAGTGCAGGGGGCCTTGATAGGGCGTCGGCAGCCAGGTGTCGCCGAAGCGCCCGCCGAGCCAACCCTGTGGAGTTTCCAGCAAGCATTCTTCGGCAACTTCCTGAATCGCCGTGAGCAAGGGCAGGTTCAGTTCCTGGGCCGGCACGTAACCGGAGATCAATTTCAGCACCGTGTCGCCGCGATCCTGGCGCCGCTGCCGCACCAGCACCCAGTAGTCGTGGCCTTGCCAACTGAGGGTCAGGCGCACCGAGACCCCGAGGTTGGCCAGCTCCACGGCAAAACACTCACTACTGGCGATAGCAATCGGCTGGCGGCGTTCGAGCATCTGGCCGAAGTTCAGCGGCCGCCCGAGGCCCTGGTAGCTCAGCCCGGTAGGAGTGGCCTCGACGAACAGTGCTTGGGTCTGAAAGCTGCTGGGGTCCTTGCGGACGAGGGTGCGCGGCATCTCGGCTCCTTCTTGCGTCGGGGTCGGCCGCAGGCTAGGACAGTTCGCGGATCACGCTGGCGGCGGTCGAAACATTATGGGACAGATGCAGCGGGTTGATGGTGCCGACTATCGCGCTGGTTACCGCGGGGTGGGCGAAGATCAGCTCGAAGCTGGCGCGCACCGGGTCGACGCCCGGATCCAGGCAGACGTGGCCACTGGCCAGGGCCTTCTTGATCAGGATGCCCTTGCCGTGGCTGGCGGCGTAATCCAGCACGGGGCGCTCATGTTGTTCATTGAGGTTGTAGGTGACCATCGCGCAGTCGCCTTGCTCCAGCGCCAGCAGGCCACCCGCGACGGTTTTGCCGGAGAGGCCGAAACCGCGGATTTTCCCTTCGCGTTTCAGGTCCGCCAGGGTCTGATACACGCCGCCGTCCCGCAGGATCGCCAGATCGTTGCCGTCCGAGTGCACCAGCACCAGATCGATCACTTCGGTTTGCAAGCGCTTGAGGCTGCGTTCGACGGAGAAGCGCGTGTGTGCGGCGGAAAAGTCGAAGCGTGACCGGCCGTTTTCAAACTCTTCGCCGACCTTGCTGACGATCACCCAATCCTCGCGTTGCCCGCGCAGCAGTGGGCCGAGGCGCTCTTCGCTGTTGCCGTAGGCCGGCGCGGTGTCGATCAGGTTGATGCCGAGTTCGCGCGCCAGCTTGAGCAGTTGCCGCGCGGCGGAGTCATCGGGAATGCTGAAGCCGTTGGGGTATTTCACCCCTTGGTCGCGGCCGAGCTTGACCGTGCCGAGGCCGAGCGGCGAGACCCATAGTCCAGTGCTGCCCAGCGGGCGGTGCAGGTCGTGCAAGGTGTTCATGGCAGTAGCGCCTCCCAGACCGCCGGCGCAACGGGCGGGCGCGGCAGGGCCGGCAGCGCGGGGTGCGTGCGGGGTTGGATGCCGTCGCGCGTCAACGCCGTCAGCACCCGGTCGGCGAAGTCCGGCGCCAGCGCCAGCTTGGTCGGCCAGCCGACCAGCACGTTGTTTTGCTCGGCGAGGAAGGCGTTGTCCGGGCGCACCAGCCCGGATTGTGCCGGCTCGGCGCGATCGACCCGCAAAGTGGCCCAGCGCGCCTGGCTGAGGTCGACCCAGGGCAGCAGGTTGCCCAGCTCTTTTTGCGCGGCGGCGATTTGTGCCGCCTCGTCGCGGGCCACGCCGTCGGCTTCGGCCAGGTCGCCGCCGAGATACCAGACCCATTGGCCATCGGCCGCCGGGTGGCTGGTGACTGTGACGCGCGGCTTCGGTCCGCCGCCGAGGCAGTGGGCGTACAGGGGTTTCAGGCTCGGCGCCTTGACCAGCACCATATGCAAGGGACGACGCTGCATGGCCGGTTGCGACAGGCCGAGGGCACTGAGCAATGCAGCATTGCCGGCGCCGGCGCTGAGGACGATGCGTTGCGCGCGGATCTCGCGGCCGTCGACCTGCAGGCCGACCAATTCGCCGTTCTCGTGCAAGGGTTCAAGCCGTTCGGCGGCCAGCAGGCTGTCACCGGCCAGCTCGGCCAGCCGCTCGATCAGGCTCGGAACGTCGAGCACCAGTTCGCTCAAGCGATAGACCTTGCCCTTGAATTGCGGGTGTTGCAGGGCCGGCGGCAGGTCGGCACCTTTGACCTGGTCGACGCGGGTGCGCACCGCTTTGCTGGCGAAGAAGCTGGTCAGGTTGCCGGCCAAGGTGCCGGGCGACCATAGGTAATGCGCCGCGGAGAGCAGGCGCACGCCGCTCAGATCCACTTCACCGCTGCCGGCCAACGCCTCGCGCCAGCGCCTTGGCATGTCGGCGATGGCTTCCGAGGCGCCAGTCAGGGCGCCATGCAGGGCGTATTTGGCGCCGCCATGGATGATCCCTTGCGACTTCACGCTCTGCCCGCCGCCGAGGCTGGCAGTTTCCACCAGCAGGGTGGCGAAGCCTTGACGGCGCAGACGGGCATTCAGCCAGAGGCCGGCGATGCCGCCGCCGACAATCAACACGTCAGTGGAAAGGGCCTGGGACATGGAGCGAACTGCCTTGGTCGGAAAACTGGCGGGCAGTATAACCCGTGGCTTCGGATCGCCCGAGCGCCTCGCCTTGTGCTAGCCGTTGATTGTTTGCCCGGGCTGGTGGATTACGCCGCTGCGCGGCTAATCCACCCTACCTGCTTCGCTCTACGCCAGCCTACAGATACCGCGATAGGCAAACGAAGCAACCGCTCAGAGCCTGTTCACGATCTCGCGAGCTAAGGTCAGGCAAGGCGAAATCGGGCGAAAAAGCGCAGTTTACAAGTAGTAAATGAGCATTTTGAGCCCGATTTCAACGCGGCATGGCCGACGCGCAGCAGATCATGAACAGGTTCTCAGTCCACTAGTGGCCGGTGCTGGCGGAAAACAGCTGGATCACCACCACCCCGACGACGATCAGGGCCATGCCGAGTACGGCGGGCAGGTCGAGTTTTTGCCCATAGATAAACACCGCGGCGATGCTCACCAATACGATGCCCAGCCCCGCCCAGACGGCGTAGGCCACGCCCACCGGAATCGTGCGTACCACTATCGTCAGCATCCAGAACGCGATGGCATAACCCGCGATGACTAGCAGCAAGGGCAGCGGTTTGTTCACGCCGTCGATGGCTTTCATCGAGGTGGTCGCCACCACTTCGGCGGCGATGGCGACTCCCAGATAGAGATAACCCGACATGGCTGCATCCTCCTGCGGATAAGGGCCTTTGACTGGGGGCGATTCTAGAGTCTTTAATGATGGCTTCAAGTTAGATCCTATCTGCTTTAGAGATAAGTGAGGGTGAGTCCATGCAGTGGAATCTGGATCAACTGTCGGCCTTCGTCGCGGTCTGCGAGCATGGTTCCTTTTCCGCCGCGGCCCGCGATCTGCGCCGGGTGCAGTCGGCGGTGAGCCAGGCGGTGGCGCTCTTGGAGGATGATCTGGGCGTGCGCCTGTTCGAGCGCAGCGGCGGGCGCCTGCCCAAACCGACCCCGGCCGGCGAGACCCTGTTGCACGAAGCGCGCGAGGTGTTGCGCCAGTGCCAGCGCCTGGAGCGCCGCGCCTTGGCGCTGGGCGGCGGTGAGGAGCAGCATCTGCGTCTGGTGGTGGACGAAGCCTTTACCTGTAGCACCCTGGCCGGTGCGCTGGTCGATCTAGCCGAGCGCTTTGCCTTTCTCGAGCTGACGCTGGCCTATGGCACCCAGGGCGATATCTCCGGTTGGGTCAGTGAGGGTCAGGCCGATCTGGGCGTGCTATTCCAGCAGGAGCACACGCCGGCCGGCCTGGAGCAGGCGGCGCTGGGCGAGATGCCGCTGGTGCTGGTGTGCGGTCAGCAACACCCGTTGGCCCAACTCGAGCAGGTCGACCGCCGCGCCCTGGCTGCCCATCGGCAATTGCTGATCGCCGCGCGCACGAACCAGCAACAGCCGAGCGCCGCGCGGGCCCAGCAACGCCATGAGGTGGAGCGTCTGAGCCCGACGGTCTGGCGCGCCGACAGCTTCTATGCGATCGCCGAGCTGGCCATGTCCGGTCTGGGCTGGGCGGTGATTCCGCGGGATGTGGCGCACTACCCGATGTATCGCGAGCGCCTGGTGGAGCTGCGCGGCGAATTGCCGGCCTATCCGTCGCTGGGCGTCGAACTGGTCTGGCGCCGCGACCGCCCCTTAGGGCCGGCGGCGCAGTTCCTGCGCAGCGCCCTGGCGCGGACCTTTTCCCATGGTGGATGGGCCCGCACGTGATGGGCCTCTGGTATCCTCCGCCCCCATGAATCGAAGCCTCTATAGCGTCCTGTTTCATCTCGGCCTGCCACTGATCGGCGCGCGTCTGGCGTTGCGTGCGCGCAACGCGCCGGCCTATGCCAAACGCATCGGCGAGCGCTTTGCCTGCAATCTGCCGCCACTCAAAGCGGGCGGGATCTGGGTGCATGCGGTATCGGTGGGCGAGAGCATTGCCGCCGCGCCGCTGATCCGCGAGCTGCTGCTGCGTTACCCGCAGTTGCCGATCACCGTGACCTGCATGACACCGACCGGCTCCGAGCGTATCTGGGCGCTGTTCGGCGACCGTGTGCAGCATTGCTATCTGCCCTATGACTTGCCGTGGGCGGCCGCGCGTTTCCTCGAGCGGGTTCGGCCGAAGCTGGCGGTGATCATGGAAACCGAGTTGTGGCCCAATCACATTCACCAATGCGCGCTGCGCAAGATTCCCGTGGTGTTGGCCAATGCGCGGCTGTCCGAGCGTTCGGCCCGCGGTTATGCACGCTTCGCCGGGCTGACGGCACCGATGCTGGCGCAGATGAGCTGGCTGGCGGTGCAGACCGAAGCCGAGGCCGAGCGCTTCCGGGCGCTGGGCGCGCGAGCGGAGTGCGTGACGGTGACCGGCTCGATCAAGTTCGACCTGAGCATCGACCCCGAACTGTTGCTGCGCGCGGCGGCTTTGCGCGCGGACTGGCAGGCCACTGCGCGGCCGGTGTGGATCGCCGCCAGCACCCATGCCGGCGAAGATGAGCTGGTCCTCGCCGCGCATCGACAGCTGCGCCAGAGTGATCCCGACGCGCTGCTGATCCTGGTGCCGCGCCATCCCGAGCGCTTCGACAGCGTTTTCGAACTGTGTAAAAAATCCGGCATGACCACCGTGCGCCGCTCCAGTGCGGCTGCGCCGACGGCCGAGACGGCCGTGCTGCTGGGCGACAGCATGGGCGAGTTGCTGTTTCTCTATGCCTTGGCCGATGTGGCCCTGGTCGGCGGCAGCCTGGTGCCCAATGGCGGGCATAACCTGCTGGAGCCGGCGGCCCTGGGTAAGCCGGTGCTGGCGGGGCCGCACCTGTTCAACTTCCTCGAGATCGCCGCGCAACTGCGTGAGGCCGGCGCGCTGCTGGAAGTGATGGACGCCGCGCAGCTGGCGCAACAGGTTGCCGCGCTGTGGCACGAGCCGCAGACGGCCGAACGGATGCGCGCTGCGGGGCTGGCGGTGTTGGAGCGTAACCAGGGTGCGCTGGCGCGTCTGCTCGAGGGCTTGGCGCGTCTGCTGGCCAGCGCTGCTGCGCCGTAGCTTGGGCTGAGCTCAGCGAAGCCCTGCAGCGGTAGGGCGTACTCGCGCAGCAGTATGCCATTGCAGGCGGCGGACTGTTCGCTGCGCTCCTGAGTCCGCCCTGCGCGTGGTGCTAACTCAATATTCCGGGTTGGAGCGCAGGTTGGTTTCGGCGGCTTTGGCCAAGTCCGGCGGCAGGAAGTCCTGGTCCGGGTTGTAATCGGCCTTGAGGAAGCGCGCCAGGGCTTCCAGGTCTGCCGGGCTGAGAGTGCCGGCGGCTTGTTTCAGGCGCAGGTTGTCGAGGATGTAGTCGTAACGCGCGTCGTTGTAGTTGCGCACCGAGCTGTAGAGCTGACGCTGGGCGTCGAGCACGTCGACGATGTTCCGCGTACCGACCTGATAGCCGATTTCCGTGGCTTCCAGGGCGCTCTGGTTGGAGATGATCGACTGCTTACGGGCCTGGACGGTTTCCACGTCGCTATTGACGGCACGGTGCAGGTTGCGGGTGCTCTCGACCACCTGCCGGCGCAGGCTTTCGCGCAGTTGCTCGGCCTGGTTCAGGCGCTGATAGGACTCGCGCACCTGGGAGCTGGTCAGCCCGCCGCTGTAGATCGGGATGTTCAGCTGCAGGCCGATGCTGCGTTGCTCCACGTCGCCGCCGAAGGGTTCCTGACCCGGCAGCGTATTCTCAGTGTTGCTGAAGCCGAGGCTGTCATTGTCGCCGCGCTGGTATTGCGCGACCGCATCCAGGGTCGGCGCGTGGCCGGCCTTGCGCTGGCGCAAGGTCTCTTCGGCGGCATCGACCGCATAGTTGCTGGCTTGCAGGTTGAGGTTCTGCTGCGCCGCGGTATCGACCCAGGCCTTGGCATCATTCGGCGTCGGCGCCAGCACCGGCAGGGTGTGTTTGATCCCCTCGACGGCGTTGTAGTCGCGGTTGGTCAGGGTGACCAGGGCCTGGAACGCATCATCCACCGCGCGTTGCGCGAGGATGCGGTTGGCCCGTGCGGTGTCGTAACTGGCCTGGGCTTCGAGGACGTCGGTCTTGTCCGACAGGCCGACATCGAAGCGCTCGTTGGCTTGATCCAGTTGGCGCTTGAAGGCCGCTTCCTCGGCCTTGGTCGAGGCCAGGGTGTCCTGGGCACGGAGTACGGAGAAGTAGGTTTCGGCGCTCTGCAGAATCAGGTTCTGTTCGGTGGCCGACAGCTCCAGAGCCGCCTGCTCGTTGGTGGCCTCGGCGGCTTGCAGCTGGAACCAGCGATCGGCGCGGAAAATCGGCTGGCTCAGGGTGGCTTGATACACCGTGCCGCTGCGGTTGGCCGTGCTGGACGGCTGATCCAGTTGGGTGCGGGTGTCGCTCAAGTCGGCGCCGGCAGACAGGTTCGGTAGCAGGCCAGAGCGGGCTTGCGGCACCACTTCTTTACGCGCCTGGTAATCGGCCCGAGCGGCGGCCAGATCGGCGTTATTGTTCACGGCTTCTTGGTAGACGCTGACCAGGTCGGTCTTGGCTGACAGGGGGGCTTCCTCTGCCCAGGCCAGTCCGCTGGAAGCGGAGGCCACGGCGAGTGCCAGTGAGAGTCTGCGCAGCATGCTAATCATCCTAATTGTTTGGCCCCTGTGGGATGGTGATGGGGGCGGTGATAGGCAAGGCTAAGGGGCGCCGTCAAGGGGGTCAAGCGCGCAGATAGCGGCGTGAGTGTAGTTTGCAACAAGCTATGTTGCGCCGCGGGAACAATCGGCTGCGCCGTTATCGCGCGTCACTTTCCGACGGGCTGGTCAGGGTTTTTTGACTTGTGGGTTGGTTTTCTCGGCGCGGCTTGATTAGACTGGCCAGGTTCTTGTCGGGGTGCCTTGAGTTGAAGGCTGAGATCGGATAATTCCGGATTCCGTTGAACCTGATCAGGTTAGCGCCTGCGTAGGGAACAAGATTTCTCGCCTCCCCGGCGAGTCCTCTAGCACCAGCCCTGGTGCGCCAACGCCCCCGCCCGATCAGGCTCGCTCCGACAATCCTCGCCCTGGATGATGTTTGGAGAGCCATGATGACGGTACAACAACAAAAGAACTTGAGCGAAAGCGCTCAGGTCGACCAGCAATCGGTACAACCCTTCACGCGCTCGCAGAAGATCTACGTCGAAGGCTCGCGCCCGGACATCCTGGTGCCGATGCGCGAGATCAGCCTGGACGTCACGCCGACCGACTTCGGCGGCGAGATCAATGCCCCGGTCCTGGTCTACGACACCTCCGGCCCCTACACCGACCCGGCCGTGCAGATCGATGTGCGCAAGGGCCTGGCGGATATCCGTTCAGCGTGGATCGAGGCGCGTGGCGATACCGAGCGGCTTGCCGGCCTGAGTTCGCACTTCGGCCAGGAGCGTCTGAGCAATCCCGAGCTGACCGCCATGCGCTTCGCCCATGTGCGCAACCCGCGCAAGGCCCGCGCCGGCGCCAACGTCAGCCAGATGCATTACGCCCGCCAAGGCATCATCACGCCGGAGATGGAGTTCGTCGCGATCCGCGAAAACATGAAGCTGCAGGAAGCCCGCGCCGCCGGTCTGCTCGATCAGCAGCATGTCGGCCATAGCTTCGGCGCCAGCATTCCGAAGGAGATCACCGCCGAGTTCGTCCGCGAGGAGATCGCCCGCGGCCGCGCCATCATCCCGGCCAACATCAACCACGTGGAGCTGGAGCCGATGATCATCGGCCGCAACTTCCTGGTGAAGATCAACGGCAACATCGGCAACAGCGCCCTCGGCTCCTCCATCGAGGAAGAAGTGGCCAAGCTGACCTGGGGCATCCGCTGGGGCTCGGACACTGTGATGGACCTGTCGACCGGCAAACACATCCACGAGACCCGCGAGTGGATCATCCGCAACTCGCCGGTGCCGATCGGCACAGTGCCGATCTATCAGGCACTGGAAAAGGTCGGTGGCGCCGCCGAGGACCTGACCTGGGAGCTGTTCCGCGACACCCTGATCGAGCAGGCCGAGCAGGGCGTGGACTACTTCACCATCCACGCCGGCGTCTTGCTGCGCTATGTGCCGCTGACCGCCAAACGCGTCACCGGCATCGTCTCCCGTGGCGGTTCGATCATGGCCAAGTGGTGCCTGGCGCACCATAAAGAGAACTTCCTCTACACCCATTTCGAAGACATCTGCGAAATCATGAAGGCCTACGACGTCAGCTTCTCGCTGGGCGATGGCCTGCGCCCGGGCTCGATTGCCGACGCCAACGACGCGGCGCAATTCGGCGAACTGGAAACCCTCGGCGAGCTGACCAAGATCGCCTGGAAGCACGACGTGCAGACCATGATCGAAGGCCCCGGCCACGTGCCGATGCAGTTGATCAAGGAGAACATGGACAAGCAGCTGGAATGCTGCGACGAGGCGCCGTTCTACACCCTCGGCCCGCTGACCACCGATATCGCGCCCGGTTACGACCACATCACCTCCGGCATAGGGGCGGCGATGATCGGCTGGTTCGGTTGCGCCATGCTTTGCTACGTGACGCCCAAGGAGCACCTCGGCCTGCCGAACAAGGATGATGTGAAGACCGGGATCATCACCTACAAGATCGCCGCCCATGCCGCCGACCTCGCCAAGGGCCATCCGGGTGCGCAGATCCGTGACAATGCGCTGTCCAAGGCGCGCTTCGAGTTCCGCTGGGAAGACCAGTTCAACCTCGGCCTCGACCCGGACACCGCGCGCGCTTATCACGATGAAACCCTGCCGAAGGACTCGGCCAAGGTCGCGCACTTCTGCTCCATGTGCGGGCCGAAGTTCTGTTCGATGAAGATCACCCAGGAAGTCCGTGAATACGCGGCCAACCAGCGTATCGAAGCCGTCGATGTGGCGGTCGAGGATGGCTTGCGCGAGCAGGCCGAACGGTTCCGCCAGGAAGGTAGCCAGTTGTACAAGAAGGTTTGACCCATAAGATCGTTCCCACGCCGGAGCGTGGGAACGATCACAAACAGGTGTAGCGCCCAGAGCCTGTTCAAGGTCTGCTGAGCATCAGCCCTTCACGCAAGTGAGGGGCTGTTCTATTTATCACTTTTAGGCAGTACGCCATCGTGAATAGCGCTCCTCTCAGTACTTACGCACCCTCCATTGCGGTTCCGCTCACGCGGCGGGTCTTTGGCCTGCGTGATCTGTTTTCCCTGTGGTTCTCCCTCGGCATCGGCCTGATGGTGCTGCAGACCGGCGCCCTGCTGGCACCGGGGCTGGGCATGGCCGGCGCGCTGCTGGCGATTCTGCTCGGCAGCGCCGTCGGCGTGCTGCTGCTGGCCGCGGTCGGGGTAATAGGTAGCGATACCGGCCTGGCCTCGATGGCGGCGCTCAAGCTCAGTTTGGGTAACCGCGGTGCCGCCTTGCCGGCATTGCTGAACCTGTTGCAGCTGGTTGGCTGGGGTGCCTTCGAAATCATCGTCATGCGCGATGCCGCCAGTTTGCTCGGCTCGCGCAACTTTGGTGCCGAAAGCCAGTGGGCCAATCCCACGCTGTGGACGCTGGTCTTCGGCGCGCTGGCGACCTTGCTGGCGGTCAGCGGGCCACTGGCCTTCGTTCGTCGGGTGCTGCGCCGCTGGGGGATCTGGTTGCTGCTCGCCGCCTGCGTCTGGTTGACCTGGAATCTGTTGGCGCAGGCCGATCTGCCGGCGCTGTGGGCACGAACTGGCGATGCTTCGCTGCCGTTCGCCCTGGGCTTCGATATCGCGATCGCCATGCCGCTGTCCTGGCTGCCGTTGATCGCCGATTACTCGCGCTTCGGCAAACGTGCCGGCGGCGTGTTCGGCGGCACAGTGCTGGGTTTCTTCCTCGGCAACTTCTGGTTGATGAGCCTGGGCGTGGCCTACACCCTGGCGTTCGCCGCGAGCGGTGACGTCAATACCCTGCTACTGGCCCTGGCTGGGGCGGGGATGGGGATTCCGCTGCTGCTGATTCTGCTCGATGAGTCGGAAAAAGCCTTCGCCGATATCCATTCGGCGGCGGTCTCCACCGCTATCCTGTTGCCGCTGTCGGTGGAGCGCCTGGCGCTGATCATAGGTGCGCTCTGCACCTCGATCGCCTGGTTCGCGCCGCTGGCGCAATACCAGAACTTTCTGCTGCTGATCGGCTCGGTGTTCGCGCCGCTGTTTGGTGTGGTGCTGGTCGATCACTTCATCCTGCGCCGCCGCGCCAGCCTCACGGCGCCTGCCGGGTTGCGCTGGGCGGCGCTCTCGGCCTGGGCCGGCGGCGTGGCGATGTATCACCTGCTGGCACATTTCTATCCGGACGTCGGTGCGACCTTGCCGGCCCTGGTGCTGGCCGGCGTGTTGCAGTTCGGTCTGGGGAGCATGGGCGTGCGCAAAGCGGCTTATTCGTCGTAAGCCAATAGCCGCCACTGAGTTGGGCGCTCCTACGGTTATCTATCCGCCCGAAAGAGTAAGTCGCTCAGCCCCGACCGGGGAAATACTGCGGCTTGAGAATGCCGTTGAGGCGCGGGTAGGGGATCTTCAGCTCGGGATGGCCGGACGCGTACGGGCCGATGCTGTAGACCTCGTACTTGAGGGTCACCGCGCCGAAGGTCAGGGCCACGTTCGCGGTCGGTTGAAACGGCCAACTCTTGACGAATTCGGGGTCTTGGTCGAGCTGGTTCGCCACCAGCCAGCCCTGGTGCGCCAGCTGTGCGGCTTGCCAGAAGGCCTGCTCCTGGCCAGGCAAGAGCATGTCCTGCAGGGTTAGCGCCCTGTGCAGCTTGCGGTCGTAATTGATAAAACGTCGCCCGGGCATGCCGTGGGCGTCGCCGGTGGACAGGTAGCTGGACAGCTCGATGATCACCAGGCCGTCATGCTGCTCGCGGACTTTCGCCTGCAAATAGCTGCTCCAGCCGGGCTCCGCGGAGCGGAGAAAGGCCTGTTCGTAGGCTTTTAGCGAGGCGGGCAGCTGGGCGTCCGGGGCGTTGCCGGTCATGTCCAGCAGCTCATGCTCGATCAGGCTGTCGAGCGCGGGTTCTGCGGCGAAGC
The DNA here is from genome assembly GCF_005503735.1 of Pseudomonas sp. 2FE. Taxonomy (NCBI): domain Bacteria; kingdom Pseudomonadati; phylum Pseudomonadota; class Gammaproteobacteria; order Pseudomonadales; family Pseudomonadaceae; genus Pseudomonas; species Pseudomonas sp. 2FE. The sequence continues at coordinate 157,405 of NZ_SCMO01000006.1, read as the reverse complement.
TCAGGGTGTCGATGTTGACCAGCGGGCAGTCGTCACCCTGGCAGCCGGCCTGGCTGTGTTCCCAGGCCGAGCGCTCGGCGTTGATAGGCGCGTTAGGGGCTGCCTGGAACAGGCTCTGGCAGCCGCCTAAAGTGAGCGCCAGGGCGGCGAATAGGGTGATTTTCAGCAGGTGCATGGCATTCCTTGGCGGTTCCGGGTTTTCAATGAAAGTCGGGGTTCGACTGTCGGTGGCGAGCCGAGTTCGCCGCTAGGCTAAGTGAATGGGCCGGATATCCTGGCAGCCCAAGGGCAATCTTGAAAGGGGCTGCGGTGGTTGAATAGGCGCGCTAGGATGACGTGAAGCCAAGGACTTTTCAGGCTCGAACCAGTCAGGAGTGGGGAACCGATGAGCGGCACTTTTATCCCAGGCCCAGAGGCGGTCGAAATCGTCGAACGGGAAAATTGTTTCCGCGGTTTCTACCAGCTCGATCGTGTGCATTTGCGTCATCGTCTGTTCGCGGGCGGCATGGGTCCGCAGATCAGTCGCGAGCTGTTCGTGCGGCATGATGCGGTCTGCGTGTTGCCCTACGACCCACAGCGCGATTGCGTGGTGCTGATCGAGCAATTCCGCATCGGCGCCCTGGATAAGAGCCCGAACCCCTGGCTGCTGGAGTTGGTGGCCGGCTTGATCGAGCAGGATGAAGAGCCGGAAGACGTGGCCCGCCGCGAAGCCGTAGAGGAAGCCGACTTGACCCTTGGCGCGTTGTGGCCGATCAGCCAGTATTACCCGTCGCCGGGCGGTTCGGACGAGCGGGTCCACCTGTTTGTCGGGCGCTGCGACAGTGCGGGGGCCGGTGGCGTGCACGGGCTGGCCGAGGAGGGGGAGGACATTCGCGTGCATGTCTTGCCGCTGGAGGACGCCTTGGCGGCGGTACGCGATGGGCGTATCGACAACGCGGCGAGCATCATTGCGTTGCAATGGCTGGCACTCAATCGTGCCGAAGTGAGGGGACTGTGGGTGTGAACCTGCTGCGTGAGCGTTACCGGGTCGACCTGATCGAGCTGCAAGCCGCTTGTGCGGCCAACTACGCGCGGCTGATGCGCCTGTTGCCGGCGATGCGTGACGAGCCAGGCTCGCGCCGGGTGGCCTTGAGTCAGGGCGAGCGCCTGCTCGGTGTGCTGGCGCTGGACGTGTTGGAGGCCTGCCCCTACACCACCACCCTGCAAGTGCGCCAGGAACATAGCCTGCCCTGGCTGCCGGTGCCGCAGCTGGAAGTGCGGGTCTACCACGATGCACGCATGGCGGAAGTGATCGGTGCGGAGAATGCGCGGCGTTTTCGCAGCATTTACCCCTACCCGAATGCGGCGATGCACCAGCCGGATGAGAAGACCCAGCTCAACCTGTTTCTCGGCGAGTGGCTGAGCCATTGCCTGGCCTGTGGCCACGAATTGGAGCCGGTGCGCTAGCAAAGTCAGCCGGTGCCGATTGCTAACTGTGATCTATGCCCACAACGCGGCTTTACCATTACCCGCTTGGGCCACCATAATTCCAGCGATCCCGCTCAAGGAGACGGCCCTTGCCGAGCTCGTCCACTCTCGCTGCTGATTCCTCAGTGCTGCTGGTGCAGTTATCCGATAGCCACCTGTTTGCCGGCGCGCACGGCAAACTGCTCGGCATGGACACCCAGGACAGCCTGCAGCGGGTGATTGAGCGGGTGCTCGAAGAACAGCCGCAGATTGACCTGATGCTGGCCAGCGGGGATCTCTCGCAAGACGGTTCGCTGGAGTCCTATGTGCGCTTTCGCCAACTGACCTCGGTGATTGCGGCCCCTGCACGCTGGTTTCCGGGCAATCACGATGATCTGTCAGCCATGCGCAGCGCCAGTGTCGAGAGTGAACTGTTGGAGCCGGTGGTGGATCTCGGCGGCTGGCGGATCACCGTGCTCGACTCATCCATCCCCGGTGCGGTGCCTGGTTATCTGGATGAGCAGCAACTCAGCCTGCTTGCGCGGGCGTTGAGCGAAGCCCCCGAACGCCACCATTTGATCTGCCTGCATCACCATCCGGTGTCGATAGGCTGCCGCTGGATGGAGCCGATCGGGCTGCGCAACCCCGATGAATTGTTCGCCGTGCTAGATCGCTTCCCGCAGGTGCGGGCGTTGCTCTGGGGGCATATCCACCAGGAGTTCGACCAACTGCGTAACGGCGTGCGTTTGCTCGCCTCGCCGTCGACCTGCGTGCAGTTCGCCCCAGGTAGCGAGGAGTTTCAGGTCGACCAGGAGGCGCCGGGCTATCGTTGGCTGCGCCTGCATGCCGATGGCCGGCTGGAAACCGGTGTATCGCGGGTTACCGGTATTCCCTTCGTGGTGGACTACAGCGTCAAAGGTTATTGAGCCGATTGCCTGGGTTTGCTCATCTCGCGTTATTAAAGTTGGCTGACCAAGGCTCGCGAGGCTTTGCTAAAGTGCGCGGCAAACGGTTTAGGAATCGTCCGCGTGCTCACGGAAACCCCCTCCCTTCTCTATATCCACGGCCTCAACAGTTCGCCGGCTTCGCTCAAGGCCCGCCAATTACTGCAAGTGATGGAGCGCCTGGGGTGGGCCGGACAGCTGCGCGTGCCGGCCCTGCACCATCACCCGCGACAAGCCATCCAGCAGCTTGAGGCGGCCATAGCCGAGCTAGGCCGGCCGGTGCTGGTCGGCAGCTCCCTTGGCGGCTACTATGCGACCCACTTGGCCGAGCGGCATGGCCTGAAGGCCGTACTGATCAACCCGGCGGTCTGCCCGCACCGCTTGTTCGAGGGCCACCTCGGCACGCAACAGAATTATTACAGCGGCGAGAGCTGGGAGCTGACGGCCGATCACGTGGCGGCTCTGGCCGAGCTGGAAGTGCCGCCGCCAAATGACCCTGCGCGTTATCAGGTGTGGCTGCAGACCGCCGACGAGACTCTCGATTACCGCCAGGCCGAGGCTTACTACCGCGGTTGTGCGCTGCATATCCAGGCCGGTGGCGATCATGGTTTTCAGGGTTTTGCCCGCCGCTTGCCCGCGCTACTGGCTTTCGCCGGTTTTGCCTCCGCCAACTGGCGCGATTTCGATTTTTCCGACCTTTAACGACTGACGATGTGAGACCCCATGGCCCAGAACGGAGCAAGCTCCTATAACGCAGACGCCATCGAAGTCCTCTCCGGCCTCGACCCGGTGCGCAAGCGCCCGGGCATGTACACCGACACCAGCCGGCCCAACCATCTGGCCCAGGAAGTCATCGACAACAGCGTCGACGAAGCCCTGGCCGGCCATGCAAAATCGGTGCAGGTGATTCTGCATGAGGACAACTCGCTGGAAGTCAGCGACGACGGTCGCGGCATGCCGGTGGACATTCACCCGGAAGAGGGGGTGTCAGGCGTCGAGCTGATCCTCACCAAGCTGCACGCCGGCGGTAAGTTCTCCAACAAGAACTACCAGTTCTCCGGCGGTCTGCACGGCGTCGGCATCTCAGTGGTCAACGCGTTGTCGACCGGCGTCGAGGTGCGGGTCAAACGCGACGGTAACGAATACCGCATGTGCTTCGCCGACGGCTTCAAGGCCAGCGAGCTGGAGGTGATCGGCACTGTCGGCAAGCGCAACACCGGCACCAGCGTGCATTTCTGGCCGGACCCCAAGTATTTCGACACCCAGAAGTTCTCCGTCAGCCGTCTCAAGCATGTGCTCAAGGCCAAGGCCGTGCTCTGCCCGGGCCTGGCGGTCAGTTTCGAGGACAAGGCCAGCGGCGAGCGCGTCGAGTGGTACTACGAAGACGGTCTGCGCTCCTATCTGGTGGATGCGGTCACTGAAGTCGAGCGGCTGCCCGCTGAGCCGTTCTGCGGCAACCTCGCCGGTAACAAGGAGGCGGTGGATTGGGCGCTGCTGTGGCTGCCGGAAGGCGGCGAGAGCGTGCAGGAAAGCTACGTTAACCTGATCCCCACGGCCCAGGGCGGCACCCACGTCAACGGCCTGCGCCAAGGCCTGCTCGACGCGATGCGCGAGTTCTGCGAGTTCCGCAGCCTGCTACCGCGCGGGGTCAAGCTGGCACCGGAAGACGTCTGGGAGCGAATCGCCTTCGTCCTCTCGATGAAAATGCAGGAGCCGCAATTCTCCGGGCAGACCAAGGAACGGCTGTCCTCGCGTGAGGCGGCGGCGTTCGTCTCCGGGGTGGTCAAAGACTCCTTCAGCCTGTGGCTCAACCAGCACCCGGAGTTGGGGCTGCAACTGGCCGAGCTGGCGATCAACAACGCCGGCCGTCGCCTCAAGGCCGGCAAGAAGGTCGAGCGCAAACGCATCACTCAGGGCCCGGCCTTGCCCGGCAAGCTGGCAGATTGCGCCGGCCAGGATCCGATGCGTTCCGAGCTGTTCCTGGTCGAAGGCGACTCCGCCGGTGGCTCGGCCAAGCAAGCGCGCGATAAAGAGTTTCAGGCGATCCTGCCGTTGCGCGGCAAAATTCTGAACACCTGGGAAGTCGATGGCGGCGAAGTGCTGGCCAGCCAGGAAGTGCACAACATCGCCGTGGCGATCGGCGTCGACCCGGGCGCGGCCGACCTGACTCAGCTGCGCTACGGCAAGATCTGCATCCTCGCCGACGCCGACTCCGACGGCCTGCACATCGCCACCTTGCTCTGCGCCTTGTTCGTGCGGCACTTCCGTCCGCTGGTGGATGCCGGCCACGTGTATGTGGCGATGCCGCCGCTGTACCGCATCGACCTGGGCAAGGAGATTTTCTACGCCCTCGACGAAGGCGAACGCGACGGCATTCTCGACCGCCTGGTGGCCGAGAAGAAGCGCGGCAAGCCACAAGTCACGCGGTTCAAAGGCCTCGGTGAAATGAACCCGCCGCAGCTACGCGAGACCACCATGGACCCCAACACCCGCCGTTTGGTGCAGTTGACCCTGGAGGATTTCGACGCCACCCAGGAGCTGATGGACATGCTGCTGGCGAAGAAGCGCGCCGGTGATCGCAAGAGCTGGCTGGAGTCCAAGGGCGACCTGGCCGAGGTCCTGGCTTAATGCGGACACTGTTCGCGGCGCTGCTGCTGATGGCGACATCGGCACTGGCGCAACCGCGGGAAGCGTTGCAACCACTTGAAGAGTTGCAACTGCTGGCGGAGCAGCCGGTCGAGGGCATGCTCGGCGGTAATTTGTCCGGGCTGGCCTGGTGCGGCGATGCGCTGTGGGCGGTTTCCGACCGCGAGGATGACCGGCTGTACCGACTCACTGCCGAGGCTGGCGTATGGCACGCCGAAGCCGAGCTGTTCCAGGCCCCGGCGCCGCCGGACAGTGGCCTACCCTGGGGGCTGCGCATGCGCATCTGGGTGGCCAGCCTGGTGCGTGGCGGAGCCCTGGACTTCGAAGGCCTGAGCTGCGACGCCAAAGGCAATCGTTATCTGCTTAGCGAGGCCCACGCCGGCGTGCTGCAAGTCTCGCCGGCCGGTGCGGGGAGCTGGTTGAACCTGCCTCTCGGCCTGGTGCGGCAGGCGCGCGCCAGTGGCATGTTGCTGCATTTCAATGCGCAGTTCGAGGGTGTGGCCGTCGATCCGGCGGGTGAGCGTCTGTGGCTGGCCGCCGAGCGCGAGCGCCGTGGCTTGCTGGTGTTGCACCAACAGCAGTCGAGCTGGCGCTGCAGCGGCGGTTGCGTTCTGCTGGTCGAGGGCGGTAAAGAGCTGCCGCCGGCGCAGCTCGGCAGCCAGCCGCGGGGCCGCGACTTCGCCGATGTCGCGCTATTGCAGAACCGGCTGTTTACCCTGGAGCGCCTGACGCAGCGCATCTGCCGGCGCAAGTTGGAGACTGGCGAGGTCGAGCGCTGCTGGTCGTTCGCCAGTGCGGCGCTGACGGACGCGCGCCGCTACAGCCAGCCCTATGGTGCGGCCGAAGCGCTGTGGGTCGATGCGCAAGGCGCCTGGATCGGCGTGGATAATGGCGGCAAGGCACGTGGCGATGGCGAGACCCGGCCGATCGTCTGGCGTTTCGCCGCCCCCGCCGGCGGTTGGGGCGCTGCGCCATGACTGCGCAAACCGTCGGTCGGCGTGCCGGGCGGGTGATGCTGGTGCTGGCCTGGGGTGCCGGCCTGTTGCTGGCCACGCGGTTCTTTGGCCAGTGGGAGGACGAGCAGCACAATCCCAACCAGTTGCCGAGCTCGTCCCAGGGTGCTGGCTATATCGAGGTGCGGCTGCTCGGTAACGGCCAGGGGCATTTCGTTTCCAGCGGGAAGATCAACGGCGAAACCGTGGTGTTCCTCCTCGATACCGGCGCCACCGATGTGGCGATTCCGGCCGGGCTGGCCAAGCGTCTCGGCCTCAAGCGCGGTGCACCGGTCACCTTAAATACCGCGAATGGCCGGAGTAACGGCTATCGCACCCATCTCGAGCGCCTGCAACTGGGCGATATCGTCCTGCAGGATGTGCGCGCACTGGTCGCCCCCGGCATGGACGGCGACGAAGTGCTGCTTGGCATGAGTGCGCTGAAACAACTCGAATTCACCCAGCGCGACGGCACCTTGGTGCTGCGCCAGACCACTACTCAATGAGGCACGCATGAGCGACTCCCTGGACCTGAGCCTGGACGGCGTGGAGCGACGCTCCCTGGCCGACTTCACCGAGCAGGCCTACCTCAACTACTCCATGTACGTGATCATGGACCGCGCCTTGCCGCATATCGGCGACGGCCTCAAGCCGGTGCAGCGGCGCATTGTCTACGCCATGAGCGAGCTGGGCCTGGATGCCGACTCCAAGCACAAGAAGTCGGCGCGTACCGTCGGCGACGTGCTCGGCAAGTTCCACCCGCATGGCGATTCGGCCTGCTACGAGGCCATGGTGCTGATGGCACAGCCGTTCAGCTACCGCTACACCCTGGTCGACGGCCAGGGTAACTGGGGGGCGCCGGACGATCCGAAGTCCTTCGCCGCCATGCGTTATACCGAGGCGCGGCTGTCGCGTTATTCCGAGGTGCTGCTCAGCGAGCTGGGCCAGGGCACCGCGGACTGGGTGCCGAACTTCGACGGCACCCTCGATGAGCCGGCCGTGCTGCCGGCACGCCTGCCCAACCTGCTGCTCAATGGCACCACCGGCATCGCCGTGGGCATGGCCACCGATGTGCCGCCGCACAACCTGCGCGAGGTCGCCAGTGCCTGCGTGCGCCTGCTCGATGAGCCGAATGCGACGGTCGAGCAGCTCTGCGAGCATGTGCTGGGGCCGGATTATCCGACCGAAGCCGAGGTCATCACCCCGCGTGCCGACCTGCTGAAAATCTATGAAAGCGGCCGTGGCTCGGTGCGCATGCGCGCGGTGTATCGCGTCGAGGATGGCGACATCGTCATCACCGCGCTGCCGCACCAGGTCTCCGGCGCCAAGGTGCTGGAGCAGATCGCCGCGCAGATGCAGGCGAAGAAGCTGCCGATGGTCGCCGACCTGCGCGATGAGTCGGATCACGAGCACCCGTGCCGCATCGTCATCATCCCGCGCTCCAACCGCGTCGATGCCGATGAGCTGATGCAGCACCTGTTCGCCACCACCGAGCTGGAGTCCAGCTACCGGGTCAACATCAACATCATCGGCCTGGATGGCAAGCCGCAGGTGAAGAACCTGCGTGAGCTGCTCAACGAATGGCTGGTGTTCCGCATCGGTACCGTGCGCCGGCGCCTGCAGTTCCGCCTGGACAAGGTCGAGAAGCGCCTGCGGTTGTTGGAAGGTTTATTGATCGCCTTCCTCAACCTGGATGAGGTGATCCACATCATCCGCACCGAGGATCAGCCCCGAGCGGTGTTGATGGAGCGCTTTGGCCTGACCGAAGAGCAGACCGACTATATCCTCGACACCCGCTTGCGCCAGTTGGCGCGACTGGAAGAGATGAAAATCCGTGGCGAGCAGGAAGAGCTGGCCAAGGAGCAGGCGCGCCTGCAGGCTCTGCTCGGCAGTGAAAGCAAGCTGCGCAAGCTGGTGCGTACCGAGTTGCTTGCCGATGCGCAGACTTACGGCGATGACCGCCGCTCGCCGATCGTTGCGCGGGCCGAGGCCAAGGCACTGTCGGAAACCGAGCTGATGCCGACCGAGCCGGTGACCGTGGTGATCTCGGAGAAGGGTTGGGTGCGCTGCGCCAAGGGTCACGACATCGACGCCACGGGGCTGTCCTACAAGGCCGGCGACGGCTTCAAGACCGCCGCGCCGGGCCGTTCGAACCAGTACGCGGTGTTTATCGACTCCACAGGGCGCAGCTACTCGCTGGCGGCGCATTCGTTGCCGTCGGCGCGTGGCCAGGGCGAACCGCTGACCGGTCGACTGACCCCACCACCGGGCGCCAGCTTCGAGTGCGTGCTGCTGCCGGATGACGAGGCGCTGTATGTGATCGCCTCGGATGCGGGTTACGGCTTCGTCGTCAAAGGCGAGGATCTGCAGGCCAAGAACAAAGCCGGCAAGGCGCTCCTGAGCCTGCCGAACGGCGCGAAAGTGCTGCTGCCACGGCCGGTGGCCAATCGTGAAGAGGATTGGCTGGCTGCAGTGACGACCGAAGGGCGCCTGCTGCTGTTCAAGGTCAGCGACCTGCCGCAGCTGGGTAAAGGTAAAGGCAATAAGATCATCGGCATTCCCGGCGAGCGGGTGGCCAGCCGTGAGGAGTTCCTCACCGATCTCGCCGTAGTGCCGAGCGGGGCAACCTTGGTGCTGCAAGCCGGCAAGCGCACCTTGTCGCTTAAGTCGGATGATCTGGAGCACTACAAGGGCGAGCGTGGCCGGCGCGGAAACAAGCTGCCACGCGGCTTCCAGCGCGTCGATGGGCTGTTGGTCGAGGCGTAGAGCCGAGGCTGCCGGTCGCGTCGGACAGCGAGAGGCTGGAGTCGCGCGGTGGATTAACGGATGATAGGCCGTCCTGGAACCTTTCAGTACGGCGTTTTGACTGCCGGCGGCCATCGGGCTGCCGCTTGGGTGAGATGAATGATGGTGTCGCGTTTTCCCTTGGTCCTGTTGCTGAGCGGCTTGCTCGGCCTGGTCGGTTGCGTCAGCCAGCCGCCGGTGACGCTCTATCAGCTGGATAGCGGCAATCCGGGCGTGCCTGCGTCGAGCAAGGGGTTGGCCGTGTTGCTGGGGCCGGTCTCGGTTGCCGATTATCTGCAGCGCGAGACGCTGTTGCAGCGGCAGCCGGACGGTAGCCTGACCTCGGCCACCGAGGCACGTTGGGCCGGTAGCCTGGGTGCCGATATCGATCAGTTGCTGTTGCGCCAACTGGCGTGGCGTCTGGACACTCAGCGTCTGGTGCTGGCGCCGAGCGCAGCGGGCTTTGTGCCGGATGTGCAGGTAGTGCTCTCGATCACCCGTCTGGATTCCGGGCCGCAGCAGCCGGCGGTCTTGGATGCGCAGTGGCGCCTGCTGGATAAGCGCGGTCAGTTGCGCGACAGCCGCTTAATCCATCTGGAGGAGCCCCATCAGGGGGCCGCCGCCGATCAGGTGCGTGCGCAAAGCCTGGTCTTGCGCCGCTTGGTGGAGCAGCTGGCGATGGCTATCCAGCCGTTGTCCGAGCAGTCGGCCGAGGAGCCACGCAAGGTGGCGCCCGCTGCCCCGGCGCGTACTCGGCCCAGCGGGCCACAGATACCCAAGGCGGCGCCGGTACGAACCGATGTGGAAGTGTTTCGCTTCTAGCGATTCAGTAAAAAAGCCCGCGGAATGCGGGTTTTTTTATGCGTGTCGCTGGCTAGCATGGCGCAAGGCCGGCACCGGCAGCGGATGAGTGATAAGGAGGGTCAGGAGCGTGTCGGCTGCTCGTGCATGCGCGCCAGTTGTCGCTCCAGCAGCGAGGGGTAAGGCTCCAGCAGACGTTCGACGCAGCAGGCGCCTTCCGGGCTGGCGATGGCGCGGATGCGTACGCGTTGGCGCAGCAGCGGGTCATCGCCAATGCTGCGCTCGACCAGCAGCAGGTTGCGGCTGTGCTGGGAGAGTGCCAGGGCATCCTGGGCGGTATCGCTGAGCAGCAACTCGCCCTGGCTCAGGTCGAGCAAGTCTTCGCCGTCGGTCAGGCCGAGTTGGAGCTGCAGGGTGATGCCGCTGTCGGCGACTTCGATTTGCAGGGCATGGCCGAGGGCACGCATCAGCTCGCCGCAGCAGATGGCGTGGGTCAGGTAGTCTTCGCCGCTGTCCTGGCTGTGGAACAGCATCAGGCTGCTGCCATCGTTCAGGGTATGCAGTACGCCCTGGTAGAGCGCGGCGGCCTGGTTGAGGCAGCCACGGTAGCGTTGCAACAGATCCATCAGGCGGGCGCGCGGCAGGCGGCGCAATTGTTCCTGGGCACCCAATTGGATGGCCAACACCGCGGTTTGCTGCGGCTCGCTGCTGACGGGGGCGAGGCCCGGCGTGGCGTCGTGTTGCGGGGTGCGCAGGTCGGCGAACGGGTCGTCCTCCTCGGCGCTGGCCAGACGGCGCGGCGCTTCGGTGTATTCGTCATCAGCATCGAAGCTGGGGTCGCGCAGGTCGCGGATCTCGAAGGCCGGTTCGGTGCTTTTGGCGTCGAGGTAGTCCTCATCCTCTTCGGCATACTCTGCTTCGGAGTAGCCGTCTTCGGCATAGTCGGCTGCGCTGTATTCAGGTTCCGCCGGCGGTTCGGGCTGCGGCTTCTCCGGCACCAGGCGGGCCTGGAGCTGGCGGGCCAGGTCGCCAATCTCGTCCTGACGACCGGCGCCAGGGGCCGGGTCGTCCGGATCGCGCAACCACAGGCGCAGTTGCAGCAAGGGCGTGGAGACATGCCGACCCAGGCGCAGGCTCAAGGACAGGGTCAGCGCCAGCAGGATCAGGCTGAGCAGGCCCATGCTCTGCAGGCTGATGGTCATCGGCTGCTGGAACTGCTGCATATCCAGGCTGATGCGCAGGTGTCCGGCGATCACTTCCTGAAAGGCGACCGGCGTCGAGTACAGGCCTTCGGCTTCCCCCAGCATGCCCTGGGTCGGCCGCGAGCCGGCTTCGGCGAGGATGCGGTTATCCACGCTATAGATGGCCGCATGGGCCACCAGCGGGTTCTTCACCAGGTTGTTGAGCAGGACGTTGAGGCTGAGGATGTCATTCGACACCAACAGCTCGGTAGCCGACGCGGCGGTCTGCGTGATCAGGCTCTGCCCCAGGGCATCGGCCTGCTGCTGCATGGCCTGCTTGAACTGCATGCCCATGACCAAGGCGTAGATCACCAGTGCCAGTGCGACCAGCAGCAGGCTGTGGCTGGCGATGCGCAGGGCCAATGGCACGCGCCGCTGACGCAGGGCGTGGAAGATCAGCAGGAAGAAATTATCGGGTTTGACGGGCGCGGGCCGGTTCACAGAGCTCGGCTCTTCTTGAATGGAGTTGCCGCGCAGTATAGCGAGCGGCCAGGGGTGGGCAAAGCGCCGCGCGTGCCCGTATGGCTGCGAAAGTGGTTAGAATGTGCGCCTTTTCATGGGCCACAGACCCCAGGAGCTGCGCCTTGCGTGAAATCGTCCTGATCAACATCACCGGTGAAGATCGCCCCGGCCTGACCGCTGCCATTACTGGGGTGCTGGCGCAGGGTGGGGTGAACATCCTCGACATCGGCCAAGCGGTGATTCACGACACCCTGTCGTTCGGCATTCTGGTCGAGATCCCGGGCACCGAGCAGGCCTCGATGGTGCTCAAGGATGTGCTGTTCACCGCGTATAAGCTGGATCAGCAGGTGCGCTTCACCCCGGTCTCGGAGAGCGATTACCAGCAATGGGTCGGCGGTCAAGGCAAGCCGCGGCATATCGTCACCCTGCTGACGCGCAAGGTGACCGCCGAGCAGTTGCAACGGGTCAGCTCGATCACCGCGAAGTACGGCCTGAATATCGACCATATCGATCGTCTGTCCGGGCGCATGCCGTTGGACACGCCCGCCGAGCAGAGTAAGGGCTGCATCGAGTTTTCCGTGCGCGGTGAGCCGGCTGATCCGCTGGCGCTGCGCGCCGAGTTTCTCAGCGTGGCGCAGGAGCTCAACGTCGATATCGCCTTCCAGCAGGACTCGGTGTTTCGTCGCAATCGCCGCCTGGCGGTGTTCGATATGGATTCCACGCTGATCGAGGCCGAGGTCATCGACGAACTGGCCAAGGTGGCTGGCGTCGGTGAGCAGGTCGCGGACATCACCGAAAGAGCCATGCGCGGCGAGTTGGATTTTCGTGCCAGCTTCAAAGAGCGGCTGGCGCTGCTCAAGGGTTTGCCCGAGACCGAGTTGGCGGCGATCGGTGCGTCTCTGCGGTTGACCGAGGGCGCCGAAACGCTGTTCGCCGAGCTCAAACGGCTGGGTTACAAAACGGCCATCCTGTCCGGCGGCTTCAGCTACTTCGCCAAGCAGTTGCAGGCCAAGCTGGGCATCGATTACGTCTTCGCCAATGAATTGCAGATCGTCGCAGGCAAGCTCACCGGTGTGGCGATCGAGCCGATCGTCGATGCCCAGCGCAAGGCGGATTTGCTGCGAGAGTTGGCGCAGCAGGAAGGTTTGCGCCTGGAGCAGACCATTGCCGTCGGCGATGGCGCCAACGATCTGCCGATGCTGGCGATTGCAGGTTTAGGAGTGGCGTTCCGCGCCAAGCCGTTGGTCAAGCAGTCGGCCAAGCAGGCGATCTCGACCCTGGGCCTGGATGGGGTTCTCTATTTGTTGGGCTACCGCGATCGCGATGGTCAGGATTGAGTGCTCCTGCGCATGAAAAAAGCCGCCCTCGGGCGGCTTTTTTCATGCGCAGAGCTGGGCTGCCGAGGGTTACTCGTCGCCGGCGGAGAAGTCGTAATCCATCGACTGGCTGGGCCGTTGTAGGTAATAGCCCTGGATATAGTTGACCCCGGCTTGCCAGAGGGTGGCCAACACGCTGGTGCTCTCGACTAAGGGCACTATGGTCAACTTGGCCTGGGCGTGCAGGCTGGTCAGTAAGGTTTTCAGCGTGTCCTGATTCTCCGTCTTGGACAGATCCTGGGAGAAGGAGCCATCGAGTTTGACGAAGTCGATGCTCAGGTGCTTCAGGGTATTGAAGGGGTTGAGCGAGCAACCGAACTGGCTGAGGACGACCTTGCAATGCAGTTCGGCCAGTCCCTGGGTCAGTGCCTTGGCCTGCTTCAGGTAGGCAATGGCATCGGGCTCATTGATTTGCAAGGCCAGCGCATCGGAAGGCAGGCGTGCGGCCTTCAGCGCCACACTGAGCCAAGGCAGTAGCGTTTGATCCTGCAGGCTGGCGCTGGACAGGTGGATGAACAGGCGGGTGTTGTGGCCTTTTGCACGGTGCTCGGCGAGCAGCTTGATGGCGTTGAGTATGACCCAGCGATCGATCCTCTCGGCCAGGCCGGCTTCCTTGGCGGCACCGAGGAACTCACGCGGCGGCACTTCTTCGCCCTGGGCATTGAGCAGGCGCAACAGCACTTCATAGTGTTCGTGGTTGTCGCCGCGCAGGCTGATGATCGGCTGGAACAGCAGGCGGAAGCTGTTGCTCTCCAGCGCCTGTTGCAGCATGGCGACGATATTGCCGCGGCTGGCGGCGGCGGCCAGTTCCTGCGCCGGGTTGAACAGTTTGAGGGCGTTGCCCTCGCTGAGTTCGTCGGCACAGCGGTGGGCGCGTTCGACCACTTCCCGGGCTTTCGGGGTTTTTTCGTTGAGCCCGGCAATGCCGATCGACAGGCTGGTCTGCACGGTTCGGCCGCTGACATCGAACATATGGCTTTCGACTTTCTTCAGTAATTCAGCCAGGCCCTCTTGAGTTTGCTCGGGGGTTTGTCCGGGTTGCAGTACGGTGAAAACGTCGTCGCCAAAGCGTGCCAGCTGCGCTTCGCCGACAAAGTGAGCGCGGAGCAGGTTGGCCAGGTCGGTCAGCAACAGGTCGATGCCGGCGAGGCCGGTTTCGGCCAGCAGACTGGTGTAGCGGTCGACGCGGATGTAGGCCAGGCTGGCCGGTTGTCCGGCATTCACGGCGCGCTCTGCGGCGCAATCCAGCTGTTCGAGGAAGTGGTTACGGTTATGCAGGCCGGTGACCAGGTCCTGGCGGCTGATCTCGCGCAGTTTCTCTTCCAGCTCGGCGTTGCCGCTTTCCGCGCGGATCACCACCTGAATGCAGGGTTCGCCGTCGTAAGTCGCCGGCGAGAAGTTCATGCGCGCCTGGAAGCTCTGGCCGTCGGCCTTGACCCCACCACAGAGCAGTTCGGCGCCGCCTTCGGCACTCTGATAGTTCTTCAGGAAATCCTTGAAGTTGCCCTGATCACTGCTGGCGATCAGGTCGATCATGGGCATGCCTTCCAGTTCGTCGGCATCTTCGTAGTCGAAGAGTTCGAGGTAGGCGCGGTTGGCGTAGATGTGCATGCCGTCATGTACGTAGGTAATGGCATCCACCGAACTGTCGAGCAGGAGCTGGCAGCGTTTTTCGGCCTCGCGCAGGGCGACCTCGGCGGCGCGGCGGGCACGCCGCTCCTCCAGATTGGCCAGCTCACGGTGCGCCACCAGGATCAGGCGCTCATCCTCACCTTGCGGCACGGCATCCTGGGCGCCAAGTGCCAAGGCTTCGGTAATGGCGTCGGAGTCATTGCCGTCGATCAACTGGATCAGCGGAATGTCTTTAGCTTGGCGGCGGATCGCGCTGATTGCTTCGCAGGGCTCAAGCAGCTCGCTGCTGGGGGCGGCAATCAGCAGGTCCCAGCTCTGCTGGAGAGCTGCGGCGAGGTCGTCGCTGGACGTCAGGCGGTGCACGCGAGTGGCGTGACCGGCATTGCGAAATAGGCTGACGAGACGCTCGGCTTCGTTCTGCGAGTCCTCAAGAATCAGCAGCCGTATAGTTTTCTTTTCGATGGCCATGGCGTGTGCTTAAACTGCGCCGAACGGGCGCGAAAAGGCGACAAAAGGGGGTGTGCCGGCAATCTACAGCGACTTCCAGAGTGAGTCAAAGTCTTCCTCCCCGCCGCTGCTCTGGCTTGTCGGGGTTGTGACCGGCCTCCCGTGGTCACTCGGGGTTTGTTCGACCATACGGTATTCGAACTGGTTGAAACTGCCGGTACTGGTCTGCCGGCGGCTCAAGACCGCGCGCCGTTCTTCGCCATTCAAGTTGATCAGCACTTTGTGGCCCTCCTGGAACGGCAGGCGTGGCGTGATCAGGGTCGCCGGGCGAGAAATTGCGCTGATTTCCGGGAGCAACAAGGCGCGTAGGTACTGGCTGTTTTGCTCGGCCTTACGCAGCAGCTGCAGGCCGCAGGGCCGCGCGTGTGGGGCGATTAGCTCAATGCCTATCTGGGTGCCGCCGCCGCGCACTTGGCGAATCCAGCGCACCAGGGCGATGCTCCAGCTCTGCTCGGGAGCGTCTTGGACGCCCAGCAGTTCGCCGGCCTGGAGTTGGCTGGGGACCTCTTTCGGCCAGCTCAGGCAATAGCCGCCGGGGCTGTGGTTGACGATCGCCAGTTCGAAGGTGGGGTAGTTCTCGCCGGGGACGCTGGGCGGCGGTTCTTGCCCCTCGACGACCGGCCGCTGGTACTGGATCTCCTCGAGGGGCGCGCCACTTTCCCAGTGGCTGGTCGGCTGAGCATCGAAGGCGTTGCGCCAAATGTCCGGCGCATCGGTGGTCATTGGTTTGAAAATGGCCGCTTGTGCTTCTTCTGGACGTTTGAGTACTTCGTTGAAGGGCTTTTGCCCGGCCAGGAAGTAATGCGCTGCGCTCATGCCAAGGCTCAGGGTCAGGCTGCCCTGGCCAGCACTGCGTTGGAACGTGCGCTCGGCAATATCACCCCAGGCCGAACTCAGATGGTGCAGCAAGTCCAGGCTCAAGCCCTCAGGCACTAGCAGGCGGGCGGCGTTGCGGCTTTCTGCGGGTAACAGCAGGTATTCCTT
Source organism: Pseudomonas sp. 2FE (assembly GCF_005503735.1). NCBI lineage: Bacteria > Pseudomonadati > Pseudomonadota > Gammaproteobacteria > Pseudomonadales > Pseudomonadaceae > Pseudomonas > Pseudomonas sp. 2FE. The sequence continues at coordinate 141,590 of NZ_SCMO01000006.1, read as the reverse complement.
GAGTGCATCGACCAGGGGTTGCGGGTCGATGCCCAGCAGGTTGTGCAGTTCGCCTTGTTGAAACAACGATTTGTAGCGCGGCGGGCCATCGACTTGCGCGGCAACGGCGAACAGGCTGCTGGGCTCGCCGGCCGCTTGCAGATGCACCAATGCACTCCAGGACTCGAGGATTTCCGCCAGGCGGGCAATGCCGCTCTGGCGCATCTGGTTGCTGCGGGCGCAGCCAAGCAACAAGGCGATCAGGTAGGTTTGTTCAACGCTCAAGCCTTTGCTGTGGCGCGCCATAGGGTCGCGCACCACGATCGCGTGCAGGTCGCGCTGGTGGGCAATCTGATACAGCTTATGCAGCTCCAGCCACAGCCCCTCCGGCACCGGGCAGTACAGTTGGCTGGCACGAATCAGTGGGCCGCAGAGGCTGTGCGCGGCGCGCTGTAAGGCGACCGTCAGCAATTGCAGTTGGGCGCGTTCGCGGGGCGGGCGCGGAGCCTCTTGCGCAATGATCAGTTTGTAGCCGGCGGCCAGATGGTTCTGCAACGCCTGACAGAGGTTGGCGACTTTGCGCGGGCGTTCATCGAGCACTATCGCTTGGTTGAGAAAGTGCCGTTCCAGGTGCTTGCAGACGAAATAGACTTCCGTGCGCAGCAACTCCAGCAGCTGTAGGCGACTCTCCGCCGGGGTCACCAGCTGATTGAGTTCCACCAGGCCCTGATAGAGCTGACGCGCGGTTTCTCCCAGGTTGGCCTTCGGCAGTCGGGCGATCCAGCGTTTCAGGTCAGCAGGGTTGGCGTCGCAGAAGGACAGTTTCTGCTGGTCGGGTGTCGGGACACGTAAGAGCAGGTGGGGGCTCTGTTGATCCATGTGCTTGGATACTCCAACGCCGCAGGGCGCGGCGAGTGGTTCTACGCATTGGGCTTTGCCGAACTCTAGCAGTATCTTGAGGTGCTCGCAGCCCACCATCGGGATGGTGTGTGCCGTTGCTCTGGGGCGGCCAGTAACACTGAGGTCAGTCGATACTGATTGTGACTCAAGGGTTGTCGAGCTGTGCAAGCCCGCGCCGGATTTAACGCCCTGGGCCGACTTGCCGGCTGCGCGCGTAACGCTTGTGGGGTTGGCGGGCCGCCGAGGCCGCCCGCGCAGTCAAGCGGTTACTGCCCGTTGCCAAGGCGCTGGCCCATGCGGACGGCGCTGCCGGCTAGCAACTCTTCAGACCATTTCACCTGGTTCGGGCCAAACAGCACGATAGCGGTGGAGCCCAACTTGAAACGGCCGAGCTCCGCGCCTTTCGCCAGTTCAACTGGCGCGCGTGCCGCCGCATCGTAGCGGGTGGCCTTCAGTTCGCGCTTGGGCGGTGTGATCAGGCCGGCCCAGACCGTTTCGATCGCGGCGACGATCATAGCGCCGACCAAGACTACGGCCATCGGTCCGCGCTCGGTGTCGAACAGGCACACCAGACGCTCGTTACGGGCGAACAGCTCGGGAACATTTTCGGCGGTGCTCTGGTTGACCGAGAACAGCCGGCCCGGCACGTAAACCATCTCCGTCAGCGTACCAGCCAGCGGCATGTGCACGCGGTGGTAGTCCTTCGGCGAGAGGTAAATAGTGGCGAACTCACCGCCCATAAAGGGCGCGGCCCGCTCGGCATCGCCGCCGAGCAGTTCGAGTGCGCTGAAGCCGTGGCCTTTGGCCTGGAACAAGCGCCCGTGTTCGATCGGCCCGAGCTGGCTGACGGCGCCGTCAGCCGGGCAGAGGATCGCCCCAGGGGTGTCATCCAGCGGGCGCGCGCCGTCTTTCAGGGCGCGGGTGAAGAACGCGTTGAAGTGCTCGTAGGCGGTCGGCTCTTCGACCTGGGCTTCGCTCATGTTCACCTGGTAGTGCTGGACGAACCAGGTGATCAGGCGGTTCTTGAGCCAGCCGGCCCGACATTCGGCGGCGCAACCGATCAGCCGCGACAGCAGGTGGTGGGGCAGCAGGTACTGGCTGAGGATAAACAAACGCTGTCTCATGGGTGTCCTTAAAAAAGTGGAGAGCCTCGGAAAGACGAGGGCTTACAGCTCGACCGGTGTGTCCGGGTGATTGCCCCATTCGCCCCAGGAGCCGGCATAGCCTTTTACCCGCGGATAGCCGAGGGCCTTGGCGATCAGATAGGTGAAGCCCGAGCGGTGGTGAGTCTGACAGTGGGTGATGATTTCTTTGTCTTTGCTGATGCCCAGGCTCTCGAGAATCGCCGGCATATCCTCACGGATGCGCAGGGCGCGCGCCGGGTCCATGCCGGCCGTCCATTCGAAATTGATCGCGCCGGGAATGTGCCCGGCTTTGGCGGCGAGGACTTTCTCGCCGCGGTACTCGCTCGGTGCGCGGGCATCCCAGATGGCCAGGTCGGCTGCGCCTAGACGACTTTGCAGGTATTCGCGGGTCGCGCTCGGTTCGTCATGCAGCTCCAGCGCAACCGGACCGCCGCCGCTGGCCGGGGTGACTTGGGACAGCTCGCGAGCCTCCGCCAGCCAGGCCTGCAGGCCGCCATTCAGGTAGTGGTAGTGGCCATGGCCGATCACGTCCAGCAACCAGATAAAGCGTCCGGCCCAGCCACCGCCTTCGTCGTCGTAGACCACGTACAGCGCCTCCGGGTTATGGCCCAGTTCGCCGAACAGGGCTTCCAGTTGCGCCAGCGCCGGTAGCAGGCCCGGCGCTGGCGGCTGACCCAGTTGGGTGCGTTTCGGGTCGACGAAGTGCGCACCGGGGATATGCCCGGCGGCGTAGCGGGCGGCGCTGGTCAGGTCGACCAGGATCAGCTCAGGAGCCGCCAGACGCGCAGCTAGGTCGGCGGGTTCGATGACCAGGGGCAAGGTAGAGAAGGCGGACATGGAAGGCCTCCGAATCAGGGAAAGGGGCGAATTGTAGCGGAAAGGCTAGCGCCCGCGTTCGGCAAAGCGGGCCGCGGTGCGCTCAATAGATTGCACGGTTTTGCTGAAGGTCTGCCCGCTGGCCTCGGCGCGGGTGCGCCATTTGGCGACGGTCTTCTCGTTCAGCCCGTAGCGGGTGGCAAGCGTGCGGGTCGACTCTTGCGACGCTTGGAGCTCGGCTCGAATTCGCGCTTAGCTGAAAGTTCAAGGGCGCACCACGACTCCCTGGGGCCGCACGCCTAACAGGCCGCGGTTGATCGCGGCCTGTTAGTCTCAGTATTCCGTTTCCGGCAGGCTGGCGAGGATATGCCGGTAGCTGGCCATCCGCTGCGGCTGGATGCGGCCCTCTTGCAGGGCTTGCAGCAGCGCGCAGCCGGGCTCGCGGTCATGCTTGCAGTCGCGGAAGCGGCAGTGGCCGAGCAGGTCGTGGAACTCGATGAAGCCGGCTTCGACATCATCCCGGCTGACGTGCACCAGGCCGAACTCGCGGATGCCGGGTGAGTCGATCAGCTCGCCGCCACCCGGGAAGTGGAACAGGCGGGCGGTGGTGGTGGTGTGCGTGCCTTTGCCGGTGAGTTCCGACAGTGGGCCGACGCGGGTGTCGACCTCCGGCAGCAGGCTGTTGACCAGCGAGGATTTGCCGACGCCGGACTGGCCGACAAAGACACTGACATGCCCGTCCAGCAGGGCCTGCAGCTGTTCCATGCCGCCGCCCTGGTGGGCGGAAACCTCCAGCAGTGGGTAGCCCAGTTGGCGATAGACGCCGAGTAGCGCATTCAGCGCCACGGCGTTTTTCTCGTCGATCAGGTCGGCTTTGTTCAGCAGCAGCAGTGGACGAATGCCCGCATGTTCGGCGGCGACCAGGTAGCGGTCGATCAGATTGGCGTGCGGCTCGGGCAGCGGGGCGAAGACGATGACGATCAGGTCGACGTTGGCCGCTACCGGCTTCAATTGGCCGCGGCTGTCCGGGCGGCACAGTTCGGTGTTGCGCGGCAGTTGCGCGACGATCACCCCGATGCCTTGATTGCCGGCGCGCCAGACCACCCGGTCACCGGTGACCAGGGTGGGCAGGTTGGCGCGCAGGTGGCAGCGGAAGACTTGCCCGGCCAGCTCGCCGTCCTGGGCCTCGACCTCGACCTGCACGCCGAAGTGGGCGATCACCAGGCCGATCTGCTCGGGGCCGAGGTCGCCGCCTTCCAGCGCATCCAGCGTCTGCGACTCGCGCTTGGCGGCGCGCGCGGCGCGCTCACCCTGAATCTTCTCGATGCGCCAGTTTTGGCGACGGTTGAGCTGGCGTTTGGCCATGGGGCTTCCGATAAATAAAACAGCGAATAGATAAGGCGGCGAATAAGTCGGTCGGCGGCGAGTTTAGCATGCTGCCGGCTGGCTTAAGTTCGTAGAGGGCTTGGCGATAGCCGGGTTCGCCACGGCGGACGAGATGTCGCGCCCTAGGCTAAACTGCGCAGCTAAGCCGAGGAGCGCCGCTATGCAAAACCCGCAGAATTTGATCTGGATCGACCTGGAAATGACCGGTCTGAATCCAGACACCGATGTCATCATCGAAATGGCCACCATCGTCACCGACAGCAACCTCAATGTGCTGGCGGAAGGGCCGGTGATCGCCGTGCATCAGAGCGATGAAGTTCTCGCCGGCATGGACGAGTGGAACACCCGGCAACATGGTGGCTCTGGCCTGACCCGGCGGGTGCGCGAGAGCAAGATCAGCGCGGCGGAGGCGGAGGCGCAAACCATCGCCTTCCTCGAGCAGTGGGTGCCCAAGGGCAAGTCGCCGATCTGTGGCAACAGCATCTGTCAGGATCGGCGCTTTCTGTATCGCCATATGGGTAAGCTGGAGGCCTACTTCCACTACCGCAACCTGGACGTCTCCACCCTGAAGGAGCTGGTCACTCGGTGGGCGCCGCAGGTGCACGACGGCTTCAAGAAGAGTGGCGCGCACCTGGCCCTGGACGATATTCGTGACTCCATCGCCGAGCTCAAGCACTACCGCGAGCACTTCATCAAATTCTGATTCGTCTAGCGGCCGTGCCGGCTCAGGGCCCACTCGACATGCTCGCGCACCAGCTCCGAGGGGTGCGCGCGGCGCGCCTCCAAAGCTTCCAGCACCGGAATGGTCGAAGGCGCATTGCCCAGGCCGACGGCCAGGTTGCGCAGCCAGCGCTCATAGCCGGCGCGGCGCAGCGGTGAGCCTTCGGTGCGGTTGAGAAATTCCTCCTCGCTCCAGCGAAACAGCTCGGCCAGCTCGGCGTTATCCAGATTATGCCGTGGCTGGAAGTCGCCCTGGCTGGTGGGGCGGGCGAAGCGGTTCCAGGGGCAGACGATCTGGCAGTCGTCGCAACCGAACACCCGGTTGCCGATCAGCGGGCGCAGCTCCGCTGGGATCGGGCCCTTCAGCTCGATGGTCAGGTAGGAGATGCAGCGCCGTGCATCCAGCACATAAGGGCCGACAAAGGCGGCAGTCGGGCAGATGTCCAGGCAGGCGCTGCAGCGTCCGCAATGTTCGCTGCCGTGTGCCGGATCAACCGGTAGCGGCAGGTCGACAAACAGCTCGCCGAGAAAGAAATAGCTGCCGGCTTGGCGGTTAAGCACCAGGGTGTTCTTGCCGATCCAGCCGAGCCCGGCCTGTTCGGCGATGGCTTTTTCCAGCACCGGGGCGCTGTCGACGAAGGCCCGATAACCGAACGGGCCAATCGCCTGCTGAATGCGCTCGGCCAGTTGTTGCAGGCGCTTGCGAATCAGCTTGTGGTAGTCGCGGCCCAGCGCGTAGCGCGACACGTAGGCGGTCTCCGGCTGACCCAGACGCTGCGCCATCAGCGTGTCGCCGGGCAGGTAATCCATCCGCAGCGAGATCACCCGCAAGGTGCCGGGCACCAGTTCCTCCGGGTGCGAGCGTTTACTGCCGTGGGCGGCCATGTAGTCCATCTCGCCCTGATAGCCGGCGGCCAGCCAGCGTTCGAGATGCGCCTGGTGCTCGGCCAGATCCAGCCCGGCAATGCCGACCTGTTGAAAGCCCAGCTCTCGACCCCAGTCTTTGATCGACTGGGCGAGCGCGGCGAGATCGAGCGGGGAGGTGGACATTCGAACAGGAAACCGGGGCGGAGGTAGGTATAATTCTGCCAGACATCTGAGCCGACCGACGCATGCCGCATTCTCACGACGCTTTTCCGACTGCTTTATATAGCGCCGCCCAGGTGCGCGACCTCGATGCGCGCCTGATCGCCGCCGGTACGCCCGGCTTCGAGCTGATGCAGCGTGCTGCCCATGCGGCCTGGCGGGCGCTGCGCCGACGCTGGCCGGCGGCCGAGGTGGTGACGGTATTAGCCGGGCGCGGCAATAACGCCGGCGATGCTTATCTGCTGGCGGCCTTGGCCATGCGTGCCGGCTGGCGCGTACAGCTGCTGGCGGTTGGCGACCCGGCGCAGCTGGCGGGCGACGCAGCGTCGGCGCGGGATGCGGCACGCCAGGCCGGGGTGACGATTCAGCCGTGGAGCGAGTGCGCCGAACTGACCGGCGTGTTGGTCGACGGCTTGCTCGGCACCGGTCTGCGCGGCGCGGTGCGCGAACCGTATGCCCAGGCGATCCGTCTGCTGAATGCCAGCGGTTTGCCGGTGCTGGCGCTGGATCTGCCCTCGGGGCTCTGCGCCGATACCGGCCGCGAACTGGGGGTGGCGGTGCGCGCGGAGCTGACGGTGAGCTTTGTCGGCTTGAAGATCGGCCTGTTTACCGGCGATGCGCCAGGGTTGGTCGGCGAGCTGGTGTTCGATGATTTGCAGGCGGACCCGCAGCTCGTGGCGCAGGCGCCCACCCAGGCGCAGCGCCTAGCCCCGGGCAATCTGCCGCGGCTAGCGGCGCGTCGGCGTACTGCGCACAAGGGCCAGTTTGGCCATCTGCTGGTGGTCGGTGGCGATCACGGGCTGGGTGGTGCGGCCCTGCTGGCGGCAGAAAGCGCGTTGCGCAGTGGTGCGGGGCTGGTGTCCCTGGCGACGCGGGCGGAGCATGTGCCCGCCGCGCTGGCGCGGCGGCCGGAGCTGATGAGCCTGGGGGTGGCTTCGGCCAATCAATTGCTGGGCCTGGCCGCGCGCGCGCAGGTGCTGGTGGTGGGCCCCGGTTTGGGCCAGGGCGCCTGGGGGCGCAGTCTGTTATCGGTGGCGGCGAATTGTGCGCGGCCACAGGTCTGGGATGCGGATGGGCTGAACTTGTTGGCGGCGGGAGCGCTGCCGATGCCCGCGGACAGTATCATCACCCCGCATCCGGGCGAGGCGGCGCGCTTGTTGGGCATTTCGACTGCCGAGGTGCAGGCCGATCGCCCCGCCGCGGCGCGGGCGCTGGCGCAAAAATACGCGGCAGTCACGGTGCTCAAAGGCGCCGGCAGCCTGATCGCCGCGCCGGACGGGCGGCTGGGGCTGTGCGATCGCGGCCATCCGGCCATGGCCGGCGCCGGCCTGGGGGATGTCTTGGCCGGGTTGATCGGCGCCTTGATGGCCCAGGGTTTGCCGGCGTTCGAGGCCGCGAGCCTGGCGGTCTGGCTGCACGCCACGGCCGGTGAGCGTCTCGGGGCGCAGGGCCGCGGGCTGGCCGCCAGCGACTTGATCGCGGTCATTCGTCAGTTACTAGAGGAACAGTCGCCTTGTCTGAACTAACCCTGTATGCAGCGGACGAAGCCACGATGCTGGTGCTGGGCGCGCGAATCGCCCAGGCGACCGGTGGTCGCGGGATTATTTATCTGCACGGCGATCTGGGGGCCGGTAAAACCACCCTGTCACGCGGGATTATTCGTGGTCTGGGGCATGTCGGCGCGGTCAAGAGTCCGACCTTCACCCTGGTCGAGCCTTACGAACTCGGCGATCTACGGGCCTTTCACTTCGATCTGTACCGGCTGGCCGATCCAGAGGAATTGGAGTTTCTCGGCATCCGTGATTATTTCGAGGGCGATGCTCTTTGTCTGATCGAATGGCCGCAGCGAGGGGCTGGCGTTTTGCCAAAGGCTGACCTGACCATTACCATTACCCCGCAAGAAGACGGCCGTTTGCTGCGCTTGGCGCCACAAAACGTGCGCGGCGAGGCCTGGTGTGCCGCCTTGACCATAGGACATGAATAAGAGAGTGGGGTTGGGTATGCGCATGCGCGCGCTGATTACCGGGGTGGGTGTGCTGCTTATGGCGTTGGCCGCCGACGTTTTTGCCGCCGCGGATATCCGCGGTGTGCGGCTGTGGCGGGCGCCGGATAACACTCGGCTGGTATTTGACTTGTCCGGCCCGGTGCAGCACAGCGTATTTACCCTGACCGCACCGAACCGCATCGTCATCGATGTCAACGGGGCGCAGCTGGCGACCAAGCTGGAACAGCTGTCTATCGCCAATACCCCGATCACCAGCGTGCGCTCTGCGCAGCGGACGCCGACCGACCTGCGCATCGTGATCGACCTCTCGGCGCCGGTTACCCCGAAAAGCTTCAGCCTGGCGCCCAATCAGCAATACGGCGACCGCCTGGTGATCGACCTGTTCGACCAGGGCGCCGACAGTGCGCCCAATCTGCCTTCGACGACGACCGCCAGCGCGCCCGCGGTGCCAGTCTCGCCGACCCAGGCGGCACCTAAGCTGACGCCATTGCCGAGCGGCAAGCGCGAGATCGTCATCGCCATCGACGCCGGGCACGGCGGCGAAGACCCTGGCGCGCTCGGCCCGAAAGGCGCGCGTGAGAAAGACGTGGTGCTGGCCATCGCCAAAGAGCTGCAGCGGCAGATCAATGCCGACAAAGGCTTTCGCGCCGAGCTGGTGCGCACCGGCGACTACTTCATTCCGCTGCGTAAGCGTACCGAGATTGCGCGCAAGAAAGGTGCCGACCTGTTCGTCTCCATCCATGCCGATGCCGCGCCGCGTGCCTCGGCGTTCGGCGCCTCGGTGTTCGCCTTGTCCGATCGTGGTGCGACGTCAGAAACCGCGCGCTGGCTGGCCGACAGTGAAAACCGCTCCGACCTGATCGGTGGCGCCGGTAACGTCAGCCTGGACGACAAAGACCGCATGCTGGCTGGCGTGTTGCTCGATCTGTCGATGACCGCCTCGTTGTCCTCCAGCTTGAACGTTGGGCAGAAGGTGCTGAGCAACTTGGGCCGGGTTACCCCGCTGCACAAGCGTCGGGTGGAGCAGGCCGGATTTATGGTGCTGAAGTCGCCGGATATTCCGTCGATCCTGGTGGAAACCGGCTTTATTTCCAACCCTAACGAGGCCCTGAAACTGGCGGCGGGCGGCCATCAGCAGTCCTTGGCGCGTTCGATTCACAGCGGCATCCGCCAGTTCTTCCAGCAAAATCCGCCACCTGGGACCTACATCGCCTGGTTGCGTGATGAGGGCAAGATTGCCCCGGGGCCGCGCGAGCATGTGGTCAGCTCGGGCGAGAGCCTGGCGCTGATTGCGCAACGCTACCAGGTCGGCCTGCCGGCGTTGCGCAGTGCCAATGGCCTGAAGTCCGACAGCATCAAGGTCGGCCAGAATCTGCAGATCCCGGCGACTGCATTGGCGGCGCAGCCATGAGCAGCCATGAGCCCTCGATGAAAGAGCAGGCGCGTATCCAGCTGCTGAGCCCGCGGCTGGCGAACCAGATTGCCGCCGGTGAAGTGGTCGAACGGCCCGCCTCGGTGATCAAGGAGTTGCTGGAGAACAGTCTGGATTCCGGCGCCAAGCGCATCGAGGTGGATGTCGAACTGGGCGGCAGCAAGTTGCTGCGGGTGCGCGATGACGGTGGCGGCATTGCCGCCGACGATCTGCCGCTGGCGTTGGCGCGCCATGCCACCAGCAAGATTCGTGAGCTGGAAGACCTCGAGCGGGTGATGAGCATGGGCTTTCGGGGCGAGGCGTTGGCCTCGATCAGCTCGGTGGCGCGCCTGACCCTGACCTCGCGTACCGCCGGGGCGGACCAGGCCTGGCAGGTGGAAACCGAAGGGCGTGACATGGCGCCACGGGTGCAGCCGGCGGCGCACCCGGTCGGCACCTCGGTGGAAGTGCGCGATCTGTTCTTCAACACCCCGGCGCGGCGCAAGTTCCTGCGCGCCGAGAAAACCGAATTCGACCACCTGCAGGAAGTCATCAAGCGCCTGGCCCTGGCGCGCTTCGATGTGGCCTTTCATCTGCGGCATAACGGTAAAAACGTGCTGGCGCTGCACGAGGCGCCGGATGAGGCCAGTCGTGCGCGGCGGGTGGCGGCCGTCTGTGGGCCGGCTTTTCTGGAGCAGGCGCTGCCGATCGAAATCGAGCGTAACGGCTTGCGCCTGTGGGGCTGGGTCGGCTTACCGACCTTCTCGCGCAGCCAGGCGGATCTACAGTATTTCTATGTGAATGGCCGCATGGTGCGCGACAAGCTGGTCGCCCACGCGGTGCGCCAGGCTTATCGCGATGTGCTGTTCAATGGTCGCCATCCGACCTTTGTGCTGTTTCTTGAGATCGATCCGGCGGTCGTCGACGTCAACGTGCACCCGACCAAGCATGAAGTGCGCTTCCGCGACGGGCGCATGGTGCATGACTTCCTCTACGGCACCTTGCATCGCGCCCTCGGCGAGGTGCGCCCGGAAGATCAGTTGGCGGCGCCGGCAGCCGTGGCGGGCATGTTGCGGCCGACCGGTCAGGCGGCAGGGGAGTTCGGCCCGCAGAACGAGATGAGCCTGGCGGCCAATGTGCTGGAGCGACCGGTATCCGAGTCGACCTGGCGCGCGCCAATTGGCGGCTATTCGGCCCCGCGGCCTGGTCAGAGCTTGCCGGCGGCTGAGGCGCAGGGCGCTTACCGGGAGTTTTTCTCGCCGCTGGCGGGGGCGCCTGCGGCAGTTTTGCCGGACGGCCAGGGCGATGTGCCGCCACTCGGTTATGCCCTGGCCCAACTGAAAGGCGTGTATATCCTCGCCGAAAACACCCAGGGGCTGGTGCTGGTCGATATGCACGCGGCCCATGAGCGCATCACTTACGAACGCTTGAAGATCGCCATGGCCAGCGAGGGCTTGAGCGGTCAGCCCTTGCTGGTGCCCGAGTCGATTGCGGTCAGCCAGCGCGAGGCGGATTGCGCCGAAGAGCACGGCGCCTGGTTCCAGCGTTTGGGCTTCGAGTTGCAGCGTCTCGGTCCGGAAACCCTGGCGATTCGCCAGATCCCCGCATTGCTCAAGCAGGCGGAAGCCAATCGCCTGGTGCACGATGTGCTGGCCGATCTGCTGGAATATGGCACCAGTGACCGCATTCAGGCGCATCTCAATGAGCTGCTCGGCACTATGGCCTGTCACGGCGCGGTACGTGCCAACCGGCGTTTGACCTTGCCGGAGATGAACGCTCTGCTGCGCGATATGGAGCACACCGAGCGCAGCGGCCAGTGCAACCATGGTCGGCCGACCTGGACGCAGCTGGGCATGGACGATCTCGACAAACTTTTCCTGCGTGGTCGCTAAAATTGCTCCCTAAGCTGTTGCGCTTGGCCATGCGGCGTTAAAAATCGGCTCGGAATGCTCATTTACTGGCTGTAAACTCCGCTTCCTCGCCGATTTTTGCCTTGCCTGGCCGGCGCTCACGACGCTTAGAGAGCAATTTTGATAGCTGAACGCCTACCTCCGGCGATCTTTCTGATGGGCCCGACCGCGGCCGGCAAAACCGATTTGGCCATCGAGCTGAGCCGCGTCTTGCCCTGCGAGCTGATCAGTGTCGATTCGGCGTTGATCTACCGGGGTATGGATATAGGTACGGCCAAACCGTCGAAAGAGCTGCTGGCGGAGTTTCCTCATCGCCTGATTGATATCCGTGACCCGGCTGAGCGCTATTCGGCCGCCGAGTTCCGCGCCGATGCCCTGGCGGCCATGGCGGACATCACGGCCAGAGGGCGGGTTCCGTTGTTGGTCGGCGGCACCATGCTTTATTACAAGGCGTTGCAGGAAGGCTTGGCGGATATGCCGGGTGCCGATCCGCAGGTGCGTGCCGAGCTGGAGGCGCGCGCTGCAGTCGAGGGCTGGGAGGCGCTGCATCGCGAGCTGGCGGCGGTCGACCCGGAATCGGCGGCGCGTATCCATCCGAATGATCCGCAGCGACTGACCCGTGCACTGGAAGTCTTTCGTGTCAGCGGCTTGACGATGACTGCACATCGTCAGCGTCAGGCTGGGCAAAACTCCGGTTTAGACGCATCAGGCCGCGAACAATTGCCTTATACTGTGGCGCGCTTGGCGATAGCGCCAGCGCAGCGCCAGGTGCTGCATGCGCGTATCGCCGAAAGATTTCAGCTGATGTTGGAACAGGGCTTTATCGAAGAGGTCGAAGCCCTGCGCAAGCGCGGTGACCTGCATGCGGGCTTGCCGGCGATTCGCGCGGTGGGCTATCGCCAGGTCTGGGATTATCTGGATGGCAACCTAGATCGGGCGGAGATGGTCGAGCGCGGCATCATTGCCACGCGGCAATTGGCCAAGCGGCAGTTCACCTGGCTGCGTAGCTGGTCTGATCTACATTGGTTGGACAGCCTGGCTTGCGACAATCTGCCACGCGCCTTGAAATACTTGGCATCGGTCTCCATATTGAACTGAGACCTTGCTTGTAGCCGTCTATCCTTGGGGGGAGACGGCATAAGTCATGTACTTTTTATTACTACAACTATTGACCCACAAAGGAGTGCGGCACATGTCAAAAGGGCATTCGCTACAAGACCCTTACCTCAATACCCTGCGTAAGGAACGCGTACCGGTTTCGATCTATCTGGTTAACGGCATCAAGCTACAAGGCCAGATCGAGTCCTTCGACCAGTTTGTGATTTTGCTGAAGAACACTGTCAGCCAGATGGTCTACAAGCACGCCATTTCCACTGTAGTGCCGAGCCGTCCGGTTCGTCTGCCTAGCGCGACTGAAGGCGAGCAAGCCGAAGCCGAGCCAGGTAACGCCTGATAGGAGGCTGCCTTGTTCTTCGAGCGTCATGAAGGGGGTGAGCGGGCGATCCTGGTTCATCTGGACGGCCAGGATCCCGAGGCGCGCGAAGATCCGCAGGAGTTTCAGGAACTAGCGCTTTCAGCGGGTGCGGACACGGTGGCGTTTATTAGCGTACCGCGTCATCGGCCGACCGCTAAATACCTGATCGGCAGTGGCAAGGTCGATGAGTTACGCGACCTGATCAAGGTTGAGCAGGTCGATCTGGTGATTTTCAATCACACCCTCACGCCCAGTCAGGAACGCAACCTCGAACGCGTGTTCGAGTGTCGCGTGCTTGATCGCACCGGGCTGATTCTCGATATTTTTGCTCAGCGCGCACGTACCCATGAGGGCAAGCTGCAAGTTGAGTTAGCCCAGTTGGATCACATGAGTACCCGGCTGGTGCGCGGCTGGACTCACTTGGAGCGGCAGAAAGGCGGTATTGGTCTGCGCGGCCCAGGTGAAACTCAGCTGGAAACCGACCGCCGTTTGCTGCGTGTGCGCATCCGTCAGATCAAGCAAAAGCTCGAGCGGGTTCGCAGCCAGCGTGAGCAGGCGCGGCGCGGGCGTAAGCGTGCGGATATTCCTTCGGTTTCTCTGGTGGGCTACACCAACGCCGGCAAGTCCACGCTGTTCAATGCGCTGACCGCGTCCGAGGTTTACGTCGCCGACCAGCTCTTCGCGACGCTTGATCCCACTCTGCGTCGTCTGGAGCTAGATGATCTGGGGCCGGTGGTGTTGGCCGATACCGTGGGCTTTATCCGTCATCTGCCGCACAAGCTGGTCGAGGCCTTTCGCGCTACCCTGGAAGAGTCGAGCAACTCCGAGCTGCTGTTGCATGTGATCGACGCCCATGAGCCGGAGCGCATGCAGCAGATCGAGCAGGTCATGGCGGTGCTCTCCGAGATCGGCGCCGAAGCTCTGCCGATTCTCGAGGTCTACAACAAGCTGGATCTGCTCGAAGGCGTAGAGCCGCAGATTCAGCGTGATGCCGAAGGTAAACCGCAGCGAGTCTGGCTGTCGGCTCGTGATGGGCGGGGGCTGGATTTGTTGCGTCAGGCGATTGCCGAATTGCTGGGTGAGGATTTGTTTGTCGGCACCCTGTGTTTGCCGCAGCGTCTTGGTAGGCTGCGGGCACAATTTTTTGCTTTGGGTGTTGTGCAAAGCGAAGGGCATGACGAGGAGGGCGGTAGCCTGCTGGCGATTCGCGTGCCGCGGGTTGAGCTACATCGGTTAATCAGTCGCGAAGGCTGGCAACCGTCAGAGTTTCTCGAGCAACACACTTTGCAATAAAGCCTGCGACTGCGGCTTTGCTGCTAGTGACCGGCATCTGTAGCATTGGCGGGCGTGCCGTGGGTGCGTCTTTGCTTTATCAGTATGGAGAGCGCTATGGCTTGGAATGAGCCGGGTGGCAACTCGAACAATCAGGATCCCTGGGGTGGGCGCAAAGGCGGCGACCGCAAGGGGCCGCCTGATCTCGACGAAGCCTTCCGCAAGTTGCAGGAAAGCCTGAATGGGCTGTTCGGCAGCGGTAAGAAACGTGGCGGCGGGGACGGCTTGGGCAGTGGTGGTGGCTTCGGCTTGCTCGCCATCGGTCTGGGGTTGCTGGCTGCTGTTTGGCTGTATAGCGCCGTTTATGTCGTGGATGAGCAGGAGCAGGCCGTTGTGCTGCGCTTCGGCAAGTACTACGAAACGGTCGGCCCGGGCCTGAATTTCTATTTCCCGCCGATTGATCGTAAGTATCAGGAGAACGTCACCCGCGAGCGTGCTTACAGCAAGCAGGGGCAGATGCTCACCGAAGATGAAAACATCATCGAAGTCCCGCTCACTGTGCAGTACAAGATCAGCAACTTGCAGGACTTCGTGCTTAACGTTGACCAGCCGGAAGTTAGCTTGCAGCAGGCTACGGACAGCTCCGTGCGCCACGTGGTGGGTTCCACGGCGATGGATCAGGTGCTGACCGAAGGTCGTGAGCTGATGGCCAGCGAGGTCAAGGAGCGCCTGCAGCGTTTCATGGATACCTATAAAACCGGTATCACCGTGACCCAGGTGAACTTGCAGAGCGCCGCGGCGCCGCGTGAAGTGCAGGAAGCCTTCGATGACGTGATTCGTGCCCGTGAAGACGAACAGCGCGAGCGCAATCTGGCGGAAACCTACGCCAATGGTGTGGTGCCCGAGGCCCGCGGTCAGGCTCAGCGCTTGATCGAAGACGCCAGCGGTTACCGCGATGAAGTGGTGTCCCGCGCCACCGGTGAGGCCGACCGCTTCAGCAAGTTGGTTGCCGAGTACCGCAAGGCGCCGGACGTCACGCGTGAGCGTCTGTATCTGGATACCATGCAAGAGCTGATGAGTAATACCAGCAAGGTGTTGGTGACTGGCGAGCAGGGGCAGAACAATCTGCTCTATCTACCGCTGGATAAGATGATCGATAGCCGTGGCACTGCCGCTCCAAGTGTTCCTGCGAGCGCCGCGAGTGGCGATCTGGGGTCACGCGTGAGTGCTGAGCTGCAGCAGCGTGATCTGCGTTCGAGGGAGACTCGCTGATGAGCAATAAATCGCTGATCGCCCTGATTGTCGGCGTGGTAGTCGCGCTGGTCGCTTGGAATTGCTTCTATATCGTCGCTCAGACCGAGCGCGCGGTGCTGTTGCAGTTTGGTCGTATCGTCCAGGCAGACGTGCAACCTGGCCTGCATGCGAAGGTTCCGTACGTCAACCAGGTGCGCAAGTTCGATGCCCGGCTGATGACGCTCGACTCCTCCACTTCGCGTTTCCTGACTCTGGAGAAGAAGGCGTTGATGGTCGATGCCTTCGCCAAATGGCGAGTGCTGGACGCCGAGCGTTTCTATACCGCGACTTCTGGTCTTAAGCAGATTGCGGATGAGCGGCTGTCGCGCCGCCTTGAAGCCTCGCTGCGTGACCAGTTTGGTAAGCGCACCCTGCACGAGTCGGTGTCGGGTGAGCGTGATGCGTTGATGGCTGACGTGACCGCGACCCTTAACAAAGCGGCGCAGCGCGAGCTGGGTATCGAAGTGGTGGATGTGCGGGTTAAGGCCATCGACCTGCCGAAAGAAGTTAACCGCAGCGTATTCGATCGCATGGGCTCTGAGCGTGAGCGTGAAGCCCGTGAGCATCGCGCCAAGGGTAAGGAGTTGGCTGAGGGTATTCGTGCTGACGCCGATCGGCAGAAGCGCGTGATCCTGGCTGAAGCCTACCGTGAGGCGGAAGAGACGCGCGGTGACGGTGACGCTAAGGCGGCAGCCATCTACGCCAAGGCTTACGGTCTGGATCAGGAGTTCTATGCGTTTTATCGCAGCCTGCGCGCCTACCGTGAAAGCTTTGCGGATAAGCGTGATGTACTGGTGCTGGACCCGAGTAGCGACTTCTTCCGCTACCTGGAAAAGTCCAAACCGTAATCAGTGCTCCGGCGGGCGCCAGTCGTCCGCCGGGGTGACCGATTAAGGAAACGTGTTATCATAGGCCAGCCGGGAAAATCCCGGCTTTTTTGCGTCTGTGGGAATCATGTGGCAGGAACTCGGCATAGCGTTTTGTCTGTTGCTGGTGCTGGAAGGCATCCTGCCCTTCCTTTATCCACGAGGTTGGCGCGAGACGTTCACGCAGTTGTTGCAGCTGCCTGATCGCCACCTGCGCCTAATCGGGCTAGCCAGCATGCTGCTGGGAACGGCCCTCCTATATTGGCTTCACTAGAGCCTAACGGCTCGCCGCCCGGATCAAGAGGGGAATGGCGAAATGGCAACGGTAGACCGCTGGCTGCTGCCAGATGGCATCGAAGAAGTACTGCCGCCGGAAGCGGCGCGCATTGAAGCGGCGCGCCGCCAGGTCCTGGATCTATTCCAGCGCTGGGGCTATGAGTTCGTCGTTACGCCGCATATCGAATACCTCGAATCGCTGCTCACTGGCGCCGGTCAGGATCTGGATCTGCGCACCTTTAAGGTGATCGATCCGCAGACCGGTCGGCAGATGGGCTTTCGTGCCGATATCACGCCACAGGTCGCGCGTATCGATGCGCATACCTTGCGGCGTGAGGGGCCGAGTCGCCTCTGCTACGCGGGGAGCGTTCTGCATGCTCAGCCGCGGGCCCTGACCACCTCGCGCAGCCCGATCCAGTTGGGCGCCGAGCTGTATGGCGATGCCAGTCCGGCCAGTGACGTTGAAGTCATCAGCCTGCTGCTGGAAATGCTCGAGCAGGCTGCCGTGCCGGAGGTGCATATCGATCTGGGGCATGTCGGTATCTACCGCGGTCTGGCGCGTGCAGCCGGTCTTTCTGGCGAGGTCGAGCAGCAACTGTTTGATGCGCTGCAGCGCAAGGCCGTCGATGAAGTGGCTGCGCTGACCGAGGCTTTACCGTCCGAACTGAGGAAGATGTTGCGTGCGCTGGCAGAGCTTTGCGGTGATCGCGATGTGCTGGATCTGGCTCAGGCTTGTCTGGTCGAGGCGCCGGATGAGGTGCATGCCGCGCTGGATGATCTGATCGCCATCGCCGATACGCTGAGCCGCCGTTATCCGGAAGTGCCGCTGTATTTTGATCTCGGCGAGCTGCGTGGCTATCACTACCACACCGGCGTGGTGTTCGCGGCATTCGTGCCGGGGGTCGGTCAGTCGATCGCTCAGGGTGGTCGCTATGATGATATCGGTGCGGATTTCGGTCGGGCGCGCCCGGCGACAGGCTTTTCCACTGATCTGAAAACCCTGGTGAGCCTGGGGCAAATGGAGCTGGATGAGCCGGCCGCGGGTATTTGGGCGCCGGACAACCATGATCTCTATCTATGGAAAGCCGTGCAGCGGCTGCGTAGCGAGAATTCCCGTGTGGTTCAAGCGCTGCCTGGCCAGGATGTGGCTGCTGCGCACGAGGCCGGCTGTGATCGTCAGTTGGTGCTGAATGATGGGCGCTGGCAGGTCGTGCCGCTGGCTTCTTAAGTTTTTCCGCCGGCCGCGGCCGGCATCAAGCTTCCGCGAAGAGGACAAGTGTTATGGGTAAGAATGTCGTAGTCCTGGGCACCCAGTGGGGTGATGAGGGCAAAGGCAAGATCGTCGATCTGCTAACCGAGCATGCCGCTGCCGTGGTGCGTTATCAAGGCGGTCACAACGCGGGTCATACCCTGGTGATCGACGGCGAGAAGACTGTGCTGCACCTGATTCCGTCTGGCGTTTTGCGCGAAGGCGTGCAGTGCTTGATCGGTAACGGCGTGGTAGTCGCGCCGGATGCGCTGATGCGCGAGATCATCAAGCTGGAAGAAAAAGGTGTGCCGGTGCGTGAGCGCCTGCGTATCAGTCCTTCTTGCCCGTTGATTCTGTCCTATCACGTGGCGCTGGACCAGGCGCGCGAGAAAGCCCGTGGCGAAGCCAAGATCGGTACCACCGGCCGTGGTATCGGCCCGGCTTACGAGGACAAGGTGGCCCGGCGCGGCCTGCGCATCGGTGATCTGTTCCACCGCGAGCGTTTCGCCGCCAAACTCGGCGAGCTGCTCGATTATCACAATTTCGTGCTGGTCAACTATTACAAAGAGCCGGCGATCGACTTCCAGAAAACCCTGGATGAGTGCATGGAATATGCCGAGCTGCTGAGGCCGATGATGGCTGACGTGACGGCTGTGCTTCACGACCTGCGTCGTGACGGCAAGGACATCATGTTCGAGGGGGCTCAAGGCTCGCTGCTGGATATTGACCACGGTACTTACCCCTACGTCACCAGCTCCAACACCACCGCCGGCGGCATCGCCACCGGCTCCGGCTTTGGCCCGATGTATCTGGATTACATTCTCGGCATCACCAAGGCCTACACCACCCGGGTTGGTTCTGGCCCGTTCCCGACCGAGCTGTTCGACGAGGTGGGCGCTTTCCTGGCCAAGCGTGGTCATGAGTTCGGTGCGACCACGGGCCGTGCACGTCGCTGCGGCTGGTTCGATGCGGTCATCCTGCGTCGCGCGATCGAAATCAACAGCATTTCCGGCCTGTGCCTGACCAAGCTCGATGTGCTCGATGGTCTGGAGACTATCCGCATCTGTGTCGGCTATAAGAATGAGCGCGGTGCCGTGATCGATGCGCCGACCGATGCTGACAGCTATATCGGCCTGCAGCCGGTGTACGAGGAGGTGCCGGGCTGGAGCGAGTCGACGCTGGGGGCGAAGAGCCTGGATGAGCTGCCGGCCAATGCGCGGGCCTATATCAAGCGTGTGGAGGAGTTGGTCGGCGCGCCGATCGACATCATCTCCACCGGCCCGGATCGCAACGAGACCATAGTGCTGCGTCATCCGTTCGCCTGAGTGCTGTAATCTGACAAAGGGTCGCCATGTGCGGCCCTTTGTCGTTTTAGGGGGCTGTCGCGCAGGCTGGCGAGGCTTTGCAGGTGCTCGGTTTTTTGTGGGGCGATATTGCCGTAGGGTCGTTTCGGCGGAGGTGTGCAAGTGCTGTGTCGATTCGCGGGCACAAAAAAACCGGCACTAGGCCGGTTTCTCTGTTTCCAAGGATTGGTAGATCCTTGGTATGTAATTGGTGCCCAGGAGAAGACTCGAACTTCCACGATGTTGCCACCGCATGGACCTGAACCATGTGCGTCTACCAATTCCGCCACCTGGGCGTTGATTTCGTTGATTGCTCATCTACTTTCAACTACAACAACGTTTGCCGTCGTTGTGGGCGCGAAATATACGGACCAGCTGAAAGGTTGTAAACCCCTGATGTGAAAAAAAACTTTATTCATGCCATCGGGCAGACCAAGATAGCGTTTTCGCGCTTCAATAGGCGCATGGCAAAAATACTTTATATAGATAAGGCGAACTCTCTCTAATGGCCGATTGGCAATCCCTCGATCCCGAGGCCGCCCGTGAAGCGGAAAAATACGAAAACCCCATCCCCAGTCGCGAGCTGATTCTGCAGCACCTCGCCGATCGCGGCTCGCCGGCGAACCGCGAGCAACTGGTGGAAGAATTTGGCCTCACCACTGAAGAGCAGTTGGAGGCCCTGCGTCGTCGGTTGCGTGCGATGGAGCGCGATGGCCAGTTGATTTACACCCGCCGCGGCACCTATGCGCCGGTGGACAAGCTCGATCTGATCCTCGGTCGCGTCAGTGGCCATCGCGATGGCTTCGGCTTCCTCATCCCCGACGACGGCAGCGATGACCTGTTCCTGAGCCCTGCGCAGATGCGCTTGGTATTCGATGGCGACCGTGCTTTGGCGCGAGTTTCCGGCCTCGATCGGCGTGGTCGCCGCGAGGGGGCGATTGTCGAAGTGATTGCCCGGGCCCATGAAAGCATCGTCGGTCGCTACTACGAAGAAAGCGGCATCGGCTTCGTGGTTGCCGACAATCCGAAGATCCAGCAGGAAGTGCTGGTCACGCCGGGGCGTAACGCCAACGCCAAACAGGGTCAGTTCGTTGAGGTGAAAATCACCCACTGGCCGACCCCGCGCTTCCAGCCCCAGGGTGATGTGGTCGAAGTGGTGGGTAACTACATGGCGCCGGGGATGGAGATTGACGTCGCGCTGCGTAGCTACGACATCCCCCATGTGTGGCCGGAGGTCGTGCTCAAAGAAGCCGCCAAGCTCAAGCCGGAGGTCGAAGAGAAAGACAAGGAGAAGCGTGTCGATCTGCGTCATCTGCCGTTTGTCACCATCGACGGTGAAGATGCGCGCGACTTCGACGACGCGGTGTTTTGCGAGAAGAACGGCAGCAATTGGCGCCTGTTCTCCGGTGGCTGGCGCTTATATGTGGCCATCGCCGACGTTTCCCACTACGTCAAAATCGCCTCGGCTCTGGATGAAGAGGCCCAGGTACGCGGTAACTCGGTGTATTTCCCCGAGCGCGTGGTGCCAATGTTGCCGGAGCAGCTGTCCAATGGCCTGTGCTCGCTGAATCCGCAGGTCGATCGGCTGGCCATGGTCTGCGAGATGACCATCTCGAAAACCGGCAAAATGACCGACTATCAGTTTTATGAGGCGGTGATCCACTCCCATGCGCGGCTGACCTACAACAAGGTCAGCGCGATCCTGGAGCAGCCGAAAAGCGCTGAAGCCAAGCAACTGCGTAGCGAGTACGCGGACGTCGTGCCACACCTCAAGCAGCTCTATTCGCTCTATCAGGTGTTGCTGGCGGCGCGCCACGAGCGTGGGGCCATCGATTTCGAGACCCAGGAAACCCGCATCATCTTTGGCTCGGGCCGCAAGATCGCGGAAATCCGTCCGACCACGCGTAACGATGCGCACAAGCTGATCGAGGAGTGCATGCTGGCCGCCAACGTGGCCACCGCAGAGTTCCTCAAGAAGCACGAAATCCCCGCACTCTATCGCGTGCATGACGGCCCGCCGCCAGAGCGCCTGGAGAAGCTGAAGGCCTTTCTGACCGAGCTCGGCTTGTCCTTGCACCGTGGCAAGGCCAAAGAAGGCCCGTCGCCCAAGGACTACCAGGCCTTGCTCGAGAGCATTCGCGAGCGTGCGGACTATCACCTGATTCAGACGGTGATGCTGCGTTCGCTGAGCCAGGCGGTGTACAGCGCCGACAACCAGGGCCACTTTGGCTTGAATTACGAGGCCTATACCCACTTCACTTCGCCGATCCGCCGCTATCCGGACTTGCTGACCCACCGTGCGATTCGCAGCGTGATTCGCTCCAAGGCCGATACACCACACGTTAAGCGCGCAGGCGCGATGACGATTCCGAAGGCGCGGATCTACCCCTACGACGAGCCGGCGCTGGAGCAACTGGGCGAGCAGTGCTCGTTGTCCGAGCGGCGCGCGGATGAGGCCACGCGCGATGTGGTGAACTGGCTCAAATGCGAGTTCATGAAAGATCGCGTCGGCGAGACCTTCCCGGGCGTGATCACCGCGGTGACCGGTTTTGGTCTGTTCGTCGAGTTGAAAGACATCTACGTCGAGGGTCTGGTGCATGTCACGGCGTTGCCGGGCGACTACTACCACTTCGACCCGGTCCATCATCGCCTGGCTGGCGAGCGTACGGGGCGCAGCTTCCGTCTGGGCGACAGTGTCGACGTGCGGGTGATGCGCGTCGATTTGGACGAGCGCAAGATCGACTTCGAGCTGGCGCAAAGCGTGATGGATGCGCCGATCGGTCGTAAGGGCCGTGGCGCTGCGCCTGCCGCTAAAGGCGGTCGCGAGCGGGCGGAGAAGACCGCCTCGGCCCAGGGCGATGCGCTCCTGGCCAATACCGATGTGAGAAAAAGCCGTGAGGTGAAGCAGGCGCTGCTGGCCGAGGCCAAGGGCGGCGGTCGCTCAGGCAAGGCTAAGGCGGGTGCTGCCGCGCCAGCCAAAAACGGAGCCAAGCCGGGCAAGCCAAGCAGTCATCGTAAAGGGCCGGCCAAGTCCGGCTCTGCGCCCGCCGGGAAGAGCGGCGGGGCGCGTAAACCTAAGGCCAAGTCATGAGTCAGTTGGAAAAAATCTACGGCGTGCATGCCGTAGAGGCGCTGCTGCGCCATCACCCCAAGCGGGTCAAGCAGATCTGGCTGGCGGAGGGTCGCAATGATCCGCGCGTACAGGTGCTGATCGAGCTGGCGGCGCAATCGCGTGTGTCGGTAGGCCAGGCCGAGCGCCGTGAGCTGGATGCCTGGGTCGAGGGTGTGCATCAGGGCGTGGTGGCGGAGGTCAGCCCCAGCCAGGTGTGGGGCGAGGCGATGCTCGAGGAGCTGCTGGATCGCGCCGAAGGCCCGCCGTTGTTGCTGGTGCTGGACGGCGTGACCGATCCGCACAACCTCGGTGCCTGCTTGCGTACGGCCGATGCGGCGGGGGCTTTGGCGGTGATCGTGCCGAAAGACAAGTCGGCCACCCTCAATCCCACGGTGCGCAAGGTGGCTTGTGGCGCGGCGGAGGTGATCCCGCTGGTGGCCGTGACCAATCTGGCGCGCAGCCTGGAAAAACTCCAACAGCGCGGTCTGTGGGTGGTCGGTACGGCGGGCGAGGCGGAGCAGGAGCTCTATCAGCAGGATATGACCGGCCCGACCGTCTTGATCATGGGTGCCGAAGGCAAGGGCATGCGCCGGCTGACTCGCGATCATTGCGATTACCTGGTGCGTCTGCCGATGGCCGGTAGCGTCAGCAGCCTCAACGTGTCTGTCGCCACGGGCGTCTGCCTGTTCGAGGCCATGCGTCAGCGTCGCGCCAAGGCACCGAAGTAAGTCTGTTCGAGGCTAGGTCAGGGCGGCTCCAAAGCCCTGGTCTAGCCTGAGCCTGCTGTTCAAATAATCACCAATTGCCTTGCGCGGCCCAGGGCCCTTCTCTAGAATGGCGCCCCTTGCCGTGACGGCAGGCGCTTATGTGCCTTTCAGTTCGGCAAGACACACAGTGTCATTCACTCCTTGTCTGACCGCTTTTGGCGGCAGGCTACAACCCGTAAGGAGCATTTATGCGTCATTACGAAATCATCTTTCTGGTTCACCCGGACCAGAGCGAGCAAGTCGGCGGCATGGTTGAGCGTTACACCAAGCTGATCGAAGAAGACGGCGGCAAAATTCACCGCCTGGAAGATTGGGGCCGCCGTCAGCTGGCCTACGCAATCAACAATGTTCACAAGGCTCACTACGTGATGCTGAACGTTGAGTGCACCGGCAAGGCCCTGGCTGAGCTGGAAGACAACTTCCGTTACAACGATGCCGTGATCCGTAACCTGGTCATCCGTCGCGACGAAGCCGTAACCGGCCAGTCCGAGATGCTCAAGGCTGAGGAAAATCGTAGCGAGCGCCGCGAGCGTCGTGATCGTCCTGAAAGCGCTGACTCCGTCGATGGCGATGACAGTGACAACAGCGACAGCGATAACGCTGACGAGTAATCCACGGATCTATTGAGGAGCCACTCTCATGGCACGTTTCTTCCGTCGTCGTAAGTTCTGCCGTTTCACCGCTGAAGACGTGAAGGAGATCGATTACAAAGATCTCAACACTCTGAAAGCCTATGTGTCCGAAACCGGCAAAATCGTTCCTAGCCGTATCACCGGTACCAAGGCTCGTTATCAGCGTCAGCTGGCCACCGCTATCAAGCGCGCCCGCTTCCTGGCCCTGCTGGCCTACACCGACAGCCACGGCCGCTGAGACCGGACGGTCGACAAGAAGTAAGGGATAGATCGCATGCGCGCCTTAGCTGAGTTCATCATGCGCGGTCGCATGCAGGCCACTCTCGTAGTGGTGGGTTCCGCGGCGTTGCCGCTGCTGTTCTGGTTAAGTGCTGCCGCAGGTTGCCTGGTGCTGCTGCGGCGCGGTCTGAGCGATGCCGTTGGCATCCTGGTTTGGGCCCTGCTACCGGCTTTGGTCTGGTGGTATTTCGGCGAGCCGCGCACCTTGTTGGTGCTGCTCGGGTCGCTGGGGCTGGCGTTGTTGTTGCGCGCCGGCCAGTCCTGGACTCGTGTGCTGCTTTGCAGCGTGGCTTTAGGCCTGGTGTATGGCTTGGTCTTGGGTGCGGAGTTCCGCGAATTCATCGAGGCGCTGGTGGGGGAGTTGCAGAAACTCTTGCCACAAGCACTCGGTGAGCTCCACCAGCAGTTATCGGTGGATGAGCGAGCGCATCTGGATGCCTTGCTGGCGCCTGTACTGACCGGATTGTTGGCAGCTGTGCTGCAGATCGTCAGCCTGCTATGCCTGATGCTTGGGCGTTATTGGCAGGCGGCGTTGTATAACCCTGGTGGTTTTGGCCGCGAGTTTCGCGCGCTGCGACTGCCGTCACCGCTGGCGATGTTGCTGCTGGTGAGCATGTTGCTGGGGCCCAGTCTGGGGTCGCAGTTGGCGATGCTGACACCGTTGTGCAGCGTGCCGTTGGCGTTCGCCGGGCTGGCCTTGTTGCATGGGCTGGTGGCTGAAGGGCGACTAGGCAAGTTCTGGCTGGTCGGGTTGTACGTAACCCTGCTGCTGTTTATGCAGTTGATCTATCCGTTACTCGTGGTATTGGCCATTGTCGACAGTCTGATTGATTTTCGCGGACGCCTGGCGCGCAAGAACGGCGCCGGCCCTGCGAACGGTGAAGGTTAAAAGTTAAGAGGTAAGACCCAAATGGAAGTCATCCTGCTGGAAAAAATCGCCAACCTGGGCAACCTGGGCGACAAGGTGAACGTTAAGGCCGGTTACGGCCGTAACTTCCTGCTGCCGCAAGGCAAAGCCACCGCCGCTACCGCTGCGAACGTTGCTGCGTTCGAAGTGCGTCGCGCCGAGCTGGAAAAGCTGGCTGCAGACAAGAAAGCTTCTGCTGAAGCTCGCGCCGCCCAACTGGCTGAGTTGGAGGTGACCATCACCGCCACCGCCGGTGACGAAGGCAAGCTGTTCGGTTCGATCGGTACTCACGACATCGCCGATGCCCTGACCGCCTCTGGCGTGGAAGTGGCGAAGAGCGAAGTTCGTCTGCCGAACGGTACTATCCGTAATGTTGGCGAGTTCGACGTTGCTGTGCACCTGCACTCCGACGTTGAAGCAACCGTCCGCGTTATCGTGGTGGCTGCCTAAGCAACACCAATCGCCTAGCACCTCGAGTGCCGGGCGGTTAACATCGGGCACGGCCCCGCGTGAGCGGAGTCGTGCCTTTTGTCTTTCTGTACCCCTGATTCCGTGTGGCCATGAACGATATCTCCGCCCCCGAGCAGTACGATCTGCAAACCGCCGCCCTCAAGGTGCCGCCGCACTCCATCGAGGCCGAACAGGCCGTGCTCGGTGGCCTGATGCTCGACAACAACGCCTGGGAGCGGGTGTTGGACCAGGTGTCCGACGGTGACTTCTATCGGCATGACCACCGTTTGATTTTCCGCGCCATCGCCAAACTGGCCGACCACAATCAGCCGTTCGACGTCGTGACCTTGTCCGAGCAGCTGGACAAGGAAGGGCAGACTTCCCAGACCGGCGGCCTCGCTTATCTCGGTGAGTTGGCGAAGAACACCCCGTCGGTGGCCAACATCAAGGCGTATGCGCAGATCGTCCGTGAGCGGGCCACCCTGCGCCAGTTGATCGGCATCAGCAACGAGATCGCCGACAGCGCCTTCAATCCGCAAGGCCGGGCGGCGGCTGAGATTCTCGACGAGGCCGAGCGGCAGATCTTCCAGATCGCCGAAGCGCGACCGAAAACCGGCGGCCCGGTCGGCGTCAACGCTCTGCTGACCAAGGCCATCGATCGTATCGATACCTTGTTCAATACCGGCGCCGGCATCACGGGCCTGTCCACCGGTTACACCGATCTCGATGACAAAACCAGCGGCCTGCAGCCGGCCGACTTGATCATAGTCGCCGGCCGTCCGTCGATGGGTAAAACCACCTTTGCCATGAATCTGGTGGAAAACGCCGTACTGCGTAGCGACAAGGCGGTGCTGGTGTACTCCCTGGAGATGCCCGGCGAATCGCTGATGATGCGGATGCTCTCCTCCTTGGGGCGCATCGATCAGACCAAGGTGCGTTCCGGGCAGCTGGACGACGACGATTGGCCGCGCCTGACCTCGGCCGTCAACCTGCTCAATGACCGCAAGCTGTTCATCGATGACACCGCCGGCATCAGCCCCTCGGAAATGCGCGCGCGTACCCGCCGGCTCGTCCGCGAGCATGGTGAGGTGGGTTTGATCATGATCGACTACCTGCAGCTGATGCAGATCCCGGGTTCCGGCGGTGACAACCGGACCAACGAGATTTCCGAGATCTCGCGCTCCTTGAAGGCCCTGGCCAAAGAGTTCAACTGCCCGGTAGTGGCCCTGTCGCAGCTCAACCGCTCGCTGGAGCAGCGGCCGAACAAGCGTCCGATAAACTCCGACTTGCGTGAGTCCGGTGCGATCGAGCAGGACGCCGACGTGATCATGTTCGTCTACCGCGACGAGGTGTATCACCCGGAGACCGAGCACAAGGGCATTGCCGAAATCATCATCGGCAAACAGCGGAACGGCCCGATCGGCTTTATCCGCTTAGCGTTTCTCGGCAAGTACACCCGCTTCGAGAATCTTGCCCCAGGCAGCTACAATTTCGACGACAACGAGTAATCACCGGCCCGAACCTACTGCGCGTCACCCAGGCTGTGTCGCGCGGTGCTCGCACAATGGCCTCTGGCCGTTGAACGCCCAGAGGGCGGCCCGAAGGGCGAGCGTAGTGAGTCATCCTCATGGACATTAAGTCCACTGCGGTTGCTACGCTCCGGGCTTCTTGCCTGGGTGGCGCTCGCTACGGTTCGGCGAGCCGGGATTCCACCTAGTGCATCCTGTCTTCTTCGTTTCAAGGACTTCCCTCCATGCGCCCTCTAATCGCCACCATCGATCTGGCTGCCATTCGCCATAACTACGCGCTCGCCAAGCGCTGCGCGCCGGGGCGTGAGGCGTTTGCGGTGGTCAAGGCGAATGCCTATGGGCATGGTGTGCGCGAGGTGGTCGGCAGCCTGCCGGAGGCCGATGGCTTTGCGGTGGCCTGCCTGGAAGAGGCGGCCGAGGTGCGGTTGGTGAATGCCGAGGCGCGGGTCCTGTTGCTCGAGGGCTGCTTCGAGCCGGCGGAGTACCAGGCCGCTGCGCAGCTGGCGCTGGATGTGGTGGTGCAGGGGGCGGAGCAGGCCGAGGCCTTGCTCGCCGCGCAGCTACCGGGGCCGCTGAATGTCTGGCTCAAGCTCGACAGCGGCATGCACCGGCTGGGTTTTACGGCTGATCGGCTGCGACATTGGCATGGGCGTCTGGCTGGCGCGACGCAGGTCGCCGAGCTCAATCTGCTCAGTCATTTCGCTTGTGCCGATAAGCGCGGTCATCCGCTCACCGAGCAGCAGGTGGAGGCCTTCCTCGATCTGCTCGATCTGGATTTCCAGCAGCGCTCGCTGGCCAACTCGGCCGCCATCCTGACCATCCCGGCGGCGCATATGGATTGGCTGCGGCCGGGCATCATGCTCTATGGCGCCACGCCTTTTGCCGAGCTGACGGCCAAGGAGCTGGGGTTGCGCCCGGCCATGAGCCTGACCGCGCAACTGATCGGCCTGCGCGACGTCGCGGTTGGCGAGAGTGTCGGCTACGGTGCCGGCTGGGTCGCGCGGCGGCCATCGCGGATAGGCACTGTCAGTTGCGGTTATGCCGACGGTTATCCGCGGCATGCGCCTTCCGGCACGCCGCTGGTGGTGCGCAGCCAGCGCGTGCCGTTGGCGGGGCGGGTGTCGATGGATATGTTGGCGGTCGATCTGACCGATTGTCCCGAGGCGCAGTTGGGCGATGCGGTCGAGCTGTGGGGCACGCAATTGCCGGTCGATGAGTTGGCCCAGGCCTGCGGCACTATCGGTTACGAGCTGTTGACCAAGGTCAGCGCCCGGGTACCGCGGCGCTACCGCGCATAAGGCGGCGGTAGCGTCGTAGGCTGGGTAGAGCGAAGCGACAAAACGGCAGGAAAGCCGTTTTGCACAGCTTCAGCTGCCCGCAGGGTGAGGTGCATGGATGCACCTCATGAAACCCAGCCTGGATGTGACGCTCGTAGACAGCTCCTCAAAGCAGCCCGCTCGGCACCTTCAGCACATCCAGTTGCAGGCGGGCGTCGCTGCTCAGCTCGCCATCGGCGCCACACAGGGCGAAGCCCGAGCGGCCGCGAGCCTTGACCTGGTACAGCGTACCGTCGGCGGCCTTGTACAGGCTGGCGAACTGCTCACCATGCCGTGGGTAGAGCGCCACCCCGATGCTGATGGTCACCACCAGCCGCGCCGCGCCGTAGAGCACCGGCTGGGCCAGCTCGGCGAGCAGGCGTTCGGCGATCTCGCGAGCATGCTGTTCCGCCTCCGGCCCGCCGATCAGCACGGCGAACTCGTCGCCGCCCAGGCGCGCCACCATGTCGTTGCTGCGCACATGCTGGCGCAGGCGCTGAGCGATGGTTCGCAGCATCAGGTCGCCGGCGTCGTGGCCATAGTTGTCGTTGATCGGCTTGAAGTGATCCAGGTCGATCAGCATCAGGGCCACCGTCTCCGCGCGCCGTTGCGCATCGGCCAGCGCCACTTCGACGCGTCCGATCAGATAGCGGCGGTTCGGCAGCTCGGTCAGCGGGTCGTGGAAGGCCGCGTGCTGCAACTCCTGCTCACGCTCGCACAGGTTCAGATTGGCTGCGGCCAGCTCGGCGGTGCGCAGGGCCACGGCCGTCTGCAACTCGTCGGCGCTGGCCTGCATCTGGCTCAGGCGCGCGGTTTTCTCGCGGTCGGCCAGCTCCAGTGCCGCGGCTTTTTCCTGCTTGAGAATCTGGATGCGGTAGGCCAGGGCGAAGGAGAACAGGATCGATTCGGCGGCCACCGCCAGGGGGAACAGGTAGGCGGTGAAGTTGCCCGGCTGGATGATGCCGGCGGCACGCAGCAGCAGGATCACGGTGCTGGTGAGGATGGCGCCGTAGCCGAGCAGGTAGAGGCGCGCCGGGAAGAAACCTTGGTGCCAGCGGATGCCGGCACTGATCAGGGCGGTGGGTACGGTCGCGATGGGGATCAGGGCGATCAGCAACGCGGCCTCGGCGCGCAGGCCGAGGGCGTTGATCAGCAGGGCCACCAGGTAGAGGGCGCAGCCGGCGCCGAGGAGGCGATGAGCCCAGGGCAGGCCGCGTTTGGTGTAGAGCAGTTCCTGGGTAAAACGGGTGACGAACAGGCCCCACAGCGAGGGTAGGGTGATGCGGTCGAGCCAGACGGGCACTGCGGCGTCCGGCCAGAGGTATTGGAAGCCATGCCCGGTCATGCTGAGGATGAACACCAGACCGCCGGTCGTGGCCAGCACGTACCAGAGGTAGGCGCGGTCGCGCAGGGCTAGGAGGATGAACAGGTTATACAGTAGGAGAGCGAGGATCACCCCGTAGATCAGGCCGAGGGCGAGGTTCTCGTGAGTCGCTTGCCGTTCCAGGTCGCTCAGTTGCCAGATGTTCAGCGGGAAGGAGTTGCCGGCTGGGTCGTAGCTGCGCAGGTAGAGCGTCAGCGGCTGCTCGCCGAGTTCGGGCAGGCGGAACAGCATGCGCCGGTAGTCATGGTCGCGGCCAGCGGCATAGGCGACCCGCTCGCCGGCCTGGCGCTGGGTCCAGCCGCCACGGTCGTCCGGCAGATAAACGCGGAGGTCGAGCAGGGTGACGGCGCCGACCGCCAGCCACCAGTCGCGCGTCACGTCGCTGGCGCGCGCCAACTGCAGCTTGATCCACCAGGGGTGGCGGCTCTGGCCGACGCTGGTGCGTCCGGCGGCTGGCTGGAAGCGTTGCTGCACCGCCGGGTCGGTCATGTCGTCGATCGTCAGCTGGCCGCCGATATCTTCCAGCAGCTCGATCTGTGCATTCAGCGACAAGCCGCTGCTGGCGCGTTCCAACACTATGGGGGCGGCACTGGCCGAGCCGCCGATGCCGGCCAGGCACAATAAGATGCTTAGGGAGATTAAACACCGCACCGCTCAGGCTCCATATGCCCGGCCTCTATAGGGCCGGGCGCTATTATTTCCGGCCGAGTATAACCATAAGCCGTGCCTGTAATCGCAAAGTGTCAGACAAACTCTTTCGCTTCTGTGGGCGCGGCTAAGGCCCAGCGCTACGGTCGGATTTGGTTAAAATTTGTGCTATATTCCGCGCCCGCGATTTTCCTCTTGAACGCCATCGGTCACCGACATGCACGCAGCCAAGCCGTTATTCGACTATCCCAAGTACTGGGCCGAATGTTTCGGGCCCGCACCTTTCCTGCCGATGAGCCGGGAAGAGATGGATCAGCTTGGCTGGGATTCCTGCGACATCATCATCGTCTCCGGCGATGCCTACGTCGATCACCCGTCCTTCGGCATGGCTATCATCGGCCGGCTGTTGGAGGCCCAGGGCTTTCGCGTCGGCATCATCGCCCAGCCCGATTGGACCAGCAAAAACGACTTCATGAAGCTCGGCGAGCCGAACCTGTTCTTCGGCGTCGCGGCCGGCAACATGGACTCGATGATCAACCGCTACACCGCCGACAAGAAGATCCGCTCGGACGACGCCTACACCCCCGGCGGCCTGGCCGGTAAACGTCCGGATCGCGCCAGCCTGGTGTACAGCCAGCGCTGCAAGGAAGCCTACAAGCACGTACCCATCGTATTGGGTGGGATCGAGGCCTCCTTGCGCCGCATCGCCCATTACGATTACTGGCAGGACAAGGTTCGCCATTCGATCCTGATCGATGCCTGCGCCGACATTCTGCTGTACGGCAACGCCGAGCGCGCCATAGTCGAGGTCGCCCAGCGCCTGTCCTACGGCCAGAAGATCGAAGAGATCACCGATATCCGCGGCACCGCCTTTATCCGTCGCGATACCCCGCAAGGCTGGTTCGAGATCGACTCCACCCGCATCGACCGGCCGGGCAAGGTCGACAAGATCATCAACCCCTACGTCAACACCCAGGACACCCAGGCCTGCGCCATCGAGCAGGACAAGGGCCCGGTCGAAGACCCGCAGGAAGCCAAGGTCGTGCAGTTGCTGCCGAACCCCCGGCTGACCCGCGACAAGACGGTGATCCGCCTGCCGTCCTTCGAGAAGGTCCGCGGCGATGCGGTGCTCTACGCCCACGCCAACCGCGTGCTGCACCTGGAAACCAACCCGGGCAACGCCCGTGCGCTGGTGCAGAAGCATGGCGAGGTGGATGTCTGGTTCAATCCGCCACCCATCCCCATGACCACCGATGAGATGGACTACGTGTTCGGCATGCCCTATGCGCGCATTCCGCACCCGGCCTACGGCAAGGAGAAGATCCCGGCCTACGACATGATCCGTTTCTCGGTGAACATCATGCGTGGCTGCTTCGGCGGCTGTACCTTCTGCTCGATCACCGAGCATGAAGGGCGGATCATCCAGAACCGTTCGCAAGACTCGATCATCCGCGAGATCGAGGAGATACGCGACAAGGTCCCAGGCTTCACCGGCGTGATTTCCGACCTCGGCGGGCCGACCGCCAACATGTACCGCATCGCCTGCAAGAGCCCGGAGATCGAGTCCGCCTGCCGCAAGCCGTCGTGCGTGTTCCCAGGCATCTGCGAGAACCTGAATACCGACCACTCGTCGCTGATCCAGCTGTACCGCAGCGCCCGTGCACTGCCGGGCGTGAAGAAGATCCTGATCGCCTCCGGCCTGCGTTACGACCTGGCGGTCGAGTCGCCGGAGTATGTCAAAGAGCTGGTCACCCACCACGTCGGTGGCTACCTGAAGATCGCCCCGGAGCACACCGAGGAGGGTCCGCTCAACAAGATGATGAAGCCGGGAATCGGCAGCTATGACAAGTTCAAGCGGATGTTCGAGAAGTACTCGAAAGAGGCGGGCAAGGAGCAGTACCTGATCCCCTATTTCATCGCCGCGCATCCCGGCACCACCGACGAGGACATGATGAACCTCGCCCTGTGGCTCAAGAGCAGCGGCTTCCGGGCGGATCAGGTGCAGGCCTTTTATCCCTCGCCGATGGCCACCGCCACCGCCATGTACCACTCCGGCAAGAACCCGCTGCGTAAGGTCACCTATAAGAGTGACACGGTGAACATCGTCAAGAGCGAGCAGCAGCGCCGCCTGCATAAGGCCTTCCTGCGCTACCACGACCCGAAAGGCTGGCCGCTGCTACGTGAGGCGCTGACCCGCATGGGCCGTGCCGACCTGATCGGCCCAGGCAAGAACCAGCTGATCCCGCTGCATCAGCCGGCCACCGACAGCTACCAGAGCGCACGGCGCAAGAACTCCACCCCGGCCGGCAGCCACAAGGTCGGTAAGACCCAGACGCTGTTGACCCAGCACACCGGCTTACCCCCGCGCGGCAGTGACGGCAGCAACCCCTGGGACAAGCGCGAGGCCGCCAAGGCTGCCGCTTTCGCCAAGGGTAAGGAAGAAGCCAAGGCCCGTGCCGATGCGAGCAAGGGGAAAGGCAAGAAGCCAGTGAAACGGCCCGTCGTGCCGCGTTAATTCGCCGCGATCAGCAAAACGCCAGCCTTAGGGCTGGCGTTTTGCATTGTGCGCTTTGCATTTCGAGTTGCGCGAGAGCGGCGCCGAAGGGTTGTTGACGGTCGTGCGCGGGTGAGTCGCAGAGTGCCGGGTGGGATCCAAGCCTGGGCTTAGCCGTCTCAACCCTGCCTCGGGGATCAGGCGCTAGGGGCTTCGTCGGCCGGCGCTTGATCGGCAGCTTCGTCGGCGGACGACTCGGCTTGCTCCAGTTGTGCCTGTTCGGCCTGAGCGGCGTTTTTGCGCTGCAGTTTTTCCTCTTTCTTCTGCTCTTTGGCGAGATCGCGCTGACGCTTGGCGAAGGAATAATTAGGTTTGGCCATTGGTGATCCTCTCTCGTGGGGCGATGTTGGATGGATTATGCCAGTGAGTCCTTCGACTTTGGCTTGTTCTCGACGATTCACTCCGATTAAAACGCGATTATCCGCGCAAAAGCCCCGGAACGCTCCGACTAGCGCACCTCAGCAGCCAGATCCGGGCTCCGGCGCCGCTGGGTTTGCCAGGGTTTAGCGCCGCACAGCCCTGCCAGCGGCCCTGCTAACCGCTCTGCGGCCTTATCCGCGGCGCTTAAGTTTCCCGCCAGCCGGCGTTTGGCGTGCTAGCTTTTTTGAGTCATTCCCCAGCACTAGGCGCATAACCATGGACGAAACAACGATCGTTAATGTGGGTACGGAAAAATTCAACTCGCTGGTCAATCTGGCTTCGCAGTACGGCGCGGCGTTTGCCATCAAGATTCTCTCGGCGGTTGCATTTTGGGTGATCGGCCGCTGGCTGATCGGTTTCGCCGTCGGTCTGGTGCAGAAGTCATTGGGCCGGCAGAGGGTCGACCCGACCGTGCTGCGCTATGTTGGCTCCTTTATCACCGTGACGCTGAACATCATCTTGGTGATCGGTATCCTCGGTTTCTTCGGGGTGCAGACCACGACCTTCGCGGCGTTGCTGGCGGCGGTCGGCCTGGCCATCGGTATGGCCTGGTCCGGGCTGCTGGCGAACCTGGCGGCGGGCGGTTTTATCATCGTGCTGCGGCCGTTCAAGGTTGGCGATTTCATTAGCGCCGGCGGCGTGACCGGCACCGTGGTCGAAATCGGCCTGTTCGCCACCGCGATCAACACCCCGGACAACGTGTTGACCTTGGTCGGCAATAACAAGATCTTCTCCGACAACATCCAGAACTACTCCCATAACCCCTTCCGCCGGGTGGAGTTGAAGGCGCAGCTGTCGGGCGCGGCGGACTACCAGGCGGCCATCGCGCTGCTGAAAGGCCGTATCGCCGCGATCCCCAACGTCCTGGCCGACCCTGCGGTGGATGTCGAGATCCTCGAGTTCAATCTGCTCGGTCCGGTGCTGGCTGTGCGTCCGTACTGCCATAACGACCAGTACTGGCAGGTGTATTTCGACGCCAACAAAACGATCAAAGATGCCCTCGGCGAAGGTGGCTTCCCGGCGCCAATGCCGGCGCAGACGGTGATCATGCAGCAAGCGAGCTAGCTGCGACTGGGCCGGCAGTGGCGCTGCCTGGATTGGGTACGGCGCAATTAAACGGAGGAGCTTGCGCCGTATGCCGGGCGAGGGGTTATTGCGGTGATTCGGGGAAGCTCTGATCCGAGATAATCAGGCCTTTGACCAGGGTTCTAACCTGCTTATCCAACTGTTGAAACTGACCCAGTCGAGACGCTTCGAACTCGTAAGTAAGGGCTAGATCCTTATCCAGCATGCTGTTGGCCCGGCACCATCTGAACGCGGCTTGCGGGTCGATGTCGCAGACCATGTAGAGCAACTCCGCAGTCTGCCCAGGATTGGCAATCAGCAACTGTTGGTCGCTCCAGGCCGAGCCTTGTGCCGGTGGCGGGGCGCTGCGGAAGATGCGAAAGCTATCCGCGGCACTGCTGACTTCTTCGGTGAAGATAGTGCCGGTCTCGTAGTTCAGGCCTCTTTCCACGGGCGTGTTGCCACAGAAGTCGCCCAGGCAGCTAGGCTGATTCGAGTCGAGCGTTAGGCTCAGTGTGATTTTGACCCGTTGTGTTAACCGGTGTCTGGCAGCCTGCGTTCCCCGCGGGCTCGCGCCGCCCGCATTGAGCTGCTGCATCCATAGGCTCAGCGGCGCCAGGTCTGGGCCGCCGGCATCGAACTCGATGCCGTGCTGCGGCTGCTCGTGGATGTAGGGAGTCCAGCTCAAGTAGGCGCGCGGTATGTCCAACTTGACGATCCGTCGCGCGCTGCCTTCTGGCGCCGCGCTGAACTCACTGCCCTTGGCCGTGCCGGTCGAGAGTGTGATGTGCACGAGATCGAGGTTGGCCGAGCGTGAGGCCAGAGGGCAGCCAGGCGGGTAGATGGAGCAGGCGAAGTCGCCATAGCCAGACCACAGGAGCTTCACCGCAGGCCAGGCCAGCAGGGCGACTAGCAGCACTCCGCTGCCTAGCAGGAGGTTCCTCTTACTCATGGCCTGCAACCCCTCTGAACCGTCCATCCTCGACTAGGCGCCTGCCTCGGCTCGGCTTGGGAATGCCCACAGAGTAATGGTTGCGGTGTCGGCGACCAAGCGTTAGGCGGGGTGTCGTTCATCCGGGCAGGCACCACTGGCGCCGCAGGCATAAGCGGCGAGCAGGCTGCGCATCAAGTCGGTGAGGTGCATGTGGGCTTCTCCAAACAGGTGGGCTTCTACAAAATAGTAGCGCTGCCGCCATGCTAAGGCCGCAGATGGGCTTAACGCCTGTTGATTGGCTCAATGGTGGCGATAGCTCTGTAGGGCGGCCTCGGGAGCGCAGCGAACAGCCCGCCATTGCTGATTGGGCGGCTGGCGTACTGCTTCGCGAGTACGCCCTACTGTCAGCGAGCGCTGCGCGAATCGGTCATCTTGAAGATGCCCTGGGCATTGCTGCTGTCGAAATGCAGATCGAGTTGACCCGTCTCGTCGTCGATCTCGCGTTGAATGAATTCGACGAAGGAGCCCGGTACTTCACGCTGGACGCACTGGCCGGCGGCATCGAGAAAAGTCCGCTGCACCTGCACCGCCTTGTAGGCGGTTTGCATGACCCGCCCTGAGCTGGAGACTTCGATGCTGTCCTTCATCGGCCGGTTTTTGGCCCTTTGCTCTGCGACCACCCGTTCGAGATCGCCGACCCGGTCGGTGAGGTGGTTGAAGCGATTGCCTTCGGTGGCGATCCAGGCCATTTCCGCGCTTTCCCTGAGCAGCAGTCGATAGTCGCTTTCCCGCACCACGGCATGCTGGCAGTCGAAGGCCCGATACAGCGCCGGCAGCAGGGTCTGTGCTTGCTCCTGGCTGCAGTGGCGAGTCTGGCGCAGGCGTTTGAGGATGCTGAGATGCTCGGTTTGCAGCGGGTCGCAGCTGCTCTCGACGACGCGGCTGACCGCTTGCTGGAAGGCTTCGCCGAAGCGCCCCGGATGCAACTCGGAGACGAAGAACTGGGCGATTTCCGCCGGCAAGTCCTGCTGTCGATAGGCATAGCCGGTCATGTTCAGCTTGGTCAGCGGGTAGGTTCGCACATCGGTGAAGCCCAGCGGCTCCAGCAGGCGGGTGAAGGCTTGGCGGCCGCGTGGCAAGTCACCGTTCTCCGGCCAGTCGACGGTGCGAATGGCGCCGTGGTCGAAGTTCACCTGGCGGCCCTGCATAAGCTGTTCTTCTACATAAGTTCGGCCGGCGGGCACGGCCTCCACCAGCTTGTGGAACAAACAGAGGTTGAGCGCCTCGGCCAGCCAGGCGCGGTGCAGGCTTTGCTCGCTATTGGCGAAACCCTGCAGCCCTTCAGGGATTTCGACGTGGGCGAAGACCCAGTCGGCGGCGGGTTGGCCAATGACCGAGGCGACCAGGTTAAGCAGGCGTGTGGAGGTGGGCATGGTGTCGGCGGCTCTGACGGTGAAGGCGAGCCTGTATAAAAGCCGGCTCAGGCGTGAGCGGCAAGTGAAAAAAAACGCCGGGTTCATTCCATTTATTCTTGTTGGCCGCTGCGGTCTTCGTGCGCCAGCGAGCAGCCGGCAGCCGGCAGCCGTCGGCAGGGTAACGCCGCCTACAGCTCTGGCGGCACCTCGAGGTGTTCGAGTATCCAGCGCACAAAGTCGCGCACCTTCGGCACCTCGGCGGCCTGTTCGGCATAGGCCAGGTAGTAGGCATTGCTGCTCGCCAGGCTGTGCTGCCAAGGGATCACCAGCTTGCCTTCGGCCAGCTCTTCTTCCACCAGGAACCGCGGCAACAGCGCGACACCGCAGCCGACCTGGGCGGCGCGGATGCACATGTAGAAGGTGTCGAAACGTGGCCCGTGATAGCTGTGTTCGGTATGCCGATCCTGGCTCTGGAACCATTCGTGCCAGGCCTCCGGGCGGGTCGCGTTTTGCAGCAGCACCAGTTCGGTCAACTGGGTCGGATCGCTGAAAGGTTCGGCCGGCAAAGCGCTGGGCGCGCAGACCGGGACCATTTCCTCGCCGAATAATCTGATGCACTCGGCCCCGGGCCGCGCGCTCTGACCGAAGAAGAAGGCCACGTCGCTGCGGCCTTGCGCCAGGTCGTCGGGCTCCAGCTCATGGCGTACATCCAGGTGGATATTCGGATGCCGCAGGCGCCAGCCCTTGAGCCGCGGGATCAGCCAGCGCGAGCCAAAGGTCAGCAGGGTGGAAACCCGCAGCACTTCGGTCTCGCCGCCGTAGGAGCGCAGGTAGTGAGTGGACATCTCCACCTGGGTGAGGATCTTGCGCACCTCGACCAGATACAGCGAGCCGGCGGGCGTCAGTTGCAGGCTGCGGCGCACGCGGCGAAACAGCAGGTGCTGAACCAGCTCCTCGAGTTGCGCGACCTGCTTGCTCACGGCGCTCTGGGTCAGGCTCAGCTCTTCCGCGGCGCGGGTGAAACTCAGGTGGCGCGCCACGGCTTCGAAGCATTGCAGGGCGGTCAGCGAGGGCAGGTGACGCTTGAGCATGGCGAGCCTCATTGGATTGGGGAAGGTTTAAGCATGACTAAACGGAATGATATCTGGAGTAAAGGTCGTTTGTTGGCGCGCAACAGTCCAGCTATTACTGCTGTCATTGCCCCCTCATTACTCAATCACTTCAGGTGGAGAGCCCATGGTTGCCTCATTGCTCGATAAGTTGGGCGTCGCCCCGCAGCGTTATCAACAGGGCAGTCATGCCGTCCACACGCCCATCGACGGCAGCCGGATCGCTACGGTGCAGCTGCAAAGCCGTGCCGAAGTCGAGCAGCAGATCGGCCGCGCCGAGCAGGCATTCCAGGCCTGGCGCAAGGTGCCGGCACCGCGTCGCGGCGAGCTGATCCGCTTGTTCGGCGAGGCGCTGCGCCAGCACAAGGCCGAACTCGGCGAGCTGGTGTCTTGGGAGGCCGGCAAGATCACCCAGGAAGGTCTGGGCGAGGTGCAGGAGATGATCGACATCTGCGACTTCGCCGTCGGCTTGTCGCGCCAGCTCTACGGTCTGACCATCGCCTCCGAGCGCCCCGGCCACCATATGCGCGAGACCTGGCACCCGCTTGGCGTAGTCGGGGTGATCAGCGCATTCAATTTCCCGGTCGCGGTATGGGCCTGGAATACCGCCCTGGCGCTGGTCTGCGGCAACTCGGTGGTGTGGAAGCCCTCGGAGAAGACGCCGCTGACGGCGTTGGCCTGTCAGGCGCTGTTCGATGGCGTGGCCAAGCAACTCAGTGAGGCGCCGGCTTATCTCAGCCAAGTCATGATCGGTGCGCGGGAGGCGGGCGCGGCGTTGGTGGAAGATCCGCGCGTGGCGCTGATCAGTGCCACCGGTAGCACCCGCATGGGCCGTGAAGTGGCGCCGAAAGTGGCGGCCCGTTTCGCCCGCTCGATTCTCGAGCTGGGCGGCAACAACGCGATGATCCTGGCGCCCAGCGCCGATCTCGATCTGGCGGTACGCGGTATCCTGTTCAGCGCCATCGGCACGGCCGGGCAGCGTTGCACCACGCTGCGGCGCCTGATCGCCCATGAGTCGGTCAAGGACGAGATCGTCAGCCGCTTGCAGACCGCTTACGCCAAGGTGCGTATCGGTCACCCGCTGGAAGGCAACCTGGTCGGCCCGCTGATCGACAAACACGGCTTCGACAGCATGCAGGATGCGCTGGAGCAGGCGTTGAGCGAGGGCGGCAAGGTCTTCGGCGGTACTCGGCAACTGGCCGGGCAATTCCCCAACGCCTATTACGTGGCGCCGGCCATAGTCGAAATGCCGGAGCAGAGCGAAGTGGTCTGCACGGAAACCTTCGCCCCGATCCTCTACGTGATCGGCTACCGCGATTTCGACGAAGCGCTGCGCTTGAACAACGCCGTTCCGCAGGGGCTGTCTTCCTGCATCTTCACCACCGATGTGCGTGAGGCGGAGCTGTTCATGTCGGCGCTCGGCAGCGATTGCGGCATCGCCAACGTCAACATCGGTCCCAGCGGCGCGGAGATTGGCGGCGCCTTCGGCGGCGAGAAGGAAACCGGTGGCGGTCGTGAGTCCGGCTCGGATGCCTGGCGCGCCTATATGCGCCGGCAGACCAATACGGTGAACTACTCCCACGAGTTACCCTTGGCGCAAGGTATTAGCTTCGATTGAGCCTGCCGCTGGCGCGGGGCAACGCGTTCGCTTGAATTGTTCTAGGAGCGGATTTATCCGCGATTACGGAATATCGGCAAAAGCATCGCGGATAAATCCGCTCCTACAGTTCGTTGTCATCTTAAGGATCCGCGAATGCCCTTGCGCCAAGAATGCCTGTGGGAACAACTGACACCTGAGCGGCCGACAGCCAACGCCCTGAGCGGCGCGCTGAAGGTCGATGTCTGCGTGATTGGCGCCGGCATCACCGGGCTGTCCGCCGCGCTGCACCTGCTCGAACAGGGTAAACGCGTCTGTGTGCTGGAGGCCCACGAAACCGGCCATGGCGGCTCGGGGCGCAACGTCGGGCTGGTCAACGCCGGCATGTGGATTGCCCCGGACGAAGTCGAGGCCGGGCTGGGCCAGGCGGTCGGCAGCAAGCTGGTGACGACCATGGGGGCGGCGCCGGCATTGGTGTTTGCGCTGATCGACAAATATGCCATCGACTGCCAGGCACGCCGCGAAGGCACATTGCACATGGCGCATAACGCTCGCGGTCTGGCCGATCTGCAAAGCCGCTGCCGGCAATGGCAGCGCCGTGGCGCGCCGGTGGAGATGCTGACGGGCGCGGCTTGTCACGCAGCGACCGGTACGCAACGGATTGCTGCGGCCTTGCTCGACCGGCGCGCCGGCACGCTGAATCCGATGGCGTACACCAGCGGCTTGGCGAGGGCGGTAAGCAAGTTGGGTGGCACGCTGTTCCATCATTCGCCGGTCACCCGCCTGGAGCGTCAAGGCTCGACCTGGTGCGTGATCAGCGAGCGCGGTGCGGTCAATGCCGAGCAGGTGGTGATCGCCTCGAATGCCTACACCGAGGGCGAGTGGACCGAGCTGCGGCGCAATTTCTTTCCCGGTTTCTACTATCAGGTCGCCTCCGCACCACTCAGCGGCGAGGCGGCCGCGCGCATCCTGCCGGGCGGCCAAGGAGCCTGGGATACTCGGCAAGTGCTCAGCAGTATTCGCCGGGATGCCGCGGGCCGTTTGCTCTTGGGCAGCCTCGGCAGTGGTACGAGTAAGCCGGCCTGGTTCCTGCGGGCCTGGGCCGATCGGATCCAGCAGCATTACTTTCCCGAGCTGGGAAGCGTGGAGTGGGAAAGCACCTGGACCGGCTGCATCGCCTTCACCCCGGATCACCTGATGCGGCTATTCGAGCCGGCACCGGGCCTGGTCGCAGTGACCGGTTACAACGGCCGCGGGGTCACCACCGGCAGCGTGGTGGGCAAGGCCTTCGCCGATTACTTGGTGAGTGGCGATGCGCAAGCGTTACCGATGCCCTTACAGCCCATGCAGAACGTTACCGCGGCCGGTCTGCGCAGCTATTTGTACGAGGCGGGCTTCTCGCTGTACCACGCCGGGCAATGTTTGCGTGTCGTTATTTGATAGCTTGAGGTCGGTTTGGCGGTGATCTTTCCGGACTAGCTGTGCGGCACTGGGGGCAGGTGTTTTGGGGGGCTGGGGTTAACGCGGAATTGGCTTGAGTCGCGCGGGGTTTTCACGGTTTTTCAGGTGGATCGCAACAGTGCGCAAGCGAATAGATTGCGCACCAGGCATGTGCAAGTATCAGCCCTCTGTCTATTGTTACTTATCGTATTGGCGGATTGTGCCGGTGCGGCGTTCAGGGATGTTTTCGGTTTCCTGTTTTATTAGAGTAAGTATCTGATTTAAAACACTTAATGCGAGGTAAGCAGCGCACAAAAAAGACGTTAAGGGCGATCTCAAACTATAAAAATTAATGGCACGCCACTTGCTCTCGTTACTCCCCGATGTACGAGCGCAACTCAAACCCCTCAGGAGCAAAACTCCATGTCGCAGAAGATTTTCAGAAAAGGCTTTCTGGCTCTCGCAGTTACCACTGCATTAGGAATCTCTGCCGTCGCACAGGCGGACGTAGTGATAGGTGTCGCAGGCCCTCACACAGGTGCCAACGCATCCTTCGGTGAACAGTATTGGCGCGGTGCTTCCCAGGCAGCGGAGGACATCA
Organism: Pseudomonas sp. 2FE; assembly: GCF_005503735.1. Lineage (NCBI taxonomy): Bacteria > Pseudomonadati > Pseudomonadota > Gammaproteobacteria > Pseudomonadales > Pseudomonadaceae > Pseudomonas > Pseudomonas sp. 2FE. The sequence continues at coordinate 100,300 of NZ_SCMO01000006.1, read as the reverse complement.
ATGCTGCCGGTGGCATCAATGGGGAAAAGATCAAACTGGTCAAGGCCGATGACGCCTGCGAACCCAAGCAGGCCGTGTCCGTGGCCAACCGCCTGGTCGATCAGGACAAGGTGCTGGCCGTGGTCGGCCACTTCTGCTCGTCCTCGACCATCCCGGCTTCCGAGGTGTACGACGAGGCGGGCGTGATCGCCATGACCCCCGGCTCGACCAACCCGGTGGTCACCGAGCGTGGCCTGTCCGGCATGTTCCGCATGTGCGGGCGTGACGACCAGCAGGGCATAGTCGCCGGCAACTATATAGTCGATACGCTGAAGGCGAAGAAGGTCGCCATCCTTCACGACAAGGACACCTACGGGCAGGGTCTGGCCGATGCGACCAAGGCCCAGCTGGCCAAGCGCGGCGTGAAGGAAGTGCTCTATGAGGGTCTGACCCGCGGCGAGAAAGACTTCAACGCCCTGGTCACCAAGCTTCGTGCCTCCGGCGCCGAGGTGGTCTACTTCGGTGGCCTGCACCCGGAGGCCGGCCCGCTGGTGCGGCAGATGCGCGAGCAGGGCCTGACCGCCACCTTCCTCTCCGGCGACGGCATAGTCACCGACGAACTGGTCACCACCGCAGGCGGGCCGCAGTACACCAAGGGTGTGCTGATGACCTTCGGCGCCGACCCGCGGAAGATTCCGGATGGCCAGCCGGTGATCGAGAAGTTCCGCGCCGGCGGTTTCGAGCCGGAAGGCTACACCCTGTATGCCTACGCCACGTTGCAGGCATTGGCGGCGGGCTTCAACGGCGCCGGCGCGAACGATTCCGCCAAAGCCGATGCATGGCTGAAAACCCATCCGGTGCAGACCGTGCTGGGCAAGAAGGAATGGGACCAGAAGGGCGACCTGAAGGTCTCCGACTACGTGGTCTACGAGTGGGACGCGCAGGGCAAATACCACCAGCAGTAAGCACTAGCTCGGCTAACCGCTCAGGCGCCACCCGCGCCTGAGCCGTTAGTGCCTTCCGGGAGCTGCTGAGTCGTCAACCCCGTTCACCGCTGCAATCAGTGCCGAGGTTATTCAGCAGTACCCGTCTGATTTCACTTGCGGAGGCCGGCCGAACCCAAGGCCGGCTGCCCCAACAGACGAGACTGAGTCAATGGACGGTATTTTCCTGCAGCAAATGATCAACGGGCTGACCCTCGGGTCGGTCTACGGCCTGATCGCCATCGGCTACACCATGGTTTACGGCATCATCGGCATGATCAACTTCGCCCATGGCGAGGTGTACATGATCTCCGCCTATCTCTCGGCCATCACCCTGGCACTATTGGCCTACTTCGGCCTGGAATCCTTTCCGCTGCTGATCCTCGGCACACTGCTGTTCACCATCCTGGTGACCGCCGTGTACGGCTGGGTGATCGAGCGCATCGCCTATAAACCGCTGCGCAACTCGACCCGGCTGGCACCGCTGATCAGCGCCATCGGCATGTCGCTGATCTTGCAGAACTATGTGCAGATCAGCCAGGGCGCACGCCAGCAAGGCGTGCCCACGCTGCTCGACGGCGCGCTCAAGCTGAATATCGGTGAGGGCTATGTGCAGCTGACCTATACCAAGGTCTTCATCCTGATCGCCTCGTTCGTCGGCATGGGCGTGCTGACCTACGTGATCCAGCACACCAAGCTCGGGCGGATGTGCCGGGCGACCCAACAGGACCGCAAGATGGCCTCGATCCTCGGCATCAATACCGACCGGGTGATCTCCTACGTGTTCGTCATCGGCGCCGCCATGGCCGCATTGGCCGGCGTGCTGATCACCATGAACTACGGCACCTTCGACTTCTATGCCGGTTTCATCATCGGCATCAAGGCGTTCACCGCCGCCGTGCTCGGCGGCATCGGCTCGCTGCCCGGCGCGATGCTCGGCGGCATCATTCTCGGCGTGGCCGAGGCGCAGTTCTCCGGCATGGTCAACACCGACTACAAGGACGTGTTCTCCTTCTCCTTGTTGGTGCTGATTCTGATTTTTCGACCACAAGGGCTACTCGGTCGCCCACACGTGGCAAAGGTGTAAGCATGTCCTCAGCCATTCATAGCAAGTCTCTGGATCTCAAGTCCTCAGCCATTCAAAACAAGTCTCTGGATCTCAAGAAGAGCCTGGTCGATGCGATTCTTGCCGGGTTGATCGCGCTGATCGTGTTCGGCCCGATCGTTGGCGTAGTGCTCGACGGCTACAACTTCAATCTGCAGTTCGAGCGGGTCGGCTGGATCATCGCGGCGGTGATGCTCGGCCGTTTCGCCATCAGCCTGTTCATGCAAACCAGCAAAGGCCTGGCCATCGCCGAGACCTTCGAAACCACCGGTTCGGGTGTGCACGTGCTGCCGCCGAACTACAAGACCCGCCTGCGCTGGATCATCCCGCTGGTCATCGTCCTGGCGGTGATTTTTCCCTTCTTCGCCAGCAAGTACCTGCTGACGGTGGTGATCCTCGGCCTGATCTACGTGCTGCTCGGCCTCGGCCTGAACATCGTGGTCGGCCTGGCCGGGCTGCTCGACCTCGGCTACGTGGCGTTCTACGCGATCGGCGCTTACGGGCTGGCGCTGGGGTATCAGTACCTCGGCCTGGGCTTCTGGACGGTGCTGCCGCTGGGGGCGCTGATGGCGGCGCTGGCCGGGGCGTTACTGGGGTTTCCGGTGCTGCGCATGCACGGCGACTACCTGGCCATAGTCACGCTCGGCTTCGGTGAAATCATCCGCCTGATCCTCAACAACTGGCTGTCCTTCACCGGCGGCCCGAATGGCATGCCGGCGCCGTCGCCGACCTTCTTCGGCCTGGAGTTCGCGCGCCGGGCCAAGGATGGCGGGGTGCCGTTCCATGAGTTCTTCGGCCTCGCCTATAACCCCAACATCAAGTTCCTGTTCATCTACGTCGTGCTGTTCCTAGTGGTGATGCTGGTGCTCTACATCAAGGACCGCCTCACGCGGATGCCGGTCGGCCGCGCCTGGGAAGCGCTGCGCGAGGATGAGATCGCCTGCCGCGCCATGGGCCTGAACCATGTCCTGGTGAAGCTTTCGGCCTTCATGCTCGGTGCCTCCACTGCCGGCTTGGCCGGCGTGTTCTTCGCCACCTATCAAGGCTTCGTCAATCCGTCGTCGTTCAACTTTTTCGAGTCGGCGATGGTGCTCGCCATCGTCGTGCTCGGCGGCATGGGCTCGACCGTGGGGGTGGTGATCGCCGCCTTCGTGCTGACGGTGGCACCGGAGTTGCTGCGCACCTTCGCCGAATACCGGGTGCTGCTGCTGGGCCTGCTGATGGTGCTGATGATGATCTGGCGTCCGCGTGGCTTGATCCGGATCAGCCGCAGTGGTTTCGTCCCGCGTAAAGGAGTAGCGCCATGAGCGACGAAATCGTCCTGTCCGTGGACCGCCTGATGATGCACTTCGGTGGGATCAAGGCGCTCAACGATGTCAGCCTGAACATCAAGCGCAACAGCATCTCGGCCCTGATCGGCCCCAACGGCGCCGGCAAGACCACGGTGTTCAACTGCCTGACCGGCTTCTACAAGGCCACCGGCGGCAGCATCAAGATGCAGGCCCGTGGTGCCACCACCGACGTGATCAAGGTGCTCGGTGAGCCCTTCCGGGCGACAGACTTCATCTCCCTGAAAACCCTCGGCAGCCGCCTCTACTACAAGATGTTCGGCGGCACCCATCTGGTCAATCGCTCGGGGCTGGCGCGGACCTTCCAGAACATTCGCCTGTTCCGGGAAATGTCGGTGATCGAGAACCTGCTGGTGGCGCAGCACATGTGGATCAACCGCAACATGCTCGCCGGGATCTTCAATACCAAGGGGTTTCGCCGTGCCGAGGAGGCGGCGCTGAATCACGCCTTCTACTGGCTGGAAGTGGTCGAGCTGGTGGACTGCGCCAACCGCCTGGCCGGTGAGCTGTCTTACGGCCAGCAACGCCGCCTGGAAATCGCCCGGGCCATGTGCACGCGGCCCCAGATCATCTGCCTGGACGAACCGGCGGCCGGCCTCAACCCGGCGGAAACCGAGGCGCTCAGCCGCATCATCCGGTTGCTGCGCGACGAACACGATCTCACCGTGGTCTTGATCGAGCACGACATGGGTATGGTCATGAGCATTTCCGATCACATCGTGGTGCTCGACCATGGCGAGGTGATTGCCGAAGGGCCGCCCCAGGCGATCCGCCACGATCCCAAGGTGATCGCCGCCTACCTGGGCGCCGACGAGGAGGAGCTGGTATGACTGCGCCGCTTCTCGAGCTGAAAGCCATCGATGTGTTCTACGGCCCGATCCAGGCGTTGAAGCGGGTCAGCCTGCACATCAACGAAGGTGAAACGGTCAGCCTGATCGGCTCCAACGGCGCGGGTAAATCCACCCTGCTGATGTCGATCTTCGGCCAGCCGCGGGCGGCGGCCGGGCAGATCATCTACCGCGGCACGGATATCACCCACAAGTCGTCGCACTACGTCGCCTCCAACGGCGTGGCGCAATCACCGGAAGGACGGCGGGTGTTCCCCGACATGAGCGTCGAGGAAAACCTGCAGATGGGCACCATCCCGATTGGCGACGAGCATGCGCAGGAGGATATGCAGCGCATGTTCGAGCTGTTCCCGGTGCTCAAGGAGCGGCGCAATCAGCGGGCGATGACCATGTCCGGTGGTGAGCAGCAGATGCTCGCCATCGCCCGGGCGTTGATGAGTCGGCCCAAGCTGCTGCTGCTCGACGAGCCGAGCCTGGGCCTGGCGCCGATCGTGGTGAAGCAGATCTTCCAGACCCTGCGCGAACTGGCCAAGACCGGCATGACCATCTTCCTGGTGGAGCAGAATGCCAACCATGCGCTGCGGCTCTCCGATCGAGGTTACGTGATGGTCAACGGCGAGATTCGCCTGACCGGCACGGGTCAGGAGCTGCTGGTCAATCAGGAAGTGCGTAACGCCTATCTCGGCGGGCATTGAGTGGCCTTTGTAGGGTGGACATGGCGCAGCCTTGTCCACCATTGCGACCACGCCGGTGGACAAGCCGCTCAGCGGCATGTCCACCCTACGCGGCTTTGCTCCCTTCTCCTCCGGGGGAGGGGGAACACCGAGCCGATCTGTTCTGAGGACTCTCCATGCAAAGCCTGCGTTTCTTCACCAACGCCGACGTCGCTGCGGCGTTGGCGTATACCCCGCTGATCGAAGCCTTGCGCAAAGGCTTGGCCGAGCCTTGCGCAGCGCCCGTGCGTGGCTGTCAGGCGCTGCCTGACGAGGCCAGTTTGCTGCACATGCCGGTCTGGCAAAGCGGCCAGGGTATCGGGGTCAAACTGGTCACGGTGTTTCCGCACAACGGCGCGCGCGGCCTGCCTTCGGTCGCGGCAGTTTTCGCCCTGTTCGATGACGTCAGCGGTCAGCCACTGGCCCTGCTGGAAGCCTCGGAGCTGACCGCGCGGCGCACCGCTTGCACCTCCGCACTGGCCGCGGACTACCTGGTGCGCCGCGATGCGCAGCGCTTGTTGATCGTCGGCAGCGGTACCCTGGCGGCGCATATGGTGCGGGCGCACTGCTCGGTGCGCGCTTACCAGCAGGTGCAGATCTGGGGGCGCAGTGCGGAAAAAGTCGCGGCGCTGGTCGAAAAGCTGGCTGCCGAAGGTTATCCCGTCAGCGCGGCGGTGGACCTGCAACGCAGTGTCGAGCAGGCCGACAGCATCACCTGCGTGACTAACTCGCGGACGCCGCTGGTGCTGGGCGCCTGGCTCAAACCGGGCACGCACCTGGATTTGGTCGGGGCCTTTCTGCCGAGCATGCGTGAGACCGATTCGGCCGCGGTCGCCCGCGCGCGGATTGTGGTGGACATCCGCGCAGGTGCGCTGGAGGAGGCGGGTGATCTGCTGTTTGCGCTCGGCGAGGGCGTGATTGCCGAGGCGGACATTCACCTCGAGCTGAGTGACCTGCTGCAAGGCCGTGGGCAGCGCGACAACGCAGAGGAGATTACCCTGTTCAAGTCGGTGGGTTATGCCCTGGAAGACCTGATTGCCGCCCGCGCCTTGCTTGAGCAAGCGGGGGCTCAGACTGAGCTTTCCACCGAAACGTCGCCCCCGCAATAACGCAGAAGTTTGGCTCTGTCTGAGTTGGCTGTTGCGCAAAAGCCTGAGAGCAACGCCGACCTAGCAGAGCTAGCTCCTACAAAGAGCGGCAGTCCAGCTCAACACTTAACGAGTACATAGCCAAAAGTTTTCCCCAAAAGCTGTGGGGCGTTCTGTGGATAAGGTGGGTAAAGCTGTCAGGCAGCCATAGCGGTAGCGCTCTTGCGGGCTTTGGTGATTTTTTGATCAGCGGGTTTTTTAGAGTTAAAGCAGCGGTTTATCCACTTTATCCACTGTCGTTTGATGCACTTTGCAGAGTTGCCCCCAACTACTGTGGGTAGGCCTGTGGGTAAGTGCGGGAGCAATGTCTCGAGCCCATAGCCGGCAGGGCTTTGCGCCGATTGATCAGGATTTGATCAGGCGCCTTGAATTGCCATGGGCGGCACGTCTGTCACTTCGGAGTCAAGGGATAAAGCTGCTTTTTCAAGGATTTAGCGCAAGCCTGAGGCCGCTGTGGAAAAGTTATCCCAGGAGCCTGTGGAGCGAACTGTGGATAAGGTGGGTAAAGCTGGGCTTGAACCTATCCTGGCGTGGCTTCGGCAAAACTGTACGTTTTTTGACCATATGTTCGCTGGCGGGAGTGGATCAGCTTGCGTGCCGCCGCGCCAAGCTGAAAACGATGGCGTACCCTATGGCTGATTGAGCGCGCAGCCCGACGCTGTTGCGCGCTACCCACGTGCTGCGTTGTGCCTGGCCGTGTTTCGCGGCGAGTAGTCGATCAAGGAGAACGCTATGACTTCGACCCTATTTATTACCGGCGCCACGTCCGGCTTCGGCGAAGCCTGTGCTCGGCGCTTTGCCCAGGCCGGCTGGTCGCTGGTGCTCAGTGGCCGCCGTGTGAGCCGCCTGCAGGCGCTCTGTGATGAGTTGTCGGCACTCACCGATGTGTACCCGCTGGAACTCGATGTGCGTGACCGGCATGCGATGGAGGCGGCGATAGCCACCTTACCGGCGAAGTTCGCCAAGCTGCGTGGGCTGATCAATAACGCCGGGCTGGCGCTGGGCACGGACCCGGCGCCGCAGTGCGATCTGAATGACTGGGACACCATGGTCGACACCAACATCAAGGGCCTGATGTACAGCACCCGCCTGCTGCTGCCGCGGCTGATCGCCCATGGCCGTGGCGCGGGCATCATCAACCTGGGCTCGATTGCCGGCAGTTATCCCTATCCGGGCAGCCATGTGTATGGCGCGACCAAGGCTTTCGTGCGGCAGTTCTCGCTGAGCCTGCGCTGCGATCTGCAAGGCACCGGCGTGCGCGTGACTAATATCGAGCCGGGGCTGTGCGAGAGCGAGTTTTCCCTGGTGCGTTTCGGCGGTGATCAGGCTAAGTACGACGCAACCTACGCGGGCGCCGAGGCGATTCAGTCGGAAGACATTGCCGAGACGATTTTCTGGGTGCTCAACCAACCGGCCCACATCAACATCAACAGCCTGGAGTTGATGCCGGTGAGCCAGTCGTGGGCGGGCTTCGCTATTGAGCGCTCAGCGCGCTGACGTGGGTCGAGCGACCGAGCAATTGCAGGGCGCGATCCGGGTAATCGGTGATCAGGCCTTGGGCGCCCATGTCGAGCAGGTGGCGCATCGCCGGCTGCTCGTTGATGGTCCACAGCTGCACATTGAGGCCGCGCGCCTGCGCGGTGTCTAACAGGCTGTTGCTGGCGACTTCCAGGCTGCCGCTGCGTAAAGGGATCTGCAGGGCCTGGTAAGACGGCGACAGCAGCGTGCCGAGACCGATCCAATTCAACGCGACCAGCAGGCGCACCGAGGTCGGCCCGGCGGAGGTGGCCACGCCCGGGCAGACTTCGCGAAACGCTTGCAGGCTGCGCTCGTAAAAGCTGCCGACTAGCACCCGGTCACGTTGGCCGCTGGCTTCGAGCAACTGGCACAGCTGCGCTTCCATGCCAATATCCGGCACCTTGATCTCGACTACTTTGGCCTTCTGCGGGAAGTGCGCCAGCACCTCGGCGAAGGTCGGGATGCGGATGCCCTGGTCGCGGTACGGATGGCTTTCGCCGCCGTCGGCGCTCCAGCGGTAGCCGGCGTCCAGTGCTTGCAGCTCGGCCAGGTCGAGCTCGGCGACCTGGCCCGAACCATTGGTGGTGCGATTGACCTTGGCGTCGTGGATCACCACCAACTCGCCATCACGGCTGCGCCGAAGATCCATTTCCAGCATGTCGACGCCCAACGCGCTGGCCCGCTCAAAGGCGAACAGGCTGTTTTCCGGCCACAGCCCGCGGCCGCCGCGATGGGCGATCACCAGTGGCTCGTCACCCAGGGTAGCGAGCACTGCCGGGGTGTTGGTTGGCGTGCTGGTCAGAGCCAGTACGCCGAGAGCGGCAACTATCAGGAGCAGCGGAGCGAGCAGAAAGCGGGCGAAGCGCAGCATGGCGTTTTCCAATCGAGGGGAGCGGGCGTGGCACAGCAAGCGCTCAGACTATGACAAAGGTGTGACGAGAGGGCGAGGGCAACAAGGCGGACTTGATAACCACCAGGCATTGAGTCCGACAACGGCGGGGGAAATCTCGAGTTAACGCTCAGCCGGCGCTATGCGCCACCTCACGCAGGCTCCAACTGCCGAAACCGCGGCCGCTGTCCATCAGGTTGCGCGCGGCATCCATCAAGGCTTGGCGGGTTTGCAGTTTCTGTTCAGCGCGAATCTGCTGGCAGATTGATTAAGCCTGCAGAATAAAAATCCCGGCCATTAGGCCGGGATTTTTATTCTGACGAGCCGTTGCATTAGCCCGCACGGCGTTGTTCCAGCACGCGCTCGGAACCGCCTTCCGCCACCCGCAGGTGCTGTTGGCCGGGGGTGCGGTCGGCACCATCGGCGGCTACGCGGAGGCGCCGTTGGCCCGGCGTGCGGTCAGCGCCATCTGCTGCGACACGAACGCGCTCCAGAAGGCGATCGGCACCCCCTTCGGCTAGGTTGCGATCTAGCGAGCGGGCTTCTTGCTGGCTGTCTTTGACTTCTTCAAAGGTCGGTTGCGCGTCCCGTGGCAAGGCGAAGGCATTGGCGGCGAGGATGCTGAGGGTCAGGCTGAGCAGTAATTTGGTTTTCATGCTGATCTCCAAAGAGCGGGGGAGTAATGGGTTCGGAGGCAATACTAAATTCTGCGCCGGGAATAAGAAGTTGAGCCTCTCGATAGTGCATATCGACACTGTCAATGGTGCTGTGGAAGGCTCTATCACGGTGCTTGCAGGCGCTCTGTGGGGCTCTGGAAAGCCCCGGTCGAATGCTGGCCAAACAGCAAAAGCCCGGCGAATGGCCGGGCTCTTAGTGGGGCGCAGACGCTCAAGTTAAACGGCACGACGCTGTTCCAGCAGACGGTCGGAACCACCCTCGGCAACCCGCAGATGCTGCTGACCAGGAGTACGCTCAGCGCCATCTTCGGCTACACGGAGGCGGTCTTGCCCCGGAATACGCTCAGCGCCGTCGGCGGCTACACGAAAGCGATTTTGCCCCGGAGTACGCTCGGCACCATCGGCGGCGACAGTGGAGGATTTGACTAGCTCCTGCTGCAGCAGCGGGGCGGCTGGCAGAGCGAAAGTGTTGGCGGCGAATACGGAAAGGGTCAGGCTCAGGATCAGATGGCGTTTCATGATGGGTTTCTCCAGGTGATGCTTGGTGGGTGTGGAGCCCATGTTGCGCTCGTTAAATTGATTAAAAATCGCAAAAATACGCTTTAATAAATCAGTTAAATTGATATTTTGTTGGGCTCTCTGCAATGGGAGTTAGGCCCCGGGCGCTCAGCCGCAAAGAGGGTTTGCGCGGCGTAAATGGCGTGGATGCGCCCTGAGCAATCACTTCTCGCCGGGCGCTAGCGCAGAAGCTCCCGCGGCCGGGGAAATAACAGCGCCAGAGCCGCTGGGGCGTGCAGCTAAGCCGGCGCAACCTCGGCGTGCCCTTCGCCACGTGAGCGCTAGACTGAAACAGTGAAAACGGCATTTCCCCGTGCCCTAGGTGGAGGTGCAGCATGGACATCCGTGAAGGCTTTATCGGCAGTATCGGCAACACCCCACTGATCCGCCTCGGCCGGCTCAGCGCCGAGACCGGTTGCGAGATTCTCGGCAAGGCCGAATTTCTCAACCCCGGCGGCTCGGTGAAGGACCGCGCCGCGCTCTTCATAGTGCGGGACGCCGAACGGCGCGGCGCGCTACGCGCCGGCGGCACCATAGTCGAGGGCACTGCCGGCAACACCGGCATTGGCCTCGCCCATATCAGCGCCGCACGCGGCTACCGCTGCATCATCGTGATTCCCGACAACCAGTCGCCGGAGAAACTGGAGCTGCTGCGGGCGCTCGGCGCCGAGGTGCGCCCGGTGCCAGCCAAACCCTATAAGGACCCGGACAACTACCAGAAGATCGCCGGCCGCCTCGCCGCCGAGTTGCCCAATGCGATTTGGGCCAACCAGTTCGACAACCTGGCCAACCGTCAGGCGCACTACGAGACCACCGGGCCGGAGATCTGGCGCGATACCCAGGGTCGGGTGGACGCCTTCGTCTGCGCCACCGGCACCGGCGGCACCCTGGCCGGCGTCGCGCGCTACCTCAAGGAACGCGACCCCAAGGTCCGCATCGTCCTCGCCGACCCCATGGGCAGTGCGCTCTACCACTGGGTGCTGAGCGGCGAACTGCACGCCGAGGGCAGCTCCATCACCGAGGGCATCGGCACCACGCGGATCACCGCCAATCTGGAGGGCACGCCGATCGACGGCGCCGTGCAGGTCGACGACCAGAGCTGCGTGAGCATGGTTTACCGCCTGCTACGCGAGGAGGGCTTGTTCCTCGGCGGCTCCTCCGGGATCAATCTGGTCGCCGCCGTGCGGGTGGCGCACGAGCTGGGCCCAGGGCATACCGTGGTGACCCTGCTGTGTGATCGCGGCGGGCTCTACTTCCAGCGCCTGTTCAACCCCGTTTGGCTGAGTGAGCGGGGCCTGTCGCCCGCCTAGGCCTCGTCCAGCAAGGGCTGCAGCAGCGCACGCATGCTGCGCCAGTGCGAGCCTTCCCAGAACAGCCGGCGGCAGCGCTCGCAGGTCAGGAAGTGCTGGTAATGCTCGCGTACCGCCGGCGGCAGTTGCTCGAGGATCTGCGCCTTGTCGATGCTGTGCAGGGGGGCGTTGCAGTGCAGGCAGAGGCTGAAGGGGCGCACGCTGCCTGCCAGATCGAGCCGTTCGAATAGTTCGCGCAACTGCTGCGCGGGCTTCAGCGCATGCACATAGCAGCCGTGGCTGATGACCCGGCGCTTGAGCAGTTCACGGTCGCGGGTCAGCACGATGCGCCCTTCGGCGACGGCCAGAGCGGCGATCTGCTCGTCGCGGAAATGGTTGTCGTAGAGGGTGTCGAAACCGGCCATGCGCAGCAGGTGGGCCAGCGCGCCGAGGTGGGCGTCGGCGACGAAGCGTGAAACCCGCAGCGGCTGCTCGCGGACCTTGAGCAGCGAGCTGATATCCAGGGTCTCGAACTTGGGATAGACCGCCACCCGGTCGCCGTCCGCCAGCAGCCGCTCGAAGCCCACCGACTCGCCATTGACCAGCACCAACTCGACCTCGGTATGCGGCACCCCGAGCGCCTCGATCATATGCTTGCAGGTCGCCGCCCGCGCGCAGACACAGGCGAACGCCTGCCGGCGGCGCTCGGCCGGGAGGAAATCGTTGAGCTCCTCGTAGAAGCGAAAGGTGGCGGTGACCATCCCAACACTATGGCAGTTGCCGCGCAGGCTTGCCCGGTGCTTGCGCTGCGCGGCGGATCTAAGGCCGGCCGCGTGCTGCTTCGCGGGCCGGCGCTGGCTAATAGCCGCCTTCGTGCACGGGGCGCGCCTTCACGCGCTCGTTGCTTTCCATCTGCTGACAGCTCATGAAGCCTTTGTGGTCCACCCGGCCCGCCGAATCGAAGCTCACGTGATAGGGTTGCCGATGGCCGTCGGCGTTGAGGATGTAGTCATTGCAGGAGCCCGGACTCACCGTGCGCGCCATCTCCGCCGAGGGTTGGCCGCCAATGCCGAGGACCTCCTGCTTGCTCATGTCCTTCTCGACGTTCTTGACCAGCGGCTCGTTGCGGTAGGTCAGGTAATCGGTCGGGTTCTCCAGCTTGCTGGCGCAACCCGTCACTGCAGCCAGTACACAAAGAGCCGCGAGGGTTTGCTGGTACATGGTGTCGTTCCTTGTGGTTAGCCTGTAGGGCTTGCTTGATTTGGAGTCAAAAAACACTTGGCTCGTTTGCTTGCGTTGCTCGGTAGGCCTGGGGCGTGGCGTCAGCCCGGATTGGCTCTTTTGAGTGTAGGCGTGACGCCGATGACATGAGGCTTCGCCGCACCCGCTACGGCGTGCAAGGTGCAATGCTCTGCGGGCTTAAACCGGAACCAGGGCGTGATGCGGCGATGTCGGCAGTTCGACGCAAATGCTATACCTATCGGATATTGCCGGTCGGCGAGCCTGAACGGCAGAGCTGCCATGGCTTGAGCATTGCGCTTGTTTAGTGGGCACAGCGCTCGTGGGAAAGAGACCGAGCGCTAGACGGAGCTTAAATTAATGTACATGCAGCGCCTTCGTGGCATCACTGTGGCAGTTATCGCGGGCCTGGTTATCAGCGCGTGTTCCGAGCCGCCCGCGCCGGCGAAGGTTAATTTTATCAATCAGGTCTGGCGCGTCAGCGAATCGAGCACGGTCGCGCGCGGCATGCTCTATGTCTTTCTCTCGGACGGTACGTTGGTGCTGGCCTCCGCTAACAGCAAACCGGCTTTCGGTACCTGGCAAACCGCAGGGGCAGGGCTGACCCTGATCGAGGAGGGCAGGCCCTACAAAGTCGAGGTCTTGAACTTGAGCCGCGACGAATTTCGGCTGCGCATCCACAACCCAGGTCAGCCGGTCGAGATCACCCTGGTGCCCGCTGAGCATCCTTAGGAATCTGTTCATGATCTGCTGCGCGTCGGCCATGCCGCGTTGAAATCGGGCTCAAACGACCGCTTGCGGAAGAACGTCCGCAGGACGGCCCGAAGGGCGAGTGAAACGAGTAATGCTCATCTACTACTTGTAAACTCCGCTTCCTCGCCTGTTTTTGCCTTGTCTAACCTTCGCTCGCTACGCGTTCACACAGCCGGAACCATGAATAAACAACGTATCCATCAGCTGATTATCGACAAGCTCGTAGCCGACTTGCAGGTCGCGCAGGGCGCGTTGCAAACCGCCTACGAGGCGGCAACCCATGAGGAGAATATTGCCGAAAACAAATATGACACCCTCGGTTTGGAGGCCGGCTATTTGGCGCACGGCCAAGCGAAGCGGGTGGCCGAAATAGAGCAGGCATTAACGGCTTATCGGCAGTTGCTGCTGCGGGCCTTCGAGCCGTCGCGCGGTATTCAACTGACCGCGCTGGTGCTGCTCGAGCTGGAAAGTGGCGCGCAACGTTTGCTGTTTCTCGGCCCGGATGCCGCCGGTTTGAAGGTCATGGATGCCGGCCAGGAAGTCATGGTCATCACCCCGCGCTCACCCATGGGCCAGAGCCTGCTGGGTAAGGCGCAGGGCGCGCTGGTGGACATCAGCGTGGCCAAGCAGCGGCAGGAATTTGAGGTGCTGGAAGTCGTTTGATTCCAATCTAGGTAAACGAATCAGCCGTAACGCTTCTTCGCCTCGATGGCCAACCCGCTGCCGATGCTACCGAAGGTATTGCCCTCGGCATGCCGGGCGTTGGGTAGCAGCGCATTGATGCTCTGGCGCAGGGCCGGAATGGCGCTGGAGCCACCGGTGAAAAACACCGTGTCGATCTGTTCGGCGCTGACGTTGGCAGCGCCGAGCAACTGCGTGACGCTGCCGCTAACGCGCTCCAGCAAACTGGCGATGGACTCGTCGAAGCCGGCACGATCCAACTCGACCGACAGGCCTGGCTCGATCCGGTCGAGCAGCACGGTGCACCGCTCGACTTCGGTCAGCTCGATCTTGGTTTGTTCGATCTGCATCGCCAGCCAATGCCCGGCGCGCTGCTCGATCAACTTGAAGAAACGGTCAAAGCCGGGGGTGTCCAGCGCGTCGTAACGCATGTTGCGCAACGCGGTCTGCGCCTGCTGCGAATAGACCGCGTTGATGGTGTGCCAGGTGACCAGATTGAGGTGATGGCTGGTGGGCATGTAGGCCTGATTCTTCATCCGGCTGCCATAGCCGAACAGCGGCATGACCCCGCTCAGGCTCAACTGTTTGTCGAAATCGGTGCCGCCGATATGCACGCCGCCGGTGGCCAATATGTCTTCGTGGCGCTCGGCGAGCATGTGCCGCTCGGGGGCCAGGCGGATCAAGGAAAAGTCCGAGGTGCCGCCGCCGATGTCGACGATCAGCACCAGCTCTTCACGCTCGAGTGTGCTCTCGTAATCGAAGGCGGCGGCGATCGGTTCGTACTGGAACGAGACGTCCTTGAAGCCGAGTTTTTTCGCCACGGCCACCAGGGTGTCTTCGGCTTCCTGGTCGGCCTTCTCGTCGTCGTCGACGAAAAACACCGGGCGTCCCAGCACCACTTCTTCGAACGAGCGCTCGGCAACCGCTTCGGCACGGTTTTTCAGTTCGCCGATAAAGAAGCCGAGGATGTCCTTGAATGGCAAAGCACTGCCGAGCACGGCGGTTTCGCTCTTCAGCAGTTTCGAGCCCAGCAGGCTCTTCAGCGAGCGCATCAGGCGGCCTTCGTAGCCTTCCAGATACTCGTGCAGGGCCAGCCGGCCATACACCGGGCGGCGTTCCTCGAAGTTGAAGAACACCACCGAAGGCAGGGTGATCTTGTCGTCTTCCAGCGCGATCAACGACTCCATGCCCGGGCGTAGCCAGCCGACAGTGGAGTTGGACGTGCCGAAATCGATGCCACAGGCACGAGCGGGAAGCGCGTTATTCATGATGTGTTCCGGTTAAAGACAGCCGCGCAGTTTACCGCGAGAGGGCAGGGCGATGCTGTAGAAGGTTACGGCTTGGCGATGAAGGGGACGGGACGGTTAATTAATCGCAGCCTGAAAGCACGTAACCCGGCATTGCGATGGCATTGGCGCGAGTGTATCGCCGGGTTACGGCGCGTCGTAGATTGCCGCATGGCTACGAGCTGGGGCGCGCCTAACCCGGCCTACGGCACCAGGTAGTTCTTCACCCCGGTGAAGATGATTTGCGCCGCCAGGGCGCAGACGAACAAGCCCATCAGCCGGCTGACAATCTGCAAGCCTTGCTCGCCGAGCAGGCGCTCGAATCGGTCGGAGAGGTAGAGCACGACGCCGACCGTCAAGCTGGCCAGCACAATCCCCAGCACGGCCACCAGCTTATCGTCCCAATGCGGTTGGCCGGCGCCCATCACCAGCATCGCCCCGATGGTGCCGGGGCCCACTGTCAGCGGGATGGTCAGCGGCACTATGGTGACGTCCTGCTGCAGGTTGTCGCTCTGCACCACGGGGCTGCCCTGCGCCATGCCCAGCGCGGAAATGAACAGCACGCTGCCGGCGCCGATGCGGAAGGCGTCGATGGTGATGCCGAACACGGTGAAGATGCTCTGGCCGAACAGGTACAACAACAGGCTGGCGATCACCACGCCGCCGGCGACCTTCCAGGCCAGCTTCTTGCGCTCCTTCACCGTGTAGCCGCGGGTCAGGCTGATAAAGCAGGAGAGGACGAAGAAGGGCCCATAGAGCACCAGCATCTTCAAGTACAGGCTGAACAGCTCGGACAGCATGGGCGTGGCTCATCGTTGGAGGTGGGACCCGCGCCAGGCGTGGGCCGCGTAGCGTCAACCGACGCCATTCACAGAGGGCTCAGGAGGGGCGTCGTCAGCTTCGCGCAGGCGGCGCAGTTCGCGTTCGGCGACCCAGTGTTCGATCAGGTCACGCAATTGCGACAGTTCCACCGGCTTGGCCATATGCCCGTCCATGCCGACCAGGCGGGCGCGCTCTTTATGTTCGGCGAGGATATGCGCGGTGAGGGCCACCACCGGGGTGCGGCTGCGCCGCTCTGCGGCTTCCCAGGCGCGTAGTTGCTGGGTGGCGGAAAAACCATCGAGTACCGGCATCTCGCAGTCCATCAGCACCAGATCGTATTGTTGGGCTTTCATCGCGCTCAGTGCTTCCTCGCCATTGCTGGCGGTGTCCGGTTGCAGGTTGAGTTTGCCGAGCATGCCGCGGATCACCTTGGTGGAGATGCTGTTGTCTTCGGCGACCAGGATGCGGAAGTCGCTGGGCACAGTCAGCGGCGCACTCACCAGGGGTGGCACCCAGCGCATGGTTCCACCCTGTGTGCGCTGCGCCAGTTCGTCGGCGAGCGTGGTCTTCAGCGTGTAGCCGGCTACCGGCTTGGCCAGGATGCGTTTGATCCCGGAGTTGCGGGCGATGATTTTGCTCGGCGCGCTACTGATGCCGGTGAGCATGATCAGCAGGATGTCGTGGTTGAGGCTGGGGTCTTCCTTGATCTTCGCCGCCAACTGCATACCGCTCATGCCGGGCATGTCCTGGTCGAGCAGCACCGCATCGAAGTATTCGCGGATGTGCGCCTTGGTCCGTAGCAGGGCCAGGGCCTCTTTGCCGGAAGGCACCGCGCTGACCGTCAGGCCCCAGGCGCTGCACTGCTGCACCAGGACCTTGCGGCAGGTGTCGTTGTCATCGACCACCAGCAAGCGCGCGCCTTGCAAGGTGCCGTCGAGGTCGGCGGTGGGTTGTTCCAAGCGCTCGGCATCCAGTGGCAGGGTGAGCCACAGGGTGTTGCCCTGGTTGCCACCACACTGGATGCCGAATGCGCCGCTCATCAGATGCACCAGCTGGCGGGCGATGATCAGGCCGAGGCGACCGCCGAGCTTGGTGGCGGCGAGGAAGTCTTTGCTGTGCAGTTCGGCGTTGAGCAAGGCGTCGCGTTCGCTGCTTTCCAGTGGGCGGCCGCTGTCCTGCACGGCAATTCGCAGACGCGGGGCAGCGGCGCTGGTGTCCAGCGCGACCACCAAGAGAATCTCGCCTTCGTCGGTTTGCTTGAAGGCGTTGTCCAGCAGGCTGAGCAAGGTCTGGCGCAGGCGCGTCGGGTCGCCGCTGATCACCCGGGGTACTTGCGGCTGGATAAAGCCGATCAGCTCGACTTTCTGCTGTTCGGCTTTGGCGCGGAAGATGTCCAGGCAATCATCGATCAGCGCATTCAGGTCGAACTGCACGTCATCCAGTTCGATCTGCCCGGACTCCAGTTTGGAAATGTCGAGGATCTCGTTGATCAGCGTCAGCAGCTCATTGCCGGCGCTGTGAATGGTCTGCACATAGTCGCGTTGCTTGGCCGAGAGCGGAGTGCCGAGGAGCAATTCGGTCATGCCCAGCACGCCGTTCATCGGCGTGCGGATTTCGTGGCTGATCTTGGCGAGGAATTCGGCTTTGGCCTTCAGCTCGGCGGAGCTGGCGGCGAGCTCCCGGCTGACGCTGAAGTCGTCCTGAATGATTCGTCGCTGGCGCTCGCTGAGTGCGATGCTCAGCATGAAGCCGCTGAGGGCGGCCACGCTCAGCAGGCCGAAAGCCAGCCAGTCGGACGGCACCGCCCAGTAGCCGAACAGCGCCGGCAGGGCACCGATAAATGCCAGGCTAAACACCAGCAAGGCCAGGGTGAACAGCCGTGCCGGCGGATAGCCGTGCTGCCAGTGAAAGGCGGCAACGACCAAGATGCTCAGGCTGGTCACGGCGGCAAGCACATACACCAGTTGGCTGAGCTGCAGATTACTGGCGATCAGCAGCACGATGCCGGTCAGGCCGATCAGCACGCCTTCGCCGATCAGCACGCGCCGTAGCGAAGTGCCCGGACAGACCTTGCGGAAAAAACTAACGGTGAAGGCCAGGCCACACAGCATCGCCAGCAGCATCGCCAGATTGGCGATCTGTGGCTGGGTGGTCTGCCAGTCAGCCAACCAAGGGCTGCTGATCCCCAGCAGACTCAGGCTGGTTACCAGCAAGCAGACTTGGGTGGCCGCTAGCCACAGGCTGCTGCGGATGCGGGCGTAGGCAAAACGCACCAGGTTGTAGAGCAGCAACATGCCAAAGGCGCCGAGCAGCAGGCCATAGAGCAATGGGCGGGTGTCGTTGGCGGCCAGCGCGGCGGCCGACTCGAGGCTGATGCTCGGGCGCAGAGCATGGGCCGAGGCCAGGCGCAGGTAGAGATCCAGCGGCTCCTTGGCCACCGGCAGCGGCAGGAGGAAATCACGGCTGGGCAGCGGGCGGCTGGCAAAGGGGAGGCGGCTGCCGGTGCGGGTGCTGGCGACCAGTTCATCGCCCTGCAGCACGTACAGGTCGAGGAAGTCCAGGTACGGGGCGAAGACCCGCAGCAGTTGCTCCCGCTCACTGGCCGGCAGACGGTAGTGCAGCCACAACGCCGTGTGCCCACCGGGGGTGTAGAGCTGCTGGAGATCGATCGGGCTGAACTGCGGGAGATAGCGCGGGGAGCGGATATCGTCCAGTTGCAATGCGGCTTCGCTATCGATCAGTGCGGACCATTGCCCTGGCTCGGCCGCCTGCGCCGGGAATAGATTGAGCGCAGTCAGCAGCAGACTGACGGTGAGTCCTATGGCGATCCTGAGCCCGCGCACGGCGAAGTCCCTTCGAAGGTGAATGGCTCGATTATAGCCAAGCGCCTGCTTGGCGGTAATACGCGGAAGGCAGCCAAATGGCTGCCTTGGCACGCCTTACAGCTTGTTCTATGAATTCAGGCGCTTAATCTTCGCCGCGCTCGCGGGCGATGGCCCGATAACCGATGTCGTGACGGTAGAAGCAGCCGTCCCAGTCGATCTTCGCCGCCAGCGCATAGGCCTGTTGCTGGGCCGCCGAGACAGTCTCGCCAAGGGCTGTGGCGCAGAGTACGCGGCCGCCAGAGGTGAGCACCTGGCCGTCCTGCAGCGCCGTGCCGGCGTGGAACACCTTGCCCTGGTCGCTGACGGCGGCGTCCAGGCCTTTAATCACCGCGCCTTTGGCGTAGTCGCCGGGGTAACCACCGGCAGCCAGCACCACCCCCAGGCTGGGGCGCGGATCCCACTGCGCCTCGATTTTATCCAGGGCTTCGGCCAAGGCGGCTTCGACCAGCAGCACCAGGCTCGATTGCAGGCGTAACATGATCGGTTGGGTTTCCGGATCGCCAAAGCGGCAGTTGAACTCGATGACTTTCGGTTTGCCGGCCTTGTCGATCATCAGCCCGGCATACAGGAAGCCGGTGTAGACATTGCCTTCGCTGGCCATGCCGCGCACGGTCGGCCAGATCACTTCGTCCATGGCGCGCTGGTGCACCGCGGCGGTGACCACCGGCGCCGGCGAGTAGGCGCCCATGCCGCCGGTATTCGGGCCGCTGTCGCCGTCGCCAACGCGCTTGTGATCCTGGCTGGTGGCCATCGGCAGCACGTTGTGGCCATCGACCATGACGATAAAGCTGGCTTCTTCGCCGTCGAGGAACTCCTCGATCACCACGCGCGAACCGGCGTCACCGAAGGCATTGCCGGCGAGCATGTCGCGCACGGCGTCTTCGGCCTCGCTCAGGGTCATGGCGACTATCACGCCTTTGCCGGCGGCCAGGCCGTCGGCCTTGATCACGATCGGTGCGCCTTTCTCGCGCAGGTAAGCCAGCGCCGGCTCGACTTCGGTGAAGTTCTGGTAGTCGGCGGTGGGGATGTTGTGGCGGGCGAGGAAGTCCTTGGTGAAGGCCTTGGAACCTTCCAATTGCGCGGCGCCGGCGGTGGGGCCAAAGCACTTGAGGTTGCGGCTGCGGAACAGATCGACCACGCCCGCCACCAGTGGCGCTTCCGGGCCGACGATGGTCAGGCCGACATTCTGCTCGGCAAAGTCAGCCAGCTGTTCCAGAGCCAGTACGTCGATGGCGACGTTCTCGCATTTGGCTTCGGTGGCGGTGCCGGCGTTACCCGGGGCGACGAAGACTTTTGCAACGCGCGGGTCTTGCGCAACCTTCCAGGCCAGGGCGTGCTCGCGGCCACCGCTGCCGATGATCAATACGTTCATGGGAACTCTCCTGCGAATATTGGACTTCGCGTTGGATCGTTGGGCTTCGCGGAACTCAGCCCAACCTACGCTCTACAAGTCAGAAAAACTGGCGACGTTTATCGAGGTCGCGATCAAGCGGGTAGATGCAAGGCGGAGGCGGTCTCGATGAGCGGAGTTGCCTTTTGGCAATGAGCATCAGCGGGACCGACTCCAACGCAGCAGATGCCTGCTTCAGCGCGGCCGCCCAGACAAAAATCAGTGACGGAAGTGGCGCATGCCGGTGAACACCATGGCGATACCGGCTTCATCGGCCGCAGCTATGACTTCGTTATCGCGCATCGAACCGCCGGGCTGGATCACCGCGGTGATGCCGACTTTGGCGGCGTTGTCGATGCCGTCGCGGAACGGGAAGAAGGCGTCCGACGCCATCACCGCACCCTGCACCTGCAAGCCGGCATGCTCGGCCTTGATCGCGGCGATACGGGCGGAGTTGACCCGGCTCATCTGGCCGGCGCCGACGCCAATGGTCTGGCGATTCTTGGCGTAGACGATGGCGTTGGATTTGACGTATTTGGCGACTTTCCAGGCGAAGATCAGGTCGTGGATTTCCTGCTCGCTCGGCGCGCGCTGGGTCACCACCTTCAGATCGGAGGCCGTGATCATGCCGATATCGCGGCTCTGTACCAGCAGGCCGCCGTTGACCCGCTTGAAGTCCCAGGCGGCAGTGCGCTCGGCGGCCCATTCACCGCATTCGAGCAGGCGCACATTGGCTTTGGCGGCGACCACGGCACGGGCTTCGGCGCTGATTTTCGGCGCGATGATGACTTCGACGAACTGACGCTCGACTATGGCTTTGGCGGTTTGCGCATCCAGCTCGCGGTTGAAGGCGATGATGCCGCCGAAAGCCGACTCGGTATCGGTGGCGTAGGCCAGCTCGTAGGCCTGGCGGATGCCGCCTTCGCTGTCGAGGGCCACGGCCACGCCGCACGGGTTGGCGTGCTTGACGATCACGCAGGCGGGCTTGACGAAGCTCTTCACGCATTCCAGCGCGGCGTCGGTGTCGGCCACGTTGTTGAACGACAGCTCCTTGCCTTGCAGCTGGATCGCGGTGGCGATGCTGGCTTCCACCGGCTTGGCCTCCACGTAGAACGCCGCGCTCTGGTGCGGGTTCTCGCCGTAGCGCATTTCCTGGGCCTTGATGAATTGACTGTTGAAGGTCCGCGGGAAGGCGCCACGCGCTTCGGTGCCCAGGGTCTCGGCGGCCTGGTTCACGGTGCCGAAGTAGTTGGCGATCATGCCATCGTAGGCGGCGGTGTGTTCGAAGGCCTTGAGCATCAGGTCGAAGCGCTGGGCGTAGGTCAGGCCGCCGGCTTTCAGGCTGTCCAGCACGGCGCTGTAGTCGCTGGCGTTGACCACGATGGCGACGTCTTTGTGGTTCTTGGCCGCCGAGCGGACCATGGTCGGGCCGCCGATGTCGATGTTCTCGATGGCGGTTGGCAGGTCGCAACCCGGTTTCGAGACGGTCGCTTCGAAGGGGTAGAGGTTGACCGCGACCAGGTCGATCGGCTTGATCCCGTGCTCGGCCATGATGGCGTCGTCGATGCCACGGCGACCGAGGATGCCACCGTGAATTTTCGGGTGCAGGGTCTTCACCCGGCCATCCATCATTTCCGCGAAGCCGGTGTAGTCGGCGACTTCCACGGCGGCCACGCCATTGTCCTTGAGCAGCTTGAAGGTGCCGCCGGTGGAGAGGATTTCGACCCCGAGGGCTGACAGCTCACGGGCGAATTCGAGAATTCCGGTCTTGTCGGAAACGCTGATCAGGGCGCGGCGGATGGGCAGGCGGGTGGTTTGGTCGGTCATCTCAATTTCCATCTAAAGCAGAGAAATCAGCAAAAAAGGGCGGCCCTCAACAGAGGCCGCCCTTCTTCGTTGGAATGCATGCTTACAGCAAATCGTATTGCTTGAGCTTCTTGCGCAGCGTGCCGCGGTTCAGCCCGAGCAGTTCGGAGGCCTTGGTCTGGTTGCCCTTGACGTAATTCATCACGGTCTCCAGCAGCGGTGCCTCGACTTCGGAGAGCACCAGGTTGTAGACGTCAGAGACATCCTGCCCATCCAGGTGGGCAAAGTAGTTGTGCAACGCCTTTTCCACATTGCCGCGCAGGGTCTGGCCCTCGGCGCTCGGCGTGTTCAGGTGCTGTTTCAAATTGACGTTATCGGTCACGGGTGCAGTTCCACTCACTAATGTCTCAGTCATCATCGTCATGCAGCGACCCCTTCTCCGTCGTTATGACGTTCGGCGAAAAACTGCCGAACGCTGGCGCATTGCACGTCCGTGTTCTCCAGACGATTGAATTGGGCGCGAAACTCCCTGGCGCCCGGCAGGGTGGCGAGGTACCAGCCGACATGCTTGCGGGCGATACGCACGCCCATCACGTCGCCATAGAAACTGTGCAGTTCGGCCAGATGCTCTAGCAGAATGCGTTCCACCTCGTGCAGCGTTGGCGCCGGCAATTTTACGCCGGTGCGCAGGTAATGCTCGATCTCACGAAAAATCCATGGCCGCCCTTGTGCGGCACGCCCAATCAGCAGGGCATCGGCACCGGTGGCGGCGAGCACGTGCCGGGCTTTCTCTGGCGAGTCGATATCGCCATTGGCAAACACCGGAATCGACACCGCCTGCTTGATCGCGGCGATGGTCTCGTACTCGGCCTCGCCGCTGTACAGATCCGCGCGCGTCCGCCCATGCACGGCGAGCGCCTGAATCCCCGATTGTTCGGCGATCTTCGCCACGGCGATGCCGTTCTTGTTCTCGCGATCCCAGCCGGTGCGGATTTTCAGGGTCACAGGGACATCCACCGCGGCCACCACGGCGTGTAAAATCGCGCTGACCAGCAGTTCATCCTTCAGCAGCGCCGAACCGGCCGCCTTATTGCAAACCTTCTTGGCCGGGCAGCCCATGTTGATGTCGATGATTTGCGCACCCAGTTCGACATTCGCGCGCGCGGCATCCGCCAGCATCTGCGGATCACCGCCGGCAATCTGCACCGAACGGGGTTCCGGGTCGCCGGCATGAATCAGCCGAAGGCTCGATTTACGGGTGTTCCACAGGCTCATATCGCTGGTGACCATCTCCGACACCACCAGACCCGCGCCAAGGCGGCGACAGAGCTGACGGAACGGGCGATCAGTGACTCCCGCCATGGGCGCGAGTATCAACTGATTGGGCAGTGTGTATGGACCGATGCGTACCGCCGACATGGGGCTTCCCTGCTGAAAAGGCGGATCTGGGAGTGCGAAAAAGGGTGGGCATAATACCCGCTCTCGAGGGCTGGATAAAGGCTGTTCTGGATAAATTATGAACAGTTGTTGGCGGCTCAGGGTGCCCGCGGATGGCCGTGAAAATGCCAAAAACCAGGGCGCGGCGGCTACTCGGGCGAGTGGAAGCTTAGGCTGTAATTCACGGCCTTGGTGCCTGGATCGAGAATGTCCAAGGAAATGTGGATCGGCGTTTGCGGTGGCATTTCGGCCTGACCGGCCAGCTCGCCCGCCAGATATTCGCTGGGCTTGAAACGACGACTGGCAAGCAGTTGGCCGTTGAGGTCGGCGAAGCGCATTTCCAGCAAGGGGAAGGGTTGGGCGAAAGGCGCACGGTTGTAGAGGATCGCGTCCACCACCAGGGCACCGGTGAACTCCGGGTGGCTGCGCACCACCAGGTTGCTGCTCTTGATCAGGCTGATCTCGACCTTGGATGGCAGGCTGCAGCCGAGGCTTGGGCAGAACTGCTCGAACCAGGGGCGGTACTGATCCTGACGCGCCAGTTCGTCGAAATGGTAGGCGATGTATTGGCTGGTCAGGGCGAGCGCGCCGATCAGGTTCAACAGGCCCCAGCCCAGCCAGCGGCCCCAGGGTTTGCGCTGCTCTTGCCAGTCGAGGTGCAGGGGCTCTTCGGTCAGATTGAACAGCCCTTCGTCACGCGGCCCAGGCTCGCTGCGGCCGGGGTTTTGCAGGGTTCTGACGGCGGCAAAGCTGCTGTCCGGATCGTCATGTTCGTCGGTGGCGGACAAGCCGGCCTCCGGTTCGTCGCGCTCGGCGCTGAGCTTGAAGTCGTGCTCCGGTTCCTCATCCGCGGCATCCGCGATGCCGCAGGGCTGCGCGGACTCATCGCTCGCCAGGCTGGGCGGCGGCGCTTCGGCTGGCGGCGCGGGGTGGTCCTTCAGGAGTGCCTCGGCCCAGTCTTCGTCGTCCTGCTCGCGCGCTTGTTCCGGCGCCTTGAGGAGGTCCTCGGCCGATTTCGGGCCGGGTTCCAGGGCGAGAAACTCTTGCGAGAGGTGCAGCTCCTGCTGTTCCTGCTTGGCCAGCTCTTCATCGAGGCTGTCGAGGTCGAGGTCGTCATGGATCCACAGCGTGTCGCCGGCGGCTTTGCCCGGCGGCGTGGCAGGACTGGCAGGGGGCGGCTGCGCGGCAGTCGGTGGCGGGCTAACGGCCGCTTTGGCGGCCGGTTGTGCGCCAACGAGCTGGACCGCGGCATTGAACACATGCAAACAGGCACCGCACCGCACCGCGCCATGGGCTGCGCCCAACTGCGCGCGACTCACGCGAAAGCTGGTGCGGCAATGGGGGCACTGGGTGACGAAACTGGCGGTCATGCGGCGATCCGGCGTTGTACGCGAGTCAATCGGGGCGGTTAGTCTAACTCAAGGCTACTGCGGATGGCGCCTCGGAGCCTGTTGATGATCTGCTGCGCTCGCGACGATCTTGAACAGGCTCTCAGCGGCGGCGCCCGGTGATGCGTACCCAGCCGTCTTTTTCTGCCGTGGGGTCCAGCTCGAAGGCGTCGCGGTAGGCCGCCCGCACTTCTTCCGCCTGTTCGGCGAGGATGCCCGAGAGTGCCAGGCGCCCATGGGTCTGCACCAGCGAGGTGATTCGCGGGGCTAATTGCACCAGCGGACCGGCCAGGATGTTGGCGACCACCACTTCGGCCGGTTGTGGCGGCAGATCGGCCGGCAGGTAAAGCGGGAACAATGCCGGATCGATGCCGTTGCGCCCGGCGTTGTCGCGCGAAGCTTCCAGCGCTTGCGGGTCGATATCGGTGCCGACCGCCTGCTTGGCGCCCAAGAGCAGTGCGGCGATGGCGAGGATGCCGGAGCCACAGCCGAAGTCCAGCACGTTGCAACCCTGCAGGTCCTGGCCGTCCAGCCACTCCAGGCACAGTGCGGTGGTCGGGTGGGTGCCGGTGCCGAAGGCCAGGCCTGGATCGAGCAGCAGGTTGACGGCGTCCGGCTCCGGTGCGGCATGCCAGCTCGGCACTATCCACAGGCGTCGGCCGAAGCGCATCGGCTGGAAGTTGTCCATCCAGCTGCGTTCCCAGTCCTGGTCTTCGATGCGTTCGAGCTGGTGCGGCGGCAGCGGTGCGCCGGTCAGCAGTTCGAGGTGCGCGAGCAGGTTGGTTTCATCGGTGTCGGCTTCGAACAGGGCGAGCAGGTGCGTGTGCGACCAGAGCGGCGTGGTGCCGAGGTCCGGTTCGTAGATCGGCTGGTCTTCGGCGTCCATGAAGGTCACCGACACGGCGCCGACGCCGAGCAGGGCGTCTTCGTAGGTTTCCGCCTGTTCCGGGCTGATGGCGAGACGGACTTGTAACCAGGGCATGGGCAAACCTCTTGAACGATGACGCGGCTAGCCGATGGCGTGGGCTGGCGCAATTGGCGGGCAAGCTTACTTGAGGGGCGAACGGGCTTCCACTGCTATGGGTCAAGCTTGCGACGGGCTGAAATGACAAGGGCCGCCCGTGGGCAGCCCTTGTCATTTCAGCGACAGGTTACTCAGTGCTTATCCATACCCAGTTTCTTTTCCAGGTAATGGATATTGACTCCACCTTTGCAGAAGCCTTTGTCGCGAACCAGGTCGCGGTGCAGCGGGATGTTGGTCTTGATCCCGTCGACGACGATCTCGTCCAGCGCATTGCGCATGCGCGCCAGGGCTTCGTCACGGGTGGCGCCGTAGGTGATCAGCTTGCCGATCAACGAGTCGTAGTTCGGCGGCACGGTGTAACCGCTGTACAGGTGCGAGTCGACGCGCACGCCATTACCGCCCGGCGCATGGAAGTGCTTGACCTTGCCGGGGCTCGGCATAAAGGACGAAGGGTCTTCCGCGTTGATCCGGCATTCCAGCGCGTGGCCGCGGATCACGACGTCTTCCTGCTTGATCGACAGCTTGTTGCCAGCGGCGATGCTGAGCATTTCCTTGACGATGTCGATGCCGGTGACCATCTCCGACACCGGATGCTCCACCTGCACGCGGGTGTTCATTTCGATGAAGTAGAAATGGCCGTTCTCGTAGAGAAACTCGAAGGTGCCGGCGCCGCGGTAGCCGATCTCGATGCAGGCACGCACGCAACGATCCAGCACTTCGGCACGGGCCTTCTCGTCGATGCCCGGGGCTGGCGCTTCTTCCAGAACCTTCTGATGGCGGCGCTGCAGCGAGCAGTCGCGGTCACCGAGGTGGATGGCGTTGCCCTGGCCGTCAGACAGCACCTGCACTTCCACGTGGCGTGGGTTGGTGAGGAACTTTTCCAGATAGACCATCGGGTTGCCGAAGGCTGCGCCGGCTTCGGTGCGAGTCAGCTTGGCCGACTTGATCAGCTCTTCCTCGTCATGCACCACGCGCATGCCGCGGCCACCGCCGCCGCCGGCGGCCTTGATGATCACCGGGTAACCGACTTCGCGGCCAATCGCCAGGGCGGTTTCTTCGTCTTCCGGCAGCGGGCCATCGGAGCCCGGGACGGTCGGCACACCGGCTTTCTTCATGGCGTGCTTGGCCGAGACCTTGTCGCCCATCAGGCGAATGGTGTCAGCTTTCGGACCGATGAAGGCGAAGCCGGACTTCTCGACCTGTTCGGCAAAGTCGGCGTTTTCCGCGAGAAAGCCATAGCCCGGGTGGATCGCCGTGGCGCCGGTGACTTCCGCCGCCGCGATGATGGCCGGGATATGCAGGTAGGACTGGGCGGCAGAGGCCGGGCCAATGCACACCGTTTCGTCGGCCAGGCCCAGGTGCATCAACTCGCGGTCGGCCGTGGAGTACACCGCCACGGTCTTGATGCCCAGCTCCTTGCAGGCGCGCAGGATGCGCAGGGCAATTTCGCCGCGGTTGGCGATCAGAACTTTTTCCAACATCGCAGGCTCTCCGCGGTTCAAACGATGGTGAACAGCGGCTGGTCGTATTCCACCGGCTGGCCGTTCTCCACCAAGATGGATTCGATAACGCCGCTGGTTTCCGCTTCGATGTGGTTCATCATCTTCATCGCTTCGACGATGCAGAGGATGTCGCCTTTTTTCACGCTCTGACCGATCTCGACGAAAGCCGGCGCGGTCGGTGCAGGGGTGCGGTAGAAGGTGCCGACCATCGGCGAGCGCACCACGTTGCCGTTCAGCTTGGCGGCGGCCGGAGCGGCGGCTTCGGCGGCTGGCGCTGCGGCGACGGCAGCAGCGACTGGCGCCAGTGCGGGGGCGGCATACATTTGCGGTGCGGCGAACTGCGGTTGCTTGCCGTGGCGGCTGATCCGTACGGACTCTTCGCCCTCGCGGATCTCCAGTTCGTCGATACCGGATTCTTCCAGCAGCTCGATCAGTTTCTTAACTTTACGAATATCCATTAAGCAGCAACTCCCAAGGGTAAGGTCAGGGGCGTTCAAGTTGTTCCAGGGCAGCCTCCAGGGCCAGCCGGTAACCGCTGGCGCCAAGGCCGCAGATCACTCCCACGGCAACGTCGGAAAAGTACGAGTGATGGCGGAAAGCTTCGCGTTTGTGCACGTTGGACAGGTGCACTTCGATGAATGGGATGCTCACCGCCAGCAGCGCGTCACGTAATGCGACGCTGGTATGTGTAAATGCCGCCGGATTGATCAGGATGAAGTCCACTCCTTCGCCCGGTGCGGCGTGAATGCGCTCGATCAGCTCGTATTCGGCATTGCTCTGCAGATAGAGCAGGTGGTGGCCAGCCTCACGGGCGCGGCGCTCCAGATCGAGGTTGATCTGTTCGAGGGTGACGGCGCCATAGACGCCGGGCTCGCGAGTGCCCAGCAGGTTCAAGTTGGGGCCGTGCAACACCAGTAAGGTGGCCATATCGTTGTCTTCCATATTGTCACGCTGCGCAGGACTATGCCGCAGAGCGGTAAAGACTGTCTAGATGTCGGCAATAGCCCACACGATGGCCGCTATTTGCGGCAAATGTATGACGCTCTGCGTTAAAAGGCAGTTTTCAATGCAGCTGAGTCAAGCGCAGCGAGAGTGAACAGCTACTTAGCGGCTGCTGGCTTTGCGCAGCCGTTCGGCAAAGTTGCCCGCATCGATCTCACCTACGACACGTAAATCCGCCCATTCGTCACCTTGGGGCGAGAAAAATAGCAGCGCAGGTGGGCCGAACAGCTGGTAGCGATCGAGCAGGGCGCGCTGTTCGGGGGTACTTGCGGTCATGTCGAAGCGAATCAGTCGGTAGCCGGCAAGTTGGCGGACGACTTCCGGGGCGGTCAGCACTTCGCGTTCGATCACCTTGCAACTGATGCACCAGTCGGCATACCAGTCGAGCAGTAGCGGTTGCTTGGCAGCTTTGGCGGCGGCGAGGGCGGCATCCAGTTCGTTTGCGGTTTTAAGGGTTTGCCAGCTGCCACTGACTACCGTGCTGGCTGAGTTGCCGGCCAGCGATGGGCGGCCGAGCGGGTGCAGCGGATCGGATTCGCCTCGCAGCGCGCCGACCCAGGCACTCAGGGCGTAAGCCAGCAGAGCCAGGCCGGCCAATTGCGCCAAGCGCTGACGGGGTGACTTATAGCCGAACTCCAAGGCCCCGAGGAACAAGGCCACGCCGCCGGCCAGTAGGCCCCAGAGCGCCAGCGCCCAGGCACCGGGCAGCACGCGTTCGAGCAGCCAGACCGCCACCGCCAGCAGCAATACGCCGAAGGCGTTGCGCACTATGACCATCCAGATGCCGCTCTTCGGTAGCAGGGCGCCGCCACCGGCAGCGAAGAGCACCAGCGGTGCACCCATGCCGAGGCCGAGGGCGAACAGCTTGAGCCCGCCGCCGAGGGCATCGCCGCTGGCGCTGATATACAGCAGCGCACCGGCCAATGGCGCGGAAACACAGGGCGAAACCAGCAGGCTGGAAACCACCCCGAGCAGTGCCGCCCCCCACAGCGAACCGCCGCGGGTGTTGCCAGCCAGACGGTCCAAGGGCTCGCTGAGTAGACGCGGCAGGCGCAGCTCGAAGACCCCGAACATGGCCAGGGCGAACAGGCCGAAGAACAACGCGAAGGGCACCAGCACCCAGGCCGATTGCAGGCGCGCCTGCAGATTCAGTTCGGCGCCGAATACGCCCATCAGCGCACCGAGCAAGGCGAAGCAGGCGGCCATCGGCAGCACGTAGGCGAGTGACAGGCTCAAGCCGCGCAGGCCGCCGATCTGCCCGCGCAGCACCACCCCGGACAGGATCGGCAGCATCGGCAGCACGCAGGGGGTGAAGGTCAGGCCGAGGCCGGCGAGGAAGAACAGCGCCAGTTCGTGCCAATTCCAGCCGGCCGGCGGCACTGGGGGCGTGGCGGCACCGATAGCGACGGGGGCGCTGGCCGGGCTGTTATCCCCGATCTCCAGGCGTTCGGTTTCCGGTGGGTAGCACAGGCCCTTATCCGCGCAGCCTTGATAGGTCACCTGCAGGCTGAAGGGCAGTTGGTTCGGATTTTTCAGCGGCAACTCGACATCGAGTACCCCGTGATACACCTCGACCTCGCCGAAATATTGGTCTGTCTTCGCCTCGCCGGGTGGCAGTTGAGCCGCGCCGTTGGCGATATCCGCGGGTTCGATCCGAAACTGGAAGCGGTGGCGGTAGAGGTAATAGCCCTCGGCGGCGACGAAGCGCAGTTTGAGCGACTGGGCATTGCTGTCCACCAGGCTCAGGCGGAAGGCTTCGCGCACCGGCAGGAAGTCCGCGCTGTTGTTCAGCGGCGCACCGAGCACCGGGCTTGGGCGGTTGTCGAACAGGCCCGCGCTGGCAGGCAGGGCGAGCAACAGCAGGATCAGGCTGAGCAGGCGGCGCATGGAGGTCTCGCAAGTCGAAGATGGCGCAATGATAACGGAAAGCCGCCCGCTGCGACCGGGACACTGCCGGGAGGGTCGGGCCGCTGGCGCGAGCGCTGCTGAGCGTGGCATCGCTCGGGCGAGTTCCGGCTGCTGGGCGTGACCTGGGGTCGCAGTCTAAGAACTGGGGTTGTCGGTGGGGCGGGGCGCTCCAGGGCGTGCTGCGAGCACCAGAGAGTCGCCCCAGGACCAGGTGCGGCTCGACCGACGATGCAACGCTAGGCCTCTAAATTTATTGCGTTTGCAGTGTGGGCTGATGACGGCGTGAGGGGCGTCACGCTGTGGTCGATACGCGCTGCCGAGTCGGTGCGGTCTCGTCGCTGAAGACTTCCACGCGGTTGCGCCCGCCATGCTTGGCGACATACAGGGCCTCGTCGGCCTGTTTCGACAGCGTATTGATATCCATGCCCTCGTGCAGCTGGGCGATGCCACAGCTAAAGGTGCAGGACAGCTCCTGTGGCTGTGCCGGGTAGTGGATTTCGGCGAAACGTCGGCGGATTTCGTCGAGCACCTTGCGCGCGGTGCTGGCATCGGTGTCCGGCAACACCACGGCGAACTCTTCGCCGCCGTAACGGCCGATATGGTCGGTCTTGCGCAGGCGCTGCTTGAGGAACAGCGCCAGGCTCTTGATCACCCGGTCGCCCATCGGGTGGCCGTAAGTGTCGTTGACCTTTTTAAAGTGGTCGATATCGAGCATGGCGAAGGTCAGCGGCTGGCCATCGCGGCGGGCGCGCAGGCGCGAGTCGTCCAGCAGTTGGAGGATATGGGTGTGGTTGTACAAACCGGTCAGGCTGTCGCGCACCATCCGCGCTTTCAGGTTGCGCGCGCGGCTTGCGCGGTTACGCACGGTGGCGATCAGATGGCGCGGCTGGATCGGCTTGGTGAGGAAGTCGTCGCCGGCTTCGCTCATCGCCTCCAGCTGTTTGTCCAGATCGTCTTCGGCCGACAGGTAGATGATTGGCACGCTGACGTAGCGGTCGTTATGGCGGATCACCTTGGCCAGTTCGGTGCCGTTGCACTGCGGCATATACATATCGAGGATGATCAGGTCCGGCTGGAACTCGGCCAGCGCGGCCATCGCCTGGATCGGCTCGACCAGGGTGTGGGTGATGATGCCGGCGCCGTTGAGTACGCGCTCGGTATGCGTGGCCTGGGCGCGGGAGTCGTCGATGATCAACGCGCGGTAGGGCTCGTACTGCGCGACATGGGTGAGGATTTCGATCCGTTCCAGCAGGCTGGAGGCGTCCAGGCTGCCGGTGAAGAACGCCTGGCCGCCGGCGCGCACGGCTGCCAGACGGGTCGGGGTGTCGGTGTCTGCGTGGCTAAAGAACAGCAGCGGCAACTTCTGCTCCAGGTCTTGCTGAATTTCGGCCGCCAGTTGCAGGCCTAGGCCTGTGCCTGCGAAGTCGACTTCCATAAGGATGGCGGCCGGGTGGCGCTTGAGCATGGCGGCGCGAAAGGCCTCGGCGTGGTCGAACGGCTGGGCAATCAGGCCGAAGAACTCCAATTGCTGGGCCAGACGCTCGGCATGCTCAGTATCCTGCAAGGCCAGGTAGACCGGCTTGCGCAGCGGCGGCAGGAAGGTGTGTTCGAACGGGTCGCCATGCCGCAGGCCGGTACGCGACAGGCGCTGCATCAGTTGGTTGAGTTCGCTGATCAGGCTGCTGGTCAGGCGTCCGCGGTTGGCGCTGCTGGCCTCCAGGCAATTGGCGATGGCTTGTGCCAGTTGCGCGTGTTCGGCTTGCTCGAAGCGTTCGGCATAACGGCGCAGCCGCAGATTGGCCGCGGCCAGCTCCGCAGCGTTCCATTCGCTGTGCTGCAGCCGTTGCCAGACCTCCAGCACTTGCCGCGCTTGATGGATGACCCGTTGGGCAAAGTGGTGTTTGAGGCGGTCGCGACTGGGATCTTCTTGCTCGGTCATGGCCTGGCTTCTTCTTATTATGTTTATGTGCCGCCGCAGAGCGGCCCGGTGCTGGCGCTATGCCGCTACTGGTCTTTAGGTACGCTAGCACCGCCGAGCATTTGCCGCCAACCTTCGAGCTGCTGCTGGGCAGTTGCTTGGTTTACCTATCGCGGTATCCGTAGGCTGGGTTTCGCCAAAAAACGGCTCTACCCAGCCTAGGTTCTGCGCGAACTATAAGTTTGCGCTGTCGGCGCTGCGCATCGACTAGCGCTTCCCTTATAGTGCGAGGCAGGACGGCAACCCTGCAGCGGGGTTGTGCTCGAACAGCTGAATTCGATGATTGAAGGACATGGCCATGCTGAACTGGAAGAACCGCGCGGGCAGCTTGCGCGACAGTGTCGATGACTCGGTGGATGATGTGCGTAGCTACTTTGGCGGCCTCTGGCTCAGCCGGGCGCTGGGCTCGCTGCTGGGCCTCTATCTGCTCGTGGCGTTGGTGGTCGGCTGGTATTGGAACCAGGAACCTGAGCTGTTCCCGGTGCAACAGAATGCCCAGGCGGCCGCCGAGCAGGCGCAACGCCAGCTGGTCAGCGGTTACACCACGGTGGAAACCTTGAAACAGGTCGTCGGCACCCTGCTCGACAAGCCGGGCGGCTACCTGTCCAACGACCTCGCCCCGCCGGGTGTGTGGCTGGACAACATGCCGAGCTGGGAATACGGCGTGCTGGTGCAGGTGCGTGACCTGTCGCGGGCCCTGCGCAAAGACTTCGCCCGCTCGCAGACACAGTCCACCGAAGACCCTGATCTGGCCAAGGCCGAGCCGCGTTTCAACTTCGACAATAAAAGCTGGGCCCTGCCGGAGAGCGAGGCGGA
Source organism: Pseudomonas sp. 2FE (assembly GCF_005503735.1). Lineage (NCBI taxonomy): Bacteria > Pseudomonadati > Pseudomonadota > Gammaproteobacteria > Pseudomonadales > Pseudomonadaceae > Pseudomonas > Pseudomonas sp. 2FE. The sequence goes on along the minus strand of NZ_SCMO01000006.1, from coordinate 67,327 downwards.
ATACCGCGAGGGGATCAGGTCGTTGGATCGCTACCTGGCGCGCCTGTCCGACCCGAGCCAGCCGAATGCGCGGTTCTATACCCGCGCCGACAACCTGAATAACTGGTTGGGCGATACCGCCACGCGTTTGGGCTCCTTGTCGCAGCGCTTGTCCGCCAGCGTCGGTCAGGTTCGCCTGAATACCGGGCTGAAGGACAATGCCGCGCCGGTCGCCGACGCTGAGGCGCCGGCGGTCAGCGAACAAGCCTATGAAACGCCGTGGCTGCAGATCGACAACGTGTTCTATGAGGCGCGTGGTCAGGCCTGGGCGTTGTCGCACTTGCTGCGGGCGATCGAGGTGGACTTCGCCGATGTGCTGGCGAAGAAGAACGCCGCCGTCAGCGTGCGGCAGATCATCCGCGAACTGGAGGCTTCGCAGGAGCCGCTGTGGAGCCCGATGATCCTCAATGGCAGCGGTTATGGTGTGCTGGCGAACCACTCGCTGGTGATGGCCAACTACATCTCGCGGGCCAATGCCGCGATCATCGACCTGCGTCAGCTGTTGAGTCAGGGTTGAGTCATGGGTTTTTCAGCCAGAGAGGCGGCCCACCGGGCGGCCTCCGATGCGGAACGCGTGGCCTGGGTCGACGAGGCCGACCGTCCGCTGGGCGGTATGCCGCGACTCGAGCTGCGGCGGCGCGGCCTGATCGGCCGTGGCACCTATATCCTGCTGTTCAATTCCGCCGGTGAGCTCTGCGTACATAGGCGCACCCTGAGCAAGGCGCTGTACCCCGGCTACTGGGACGTGGCCGCCGGCGGCATGGTGCTGGAGGGGGAAAGCTACGCCGAGTCCGCCGCCCGTGAGCTGGAGGAGGAACTGGGGGTGGCCGGTGTGCCGCTGATCGAGCACGCGCACTTTTTCTATGACGCGCCGGAAAGCCGGCTCTGGTGCACGGCGTTTTCCGCTGTGGCGGATGGGCCGCTGCGCTTGCAGCCGGAGGAGGTGCTGGAGGCGTGCTTCCTCCCTGTCGCCGAGGTCCTGGCGCAAACCCGGGAAAAGCCCTATTGCCCGGACTCCCTGGCCGCCCTGCAGCGCTATCTGGCCCGAGGTCGCCAATCCGCCGATTAATGGCGCAATTTCGCTCTTAGCATTGTTGGTTTTTGCCGTTACACTGCGCGGCTTTTCAAGCCTGAGCCTCCCGGCCCAGGTGCGCTGCCCCTGCCAGAGTGGGGCTTCGCGGCTGACCAGCGTCAGCCAGTCGCTTTCAGGTCTATTTCAATCATCAGCTGCCGAGATAGACCCTTCTGACCCCTACGAGGATAGCCCGGTGGTCAAGAAAGCTTCGTCCTTTGCCGCCCTTGGCGGTTTGGTGTTTTCCACCGATGCAGGCCGGCATTGCCCGGACTGCAGCCAGCCGGTGGATGCCTGTATCTGCAAGCAGAGTGTCATCCCCGCCGGGGATGGGATCGCCCGTGTGCGCCGCGAAACCAAGGGTCGCGGCGGCAAGACGGTGACCACAGTGAGCGGTGTGCCGCTGGCCGAAGAACCGCTCAAGGAGCTGGCCAGCCAGCTCAAGCGGCGCTGCGGCTGCGGTGGTTCGCTGAAAGACGGGGTCATCGAGATTCAGGGCGACCACGTGCAACTGCTGCTGGATGAGCTGATCAAGCACGGCTTCAAGGCGAAGAAATCTGGCGGCTAGCCCGGCACTTTCTAAACTTCTGCTTTGGGCCGTCGGTCAACACCTCAGTAATCGTCATTGCCAATGCTTATTCTGCTTCGGTCCGGCATGGTCGGAGCTTTTGATTTCTTGATAGAAGGGGACCTCGATGTCCGTACGACGCACACGTAAAGATGACGGCAGCCAGTGGACCGTAGCGGACAGCCGTAGCGTCTACGGCATTCGCCATTGGGGCGCCGGCTATTTCGCGATCAACGACGCGGGCCGCGTCGAGGTGCGCCCGAGTGGCCCGAACAGCGCGCCGATCGACCTGTTCGCCCAGCTCGACGAGCTGCGCAGCAGCGGTTTGTCGCTGCCCTTGCTGGTGCGCTTTCCGGACATTCTGCAAGACCGCGTGCGTCAGCTGACCGGTGCCTTCGACGCCAACATCGCCCGGCTCGAGTACCAGAGCCGCTACACCGCGCTGTACCCGATCAAGGTCAACCAGCAGGAAGCGGTGGTGGAGAACATCATCGCCACCCAGGACGTCTCCATCGGTCTGGAAGCCGGCTCCAAGCCCGAACTGCTGGCCGTATTAGCCTTGGCGCCTAAGGGCGGCACCATCGTCTGCAACGGCTACAAGGACCGCGAGTTCATCCGCCTGGCGCTGATGGGGCAGAAGCTCGGCCACAACGTCTTCATCGTCATCGAGAAAGAATCCGAGGTGCAGTTGGTGATCGAGGAGGCGGCCGAGTTGAAGGTCGCCCCGCAGATCGGGCTGCGCGTGCGCCTGTCGTCCCTGGCTTCGAGCAAATGGGCCGATACCGGTGGCGAGAAGTCCAAGTTCGGCCTGTCGGCGGCGCAGCTGCTGTCGGTGGTCGAGCGCTTCCGCGCGGCCAAGCTGGATCAGGGCATCCGTCTGCTGCACTTCCATATGGGCTCGCAAATAGCGAATCTTGCGGACTACCAGCACGGTTTCAAGGAAGCCATACGTTACTACGGCGAGCTGCGTGGTCTGGGCCTGCCGGTCGATCATATCGACGTGGGCGGTGGCCTGGGTGTCGACTACGACGGCACCCACTCGCGCAATGCCAGCTCGATCAACTACGACATGGACGACTACGCCGGCGTGGTGGTCGGCATGTTGAAGGAGTTCTGCGACGCCCAGGAGCTGCCGCACCCGCATATCTTCTCCGAGAGCGGCCGTTCGCTGACCGCGCACCACGCGATGTTGGTGGTGCAGGTGACCGACGTCGAGAAGCACAACGATGCTGTGCCGGTCATCGACGACCAGGACAGCCTGCCGGAAACCGTGCAATGGCTGGTCGACCTGCTCGGCCCGACCGATCTCGAGATGGTCACCGAAACCTACTGGCGCGCCACCCACTATATGAGCGACGTCGCCAGCCAGTACGCCGACGGCAAGATCAGCCTGGTGCAGAAGGCCCTGGCCGAGCAGTGCTACTTCGCCGTCTGCCGCCGGCTGCACAACTCGCTGAAGGCTCGCCAGCGCTCCCATCGTCAGGTGCTGGATGAGCTGAACGACAAGCTCGCCGACAAGTACATCTGCAACTTCTCGGTGTTCCAGAGCCTGCCCGACACCTGGGCCATCGGCCAGGTGCTGCCGATTCTGCCGCTGCACCGCCTCGACGAAGAGCCGCTGCGCCGCGCGGTGCTGCAAGACCTGACCTGCGACTCCGACGGCAAGATCAAGCAGTACGTCGACGAGCAGAGCATCGAAACCAGCCTGCCGGTCCATGAAGTACGTGAGGGCGAAGACTATCTGCTGGGCATCTTCCTGGTCGGCGCCTATCAAGAGATCTTGGGCGACATGCACAACCTGTTCGGTGACACCGACTCGGTGAACATCTACCAGAACCCGGACGGCAGCGTGTACCACGCCGGGATCGAAACCCACGACACCATCGAGGACATGCTGCGTTACGTGCACCTGTCGCCGGAAGAGTTGATGACCCACTACCGCGACAAGGTCGCCAGCGCCAAGCTCAGCGCCGGCGAACGCACCCAGTTCCTCGACGCGCTGCGGCTGGGGTTGACGCGTTCGTCTTACCTGTCGAGCTGAGTCAGTTCCGCAGGCAGAAAAAAACCGACGCGAAGTCGGTTTTTTTCTGTTCGGAAATTACTGCCCCATCACCCCATAACCGCGCGCCATCAGGCTGGCCAACAGCGGCAGAATCAGCAGCAACAGCAGTTCCAGGCGAATGCTGATGATCGTCAGCTGGGCCTGCCGTGGGCCGATTTGCGGCACCTGGCCGGCCTTCAGCGCATTGCGCCAGTTGAGGAAGGTGAAGGTCGGCAGAATCGACAGCAGGGCGATTAGGATGAACAACCCCAGCTTGGCGTGGAACAGGCTGTTGTGCAGGTAATAGGCGGCGCCTTTGCCGTACCAGATGACTCGCGCCGCGCCGGTGGCCAGCACCAGGCCGGCCGTCAGGCCGTAGGCGATGTCGATGCGGATCAGGCTGCGGGCCCGCTGCAGATCCAGCGGCAGTTTGAACAGCCGATGCTCCAGCACCAGCAGGGCGAACAGCAGAAAGATCGACAGGTAATGCAGGTACGCGGCGATGGCTTGGGCCATGGGAACTCCTTTCAGGTCGTCACGGGGTTGGTGTTATTGATCGTTGGTAAACGCCGTAGCTAATCCTTTCAAGCGGGGGCCGCTCTAAGCCAAGCATCGTCACGGCTCAGGCGCCAGGCGAGCGCGCCGAGGCTCAGCCCGCGCAGCAGCATAAAGCCGAGAAACGCCAGCCACAGGCCGTGATTGCCCAGGCCTTGCAGGCTCCAGGCGAGTGGTAGGGCGAGCAGTACGCTGAGCAGCATGGCGTTGCGCATTTCCCGCGCCCGGGTGGCGCCAATAAACAGGCCGTCGAGCACATAGCTCCACACCGCAATCAGCGGCAGCAGCGCGAGGTAGGGCAGGTAGAGCTGGGCGGTGGCGCGCACCGTGGGGATGTCGCTTTGCAGCTGGACAAACAGCGGGCCGGCGAGCAGGAAGAACAGCGCGAAACCCAGGCTGGCCAACAGCGACCAGCCGCCGGCGACTATCAGAGAGCGGCGCAGTGCGATGCGATCGCGGGCGCCAATCGCATGGCCGCACAGTGCTTCCACGGCATGCGCCAGGCCATCGAGGGCATGGGCGGTGAGCAGCAAGCCGTTGAGCAGCAGGGCGTTGGCGGCGACAGTCGCGTCACCCAGGCGCGTGCCCTGTACGGTGATCAGCAAGAACACCAATTCCAGCGCCAGGGTGCGGATGAAGATGTCGCGGTTCACCGCCAGCAAGGGTCGCCAGTTCAGCCAGCGGCGTAGTGCGGCCCAGTCGACGTGGCCGGGATACCTGCGCAAGGCCTTGCGCGTCAGCACCAGGCCGAGCAGGGCGCCGCTCCACTCGGCCAACACCGAGGCGCGTGCGGCGCCGATCACGCCCCAGTCCAGGCCGAGGACGAACCACAGCGCCAGCAGCACATTGATCAGATTGGTGGTCAGCAGAATCGCCAGCGGCGCACGGGCGTTCTGCGTGCCGAGAAACCAGCCGACCAGCGCGTAGCTGGCCAGTGCGGCAGGCAGGCCGAACAGGCGGGTGGCGAGAAAGTCGCGGGTCAGTTGCTGCAACTCCGCCGAGGGCTGCATCAGGTCCAAGGCGCCGCCGCTAAAGGGCGCGGCCAGTAACCCCAGCAGCAGCGCCAGGCCCAGCGCCAGCAGCAGGCCTTGGCACAGGACCTGCCGCAATGCGCCGCCATCCCCGCGCCCGGCGGCCTGGGCGGCGAAGCCGGTGCTGCCCATGCGCAGGAAGCCCATGGCCCAGACCAGCAAGGTGTACAGGCTACCGCCGACCGCCACCGCCGCCAGTTGATAGGCATGCGGCAGATGGCCGACCACGGCGCTGTCGACCAGCGCCACCAGCGGCACCGAGAGGTTGGACAGGATCATCGGCGCGGCCAGCGCCCAGACTCGTCGGTGGGTCGGTGCGTGTTGCCAGGCGTCGCGCAGCATAAGAAGGGGCTCCTGAGGACGCCGCATTATAGGGGCGGCACGCCGCCGCGTGCGTGTTGAGGTGCCTGGGGGCGTCTGCTGGGATAACGCTTTTCTTATCCACCTGTGCTCTGGTTAACCGGCATCAGCGGTGCCGCTCGGCTATAGTTCTCGGCTTCCGTTTCCCCCGATATGTCGGAGCCCTAGATGCCGAAGAAAGGATTGCTTCTGGCCCTGGTCCTGAGCCTGCTCAGCGCCTGCGATTCTTCCACCCCCGAGCAGACTGCGAACAAGCCGCCAGCCGCCATTGTGCAGCAGGCGGCGCGGCCTGCCGCCGACCCGGCAGCGCTGGCCAAGCGCTACGCCGGTCGCGAGCTGACGGTGGTGGACGTCTCCGAGGTCCAGCTGGACGGCGCCAGCGCGCTGTCGGTGAGCTTCGGTGTGCCGCTCGATCCCGAGCAGAAGTTCGCCGAGCAGCTGCACCTGGTCGACAGCAAAAACGGCAAGGTCGACGGCGCCTGGGAGCTGTCCGACAACCTGATGGAGCTGCGCCTACGCCACCTGGAGCCCAAGCGCAAACTGGTGCTGACGGTGGACGCCGGCCTGCGCGCGGTGAACGACGCCACGCTGGCCGAGGACTTCATCAGCCAGCTGGAAACCCGCGACCTGGAGGCCAGCATCGGTTTCGCCAGCCGTGGCTCGCTGCTGCCGACCCGCCTGGCCGAAGGCCTGCCGGTGCTGACCCTGAACGTCGACAAGGTCAACGTCGAGTTCTTCCGCATCAAACCGCAAGCCCTGCCGGCCTTTCTCAGCCAGTGGGGGCGCGGCACCAGCCTGGGCACCTGGGAGGCCCGCGAGCTCTTGCCGCTGGCGGATCTGGTCTACGGCGGCCGCTTCGATCTGAACCCCGCGCGTAACACCCGCGAAACCTTGCTGCTGCCGATTGCCGGGCTGGAGCCGTTCAAGCAGCCCGGGGTCTACCTGGCGGTGATGCGCGGCGCCGGCACCTACCCCTATTCGCAGCCCGCCACGCTCTTCACCCTCAGCGATATCGGCCTGTCGGCGCACCGCTACCAGGAGCGCCTGGACGTCTTCACCCAGGCCCTGGAGGGCGGCAAGGCGCTGGACGGCGTCGAGCTGGACCTGCTGGATAGCTCCGGCCGCGTACTGGCCACAGGCAAGACCGATGGCGCCGGCCATGCCGAGCTGCCGCTGGCGCCTAAGGCCGAAGTACTGCTGGCCCGCCAGGGTGAGCAGACCAGCCTGCTGCGGCTAAACGCTGCGGCGTTGGACCTGGCCGAGTTCGATATCGCCGGGCCGCAGGCACACCCGCTGCAATTTTTCGTGTTCGGCCCGCGGGATCTCTACCGCCCCGGTGAAACCGTGCTGCTCAATGCCTTGCTGCGCGATGCCGATGGCCGCGCGGTGAAAACCCAGCCGGTGAGCGTCGAGGTGCGCCGTCCGGACGAACAAGTCAGCCGCAAATTCGTCTGGGAGGCGGACGCTTCCGGCCTCTATCAATATCAACTGCAACTGGCTGGTGAGGCCCCCACCGGGCGCTGGCAACTGCTGTTCGATCTCGGCGACGGCAAGCCGCAGCTGTATGAATTCCTGGTCGAAGATTTCTTGCCAGAGCGCCTGGCCCTGGAGCTGAAGGGCAGTGAGACGCCGTTCGCGCCGGCGGACAACGCCCAGTTCGGCGTTAACGGCCGCTACCTCTACGGCGCGCCGGCGGCGGGTAATCGCCTGAGCGGGCAACTCTATGTGCGCCCCCTGCGTGAAGCGGTTGCGGCGCTACCGGGTTACCAGTTCGGCTCGCTGACCGAAGAGGAACTGAGCCAGGATATCGAGCTGGACGAAACCGTCCTGGACGCCGATGGCGAAACCACCCTGGATATCCCAAGCAAGTGGGCCGAGGCCAAGTCGCCGCTGAAGTTGATCCTCCAGGCCAGCCTGCAAGAATCCGGTGGCCGGCCGATCACCCGGCGCCTCGTCCAGCCGGTCTGGCCGGCCGAGCGCCTGCCAGGGCTGCGGGGGTTGTTCGAGGGTGAGGAGATCGACGCCGATGGGCTGGCCGAATTCGAATTGTTAGTGGCCGACCCGGCCGGTAACAAGCTGGCTGCCGATAGTCTCAAGGTGCGCTTGATTCGCGAGCGCCGCGATTACTACTGGAACTACTCCGAGAACGACGGCTGGAGCTACCACTACAACGAGAAGTACCTGAACCTTAGCGAAGAGACCCTCGGCGTGCAGGCCGGCGGCACCGCCAAGGTCAGCTTCCCGGTCGAGTGGGGGCCTTATCGCGTCGAGCTGGAAGACCCGCAAACCGGCATCGTCAGCAGCCTGCGCTTCTGGGCCGGCTACCGCTGGCAGGACAACACCGAAGGCGGTGCGGTACGCCCCGACCAGGTCAAGCTGGCGCTGGATAAACCGGCCTATGTCGACGGCGACACGGCCAAGGTCAGGGTCACGCCGCCGTCGGCCGGCAAGGGTTATCTGCTGGTCGAGTCGAGCGATGGGCCGCTCTGGTGGCAGGAAATCGAGGTGCCGGCCGAAGGCAAAAGCTTCGACATCCCCATCGCCAAAGACTGGGCGCGGCATGACCTGTATGTCAGCGCCCTGATCATTCGTCCCGGTGAGCGTAAGGCCAAGGTCACGCCCAAACGGGCGGTCGGCCTGCTGCATCTGCCACTGGAGCGCGCGCCGCGCAAGTTGGCGCTGACGCTCACGGCGCCGGAGAAGATGCGCCCCAAACAGCCGCTGACGGTCAAAGTGCAGGCCAAGAATGCCGATGGCAGCGTGCCGAAACAGGTGCAGGTGCTGGTTGCGGCGGTGGATGTCGGCATCCTCAATATCACCGAATACCCGACACCGGACCCATACTCCAGCCTGTTCGGGCGCAAGGCCTACGGCGTTGACCAGCTGGATATCTATGGTCAGCTGATCGAGGCCGGTCAGGGCCGCTTGGCCAGCCTGGCCTTCGGCGGTGACGCGGCACTGGCCAAGGGCGGCAAACGCCCGGACACCAGCGTCACCATAGTCGCCCTGCAAAGCCAGCCGCTGAGCTTGAACGAACAGGGCGAGGGCGAAGTCAGCCTGGATATCCCCGAGTTCAATGGCGAGCTGCGGCTGATGGCGCAAGCCTGGACGGATGAACGCTATGGCGTGGCCGAGGGCAAAACGCTGGTGGCGGCGCCGCTGGTCGCCGAGCTGTCGGCGCCGCGCTTTCTCGCCGGTGGCGATGAAACCACGCTGGCGCTGGACCTGAGCAACCTCACCGATAAAACCCAGCAACTGGACGTGCAACTGAGCGCCGAAGGTCAACTGGACTTGGCGCAAAGCGCCGGCGGGCAAGTGGCGCCGCTGCAATTGAGCAAGGGCCAACGCATCACCCTACGCATTCCGGTGCGGGCCCTGGGTGGTTACGGACAGGGTCGTTTCAAGGTCACGGTGCAGGGCTTGGAGCTACCCGGTGAAAGCCTGCCGCCCTTTACCCGCGAGTGGACGCTGGGCATTCGTCCGGCTTACCCAGCGTTACTCAAACACTTCCGTGCGGTGCTCAAGGGCGAAACCTGGAGCCTGCCGGACGGTGCGCTCGATGCCTACGAGCCGGCCGGTCGTGAGGCGCTGTTGGCACTCTCGAGCCGCCCGCCGCTGAACCTCGGCGAGCAGATTCGCGCGCTCAAGGCCTACCCCTACGGGTGCCTGGAGCAGACCACCAGCGGCCTCTATCCGTCGCTGTACGCCGACGCCGCCAGCCTCAAGCGCCTCGGCCTGACTGGCGAGCCGGATGAACAGCGGCGCCAGTCGATCGAGCTGGGCGTCGAACGCCTGCTTGGCATGCAGCGCTATAACGGCAGCTTCGGCCTGTGGGGCGCCGACGGTGATGAGGAATATTGGCTGACCGCCTACGTCACCGACTTCCTCCTGCGGGCCCGCGAGCAAGGTTTCGCCGTGCCGCCAGAGGCGCTGAAAAAGGCCAACGAACGGCTGTTGCGTTACCTGCAGGAACGCAGCCTGATCGAGGTCAGCTACAGCGAAAACGCCGAACACACCCGCTTCGCCGTGCAGGCGTACGCCGGCTACGTGCTGGCGCGCAGCCAACAGGCGCCGCTGGGGGCTTTGCGCACGCTGTATGAACGCCGCGCCGAGGCCTTGTCCGGCCTGCCGTTGGTGCAGTTGGCGGTAGCCCTGCAGCAGATGGGCGATCAGCCGCGCGCCGACGACGCCCTGGCGGCGGGCCTGGCGCGGGCGCGTAAGGCCAATGACTGGCTGGCGGACTACGGCAGCCCGCTGCGCGATCAGGCGCTGATCCTGGCCCTGCTGGAAGAGCACGACCTGGCGGCGACCAGTCGCGAGGAACGGCTGTTCGCCCTGGCCGATGAGCTGGCGGCCAATCAGTACCTCTCGACCCAGGAGCGCAACTCGCTGTATCTGGCGGGCCGTGGCTTGCTGAGCAAGCCTGAACGCGACTGGACGGCGCAGCTGAGCACCGCTGGCGTTGCTCGGGTGCTGAGCACCGCCCAGCCGGCGCTGAAGCTGGAAGGGGCAGGGCTGGCCGCTCCGCTGACCTTGCACAACGCCGGCAGCGAGCCGCTCTACCAGCAGCTGACCCTCTCCGGTTATCCGTTGGCCGCACCGCCCGTCGGTGGCGAGAACCTCAGCATCCGCCGCGAGTACCTGGACATGGAGGGCCAGCCGCTGAACCTGGCGGCGCTGCAGAGTGGCGAATTGGTGCTGGTGCATCTCGCCGTGGAAGCCCAGCAGCGGGTGCCGGATGCCCTGGTGGTGGACCTGCTGCCGGCCGGCCTCGAGCTGGAAAACCAGAACCTCGCGCAGAGCGCCGCCAGCCTGGCCGACGCCAGCAGCGCGGTGAAGGAGTGGCAGCAGTCGATGCAGAACGCCAACCTGAAACACCAGGAGTTCCGTGACGACCGCTATGTCGCCGCGCTGGATCTGGGCGATTACGGCACCACCCATCTGCTCTACCTGGCCCGCGCCGTGACCCCCGGCCGCTACCGCGTGCCGCCGCCGCAGGTGGAGTCGATGTACCGGCCGAACTGGCAGGCACTCGGTGAGGCCCCGGCGGCGCTGGTGGTGAAGGAGCGCTAAGCCCGCCTCGACAAAAAGCCCGCCGCTCGATGATCGAACTGCGGGCTTTTTTGTGGGCGAGCACCCCAAGGGCTGTCAGCTGATAAGCAGGCTCAGCAACCACAGCCCGAGCAGCAGCATGATCGTGCCCAGGATGAACGCGCGGCGGATGAAGGCGCGCCCGGCGTTGAACACCAGCAGCAGGCCGATCACCAACGCGACAATGCTGAGCAGCGATGGCGTGATGCCCAGTGCGCGCGAGAGGCCGGCGATAAACTGGCTGCCGGCATTGCCCAGCAGCTGCAGAAAGCCGCTCAAGCCTTCGACGATAAAACGGATCGGGGTGCCGAGGGCCTGGCCGAGCCAATCGAAAAAGCCTTCTACCTGCATGTTGTCGTCCTTTGCACTGATGGCCTGGGACTTTGGCTGTGTGCCCTGCTAGGGAATTCCCTAGGGGCCACGCTAGCTAGTCGACCCGCGAGGGCGGCTAGCGTACCTGGGCTTAGGGCTTCGCGGGCGCGCTCGAGACGGACTTTCCCGGCGCCTTGCCCGTATTGTCGGGGCTTGCCCGGTGCGTGTCGCTTGAGCGACGATCGGCTCGCTGTTTCTTCCAGGAGTTGCTTATGGTTTGGCACCACCGACTGGCCACCCAGGCCGATCTGCCGCAGATCGTGACGATCTACAACTCGACCATCGCCTCGCGGCAAGTTACCGCCGATCTTGAGCCGATCAGCGTGCACAGCCGAGTGCAATGGTTTGCCGAGCATCAAGCCGATCGGCGGCCGCTGTGGGTGGTGGAGCAGGCCGGGGAGGTCGTCGGCTGGCTGAGTTTCTCCTCCTTCTATGGTCGCCCGGCTTACGCGCGCACGGCGGAGCTCAGCATCTATCTGGATCAAGCCTGGCGTGGCCAGGGGCTGGGCAAGTACCTGCTGGAGCAGGCGCTAAAGACTGCGCCAGCGCTGGGGCTGGACAACGTGCTGGGCTTTATCTTCGGCCATAACACGGCGAGTTTGGCCTTGTTCGCGCGCTTGGGTTTTCAGCGCTGGGGCCAGTTGCCGCGGGTGGCGCTGCTCGATGGGGTCGAGCGCGATCTAGTGATTGTCGGCTGTCGGGTTGCCCATGACTAAGCCGCTCCGGTGAGCCTCGGGTTGAGAGCCTGGCTGGCTCGCCCTTGGCTCGCCGGCCCGCTGCTGGTGCTGGCCGTGCTCTGGTCCGCCGACCGGCTGTTCCCGTTGCCGTTGCCCGGCGACGATCTGGCCCGGGTGGTGCTGGCCGAAGACGGCACCCCGCTCTGGCGCTTCGCCGATGCCGAGGGGGTTTGGCGCTACCCGATCACACCCGAGGAAGTCTCGCCCTATTACCTGGAGGCGCTGCTGACCTATGAGGACCGCTGGTTCTATCGGCACCCCGGGGTCAATCCGCTGGCGCTGGTGCGTGCGGCTTGGCAGAACCTCAGCGGTGGGCGCGTATTGTCGGGCGGCAGCACCCTGTCGATGCAGGTCGCGCGGCTGCTCGAGCCGCACTCGCGAACCTTCGCCGGCAAACTGCGACAGCTCTGGCGCACCGCGCAGTTGGAATGGCACCTGTCGAAAGCGCAAATCCTCACCCTCTACCTCAATCGCGCGCCCTTCGGCGGCACGCTGCAAGGCGTGGCGGCAGCCAGCTGGGCCTACCTCGGCAAGCCGCCGGCGCAACTGACCCGTGGCGAAGCGGCCTTGCTCGCGGTGTTGCCGCAGGCGCCCAGCCGCTTGCGCCCGGATCGCCACCCCGAGCGCGCCCAGGCGGCGCGCGACAAAGTGCTCAAGCGCGTCGCCGAGTTCCAGGTGTGGCCACAGCTGGCGGTCAAGGAAGCCCTGGAGGAGCCGGTGCTGCTGGCGCCGCGCCAGGAGCCCCGCTTGGCGCCGCTGCTGGCGCGGCGGCTGAATAAAGCCGAGAGCCCGCCCTTGATTCGCACCACCCTCGATGCAGCCCTGCAGCGGCGCCTGGAAGACTTGTTGCTCGGCTGGCGCGCGCGCCTGCCGGAGCACAACTCGGCGGCGATGCTGGTGGTCGAGCACGAGAGCATGGCGGTGCGCGCCTATCTGGGCTCGGTGGATATCGGCGATGCGCGCCGCTTCGGCCATGTCGACATGGTCAGCGCCCAGCGCTCGCCCGGTTCGACGCTGAAACCCTTTCTCTACGGCATGGCCCTGGACGCCGGGTTGATCCATTCCGAATCGCTGTTGCAGGACGTGCCGCGGCGCTACGGCGACTACCGGCCAGGGAATTTCTCGGCGGGCTTTAGCGGCGCGGTGTCGGTCAGTGAGGCGTTGGCCACTTCGCTCAACCTGCCTGCGGTGCAGTTGCTCGAAGCCTATGGGCCGAAGCGTTTTGCCGGCGAACTGCGCAGCGCCGGCGTGCCCCTGGCTCTGCCGCCCTTGGCCGAGCCGAATCTGGCGCTGATCCTGGGGGGTGCCGGCAGCCGCCTGGAGGAGTTGCTCACCGGCTATAGCGCCTTCGCCCGCGCCGGCAAAACCGCGCGGCTGCGCTTTCAACCCGAGGATGCTTTGCGCGAACGGCGCCTGCTTTCACCCGGAGCGGCCTGGATAGTGCGGCGGATTCTCAGTGGCCAGGCGCGCCCGGACCGTGACCCGCGCGCGCAGCTGCTGCAGCGGCCGGTGCTGGCCTGGAAGACCGGCACCAGTTACGGCTTTCGCGATGCCTGGGCGATTGGCGTGGGACCGCGCTATCTGATCGGCATCTGGATCGGTCGCCCGGACGGCACCCCGGTGCCCGGCCAATTCGGCCTGGCCTCGGCGGCGCCGTTGCTGCTGCAGGTGCACGACCTACTGGTCAACCGCGACAGCCAGCGCGGCATCGCGACGCCCGTCGAGGTGGTGCCGCCGAGCATCGGCGTGGCGGCGATCTGTTGGCCGCTCGGCCAGCCGCTGAACAAGGATGACCCAAATTGCCGGCGCCAGCGTTTCGCCTGGACGCTCGACGGCACCACGCCGCCGACCCTGCAGGCCGAGGATCAACCGCTGGGCTTGGGCCTGCGGCAAAAAGTCTGGCTCAACCCGCAAGGCCTACGGGTGGATGCCAGTTGCCCCGGCGCCACGGCCCATGAGCTGGCGTTCTGGCCGGCGCCGCTGGAGCCCTGGCTGCCGCGGCGCGAACGGCGCGACGCGCGTCTGCCGGCGCTGGACCCCAGCTGCCCGGCGCAACTGCCGCCGGCAGCGGCGCCGCTGTCCATCGTCGGCGTGCGCGAAGGCGATAGCCTGCGTCGGCCGGCTGCCAGCGCCGAACCCCTGCGCCTGAAACTCACCGCCCTGGGTGGCAGCGGCCACCGCTGGTGGTTCCTGAACGGCGCGCCGCTGGCCGCTAGCGCAGCGGAAACCGCGATCAACCAGCCCCTCGAACGCAGCGGTCGCTATCAGCTCAGCGTGCTCGATGAATCCGGGCAAACCGCACGGATCGAGTTCAGTGTGCTTGACTGAAGCTTATGGCTCCGCCTCGCGCTGGGCTCAAGGTGCAGCAAACACCGTCACCGCCCGCGTTTGCTTGCGCACACCGCCGCTGCGCCCCGCGGCTATATCACTGACCGAGAAGGAATAGTTTCGTAGGGTGGACGACGCGCTCCCCGGAATTCGCTGAGCAACCTAAGGTTTTTGGCCTTGAGCAATAGGGGGTTTGATGACTTTTCTGGCGGTAGATGTGGGTGGTACGCATGCCCGCCTGTTGTTGGGGGAGCCCTGCGCTACGGGTTGGCGCAGGGTTCGCCAGCAGAGTTTTCTGGGTCATGAGTATCCCGGGTTGCCTGCCCTGCTGGAGGTGTTCCTGGGCGCGGGTGAACGTCCGGCCGCGGCCTGCATTGCCGTCGCCGGGCCGGTCCAGGGGCAGCGGGTGAGCATGACCAATCTGCCCTGGCAGCTCGATGCCAGCCTGATCAGCCAGCAGTTCGGCATCCCCACAGTGCGTCTGTTGAATGATTTTGCCGCGCAAACCTATGCCCTGGAGGCTTTGCCCGCGAGCGATCTGTGCACCTTGCAACAGGGCCAGCCTGAGCCTGACGGGGTGCGGGCGTTGCTCGGGGCCGGCAGCGGCTTGGGCATGGCCATGCAGGTCCGCTGCGGCGCGCACTGGCAGGCCTTAGCCAGTCAGGGCGGGCTGGCCGATTTTGCCCCCCTGGATGCTCAGCAACTGGCTTTATGCCAGGCGCTGCAGAGCGCTTACGGGCGCGCCAGCCAGGAACTGCTGCTGTCCGGGCCTGGCCTGGAGCGCATCTACGGGTTTCTCTGCGGGGCGGGTGTGCAGTTGCGCGAGGCCTCGCCGAATGCGCGGGCGATTAGCCTCGCGGCGGAGCGCGGGGAACCGCTGGCCGCTGCGGCGCTGGCGCTGTTTGCGCGGATCTACGGCGCCTGCGCGGGCAATCTGGCGCTGCTCAGCCTGGCCCGCGGCGGGGTTTACCTGAGTGGTGGGATAGCCCCGAAAATCCTCGGCTTTCTGCAGAGTCCGGCGGTTGTCGAGGCGTTCGTGAACAAACCGCCGCTGCGCGAGTTGCTGGAGAGCATCCCGCTGCATGTGGTGTTGAATGAGCAACTGGGCTTGTTCGGCGCTACCACTCTGGCGGCGCAACTGTGCCGACCGTCAGCCGCCGCGCGGGGGATCGAGTAATGGCTGGGCCGGCAGAGCTGCGGCAACCGTCGAGGTTGCCCTGGCAGTTCCTGCGGCTGGTCATGCCGTACTGGAACTCCGCCGAGAAGTGGAAGGTGCGCGCCTTTACCCTGGCACTGCTGCTGTTGACCCTGGCCCAGGTCGGCCTGGTGATCTGGATGAATTACTGGAGCCGCGCGCTCTTCGATGCCCTGGAAGAGAAGTCGTTAAACCGCTTGCTGGTGCAGATTGGCACCTTCGTGCTGATCCTCCTGCTGACCATGGGCGTTACGGCGCTGCATATGCAGGTCAAGCGCTGGTTACAGCTGGACTGGCGCAGGTGGCTGACGGCAAAGGTCCTCGACCAATGGATGGCGCACGGGCATCACTATCAGTTGCAGTTGACCGCCGGTGAGCATGACAACCCAGATGGACGTATCGCCGAAGATATCCGCGTCGTCACCGAAAGCGCGATCGCCCTGGCCCACTCGCTAGTCTATTCGCTGCTGATTTTCGGCAG
Source organism: Pseudomonas sp. 2FE (assembly GCF_005503735.1). Classification (NCBI taxonomy): domain Bacteria; kingdom Pseudomonadati; phylum Pseudomonadota; class Gammaproteobacteria; order Pseudomonadales; family Pseudomonadaceae; genus Pseudomonas; species Pseudomonas sp. 2FE. The sequence continues at coordinate 51,457 of NZ_SCMO01000006.1, read as the reverse complement.
TTTTGTCGACATCCTGCTGACGGTTACCGGCAGTGCCCACTTACCCGGTACCGCCCTGCTGGTGCCGGGTTACATGGTGATCCTGGCGTTTGCTTACGCCGCCGCCGGCACCCTGTTCGGCATGCTGCTCGGGCGTCCGCTGATCAATGCGACCAACAAGCTGCAAACCGCGGAGGCGAATTTCCGCTTTGGGCTGGCGCATTCACGGGAGAGTTCCGAGTCGATTGCGCTGATGCAGGGCGAAGGGGTCGAGCGGCAGAACTCGACGGCGTTTTTCGCCGAGCTGGGCCGCCGCTGGTACCGCCAGACCCTCGGCTATCTGGGAATCGTGTCGTTTTCTTCGGGCTACGGTGTGCTCTTGCCGGTGTTCCCGATCCTGGTCATGGCCCCCCAGTACATTGCCGGCAGCATGAGCCTGGGGGTGTTGATGCAGGCCGCGCAAGCGTTCCAGCAGCTGACCTCGGCACTCTCCTGGCCGATCGATAACCTCGCCGAGCTGGCGCGCTGCCGGGCTTCCGCGGACCGGGTGATGAGCCTCTACGGCGACCTGCTGCTGCTCGAAGCGCGGGCCGCCGAGCCGCAAGAGCATCGCATCAGCCTGGCGCAGTCGAACCAGACCGAGTTGGTGCTGCGCGATCTGTGCATCGCCAACCCCGACGGGCAGATTCTGATCGAGGGGCTCAACGCGGTGATCCAGCCTGGCGAGCGGGTGCTGATTGCCGGCGATCCGGCGGTCACCATCAGCCTGTTCAAGGTGCTGGCCGGCTTGTGGCCGTGGGGGCATGGCGAGGTCTGGCTGCCGGCGGGGTCGGCGATCAGCTTCTTGCCGCAGCGGCCATTTCTGCCGTTTGGCAGCTTGCAGTCGGTGCTGAGTTATCCGCGGCCGGCGGATACCTTCGCGGCCAGTGCCATGCAGCATGCCCTGGAATGCGCCGGGGTTGCCTGGCTGGCGCCGCGCCTGGGCGAGGTCGATAACTGGGATCGCGTGTTGCCGCTGCGCGCGCAGCAACGCCTCGGCATTGCCCGGCTGTTCCTGCAGCAGCCGGCCTGGGTGTTCATCGAAGAGGCGACCAATGCCTTTGACCCCAAGGGCGAGGAATACATGATGGACATGCTGCACCATGAACTGCCCAACGCGACGCTGCTGGCCATCAGTTTTCAAACCGGGCTCGAGCGTTACTACCAGCGCAAACTGCTGCTCAAGCACCTGCCGCAAGAGAAGTTCCTCGGCTACCGCGCGCCGATTCGCGTGCTAAGAAAAACCTGAGGGCAACCAGCCGCGCCGGACGCATTCGCGAAAACACCAGGCCGGCGTGGTTTCGGTTTTATAACTCCAGAAGAACCAGCCCAGGTACTTCTCGAAGGTCAGCAACTGGGCGGCGGCATAGCCGCGATAGGCGATGTCCTGCTGGAAGCCGTCCATGCTGTCCAGGGCGTGATTGAATGGCCCCTCCGCCCAGAGCGAGACCACCTTCAGGTCGAGGCCCAGGCTCCACTCGGCGCAATAGGCCGGTACCCCCAGTTGCTCGATGAGCGCATCGGCTTCGGTTTTCCATTGGCCGCTGGCCTTGTGCAGGTGGGTGTAAATATCGCTGTCGATGTCGCCGCGCTCGAAGCACTGGTAGCGGTGGATATCGAACACCACGTTGGCGAATTCCGGCGCCTGCATGAAACCCAGGTACTCCTCGAAGGAGCGGAAGCCGTCATGGAAGACCACGCTGACCTGCTCGGCCTTGCAGTACCGGCGAATGCGCTGGTAGGCGTCCAGGTTGTAGCGCTTCAGGTATTCGGTCGGCACGTCCCAGCGCGGTTCGTTGAGGACCTCGATGGCATGCAGGCTGGGCTGGCCGTGGTAGCGTTCGGCCAGGCGCTCGAGCACCCTCAGCGAGTGTTCGCGGTAGTGCGCCTGGGTGTGCCATTCGCAGACATCCTTGATCCCGCCGTTATCGAAGCCGTTCTGGCAGCCGGGGGCGGCATGCAGATCCAGGACAACCTTCAGCTGGAATTCTTCCGCCCAGGCAAACGCCCGGTCGAGCACCTCGAGCCCGCCCTCGACAAAGGGGTGGCGGTTTTCGCCGTAGCTGCGGTGATAGGGATAAGCCGGGCCGAATATCCAGTGGCCGAGTGGAATGCGCACGGCATTGATGCCGCGCTCGTGCAGCCAGACGAAGTCCTCGCGGCCGATAAAGCTGTTCCAGTGCTGTTGCAGCCTTGCCGTGGCCTGTGGGCCCAGCTCGACACACCAACTGGTTTCATCGACGGCCTGCAACCCTTCGAACAGGCTGGGGGTCATCCACTTCTCCAGAACCAGCCAGCCGCCTAGATTTACTCCGCGCAATTTCTTGCCAGGGTTGGCGTGGACAGGAATCTTCTGCTCCATGACTGTGCTCCTTTAACCAGACAGGACTGCGGCAAGAGACCGCGACGGCTTAAGCATAGATGGGCCGGCCATGCTGATCTTGCTCTGCGATAACAGATAACCCCGCGGCCGCTATGGCTCGGCGTGCTCGACGAGGCCGGGCAAACGGCGCGGGTCGAGTGCAGTGTGCTTGACTGAAGCTTAGCTGGCGCCGCCTTAGACCGGGCTTCAGGTGTCGCGCCAGAGTTCGCTAAAGCACAGCCGTACTTCCCGGCCGAGAAAGACCTAGCTATGACTAGAGTGCCGCAAGCAGGAAGCGTCCGCCTGGAAGCCTCGGCTACCCCGCCGAGTCTGTTTGTCTCCGGGGACTGGACCCTGCCTCATTACACCGCCCTGGCCCGCGAAGTCGCCGAACTGCGCGCGGGCCTCGACGCGGAGACTCAGGTGCTGCTCGATGGCCTCGGTGCACTGGATACCGCCGGCGCGGCGCTGTTGGCCGAGCTGCTCGGGGCCGAGCGTTTGCTCAGTCTGGCGAGCAGTGCGCCGGGGTTGGCGGCGGCGCGGCGCGCGCTGCTGCAAACGGTTGGCAGCGCACTGACGGAAGATGGCACGCCGGAAAAACCCCAGCAGCGTTCGGGCTTGCTCGAATGGCTGGCCCAGATTGGCCGTGCGCTCGAAGTGCTCTGGCGGCTGCTCAGCGCGCTGCTGGCCTTTATCGGCCTGACCCTGGAAACCCTGGCGCGCAGCCTGTTGCGGCCGCGTAGCTGGCGGGTTACCGCACTGGTCGCACAGATTGAGCAGAGCGGGCTGAACGCCGTGCCCATCGTCGTGCTGCTGACCTTTCTGGTCGGTGCGGTGGTGGCGTTTCTCGGCGCCACGGTGCTGGCCAGGTTCGGTGCCAGCGTTTATACCGTCGATCTGGTGGCCTTCGCCTTTCTCCGTGAATTCGGCGTGCTGCTCACGGCGATCCTGATGGCCGGGCGCACTGCTAGCGCCTTCACCGCGCAGATCGGCTCGATGAAGGTCAACGAGGAAATCGACGCGATCCGCACCCTGGGCCTTAACCCCATCGAGTTGCTGGTCCTGCCGCGGGTGCTGGCGCTGCTGGTGACGCTGCCGCTCCTGACGTTTCTGGCCATGCTCGCGGGGATCATCGGTGGCGCCGTGGTCTGCGTGCTGACGCTGGATATTTCGCCGGCGATGTTCATGGCGATCCTGCAACGCGATATCGAGGTCCGGCATTTCCTCGTCGGCTTGGCCAAGGCGCCGGTGTTTGCCTTCCTGATTGCGCTAATCGGTTGCCTGGAGGGTTTCAAAGTCAGTGGCAGCGCTAAATCGGTCGGCGACCACACCACCTCCAGCGTGGTGCAGTCAATCTTCGTGGTGATCCTGCTGGACGCCGTCGCCGCGCTGTTCTTCATGGAGATGGGCTGGTGAGCACGAGTCCCGCAGTGGCCCGCGAGGCGATTATCCAGGTGCGCGACCTGGGCAACCGCTTCGGCGCGCAGACGGTGCATGAGCACCTCGACCTGGATCTCCAGCGCGGCGAGATACTCGGCGTGGTCGGTGGCTCGGGGACCGGCAAGTCGGTGCTGCTGCGCACCATAGTCGGCCTGCGGCGGCCGACCTCCGGCAGCGTGCAGGTGTTCGGTGAGGAGTGGTTGAGCCTGTCGGCCGAGCGCCGTTCGCAACTGGAGCGCCGCTTCGGCGTGCTGTTCCAGGCCGGCGCGCTGTTTTCCTCGTTGACCGTGAGCGAGAACATCGCCCTGCCGCTGATCGAGCATGCCGGGCTTGGCCGCGCCGACGCCGAGCACCTGGCCGGGGTGAAGTTGGCGCTGGTCGGTTTGCCCGCCAGTGCCGCGAATAAGTATCCCGACTCGCTGTCCGGGGGCATGGTCAAGCGCGCGGCGCTGGCCCGCGCGTTGGCCCTGGACCCGGAAATTCTGTTTCTCGATGAGCCGACCGCCGGCCTCGACCCCATCAGTGCGGCGGCTTTCGACCAGTTGCTTTTGACCCTGCGCGCCGCGCTCGACCTCACGGTTTTTCTCGTCACCCACGACCTCGATACGCTCTACACCCTGTGCGACCGGGTCGCGGTGCTCGCGCAAAAACGCGTGCTGGCGGTCGGTAGCCTGGAGGCGGTGGCGGCCGCTGACGATGCCTGGGTGCACGCCTATTTCCATGGCCCACGGGGCCGTGCGGCCCAGCAGGCAGGCGCACGTCTGGCGGAGACTCGTTGATATGGAAACCCGCGCCCATCATGTGTTGATCGGCCTGTTTACCGTGCTGGTGGTGGCCGCCGCGCTGTTGTTCGGCTTATGGCTGACCAAGTCCAGCGCGGACAGCGAGTTCACCCTCTACGACATTGTCTTCAACGAGGCGGTGACTGGCCTGTCGAAGGGCAGTGCGGTGCAGTACAGCGGGATCAAGGTCGGCGATGTCGTTCAGCTCAAACTCGACCCGCAGGACCCGCGCAAGGTGTGGGCGCGCGTGCGTCTGGCTGGCGATACGCCGATCAAGCAGAATACGCGGGCCAAACTGGCACTGACCGGTATCACCGGCGGTGCCTTTATCCAGCTGAACAGCGGCTCGCCAGATAGCCCGGCGCTTGCGGGCAAAAATGGCCAGGTGGCGGTGATAGTCGCCGACCCTTCGCCGATCGCCACGCTGCTGGCCAATGGCGAAGACCTGCTGAGCAATATCAATACATTCGTCGACAGCGCTAACCGGATGTTCTCGCCGGAGAACGCCGCGCGCATCAGCCGGACCCTGGAGCATCTGGATCTGGCGACCGGGGTGCTCGCCGAGCAGCACAACGACATTCGCGAAGTGCTGCAGCAGTTGGCCAGCGCCAGCAAACAGGCGAGCCTGACCCTCGAGCAGAGTGCGCACTTGATGCGCTCCGCCAATGGCCTGCTGGACCAGCAGGGCAAGGCAGCGCTCGACAGCGCGCAGCAGGCCCTGGCCGCACTGGCGCGGGCCAGTCGCAATATCGAGCACTTGCTGAACGACAACCATGACTCGCTCAACGCCGGTATTCGGGGCTTGGGTGAAATCGGCCCGGCGGTCAGCGAGCTGCGGGAAACCCTCAGTGGGCTGCGTTCGATTTCGCGCCGCCTCGAAGAAGACCCGGCGAGCTACCTGCTCGGCGGCGACAAGAGCAAGGAGTTTGAACCATGAGGCCGTCCCTGCAGCCGCTTGGTTTGCGCTGCCGTTTAAGTGTGCTCTGCGCGGGTGCGCTGCTGGGCCTGCTGTCAGGCTGCTCGCTGCTGCCGCAGGCCGAGCCGAACGATGTCTACCTGTTGCCCGGCGGCGTTAGCCCTCAGGCCAGCGGGGGCCCTGCGGTCGACTGGTCTCTGCGGGTCGCCAAACCGCAGGCCAACCAGGTGCTGGATAACTCGCGCATTGCCGTGCTGCCCCACGGCAGCCTGATCAGCAGCTACAAGGGCGCGCGCTGGAGCGACGCCGGCCCGGTGCTGCTGCGCGACCGTCTGCTCGAAACCTTCCAGGCCGATGGCCGGATCAGCTCGCTCAGCAGCGACGACCGGCAACTGCAGGCCGACCTGGAACTGGTCAGCGACCTGCGGGCCTTTCAGAGTGAATACCGCGCAGGGCAGCCCGAGGTGGTGATCCGCCTGGATGTGCGGCTGGTGCAGAGCGCTAGCCACAAGATAGTCGCGATGCGGCGCTTCGAGGTGCGCCAGGCGGCCAGCAGCGCGCGGGTGGCGGATGTGGTCGCGGCGTTCGGCCAGGCCAGCAATGCGCTCGCCGGGCAACTGCTGACCTGGACCCTGCAACAAGGCCAACTGCAGGCCCGGAACCTGCGCTGACCGCGGCCTGTAGGCCAAAGCCCGCAGGCTGGCTGCCGGGGGCGGTCAGCCCGCAGGCGCCAGTACCAGGCGGTCGCGGCCGCTGCTCTTGGCCTGGTAGAGGGCACTGTCGACCCGTTTGAAAAAGGCTTCGGCGTCGCTGTCCAGAAGCATATCGAAACAGCCCACGCCCAGGCTGGCGGTCAGCGGCAAGCGCTGGCCTTTCAGGTCGAGGCCGGTCTGCGCCAGTTCCTGGCGAAAACGTTCGGCCAACTCCCGCGCCTGCTGCAGCGTGGTGTTGGGCATCAACACGCCGAATTCCTCGCCGCCGAGGCGTAGCAGGGCATCGCTGTCGCGCCGGAATACGTTGCGCATGCGCATGGCGAAGGCGCTCAGGCAGGCATCGCCGCTGGCGTGACCATGCTCGTCGTTGACCCGCTTGAAGAAGTCGATATCCAGCAGCACCAGCGACAAGGGCTCGCCGTCGCGCCGAGCGTTGGCCACCAAGGTCTGGAACAGACTGTTGAATTGGTAGCGGTTGCCCAGTTGGGTCAGGCTATCGGTGCGGCTCAGGTGATCCAGGCTCTCCTGCTGTTCCAGCAGGCGCAGTTCCAGTTCCAGGGTGTTGAGGTATTCGCGGTGGCTGTGGCCCAGGGTCAGCAGCAGATAGCCGAGGAAGAAGGCCAGGGCCACCAGCTCGCCGAGGTGCGCCGCGGCATCCGGCAGGAGCACCGCGAGCCCCGGCAGATAGAGCAGCAGGATGGCCAGGGTGCCGCGACTGCGATCCATCGAGAAGATGAAGACCATCGCCGCGCTGATGGCGATGGTGTTGATGGCGGCGATCGACTGCGAAGGGGCGAAGTCGATGGCTTGCAGGGTCCAGGCCTGAACCAGGCCCCAGCCCAGGGCGTTGCCGCAGACCAGCCAGGCTTGCCGGCCCAGCCAGCGGCGCAGGCGGTCTTCGTCATACCCGGCGGGCAGCCGGTGCAGCCAGCGCAGGACCATGATCAGGGCGAAGAAGGCCGTGGTGCCCAGGCCCAGCAGCAGGTGCGCGCCCGGCGCGGCGCTGAAGCCCCAGACCAGCAGCCAGGCCAGCAGGTAATAGATGCCGCCCAGGCGGGTGCGCGAGTAAGTGTGCTGGGCCTCGCGCCAGAGGCGGAAGGCGTGCGACGAATGGGGTAGCTCGGCGTCGGTCATGGGCTGAGATCACAAATGCGGCCTGAACCGAGCTTAGTCGCTTGCGCTGTCGAGGCGCCATCTTTTGCCGAAATCAGCCGCGGCGGATCAGCCAGATGCCGACGACTATCAGCAGCAGCCCGGCGATCTTGCCCAGGCTCACCGGCGTCTCGCGGAAACCGGCCCAGCCGAAGTGGTCGAGCAGCAGCGCCATGCCGAGTTGCCCGGCCAGCACCAGGGTCATAAACAGCAGCGCGCCGATACGAGGGCCGGTGAAGGCGGCGGTGGTGATAAAGAACGCACCGAGCAGGCCGCCGCTCCAATGCCACCAGCTCAGCCCTTTGAGGGCCGCCAGGCTTGGCACCTCGCGTTGCAGCAGGACCAGCAACAGCAGCGCCAGCGAGCCGATCAGAAAGGAAATCAGCGCGGCGGCCAGCACACTGGCAACCTGTTTGGCCAACTGGCCGTTGATGCCGGCCTGCAGCGGCAGAAAGGCGCCAGCGATAAAGGGCAGGGTCAGCAGCCACCAGGCGGGGGCGGGCATGGGCAATCTCCAGCAGGCGAGGGGCGCAGAGTATGCCTCGGATTGGGCCAGTGGTTAGCGGTTGTCCGCGCGGTTGTGACCCTTGACGGTTACGGCCGTTGCTTCCGCGACGCCAGCCCAGGCGCGTGCCTGGCGCCGCGTGCTAGAGCGGTTTGCTAAATTGCAGCAGGGCCACGCGCTGATTGAGCCGATTGCGTCGCTCGACCAGGCCGCTGAGCTGGTAGCCGAGCTTGGGATAGAGCAGCAGGCCGGCGCTGTTGGCGTTGAAGCAGGAGGCCTTCATCAGCTTGGCGTTGTAGTGCTCCCGCGCCTGTTGTTCCATCACCCCGACCAGGTAGTTGGCCACGCCGTGGCCGCGCGCCCAGGGAGCCACCATCAGGTTGCCGAGGGCGCAGAATTCGCCGTGTTGCCATTGGTAGAAATTGGCGAACCCGGCAACCCGGCCGTCGAGCAGCACCACGCTGCTGGCGCGGCGCTCGGCCATCGCCGTGGCCATCTGGCCGACGGTCAGCGGCCAGATGGCTTTGGGATAACAGAAGAACAGCTCGTCCGGGCTCTGTGGGAAGCCGACTATGTCGTCGAGGTCGGCGACAGTCGCCGGGCGGTGGCTGAGTTGTGTGGGCAAGCCTAGTCGTCCTTCCTTAGTGTTCGGGTATTCAGCCATCAGTGCGGCGGATATTGCGACAGCACCTTGCCGACGGTTTCGCGGATTGCCGCTTCGCGCTCGCTGGGGCTCGGCGGGGCGCTAGGCATGACCTGCTCGGCACTGCCGCGCCAGACCAGCTTGCCGTCCTTACCGTCGAACAGGTCGACCTGGAGGGTGGCGACTTTGTAGTCGTAGCGGCGCGTCTCGGTGTAGGCCGGGCCACCCCAATAGCCGTTCCAGTCACCGCCCCAGGCCCCGCCGTAGCTGGTGCTGACCTGATCCTGACGGTTTTCGACGATCAGCCAGGCCTGGGCCTTGAGGTCTGGCTTGGTACCGGCTGGCGCCGGGCGCAGACCGCGTTGCTCGAGCTGCTGGCTGACCGCTGCCCGGATGCGTTGTTCGGTGAGGTCGCTTTTGATCCGCGGGTCGTCCGGCCGGTACTGCAACGCCGGTTCTTGCCAGCTCCAGCTGCGATAAGCGCCGAAATCGCGAGTAGCGTCGTAATCACGGCTGACTTGGCCGGTCTGGCAGGCGGCCAGTAACAACAGGATGGGGACTAAGAAAAAGCGGGGGGACATGATGGCATCTCCGGGGCTAGAGCCTCTATCCAAGCGCAAGCGGAGGGCGACGGCAAGCGCCGATTGCAACGGCGTATGAGCCGCGTTTTTCGGCCGGTCGGCGAGCCCTTGAGGCTCTAGCGAGGCAGCATTGAGTCGCTGTTTGCTGGGTTTTATGAGGTGCATCCATGCACCTCGCCCTGCGGGCAGCTGAAGCTGTGCAAAACGGCTTTCCTGCCGTTTTGTCGCTTCGCTCTACGCCAACCTACAGGCATCGCGATAAGTGCACCAAGCAACCGTCCAACCCACTAGTTCGGTGGATAGTCGCTCAGGGCTTGCTGTACGGCGGAACGCAATGCAGTGGCGCGCTCCGACTGACTGCCGCGGTTATCCGTTTCGGCGCTGCCGCTCCACACCGCCTGGCCATTGCTGGCGTCGAACAGCTCGATGCGCACCACCACGACTTCCTCCTCGTAGGTGCGCACCAGCGGCACGCTGCCATACAGGCCGTAGGGGTTGCCATAAGGGCCGTAGCCGTAATAGCTGCCGTAGTCATCCCGCACTTGGCGCAAACGGCGCTCGACATGCATATCCGCGCTGACGCGCAGGTCGGCCTTGGCGCCTCGTGGGGCAGGGCGCAGGCCGCGTTGGTCGAGGCTGGTGCTGAGGGTTTCCTGCACGAGTTCCGGGCTGGCCCAGGAGGTGCCGGCCGGTAGTCGGCCATCCAGCCACGCCCAGCTGCGGTAGCGGCCGTAATCGCGTGGCGCGGCGGGGTAAGCACTGAGATCGAGCGTATTAGCCGCCTGAGCCGGAGCCGCTGGTAACGGGTTGGAGCTGGCGGTATAGGGGTTGCTGCCTTGGCAGGCCGCGAGGCTAAGGCAGCAGGCCAATAGACAAACACGGCGATTCATCACGTCCTCCTGCGGAGCGACCCGCTAGAGCGGGCGGCAGACCCAATGCAAATAACGCCCAAGGCCCATAAAGCTCGGGTGGCGGCGGTGCGCCAGTTCCATTTCCAGCAGGTCGACCAGTTCTGCTTTGGCTTGGAATTCCACCGGCATATAGTCGTAAAACACACGTACACCGCTCTGAGTTTCGACCTGCCAGCGGCCGTCGAGTTGCGCCGCCAGCTCACGTGGATCAAGCGGCCGCTGCGGTGTCAGGCTTTGTTTTTCACCGGCAAACTCGTGTTTGCGTAGCTTGCGGAAGTGGCCCTTGAGCAGGTTGCGGTAGATCAGCGCATCGCGGTTGTAGAAGGCCAGCGACAGCCAGCCGCCAGCCGCCGTCAACTGGTGCAGCACCGGCAGGATCGCGTGCGGTTCGGCCAGCCACTCCAGCACCGCGTGGCAAATCACCAGGTCGTAGGGTTCGGTCAGTTGGCCGAGCAACTCCTGCCAGGGCGCCTGAATGAAGGTCGCGCTCTGCCCAGCCGCGGCGAAGCGCTCGCGGGCGCCCTGCAGCATGGGTTCGGCAGGCTCGCTGAGGGTAACCTGATGGCCGAGCTCGGCCAGCCACAACGACATATGGCCTAGGCCTGCGCCGACATCCAGCACCCGCAGCGGGCGGTCCGGCAGGATTTCGGCGAGGTCGGCCTGAAGCACCGCCAGCCGAATCGAACCCTTGGCGCCGCCGTAGATCTTCTCGGCGAAGCGTGTCGCCAGCTCATCGAAGTGTCTGTCGCTCATTTGCCGAACCGCCGTTCGCTATCGGCCAACTTGGCGCGCACGGCCTGCTCCAGGTCGATGCCGAGTTCAGCGCAAAGCAGCAACAGATACAGCACGATGTCGCCGACTTCCTGGCCTGCGTGTGCCAGCTGATCCGTCGGTAGTCGCCGCGACTGGTCTTCGCTGAGCCACTGGAAGATTTCCACCAGCTCGGCCATCTCCACGCTGGCGGCCATGGCCAGGTTCTTCGGGCTGTGGAAGCCGCGCCAGTCATTGCTGTCGCGAATGGCGTGCAAGCGGGTGGTGAGTTCTTCGAGGTTCATGCGGCTCTCCGGGGCAGAGGCGCATTGTTTCACGCAGCTAGATCGCTCGCCAGCTACCGTTCATATGCGGGATGCCGTCTTGGCCTTGCAGTTTGAACTGCCCGCTGGGCGCCACAGCGCTGGCCAGCAGGGTGGCTTCACCGGGCAGCAACAGCGGTTTCTGGAAACGCACCTCGACCAGATAACCGGTCGCCGGCAACCGTTCGCCGAGGGCGGCTAGCGCGCGGGCCTTGTTCCACAGGCCATGGGCGATGGCGCGGGGGAAGCCGAACAGCTTGGCGCTGAGGGCGGACAGATGGATCGGGTTGTAGTCGCCCGCCACCCTGGCGTAGCGCCGGCCGATATCCGCTGGCGCCTGCCAGCGCGCGATTTCGTCCAGCGCCAGCGGCTCGTCCTCGGCGCGCTGGGTGGGTTGGCCATCCAGGCGCAGGGCCCGGCAGAGGATGCGGCTGTCGCCTTCCCAGAGCAGGCCGAGCTGGTCTTCGAGACGGGTAATCAGGCTGAAGACCGCGCCCTTTTCGTGGGGCTGGAGGTTTTCCACCTGCACGCTGACGCTGAACGGGCCGAGGCCACCGAGCGGGCGCAGCACGCGGATGCGATTTTCCAGGTGCACCAGGCCGAGCAAGGGGAAGGGGAAGGCCTTCTCGGTGAGCAACTGCATTTGCAGCGCGAAGGCGAGAATGTGCGGGTAGGTCGGCGGCAACCGGCCGTCGTCACTAAAGCCGCAGATTTGCCGGTAACGCGCCAGATGCTCTGGATCGACGCTGATCGAGCAGCGCAGGCCACCGTTGGGCAGGCTCTGCCCGGTTACGCCATGGCGTAGTGCGGCACGGGCGAACAGGCCGGGCAGTGCCGGCGGGGTGGGCAGGTCGAGCCAAGCGGTGGCCATGGATAATCTCCTGGTGCAGATGCCAGCAGCTTAGTCTGCCGCGCCGCGGCTACATTGGCCGCGCGGCGTGCGCGCCTGGCAGGCGAGCCAATCGGTCTGCGCCGGTGATTCGCGCCTTGAGCCGGAAGGCCAAAGCTGCCTAAGATGGCCGCGCCCCACGGACAATAAGAACCCTAAAAATGCTGCGTGATCTGACCGACGATGTGGCGCTGCTGCGCCCGGCGATCGACGCCCTGCGGGCCAGTGGAACCGACCCCAATCGGGTGCTGGTGCGTGTCGGCTTACCCCCCGGTGGCTTACCCGCCGGCCGCTTTCCCCATTCTGCCCAGACGCTGTTCTGGAAGGCCGCCGCTGCCGAGTGCGGCCAGGAGCACATCGGCCTGTATTTGGCGCGGCATCTGCCGGCCTTCCATGGCCTGCTGCTGGAGTACCTATTCCTCTCCAGCGCAACCTTCGGCGAGGGTTTACGCCATGCCCTGCGCTATGTGCGTCTGCTCTCCGACACCCTGAACGCCAAGCTGGAAGTCGAGGGTGAGCGCGCCACCCTGGTGCTCGGCATGATGGCCGGGGGGCCGCGACATTTTCCGGAAATGTTCGCCGGTGCGGTGATTCGCCTATTCGGCGCGCTGACCGAGGGCAACTTCAGGCCATACGCCGTGCACTTGATGCACCACGAGGGCGCGCCGGCTGAACGTTACCTCGAGGTCTACGGCTGCCCCGCGCAGCTGGGGGCCAAGCGCTATGCCGTGCTGTTCGACGCCGCCGTACTGGACCAAGCCTCCCGCCACGCCGCCCCCGAATTGCTGCGGATGCACGAGTCCCTGGCGCGCCGGCAATTGGCCGAGGTGGAGCGTCTGGATCTGGTGCGCAAGGTGCGCGAGCTGATCGGCGAGCTGTTGGTCGAGAGCGGCGCCACCTTGGAACAGGTCGCCGGGCGTCTGCACATGCCGCCGCGCCGGCTGCGTGAACGCTTGACCATGGCCGGGGTGCGCTTCAACGATCTGGTCACCGACTACCGTTGCCGGCTGGCCAAAGAGTTGCTGCTGAAGACCGATGAGCGCATCGAAGTGATAGTCGAGCGCACCGGGTTCTCCGAACCGAGCACCTTCTACCGGGCGTTCAAGCGCTGGGTCGGCGAGACTCCGGTGGAGTTCAGAAAACGCGGTAAATCCTAGGTTGGGGCCAGCACGTAGGGGTACTCGCGAAGCAGGACGCCAACGAACTCGAGCCAGGCGTTGGGCATGGCGGGCTGGTCGCTGCGCTCCCGAGGCCGCCCTACGCCCCCAACAGGCTCTGCCCACAGCCCCGCAGTACCTGCCCGCTGACCGCCCCGGAGCTCGGTTGAGCGAACCAGGCCACGGCTTCGGCGACATCCTGGGGCAGGCCGCCCTGGCCCATGGAGTTCATGCGCCGGCCGGCTTCACGGATGGTCAGGGGGATGGCGGCGGTCATCTGCGTTTCGATAAAGCCCGGCGCCACCGCATTGATACTGATGCCGCGTTTGCCGAGTGCCGGTGCCCAGGCCTGGGCCAGGCCGATCAGGCCGGCCTTGCTGACCGCGTAGTTGCTCTGGCCCAGGTTGCCGGCGATGCCGCTGATCGAGGCAAGCAATACCACGCGAGCGTTATCGTGCAGCTTGCCGGCCTCCAGCAGGGCCTGGGTCAGCCGCTGTGGCGCGCGCAGGTTGACGTCGATCACCGAGTCCCAGAAGGCCTCGCTCATCTTCGCCAGGGTCTTGTCGCGGGTGATGCCGGCGTTGTGTACCAGGATATCCACGCCCTCCGGCAGCGCTTCGAGCAGTTGCGCCGCGGCATCCGCCGCGCAGATGTCCAGGGCTATGCCGCGCCCGCCGAGGCGTGCGGCGAGGGCGTCGAGCGCGTCTTTGACTGGCGGCACATCCAGCAGCAGCACCTGCGCGCCATCGCGCGCCAGGGTTTGCGCGATGGCGGCGCCGATGCCACGGCTGGCGCCCGTCACCAGGGCCGTCAAGCCGGCCAGCGGCCGAGTCCAGTCTTTCACCTGCGCCGCACAGGCGGCCAGGCGGATGACCTGGCCGGAGACGTACGCGCTTTTTGGCGAGAGGAAGAAGCGCAGGGTCCCTTCCAACTGATCTTCGGCGCCCTGGCCGACATACAGCAGTTGCACGCTGCCGCCGCGGCGGATTTCCTTGCCCAGCGAGCGGGTGAAACCTTCCAGCGCACGTTGCGCGCTGGCGGCGAACGGATCTTGCAGCGACTCCGGTGGCCGCCCGAGCACCACCACCCGTGGGCAGTGGCCCAGGCCTTTGAGGGCCGGCTGGAAGAACTCGCGCAGTTCGCGCAACTGCTCGGCGCTGCCGATGCCGCTGGCGTCGAAGATCAGGGCCTTGAGTTTGGGGCCGTGCTCGGCGGTCCAGCGGCGCAGGCCGAACTGGCCGTCCTGCTGGGCGAAGGCGGCATCGGTCAGGCGCTTCAGGCAGCTGCTGGCGGCTTCGGCCAGCACTCCGCCGCCGATCAGCAGGGCACCATCGACCGGCCGAGTCCGTCCGGCCATCCAGCGCTCCAAACGCAGCGGCGCGGGCAGGCCGAGGGCGCCGACCAGGCGACGGCCCATGGCGGAGTTGGCGAAGTTCAGATAAGGGTCAGACATGGCAGTCGGCTCCTGCTGGCGAATCGAGAATAGACCTGCCACGCGGACAGGGGGCGTGGTTGATCGCAATGCGATGGCCACGTAGGGCGGACTCAGGCGCGAAGCGCACAGTCCGCCGCTCGGCAAGCTGTACTGCTTCGCGAGTACAGCCTACGCAGCCCGGCTGATGGCGCAATTGGCTGGGCCGCTCGCGGTGCCGGCGAGGCGGCCAATGCGAGTCAGGCGCGGCCGGCTAGTCTGGTGCCCACTTATCCCGCGAGGAGTCACCCATGACCCAGCTGCGCCGGGTCGCCATTGTCGGCGGCAACCGTATTCCCTTCGCCCGCTCCAATACTCTGTACGCCACCGCGAGCAATCAGCAGATGCTGACGGCCGCGCTCGAAGGCCTGATCGAGCGTTACAACCTGCATGGCGAGCGCCTGGGTGAGGTGGTGGCCGGCGCGGTGCTCAAGCATTCGCGCGACTTCAACCTGACCCGTGAATGCGTGCTGGGCTCGCGGCTGGCGCCGCAAACCCCGGCCTACGACCTCCAGCAAGCCTGCGGCACCGGCCTGGAAGCGGCGATCCTGGTGGCCAACAAGATTGCCCTCGGGCAGATCGACAGCGGCATCGCCGGCGGCGTCGACACCACCTCCGATGCGCCGATCGGGGTCAACGAAGGGCTGCGGCAGATTCTGCTGGAGGCCAATCGCGGCCAGTCCACGGCCGACAAGCTGAAAACCCTGCTGAAGATTCGCCCGCGCCATCTGGCGCCGCATCTCCCGCGCAATGGCGAGCCGCGTACCGGCTTGTCGATGGGCGAGCATTGCGAGCAGATGGCACAGACCTGGGCCATCCCCCGCGATGAACAGGACCAACTCGCCGTCGCCAGCCACCAGAAACTCGCGGCCGCTTATGCCGAGGGCTGGCAGGATGATCTGCTGACGCCGTTCCTGGGTCTGACCCGCGACCAGAACCTGCGCCCGGAGATCAGCCTGGAGAAGTTGGCGACCCTCAAACCGGCGTTCGACCAAGGCCCGCGCGGCACCCTGACCGCCGCCAACTCGACGCCGCTGAGCGATGGCGCCGCGGTGCTGCTGCTGGCCAGCGAAGACTGGGCCAAGGCTCGCGGCCTGCCGATTCTGGCCTACTTCAAGGATGGCGAAGCGGCGGCGGTGGACTTCGTCAACGGCCAGGAGGGCCTGCTGATGGCGCCGGTGTACGCCGTGCCACGCCTGCTGGCGCGCAACAAGCTGCGCTTGCAGGACTTCGACTATTACGAAATCCATGAGGCCTTCGCCGCCCAGGTGCTCTGTACCCTGAAGGCCTGGGAAGACCCCGAGTACTGCAAAACCCGACTCGGCCTCGAGCAGCCATTGGGGTCGATCGACCGCAGCAGAATGAACGTCAAAGGCAGCTCCTTGGCCGCCGGCCACCCATTCGCCGCCACCGGCGGGCGCATCGTCGCCAACCTGGCCAAGCTGCTGTCGGTGGCCGAGCAGGGCCGTGGCCTGATCTCAATTTGCGCCGCCGGCGGTCAAGGTGTGACCGCGATCATCGAAAAGTAATCTAACAGTTGTTGCCGCAGTTCAGCGCGGCCACAGGATGTAAGCAACTCCGTGATTCTCTTCCTTTTGAGAGCGGCGGCCCGTTTCGGCGGTGCCGCCTTTTTTTTGCTTCTTCACGGCATCCCGTGGAGGACTGCTAGGGTGGGCTTTAGCCCACCGATAGGCGCGTGCTGGGCTCTCAGCGCTGGCCATTGCCTGGTTGCAACAGCGAAGTCGGCACCCGGCCATTGAAGGGCGTGGAGAGGATGATCGAGGTCTTGCTCGCGCCGTACTCCGAGAGCCGGTCAATCAGCGCTTGCAGCTGGCTCATCGAGGCGACGGCGGCGTGCATGATCACGCAGGCATCGCCGGTCACGCGGTAGCAACTGGTCAGCTCGGGGAAGCGTTCGAGTTCCGCCAGGCTGGAGTGCGACTGATGGTTGGTGAGGCGCAGTTCGATCATGCACTCGATCGGCAGGCCGAGTTTGCTGACGTCGACATTGGCCTGATAGCCGCTGATTACCCCGCTGCTTTCCAGCTTGGCCACCCGCTCGGCGACGGCGGGTGGCGACAGGTTGACCCGACGCGCCAGTTCGGCAAATGACAGGCGGCCGTCGTCGATCAGGGCGGTGAGAATCAGGCGGTCATATTTATCCATGCTGATACCCGTAAGGTTTTCGAATCGTTGGCGATTTGTTGAAAATACCATCGAGAATAAAGTTTGCACGAAAATAAGCGTTTGTTCGCTATTAGCTGTCCTGGTTAAGCCTCATAAACTATCGGCTCACCTCTTCGCTTGGTCGAGTCGAACATGAGCGCGCCTGTCGTCCGTTTTCCCCTGTTGCTGCTCGGCGCGTTTGCCGCGCTGTATCTGATCTGGGGCTCCACCTACCTGGCCATCCGCATCGGCGTGGAGTCCTGGCCGCCGCTGTTGATGGCCGCTATCCGTTTTCTCATCGCCGGCAGCCTGATGTATGCCTGGCTGCGTTGGCGCGGCGTGCCGGCGCCGACCGGGCGTGAATGGCGCGCGGCCGGGAAGATCGGCTTTCTGCTGCTGGCCTGTGGCAATGGCGGGGTGACGGTGGCCGAACATTGGGGCGTAGCCTCCGGCGTGGCGGCGTTGGCGGTGGCGACTGTGCCGCTGCTCACCCTGTTGTTCGGGATGTTCTGGGGTCAGCGCAATACCCAGCTGGAATGGGCCGGCATTGCCCTCGGCCTAGTGGGGATCGCCTTGCTTAACCTGGGCTCGAACTTGCAGGCGAGCCCGGCGGGTGCGGCGTTGATTCTGTTCGCCGCGGCCAGTTGGGCCTTGGGTTCGATGTGGGGCAAGTCACTGCCCTTACCCAGCGGGCCGATGGCCAGTGCCGCGCAGATGCTCGCCGGTGGCGTGGCGCTGCTGATCGCTAGCCTGCTCAGTGGCGAGCGGCTGACGCAGATGCCCAGCGCCGTCGGTTGGGGCGCTCTGGCCTATCTGGTGCTGTTCGGCTCGATCATCGCCTTCAGCTCCTACCTCTACCTGCTCAAGCATGTGCGCCCGGCGGCAGCGACCAGCTATGCCTACGTCAATCCGGTGGTGGCGGTGCTGCTCGGCATCCTCTTCGCCGGCGAACGGATCGGCAGTGCGGAATGGCTGGCGATGCTGGTGATCATCGGTGCGGTGGTGCTGATCGGCCTGCCGCAGTGGCGCCAGCGCCAGGACGAGCTGGCGGCGGCCGATTAGCCCGCGCCACGTGCCGATGCAAAGTGCGCTACACCACTGAGGCGTTGCGGTAAAACTTACTCGCCGCCTGAGTTCAACACATAAGCGCGCGACGATGCGTTCAGTGGTCGGCATCTGCGGCGCGCTGTGAGAGGATGGCGCACTTGACAGCCGTTGAGCTTGGCAACACCCGAACCTGGCAACAAAGGACCCGCGATAAAAGCCGATGAAGACTCCAAAACGCATTGAACCCCTGATTGAGGATGGCCTGGTCGATGAGGTGCTGCGCCCACTGATGAGCGGTAAGGAAGCCGCGGTCTACGTGGTGCGCTGCGGTAAAGAGCTGCGCTGCGCCAAGGTCTACAAAGAGGCGAACAAACGCAGCTTCCGCCAGGCCGCCGAGTATCAGGAAGGCCGCAAGGTGCGTAACAGCCGCGATGCGCGGGCCATGGCCAAGGGCTCCAAATACGGGCGCAAGGAACAGGAAGACAACTGGCAGAACGCCGAAGTGGCCGCCTTGTTCCGCTTGGCCAACGCCGGCGTGCGGGTGCCCAAGCCGTATGACTTCCTCGAAGGCGTGCTGCTGATGGAGTTGGTGGCCGACGGCTACGGTGATGCGGCGCCGCGTCTGAATGACGTGGTGATGGAGTCGGAGCAAGCGCGCGAGTACCACGGCTTCCTGATCCGTCAGATCGTGCGGATGCTCTGCGCCGGGCTGGTGCATGGCGACTTGTCCGAATTCAACGTGCTGCTCGACGCCGACGGCCCGGTGATCATCGACCTGCCGCAGGCGGTGGACGCGGCGGGCAATAACCACGCCTTCAGCATGCTCGAGCGGGATGTCGGCAACATGGCTGCCTACTTCGGCCGTTTCGCCCCGGAGCTGAGAGCCACCAAGTACGCCAAGGAAATGTGGGCCTTGTACGAGGCCGGCACGCTGCATCCCCTCAGCCCGTTGACCGGCGAATTCGACGAGCCGGAGGAGTTGGCCGACGTCGATGGCGTGATCCGCGAAATCGAAGCGGCGCGTCTGGACGAACTCCGCCGCCAGGCCGCCCGCGCCGAGGTGGATGGCCCAGCGCAAGCCGCAGAGCCGCCACCGCCGCCGTGGCTGCAATAAGCCTTTCACGAAAGCTCTAACCCGCAGGGCTGGCGATCACCGTGCTGCCCAAAGACCTGCTGTGGCGCCTGTTTCGTTTGTCGGCCGGATAAGCTTTGCTTTATCCACCGGGCGCCGCGTCTGGGAGCATGGCCTCACCCGCCGGCTCAATGGCCAGCGCCATTTGAGGCCAGGTCTTTAAGGATCGGACAATCCGGACGCTGATCGCCTTGGCAGTGTTCGACCAGTTCCTGCAGGGTGTCGCGCAGGCCGCTGAGCTCGGCGATCTTGCGGTTGAGCTCGTCGATATGGCGGTGGGCCAAGGCTTTTACATCGGCGCTGGCGCGTTGGCGGTCTTGCCAGAGGGCGAGCAGTTTGCCGACTTGCTCCAGCGAGAAACCCAGGTCGCGTGAGCGCTTGATAAACGCCAGGCTGTGCAAGTCCCGCGGGTTGTAGCGGCGGTAGCCACTGTCGCTGCGGCTGGCCGGTTTGAGCAGGCCCATGGCTTCGTAATAACGGATCATCTTGGCGCTCAGGCCACTGATTTTGGCTGCTTGGCCGATGTTCATGAGGTGCCTCCCGGTAGGGCGTACTCGCCCGCAGGGTAGTACGCCGCTGGTTGGCAGGCTGCCGCTACGCGGCGAGACCGCCCTACGGATTAAGTTATTCCTTGGGTTTCCAGGTTTTCAGCAGCAGCGCGTTGCTCACCACGCTGACGCTGGACAGGGCCATGGCGGCGCCGGCGAGCATCGGATTGAGCAGGCCGAAAGCCGCCAGCGGAATGCCGACCAGGTTGTAGACGAAGGCCCAGAACAGGTTTTGCCGAATCTTGTTGTAGGTGCGCCGGCTGATGTCCAGCGCCGCCGGCACCAGCCGCGGGTCGCCGCGCATCAGGGTGATGCCGGCCGCGTGCATGGCCACATCGGTGCCGCCGCCCATGGCGATGCCGACATCCGCGGCGGCCAGGGCCGGGGCGTCGTTGATGCCGTCACCGACCATCGCCACCACGGCGCTTGTTTTCAGTTGGGCGACTATCGCGGCTTTGTCGGCGGGTAGCACTTCGGCATGCACCTCGGTGATTTCCAAGGCGACGGCCACCACCCGGGCGCTGCCGCGGTTATCGCCGGTAATCAGGTGGCTGCGGATGCCGCGGGCGTTCAACTGGCGGATGGCCTGCGCGGCGCCCGGCTTGAGGCTGTCACCAAAGGCAAACAGGCCGAGCACCCGAGGGTGCGGCGCCTGTTCGATCAGCCAGGACAGGCTGCGGCCCTCGGCCTCCCAGGCTTGCGCCGAGGCCGCCAGTGCGCCGGCCGGCAAGCCGCTTTCCGCCAACAGCCGGCGATTGCCCAGGGCCAGTTGGCGACCGTCCAGGTTGCCGGCGATGCCGCGACCGGCCAGCGCTTGGCTGGCACCGACAGTGGCGAGGCGAAGGCGGCGTTCGCGGCAGGCATCCAGCACGGCTTTGGCCAGCGGGTGTTCGCTCCCCCGTTGTAGGGCGCCGGCCAGTTGCAGCAGCTCCGCTGGGTCGCCGTTGACCGCACTGAGGTGGACGATTTGCGCGCTGCCCGAGGTCAGGGTGCCGGTCTTGTCGAAGGCGATGACGCTGACCGCATGGGCGACTTCCAGGGCTTCGGCGTTCTTGATCAGGATGCCGTGGCGCGCGGCCACGCCGGTGCCGGCCATGATCGCGGTCGGCGTGGCCAGGCCGAGGGCGCACGGGCAGGCGATCACCAGCACCGCCACGGCGTTGAGTAGCGCGCTTTCCAGCGAGCTACCGAGCGATAGCCAGCCGAGCAGCGTGGCGGCGGCGATGGCGATCACCAGCGGGACGAAGACTGTGCTGACCTTGTCCACCAGCTTCTGGATCGGCGCCTTGGCCGCCTGGGCGTCTTCCACCAGGCGGATGATCCGCGCCAGCACGGTTTCCCCGCCGAGGGCGCGGGTGCGCACCAACAGCCGGCCTTCGCCGTTGATGGCGCCAGCGGTGACCGGGTCGCCGGGCTGCTTGGGCACCGGTAGGCTTTCGCCGCTGATCAGCGCCTCGTCGGCGTGGCTCTGCCCTTCGATGACGTCACCGTCGACCGCGAAGCGCTCGCCGGGTTTGACCACGATGAGATCGTCCAGCCGTAACGCGGCGATGGCGACCCGCTCTTCGTGACCGTCGCGCAGGCGGATGGCGTGCTCCGGGCGCAGCGCTTCGAGGGCGCGGATGGCGCTGGCGGTCTGGCGCTTGGCGCGGCTTTCCAGGTATTTGCCGAGCAGCACCAGGCTGATCACCACGGCGGCGGCCTCGAAGTACAGGTGCGGCATGGCGCCGACGGGAGCCGTCCACCACTGATAGAGGCTCAGGCCATAGGCCGCGCTGGTGCCCAGCGCGACCAGCAGATCCATATTGCCGGCACCGGCGCGCACGGCTTTGTAGGCGGCTTTATAGAAGCGCGCGCCGAGGATGAACTGCACCGGCGTGGCCAGGGCGAACTGGCCCCAGGCCGGCAACCGCCAGTGCAAGCCAAAGCCTTCCAGCAGCATCGGGGCGAGCAGTGGCAGCGCCAGCGCAATCGCCAGCAGCACGGCCCAGCGTTCGTGCCGCAGGTGCTGCTCGGGAATGCTGGCGGGGTGGCGGTCATCCAGTTTTTCGGCGTGATAGCCGGCGGCCTCGATGGCTTGGAGCAGCAGGCCGCTGTCGAGGCCGTCGAGCATGTGCAGATGCGCACGCTCACTGGCCAGGTTGACGCTCACCGCGCGCACTCCGGGGACTCTTTCCAGGGCGCGTTCGACGCGGCCGACACAGCTGGCGCAGGTCATGCCCTCGATGGCGAGTTCCAGGCGTTGGCTGGGGACTTGGTAACCGGCGCTTTCCACCGCGTCGATCAGCGCCGGCAGGTCGGTATCGGCCGCCTCGATGCGCGCTTGCTCGGTGGCCAGGTTGACGCTGGCGCGCTGTACCCCGGGCACCTTCTGCAACGCCCGTTCGACGCGGCCGACACAGCTGGCGCAGGTCATGCCGGCGATGGGCAGGTCGTAGGCGGTCAAGCTGGACATGGGCCGATCTCCTCTGAGTTCGTCCACAGGATCAACCTTGACCCCTGGGTAAGGTCAAGCCTTTATGCTGGCTGATGCTGGGTGGCGGGCCCTTGACCTTGCCCAGGTGGCAAGGTCGATGCTTAAAGTGCAAGGTTTAACCAGTGCAAGTGTTAGCGAGCAGTTCACCCAGGAGGCTAAGGATGCAAAGGTTCAAGGTGCAGGGCATGTCTTGTGGACACTGCGTGCGGGCCATCATCCAGGCGCTGCAGGCGCGTGATCCGCGGGCCGAGGTGCAGGTGGATCTCGCCGCGGGCGAGGTGCGGGTGGCCAGCCAATTGTCGGTGGCTGAGGTGCTGCAAGCGATTCAGGCCGAAGGCTACGCAGTTACTGCGGTCTGATCGTTGCTGCCTGGCCAGTCGCGGGCCAAGCCGCGGAACAGCGCGTCGATCAGCGCGGCGGTGTCCTGCAGGGGATCGAACAGCGTCGGGTCGCGCAGCCAGTCACTGAACAGACCGACAATCATCGCGTGCAGGGCGCGGGCGGCGAGGCGTGGGGTCATGCCCGGTTGCAGGCGGCCGCGCGCAGCGGCACGGCTCAGCAGCTCCTCGCAGAGAGCGATGAACTGATTGATAAAGGCCTTGTGGCGGTCTTCGGCCTCACGCAACTCGTCGGTGAACTCGCAGCGGTGCAGCAGGATGGTGTAGATGCGCCGTTTCTGCTCGTCCCGTGCCAGGTTCTCCAGGGCTTCCACGCAGAGATTGCGCAGCATCTGCAGGGGCTCCTGCTCGTTGCAGTTGGACAGGACTTCGGCCAGTTGCTCCGGTGGCAGACGCACTTGATTGAGCATTTCGTGAAACAAATGGGCCTTGTTCTGGAAATGCCAATACACCGCGCCGCGGGTCACCTCGGCGGCGCGGGCGATCTGCTCGAGCGTGGTGTGGGCCACGCCCTTTTCCAGAAACAGCATTTCCGCCGCCAGGAGGATGGCGCTGCGGGTCTTCTCGGCTTCTTCTTTAGTGCGGCGCATGGCGGTCAGGGTATTTCTGGCTAGGCTCTGGTTTGGGAGCTACTTGTTTGGAAACTAAGTGTAATGAGTTTAATGCCGATATTCTGTTTACAGGCATGAATGTATGTAATTAGCATCGTTGCCCTGCTGCTTTCGCCCGCCTTGGGCTGTCATGGAGACCTCTATGTTGTTTGCTCGTCGCCTTCCTTCTGTCCTTAAGGTTTTTGCGCTCAGTACCGCGTTGGGACAGTACGCAGTGGCGGCCGAAGCCCCTGCCGCCGCCCCACCCGCCCCCGAGGTCACGGTGGAAACGGTAATCACCGCGCCTTTTCCACTGGTGCTGGAATACTCCGGGCGCACCGCGGGTTACCGCGAGGTGGAGGTGCGGGCGCAGGTCAGCGGCATTCTGCAGCAGCGCACCTACGATGAGGGCAGTCGGGTCAAGCAGGGGCAAGTTCTGTTTCGCATCGACCCCAGGTCCTACCAGGCCGCTCTCGGGCAGGCCAAGGGCGCGCTGGCCCAGGCCGAGGCGCGCTATCGGCAGACCGATCGCGATCTCAAGCGGATCCGCGAGCTGCAGAAGAAGGGCTACGCCAGCGAGAGTGAGCTGGATAACGCCATCTCCAACTTCGAGCAGAGCAAGGCCAATGTCGAGGCGGCCAAGGCCGAGGTGCAGGCCAAGCAGATCGACCTCGACTACACCACGGTAGAAGCGCCGATCTCCGGCATGACCAGCAAGGAAACCGTCTCCGAGGGCAGCCTGGTGGTGGCCTCCGACCCCAACGCCAGCCTGCTGACGCAACTGACCCAGCTCGATCCGCTCTACGTCAACTTCGCCTACCCGGACACCGAGGCCGAGCGCCTGCGTGACGGGGTGCAGAGCGGCAAGCTGGTGCTGCCGGCGGACGGCAAGTTGTTTGCCGTGCTCAAGTTCGGCGACGGCAGCGCCTACCCACTCGAAGGGCGGGTGGACTTCACCGACAGCTTCGTGAATACCGGCACCGGCACGGTCAGTGCCCGCGCCGTGGTGCCCAATCCCGAGCAGAAGCTGCTGCCCGGGCAGTTCGTGCGGGTGCTGATCAAAGGCATCAGCCGGCCGAATGCGGTGACCGTACCCGAGCGCGCGCTGGCACAGGGACCCCGTGGCACCTTCGTGTATGTGGTCGACGAACAAGGGCTGGCGCGGATCCGCCAGGTCGCCACCGGGCAGACCGCCAATGGTCGCTGGGTGATCGAGTCCGGCGTCGCCGCCGGCGATCGGGTGATAGTCGAGGGCCTGCCCAAGGTGCGCCCCGATCAGCCGGTCAAGGCGGTCGAGTCCAGCGCCAAACAGCCTGAACCCCAACCCGCCAAACAGTCCTAAGGAGCGCCTCACGTGATTTCGCGCTTCTTTATCGACCGGCCGATCTTCGCCACGGTCATTTCCATCGTCATAGTGCTGGCCGGCCTCGCCGCCATGCGCACGCTACCGATCGCCCAGTACCCGGCGATCCTGCCGCCGCAGGTCTCGGTCAGCGCCGCCTATCCGGGCGCCAGCTCCCAGGTCATCGCCGAAACTGTGGCTGCGCCGCTGGAGCAGGAAATCAACGGCGTCGAGAACATGATCTACCAGCTGTCCAACTCCGACAGCAGTGGGGCCATGAGCCTGACGGTGTATTTCCAGGTCGGCACCGACCCGGACCAGGCCACCATCAACGTCAACAACAAGGTGCAGGCGGCGCTGGCTAAATTGCCCGAGGAGGTGCGTCGGCAAGGGGTGAAGGTGGAGAAGAAATCCTCCGACATCCTCCAGGTGATCACCCTGTACTCGCCGGACAACTCGCGCGATCCGATCTTCATCAGCAACTACGCGCTGATCAACGTGATCGACGAGATCAAGCGTCTGCCGGGGGTCGGTGACGCCAGTCAGTTCGGCTCCAAGGACTACTCCATGCGCATCTGGCTGCGGCCGGACAAGCTGGCGCAGTACGACCTGACCCCGAGCGATGTGGTCAACGCGATCCAGGAGCAGAACTCGCAGTTCGCCGCCGGCAGCTTCGGCAAGCAGCCGCTCAAGCAGGAGCAGGACTTCACCTACACGGTGACCACCCAGGGCCGCTTCACCGACCCGCAGGAGTTCGAGAACATCATCCTGCGCACCGACGCGACCGGCGCCAGCCTGTTGCTCAAGGACGTCGCCAGGGTCGAATTGGGCGCCCAGGATTACTCGCTGATGACCTCGCTGAACGGCCAGCAGAACGCCGCATTCGGCATCTATCTGCAGCCGGGGGCAAACGCCCTGGACACCGCCGATGCGGTAGAGGCGACCATGGCGCGACTGGCCAAGCGCTTCCCGGAGGGCATCGCCTACAAGATCCCCTACGACACCACCAAGTTCGTCAAGGTCTCGATCAAGGAAGTGATCCACACCTTCTTCGAGGCCCTGCTGCTGGTGGTGCTGGTGGTCTTCGTGTTCCTGCAGAACTGGCGCGCCACACTGATCCCGGTGCTGGCGATTCCGGTGTCGCTGATCGGCACCTTCGCCGGCATGTACCTGCTCGGTTTCTCGATCAACCTGTTGACCCTGTTCGGCATGGTGCTGGCCATCGGCATAGTGGTCGACGACGCCATCGTGGTGCTGGAAAACGTCGAGCGGGTGATGCGCACCGAGAAACTCGGCCCGCGTGAAGCGGCGATCAAGGCGATGGAAGAGGTGACCGGGCCGATCATCGCGATCGTGCTGGTGCTCTGTGCGGTATTCATCCCGGTCGGCTTTCTCGGCGGCCTGGCTGGGCAGATGTACCAGCAGTTCGCGATCACCATCGCGGTCTCGGTGATGGTCTCCGGGGTGGTGGCGCTGACCTTGTCGCCGGCACTCTGCGCGCTGCTGCTCAAGCCCGGCGAACATGAGCCGGCGGCGCCGTTCCGCTGGTTCAACCGGGTCTTCGATCGCGCCACCGCCGGTTATGGCGCCGGGGTGCAGTTCTTCCTCAAGCGCTCGGTGGTTGGTCTGTTGTTGTTCGGCGGGATGATCGCGCTGATGGTCGTGCTGTTTGGCCGGGTGCCGGGATCCTTGGTGCCGGACGAGGACCAGGGCTATGTGCTCAACGCCTACTTCCTGCCGCCAGCGGCCTCGCTGACCCGTACCGAGAAAGTCACCGGCGCGGTCACCGAGGAATTGATGAAGCACCCGGCGGTGCAGGATGTGGTGACCTTCGCCGGTTTCGACATTCTCACCTTCGGCACTCGCAGCAACGCCGGGGTCTCGTTCGTGCCGTTGAAGGATTGGGACGAGCGGACCACGCCCGAACTGGATGCGCGCAACCTGATCCATGAGTTCATGGCCATGGGTGCGAAGCAAAAAGATGGGGTGGTGATGTCGTTCAACCCGCCGCCGATCACCGGTATGAGTACCACCGGTGGCTTCGAGGCGTATATCCAGGATCGCAGCGGTGGCAGCAGCGAGCAGCTGCAAGTGATGGTGCAGAAGTTCCTCGCCGAGGCGGCCAAACGCCCCGAGCTGGCCGGGCTCAACAGCACCTTCAACGCCAATGTGCCGCAGTACTACATCGACCTCGACCGCACCAAGGCTCATGCCCTGGGCGTGGCGGTCAACGATGTGTTCACCGCCATGCAGGCGACTTTCGGCAGCTACTACGTCAACGACTTCACCCTCTACGGGCGGACCTGGCAGGTCAGCCTGCAGGCCGAGTCGGAGTTTCGCCGCAAGCCGGAAGACCTCAGCCAGGTCTACGTGCGTTCGGCCAGCGATGAGCTGGTGCCGTTGTCGTCGCTGGTGAGCGTGCAGCGCATCCTCGGGCCAGACAGCTACGCGCGCTTCAACGTCTATCCGGCGGCCAAGGTGCTCGGCGGACCAGCCAAGGGCTACAGCTCGGGGCAGGCGCTGGCGGCCATGCAGGAGGTGGCCGATCAGGTACTGGGCGAAGATTACAGCATCGGCTGGATTGGCTCGGCCTACCAGGAGCTGGCGTCCCAGGGCTCCGGCAGTACCGCCTTCGTGTTCGGCTTGATCATGGTGTTCCTGATTCTCGCCGCGCAGTACGAGCGCTGGACCTTGCCGGTGGCGGTGGTCACCGCGGTGCCCTTTGCGGTATTCGGCGCGATCCTGGCGGTCTGGCTGCGGGGCATCCAGAACGATGTGTACTTCCAGGTCGGCTTGGTGACCTTGATCGGTCTGGCGGCGAAGAACGCCATCCTGATCGTCGAGTTCGCCGTGCTCTGCCGGGAGCAAGGCATGGGCATCTACGAGTCGGCGCTGGAGGCGGCCAAGCTGCGCTTCCGACCGATCGTGATGACCTCGCTGGCCTTCATCCTCGGTTGCGTACCCTTGGCCATCAGTAGTGGCGCGGGTTCGGCTAGCCGCCACTCGATCGGTACCGGGGTGATCGGTGGCATGCTGGCCGCGACTATCCTGGCGACCTTCATGATTCCGATGTTCTACCTGTTGGTGGAGTCGGCGGCGGCGAAGCTCAGCAAAGAAAAGAAACCCGCGGCAGTGCTCCACGACGAGTAAGAGTCACCCCCACGCCGCCATCTGCGAGGGTGGCGGCGGGGTTTCCCTTTTGCGGGGCCAAGTAAGTTGCTTGGCTAACGCCTCACGCGCTGCGAACTGAGTTCGCCGAGCGTGCCTGCTGTTGGATATGCGATGAATCTACGAGTGCTCTTGATCCTCGGTGCGTTAAGCGCTTTCGCACCCTTGGCGATCGACTTCTACCTCCCGAGTTTCCCCACGCTGGCGCGGGCTTTCGCGACGGATGTCGAACATGTGCAACTGTCGCTGGCGGTCTACTTTATCGGCTTGGCGATCGGCCAGTTGGCTTATGGGCCGCTGGCCGATCGTTATGGTCGACGCGGGCCGCTGCTGGTCGGCGTGCTGCTGTTCACCCTGGCGTCGGTGGCCTGCGCACTGGCACCGAGCCTGGAGTGGCTGATCGTTGCCCGCTTCGTCCAGGCGCTTGGCGGCTGTGCCGGGATGGTGGTGTCGCGCGCGGTGGTGCGCGACCTCTGTGACCCTATCCATTCGGCCAAGGTGTTTTCCCAACTGATGCTGGTGATGGGCCTGGCGCCGATTTTGGCGCCGTTCGCCGGCGGCTTGCTGTTGGGGGTGTTTGGCTGGCAGTCGATTTTCTATTGCCTGACCGGCTTCGGTGCGCTGTGCGCAGCGGCCGTCGCGCTCTGGTTGCCGGAGACCATCCCCGCAGGCGTTGCGCGCCCGCCGCTGCGCGGTACCTTCGCGCAATATTGGCGGCTGTTCGCCAATGGCCAGTTCATCGGCCATGCCTTGACCGGTGGGGTGGCGATGGCCGGGATGTTCGCTTACATCGCCGGCTCGCCGTTCGTGTTCATCGAGCTGTATGGCGTGCCGGCCGAGCACTACGGCTGGCTGTTCGGTAGTAACGCGGCCGGCTTTATCTTGCTGGCGCAGGTCAACGCGCGGCTGCTGCGCCGCCACGGTCCGGCGTATTGGCTGGTCCGGGTGGTGTGGTTCTACCTGGCCTGTGCGCTGATCCTGCTGGGGCTGGCGGCACTGCGTCCGGCGGCGCTCTGGCCGCTACTGATGCCACTCTTCGGTTGCATCGCCAGCCTCGGTTGCATCATCCCCAATGCCTCCGCGTGCGCCATGGCCGGGCAGGGCGCGAATGCCGGCAGTGCTTCGGCATTGCTGGGCTGTTTGCAGTTCGGCGTAGCCGCCGGTGCGGCGGCTTTGGTCGGGGCGCTACACGATGGCAGCGCCCTGCCGATGGCGTTAGTGATCAGCCTGTGTGGTGTCTCGGCAGTGGTGATCGCACAACTCACCGCCCGCGCCAAGCCAACCGCTGCGCGCAGTTAGGCGCTCCGTACAGTTAACCGGCGGCCCGCTGCTCGGCTGGGAAAACGTGTGGCGCGCGTAGTCGCGCTTCGAGGGTGGTGACGAACGCACGGGCCTCGGCCTCGCTGCGAAAGCTCACCGCATGTTGATCTAGGCGTACCTGCCAGCAGGTGCCTTGGGGCTTGGAGAGCGTACGAATAAGGATGTTCATGGCTGCCTCCCACTGATCGAAGAGAGTGCAGTCTAGTCCTCGTGGGTGAACTTTCCTTGACCTGGAGCAACCGGCCGACTGACGGTCGCCAGGCTTTCAGACCAGCAATGGTTCGGGGCGTAGCGGGGCGCCGATCAGAAGTCTTCCAGCACGATTTTGCCTTTGGCCTGGCCGTTTTCCGGCTGCACGTTCTGGCGGATCTTGGTATCCACCGGGTTGACCGAGATGGCCCGGACTTCGACCAGCAGGTCGCGTGGGCCGGGGGTTGTCGAAGGCGAGGGACTGGTAATAGGCGATGGCTTTTATGGGGTGCGTCTCCGTCGGCTGAATCCATGGTCGACTATTCCGCAAAGTAGAAAAACCGCGTAGAGATACAGGCTCCTTCAACTATTCGTTGAAAATAGAGGGCTGAACCATGTTGCGCCTGGATGACCTGCAAATCGTGGTGCGGACTGCCGATCTCGGCAGTTTGTCCGCCGCCGCGCGGACCTTGGACGTGTCGCCGGCGGTCGCCAGCGCGGCGCTCAAGCGCTTGGAGCGCCAGTTGGAGGTACGGCTGTTTGCCCGTTCCACCCGCAGCTTGCGCCTGACCCCGGAAGGCGAGCAATTCCTCGGCTATGCGCGGGCGGCGTTGCAAAGCCTGGACGAAGGTCAGCAGCAACTGGCCGGGAGCAAGCTCGGCATCAGCGGCGTGCTGCAGCTCTCGGCACCCTCAGATTTTGGCCGCAACGTGCTCCTGCCCTGGCTCGATGAGTTCCAGCAGGAGCACCCGCAGCTGAACCTGCGGCTGCTGCTCGGCGACCGGGTGGCCGATCTGTATCGTCAGCCGGTGGACATCGCCATTCGCTATGGCGCGCCAGAAGACTCCAGCCTGGTGGCGTTGCCACTGGCGGCGAGCAACCGGCGGGTACTCTGCGCCGCGCCGGCGTACCTGCAGTGGCACGGCGAACTGCGGCGGCTGGATCAGCTGGCGCAGCACAATTGCCTGCTGTACATACTCGGCGGGCGGCTGCATGAGCGCTGGCGCTTTCAAGACGGCAAGCGTGAGCTCAGCGTGACGGTGAGTGGCAATCGCGTCAGTGATGATGCCGACGTGGTACGCCGCTGGGCCGTGGCTGGCCGCGGCGTGGTTTACAAGTCTTGGCTGGATGTCGCGGACGATGTGCAGGCCGGCCGTTTGCAGGTGTTGTTGCCCGAACTGCGTGGCGAGCTGGCAGCGCTTAACCTCGTCTGTACTCATCGCGTCCAACTGAGTAAAGCGGTGCATTTGCTCCGCGAGTGTGTCCAGCGCCGCTGCGCCGAACTGCTGACGCAGAAGCCTTGGCCCGGCTAGCCCAGGGTGGCTGCGGCAATCGAGCACAGGGCTGGGGCTTGCTATCCGAGGGCGCAATGCTAGAGTCGCGGCCATGAAACTAGCGCGTACCGATCGTTCGCTCATGGCATGGATGCTGTACTTCAGCGTCCTGTTCAATGTGCTCGCCTGCGGTATTGGTCACGGGCAAATGCTCGGCTTGAGCCTGAATGGTGTCGGTGGCGCATTCTGCTCGGCCGCAGGCAACGCCGGCCCGACCCTGGATTCTGGCTCAGGCGCCCAGTCGGGCAGTGCTTGGTCGAGTACCTTCAGTTGCCCGCTGTGCGGCACCCTCAGCCTCGGCCTGGCCCTGCTGTTCTGCCTCAGCTGGCTGCGCCGGGCGCCTGGCAATCTGCGCCCTGCGTATGAACCATGCAGCAAAGCGCCGCCCCGCTATACCTGGCCCTCGGCCAGCCCTCGCGCCTCCCCCTTCTAACTCTCCGGTTCGGCCCCTGTAGTCGCCTGTCGGTGCGCGTTTCTGCGCGTCTGATTTGGGTCGCGGGCGCCGTCATCGCCAGCGGCTGCGCGGGCTTGGCAAAGCCTATCCCGCTGCAGCCGTGACCGAGTACTAGCAGTTCTTTTGAGTCGCAACCCAGGAGAGACATCATGATCCTCACTAAATCCCTGCTGTTGACCGCCCTGCTGACCTGCGCCTGGGGTGCCTCGGCGCACGAGTACCAGGCCGGTGACCTGCACATCGAGCATCCGTGGTCACGGGAAATGCCCGCGAATGCGCCAACCGCCGCGGCCTACTTCGTCGTGCATAACCAAGGCGCGAGCGCCGACCGCTTGCTCGGTGCGGACACCCCGGCAGCAGGCAAGGCCGAACTGCATGAGCACGTGCACAAGGACGGCCTGATGCGGATGCAGCAGATCCAGGCCGTGAGCATAGCCGCCGGTGGCGAGGCGACTTTCGCCCCCATGGCTTACCACCTGATGTTGTTCAACCTGAAGCGGCAGCTGCGCGACGGCGAGCGCTTCCCGCTGACCTTGCACTTCGAGAAAGCCGGTGACGTACAGGTTGAGGTGGCGGTGCAGAAAGAGGCGCCAGCCGAACCTAAGCACGAACAGCAGAACTGAGGTGCCGAGCCCTCTTCACGGAGAGGGCTGATTCATTCAATAGGAGTTTTAAGCATGACCAAGCCGAGTGTGTCCTTCTACAACCAGGCCTGGCGCTGGCATTTCTATGCCGGGCTGTTGGTGATCCCGTTCCTGATCATGCTGTCACTGACCGGCATCATCTACCTGTTCAAACCGCAGCTGGATAACCTGCTCTACGTCGACCTGCTGTGGGTGCCGCAGGGCGAGCAACTGCTCAGTGCGGATCAGCAGCTGGCGAGGGTCAAACAGGCCTATCCACAGGCGGCGATCAGCCAGTACCTGCCGCCGCTGGATGCGCAACACAGCGCACAGTTCGTGCTGACCGAGGGCGGGCGCAAGCTCAACCTGTTCCTCGATCCCTACCGCGGCACCCTGCTCGGCAGCCAAGACGCGGTGAATAATCTGCAAGCGATCGCCCGCGCCCTGCACGGCGAGTTGCTGATCGGTAAGTTCGGTGATCGGCTGGTCGAATTGGCTGCCGGTTGGGCCATAGTCCTGGTGGTATCCGGGCTGTATCTCTGGTGGCCGCGCGGCAATGGTCTGCGCGGGGTGTTCTGGCCGCGGCTGGCCAATCGCGGCCGGCTGTTCTGGCGCGACGTGCATGCGGTGACCGGTTTCTGGGGCGCGCTGCTGTTGCTGTTCATGCTGCTGACGGGCATGACCTGGAGCGGGTTCTGGGGCGAGAGCTTCGCCGATGTGTGGAACCGCTTCCCGGCCGCGATGTGGAACGAGGTGCCGAAGTCCGCTCCGCAGGTGCGCAGCCTCAACACCGCCGAGGGGCAGACCGTCGCCTGGGCGGTGGAGAACACCCCGCTGCCGGCCTCCGATCCGCATGCCGCGCACAATGGGCAGGCCATGGACTCGACGGCGCCGGTCGCTGCGCAAGTCGGCCTGCAGCAGATTCTCGACACGGCCAGCGCCCAGGGCGTGGTCGCGGGTTACAGCGTGACCCTGCCGAAGGGCACGGAAGGGGTCTACACCATCGCGGTATTCGCCGACGACCCGCGCAACGATGCGACCCTGCATGTCGATCAGTACAGCGGCAAGGTGTTGGCCGACGTGCGCTGGCAGGACTACGGCGCGGTGGCGAAAAGCGTGGAACTGGGTGTGGTGCTGCACGAAGGCAAGTTCTTCGGCCTGGCCAACCAACTGCTGATGTTGGCGGTCTGCCTGCTGATTCTGCTCAGCTCGATCAGCGGCTTGGTGATCTGGTGGCTGCGCCGCCCACAAGGCAGTCTTGGCGTGCCACCGCTGCGTCACGAGCTGCCGCTGTGGAAGACCGCGCTGGCGATCATCGTCGTGCTCGGCCTGGTCTTCCCCTTGGTTGGCGCTTCATTGCTGCTGATCGCAGTGCTGGATTGGCTGCTGTTTTCGCGCCTGGCGAGTTCCCGGGAACTGCTGGAAAGATGACGAGAAGCAGTAGCGGCTGAGAATTATTGCTGGCTTAAACCGGCGCATGGCCTTATTTTTACGCGGCAATTTCAACCGTTCGAGGAGATTCCCATGCGTAAACTTCTGTTGCTTGCTCTCGCCGTCGCCAGCCCGCTGGCGTTCGCCACCACCGAGTGCACCACCGCCGACAAGGCGCAGTGGCAGGATCAAACCCAGTTTCAGGACAACCTCAAGACTCAGGGCTACGAGATCAAGAAATTCAAGGTGACCAAGGGCAACTGCTACGAAATCTACGGCTTCGATAAGGACAAGCGCAAAGTCGAGATCTACTTCGATCCGGTCAGCGGCAAGGTGGTCAAGGAAGAGATCGAGGACGAGGAAGGCGGTTACTGAGTCATGTCCGATGGAACCCTGCGTTTATGGGACCCGGTGGTGCGCCTGTGCCACTGGTCGCTGGTGGTGGCCTTCTTCGCCGACTACTTTCTCAACGAGGCGGGCGATGGCTGGCACCGTTGGCTCGGCTACTACGCCGTGGCTTGGTTGCTGATTCGCCTGGTGTGGGGTTTCATCGGCTCAGCGGCGGCGCGTTGGGCGGACTTTTGGCCGACCCCGGCACGCCTCACCGAGCATGTGCGGGCACTGCTTGGCGGGCGGCCGCATCACCGCCTCGGGCATTCGCCGCTGGGCGGGTTGGTGATGATTCTGATGTTGCTGTTGATGCTGGGTCTGGGCATCAGCGGCTTTATGCTGGAAGAAATCGACTACTTCTGGGGCGAAGACCTGCCGCGGGATGTGCATGCGTTCTTCGCCGATGCCCTGTTCGCCCTGGTCTGCCTGCATGTAACGGCGGCGCTGGTCGAGAGCTTGCGGCTGCAGGAAAACCTGCCACTGTCGATGTTCACCGGGCGCCGTCGGCAGCTTTAGCTCGGGCGCTGCGCTCAGAACAGCCCGCGCAAGGCCAGGTTGGCACCCCGCGGCAATAACCCACTGAAGAACCAGCGGCGCAAGCGTTCCTGACTGATCCGCTGGCATAGCCACTGGCCGCGGAGCAGGACTTCCGTTAGCGATCAGGCCTTGATCAGGCGTGCATCCAGGCTGTTCTGCGCCAGGCGCTTGGCCTGCTCTTTGGTCATGCCCAGGCTTTCATGCAGGGCGGCGAAGTTCTCGGTGACGTAGCCGCCGAAGTACGCCGGGTCGTCCGAATTCACCGTGACCTTCACGCCTTGCTCGAGCATGGCGAGGATGTTGTGTTGCTGCATGTCCGCGAACACGCAGAGCTTGGTGTTCGACAGCGGGCAGACGGTCAGCGGGATTTGCTCGTCGATCAGCCGCTGCATCAGGCGCGGGTCTTCGCTGGCGCGCACGCCGTGGTCGATGCGGCTGACCTTCAACAGATCCAGGGCTTGCCAGATGTAGTCCGGCGGACCTTCTTCGCCGGCGTGGGCGACGGTCAAAAAGCCTTCGCTGCGTGCGCGGTCGAACACCCGTTGAAACTTGCTCGGCGGGTTGCCCATCTCGGAGCTGTCCAGGCCGACGGCGAAAAAGGCGTCGCGATAGGGCAGGGCCTGCTCGAAGGTTTTCTGCGCCTGTTCTTCCGGCAGATGACGGAGAAAGCTGAGAATCAGGCCGCTGCTGATTCCGAGCTGCTGGCGGCCATCTTGCAGTGCCGTGGCTATCCCGTTGAGGGCGACCTCGAAGGGGAGGCCGCGCTCGGTGTGGGTCTGCGGATCGAAGAAGGGTTCGGTGTGGATCACGTTCTGCGCTTTGCAGCGTTGCAGATAAGCCCAGGTCAGATCGTAGAAGTCCTGCTCGGTGCGCAATACATCGGCGCCCTGGTAATAGAGGTCGAGGAACTCCTGCAGGTTGTGGAAGGCGTAGGCCTTGCGCAGGGTCTCCACATCGGTCCAGGGCAGGGCGATCTTGTTGCGCTTGGCCAGGGCGAACAGCAGCTCTGGTTCCAGCGAGCCTTCCAGGTGCAGGTGCAGTTCGGCCTTGGGCAAGGCGTTGAGCCAGTCGTACATGGGATGAGCCTCTTGTCGTGTGGCCGGGGTTCGGTTGAGTTTAACCTGACCGCGAAGACAGAGGCTTCCCCCTCCAGGGGCTGGGGTGGACAGGGCGCCGCCTGTCCCC
This sequence comes from Pseudomonas sp. 2FE, assembly GCF_005503735.1. Classification (NCBI taxonomy): domain Bacteria; kingdom Pseudomonadati; phylum Pseudomonadota; class Gammaproteobacteria; order Pseudomonadales; family Pseudomonadaceae; genus Pseudomonas; species Pseudomonas sp. 2FE. The sequence continues at coordinate 16,514 of NZ_SCMO01000006.1, read as the reverse complement.
CCCAGTCGTTTGAGCTAGCCGGCGATCAACTGCCGCGCCGCTTCACGGTGCGAGCGGATCAGCTGTTGCAGGTCGAGCCCTTCGATCTGCCCATCGACCACCCGCCAGCGGCCGCCGATCATCACCCGATCGGCCCGGTCTGCGCCGCAGAGCAGCAAGGCCGAGAGTGGATCGTGGCTGCCGGAGAAACGCAGCTCATCCAGCTTGAACAGCGCCAGGTCGGCCTGTTTGCCCACCGCCAGCTCACCGATATCGCTGCGGCCGAGTAGCTTGGCCGAGCCGCGGGTGGCCCAGCCAAGAGCGACTTGCGGGGTGATCTTCTCGGCGCCATAGCGCAGCCGTTGCAGGTACAGGGCCTGGCGGGCTTCGAGGATCAGGTTGGAGGCATCGTTGGAGGCCGAGCCATCGACACCCAGGCCAATCGGCGCGCCCGCGGCTTCCAGATCCAGGGTCGGGCAGATACCCGAGGCCAGGCGCATATTCGAGCTGGGGCAGTGGCAGATGCCAGTGCCGGCTTTGCCCAGGCGGGCGATTTCGTCCGGGTTGAAATGGATGCCGTGGGCCAGCCAGGTCCGCGGGCCGAGCCAGCCGACGCTGTCCAGATAGTCCACGGTGCGCAGACCGAAGCGTTGCAGGCAGAAGTCCTCTTCATCGAGGGTTTCCGCCAGGTGCGTATGCAGGCGCACGTCATGCTTTTCCGCCAGTTCGGCGCTGGCACGCATGATTTCCGGGGTGACCGAGAACGGCGAGCAGGGCGCCAGGGCGATCTGGATCTGCGCACCGTCGCCGCGCTCATGGTACTGCCCGATCAGCCGCTGGCTGTCCTCCAGGATCACTTCGCCTTGCTGCACGGTCTGCTGCGGCGGCAGGCCACCATCGGCCTCACCCAGGCTCATCGAGCCACGGGTGAGCATGGCGCGCATGCCCAACTCACGGACCACGTCGACCTGTACGTCGATGGCGTTTTCCAGGCCGCCGGGGAACAGGTAGTGGTGATCCGCCGCGGTGGTGCAGCCGGACAGCAGCAGTTCGGCCAGCGCCACCTGCGTGGCCAGCGCCAGCTTCTCGGGCGTCAGGCGCGCCCACACCGGGTAGAGGGTCTTCAGCCAGGGAAACAGCGGCTGATTGACCACCGGCGCCCAGGCGCGGGTGAGGGTCTGGTAGAAGTGGTGATGGGTGTTGATCAGCCCCGGCAGCAGCACATGCTCGCGGGCATCGAAGACTTGCGCGCAGGCTGTCGCGGGGTGCTGGCCGGCGGCGAGAACTTCGGCGATCACGCCGTTCTCAATCACCAGGCCGCCACGGGCGTCGAGGTCGTTAGCGGTGAAGATGGCTTGCGGGTTACGCAGCCAGAGACGGTTAGCAGCCATTGGCAGGCTCCTCTGAGGTTAAGTTCAGGTTCGCCAGCTCAGTTTTGCCCTGTCTGCTGATCCAGGTCCACAGCGCTCGATAGCCGCGCTGCGTGGCGGCCAAGATAAAGCCTTAAGCCGCACTTGTCATGTGCGGCGCAGGGTTGCGGGCCATCACCAGGGAATGGTCTGGCCCTGGTAGTCGATGAAATGATGCTCGCCGCTGCCGGCGTACTGCTCAATCTGCGCAAGCAGCCCCAGGCAGCTGGTCTCGACATCCAGGGTGGCCCCTGCGCCGCCCATGTCGGTACGCACCCAGCCCGGATGCAGCGACAACACGGTCAGTTGGTTATCGCCCAGCTCGCAGACAAAGCTGTTGGTCAGCGAGTTGAGGGCGGCCTTGCTCGCCTTGTACAGCGCCAGATTATTGCCTTCCTGGTTGGCGACGCTGCCCAGCACCGAACTCATAAAGGCCAACACGCCGCTGCCCTTGCGGATATGCAGGGCGAAGCGTTCGGCCAGGCGAATCGGCGCTATCGCATTGGTCATAAACAACTGCGCGATTTCCATTGAGGTGGCGGCGCTGGCGGATTGGTGCGCCGGCCCGGAGATCCCGGCGTTGACGAACAGTAGATCGAACACCTGCCCCGCGAGGCGTTGCTCCAGTGCGCTTAATTGTTGGGTGTCGTCGATATCCAGCTGCTCGATCCGCACGCCGGGGAGTGCCTGCAACGCCTCGGCGCGGGCCAGATCGCGCACGCTGGCGGTGACGTGCCAGCCGTCCGCCTGCAACTGTTTCACCAAGCCCAGGCCAAGCCCGCGCGAGGCGCCGATGATCAATGCCGTTTTTGCCTGTGCCATAGCCGTACCTATGCCCCGTCACCCTGAGTTTGGGCCACAGCATAGCGGCAAGTCGGCGCCGAGCCGACCCCGCCTTTGCCCAGCGGTGCGCTGGCGAATAAACGTACAGGGCTCGCTAAGCCACGGCCTACCGGCTCTGTAGGCAGTCGTCCAAGGCTTATCCACAGTTCGCTCCACAGCCTTTGTGGGTAACTCGCTAGGTTTTTTGCAGGAGCGAGCTCATTGACCAGATCTGAGTCAGCTGTTGCATGAGGCCGATCGGGAAAACGCAAAACCCGTAGGAGCGGGCCTGTGACCCACATCCATGTGGGTCACAGGTGGGGGCTTCTGTTACAGGCGCTGCAACTGAATACGTCCGCGACTGAGGTCGGCCAACAGGCGCTGCAGGGCCGCTAGATGAGTCTCGGGCAAGGCCAGGGTCAGCTGTGCGCCTTGAGCATCGAAGTTTTCCTGCTCGAGCAGCGCCTCGAGTTCCGCCAGCCGGGCCTTCAGCAAGGGCAGCTCGGCGAAGCTGCAATGCAAGGCACAGCGACTGCGTTGTACCAGTTCGATGCGTGTGGCGGCTTGCAGGCATTTGTTGGCGCTGCCGCCATAGGCGCGGGCCAAACCGCCGGTGCCGAGTTGGATGCCGCCGTACCAGCGGGTAACGACCACCGCCACCTGATCGCAGTCCTGCCCCTCGATCGCCGCGAGGATCGGCCGCCCCGCCGTGCCACCGGGCTCTCCGTCATCGCTGAAACGGTACTGCTGGCCGACCTTCCAGGCCCAGCAGTTGTGCGATGCACTACGATCGCTGACCCGCTCGATAAAGGCCTGCGCCTCGGCGGCACTACTAATCGGCGCGGCCTGGGCGAGAAAGCGGCTTTTGCGGATGTCCTCGCGGTACTCGCAAGGCGCACTGAGGCTGAAGGGCATGTTTAAACGGCCGGAGGTGTCAGCCCACAACCCTTGAGAATGATGTGGGTCAGGTTGGCGGTGGCGGTGCTGAAGTCGTCCTGGCTCAGTTTCTGGCGCCCGGTCAGGCGGCAGATCTGGTCGGCGAAGTCGGCGTAGTGCTGGGTGCTGCTCCAGAGCAGGAAGATCAGGTGGACCGGGTCGACCGGGTCCATCTTGCCGGCGGCGATCCAGGTCTCGAACACCGCCGCGCGGCCGCGAAACCAGTGCTGATAGTCCTGGTTGAAGTGCTCGGACAGGCATTCGCCGCCGCTGATCACCTCCATGGCGAAGATCTTCGAGGCCAGCGGCTGACGGCGGGAGAACTCCATCTTGGCGCCGATGTAGCGGGCCAGTGCTTCGGCCGGATCGTCGTCGACGGTGAGGGTGTTGAAGGCGCTGTCCCAGAGTTCGAGGATAGTGCGCATCACCTCGATATACAGCCCCAGCTTGTTGCTGAAGTAGTAATGCAGATTGGCTTTCGGCAGCCCCACGCGCAGGGCGATGGTGTTCATGCTGGTGCCCTTGAAGCCGTGGCGGGCGAACTCTTCTTCGGCGGCGGCAAGGATCGCTTCTTCGTTTTTCTGGCGGATGCGGCCGACCGCTTTAGCGGTGGCGTTGAGCGCGGGCGCGTCGAGTGTCATAAGCCTTTCCGAGCGTTTTGGGAGCGAAGCGCAAGCACAGATAACGCACTGCTGGCGCGGAGACAAGGGCGGCGGGTAGAAAAGCCAAGCGGCTCTTCAACTGGTCGCCGCCAACGCCTCCAAGAAACTCTCCAGCACCAGATGCGGCCTCCGCCCTTTACGCGTCACCGAGGCCAGGCTGAGGTCATAGAAGCGCGTCGCCGGTTTCAGGGCGCGCAAGCGGCCTTGCTGCACCCACAGGCTGGCGTAGTGGTCCGGCAGATAGCCGATGTAGCGCCCGGTGAGAATCAGAAAGGCCATGCCCTCGCGGTCCGAGGCGCTGGCCGTGCACCTCAGCGCCTGGTACTGCGCCTGAATCTCGGGCGGCAGGCGGAAGGTCGGGGCTATGGCATCCTGGCTATTCAGGCGCTCATCCGCCAGTTGTTGATCATCGACATAAAACAGCGGATGGCCGACCGCGCAGTAGAGCAGCGAGCGCTCGCTATACAACGGCTGATATTCCAGCCCGGACAGCGTGCTGGCCTGCGGTACCACACCCACATGCAGACGGCCGTCGAGCACGCCTTGCTCGACCTCGCTCGGCGGGGTCATACGGATCTGGATATGCACATCCGGGCCGCGCTCCTTCAGCCGCGCCAAGGCGTGGGTGATGCGCATGTGCGGCAGGGTCACCAGGTTATCGGTCAGGCCGATGTTCAGCTCGCCGCGCAAGTGCTGGTGCAGGCCGTTCACTTCGGTGCGAAAACTTTCCAGGGCGCCGAGCAGTTGCAACGAGGATTGGTAAACCTCGCGGCCTTCCTCGGTCAGGGCAAACCCGGCGCGCCCGCGCTGACACAGGCGCAGGCCCAGGCGCTGCTCCAGATCGCTCATCTGCTGGCTGATCGCCGAGCGGCCGATGCCCAGCACGCTTTCCGCCGCGGAGAAGCCGCCACACTCCACCACGCTGCGAAAGATGCGTAACAGGCGGATATCGAAGTCGCTGACTTGGGCCAAGGGATCGGGGCGGCGGCTGCTCATAGTTTAGTAAAAACCAATCTGAGAATTAGAAGAATCGTGTTTTTCAGACTTTAAGCCCGTGGCACCTTAGCGGCAAGAGAAACAACCGTAGGCGCGGGCCATGACCGCGAACACCCGCACCTACAGACAAGAACACTGCACTTCCTTGCGAGGCCGCCCATGAACATGCCGCAAACCTCCACCCCGTCTCTGGCCAGCCAGCTCAAACTGGACGCCCACTGGATGCCGTTTTCCGCCAACCGCAACTTCCAGCGCGACCCGCGCTTCATCGTCGGCGCCGAGGGCAGCTACCTGATCGATGAGCAGGGCCGTAAGATTTACGACAGCCTGTCCGGCCTCTGGACCTGCGGCGCCGGGCATACCCGCAAGGAAATCCAGGAAGCCGTGGCCCGTCAACTGGGCACCCTCGACTACTCGCCGGCCTTCCAATACGGCCACCCGCTGTCGTTCCAACTGGCGGAGAAAATCGCCGACCTGACGCCGGGCGAGCTGAACCACGTGTTCTTCACCGGTTCCGGCTCCGAGTGCGCCGACACCGCGGTGAAGATGGCCCGTGCTTACTGGCGCCTGAAAGGCCAAGCGAGCAAGACCAAGCTGATCGGCCGTGCCCGTGGCTACCACGGCGTCAACATCGCCGGTACCAGCCTCGGCGGCATCAACGGCAACCGCAAGCTGTACGGCCAGTTCATGGACGTCGACCACTTGCCGCACACCCTGCAGCCGGGCCTGGCGTTTACCCGCGGCATGGCGCAGACCGGTGGCGTCGAGTTGGCCAACGAGCTGCTGAAACTGATCGAACTGCACGACGCCTCCAACATCGCCGCCGTGATAGTCGAGCCGATGGCCGGCTCCGCTGGCGTGCTGGTGCCGCCGCAGGGTTACCTGCAACGCCTGCGCGAGATCTGCGATGCCAACAACATCCTGCTGATCTTCGACGAAGTGATCACCGCCTTCGGCCGTATGGGCAAGGCCACCGGTGCCGAATACTTCGGCGTAACCCCGGACCTGATGAACGTCGCCAAGCAGATCACCAACGGCGCGATTCCGATGGGTGCGGTGATCGCCAGCCGCGAGATCTACCAGACCTTCATGAACCAGGCGACCCCGGAGTATGCGGTGGAATTCACCCACGGCTACACCTACTCGGCCCACCCAGTCGCCTGCGCGGCTGGCCTGGCCGCGCTGGAGCTGCTCGAGCGCGAGAACCTGATTCAGCAATCCGCCGAACTGGCGCCGCACTTCGAGAACGTCCTGCATGGCCTGAAAGGCGCGAAGCACGTGGTCGATATCCGCAACTGCGGCCTGGCCGGCGCGATTCAGATCGCCCCGCGGGATGGCGACGCCATCGTCCGCCCGTTCGAGGCCGGGATGAAGCTGTGGAAAGCCGGCTTCTATGTGCGTTTCGGCGGCGACACCCTGCAGTTCGGGCCAACCTTCAACGCCAAACCAACAGACCTCGACCGCCTGTTCGATGCAGTCGGCGAAGCGCTGAATCAACTGGATTGAGCCCACAGCCAAGATGAAACGACCGCAAGCCGTGCCTACCGTGCAAGTGAACAACGAGCGGGTGATCGTCACCGAATGGCGCTTTGCGCCGGGTGCCGAAACCGGCCACCACAGCCACGGTTACGACTACGTAGTGGTGCCCATGACCACCGGCACTCTGTTGTTGGAAACCCCCGAGGGCGACAAGCACGCGACCCTCACGGCCGGGCAGGCGTATTTCCGCAAAGCGGGCGTCGAACACAACGTGGTCAACGCCAGCACGCATGAAATCGTCTTCGTCGAAACCGAGATCAAGTAAGCGCGGCCCAACACGATTAATCCCCCTCTCCCGTTCAGGGAGAGGGCGGGGGAGAACGTAGGGTGGATGTCGCTTGCTACATCCACCATCTCGATAACACCGCCAATGGTGGATGAATACAGCGTCATCCACCCTACACCAGGATTCGATAACGGAGTTTTTGTATGAGCACCATCAAGCACCTGATCAACGGCGAGTTCGTGACCGACACCGGCCGCACTGCCGATGTGTTCAACCCGTCCACCGGCGAGGCGATCCACAAAGTGCCGCTGGCCAGCCGCGCCACCGTGCAACAGGCCATCGACGCCGCTAAAGCCGCCTTCCCGGCCTGGCGCAACACCCCGCCAGGCAAGCGTGCCCAGGTCATGTTCCGCTTCAAGCAACTGCTCGAAGCCAACGAAGCGCGCATCGCCCAGATGATCAGCGAAGAGCACGGCAAAACCCTCGAAGACGCTGCCGGCGAACTCAAGCGCGGCATCGAAAACGTCGAGTACGCCAGCGCCGCGCCGGAAATCCTCAAGGGCGAATACAGCCGCAACGTCGGCCCGAACATCGACGCCTGGAGCGACTTCCAGCCGCTCGGCGTGGTTGCCGGCATCACCCCGTTCAACTTCCCGGCCATGGTCCCGTTGTGGATGTATCCGCTGGCGATTGCCTGCGGTAACTGCTTCATCCTCAAGCCGTCCGAGCGCGACCCAAGCTCCACCCTGCTGATCGCCGAACTGCTGAACCAAGCCGGTCTGCCGAAAGGCGTGCTCAACGTGGTACACGGCGACAAGGAAGCCGTGGATGCGCTGATCGAAGCCCCGGAAGTCAAGGCCCTGAGCTTCGTCGGCTCGACGCCGATCGCCGAATACATCTATGCCGAAGGCAGCAAGCGCGGCAAGCGCGTACAGGCCCTGGGCGGCGCGAAAAACCACGCGGTGCTGATGCCCGACGCGGACCTGGACAACGCCGTCAGCGCACTGATGGGCGCCGCCTACGGCTCTTGCGGCGAGCGCTGCATGGCCATCTCGGTGGCCGTCTGCGTGGGTGACCAAGTCGCCGACGCCCTGGTCGCCAAACTGGTGCCGCAAATCAAGGCGCTGAAAATCGGTGCCGGCACCTCCTGCGGCCTCGACATGGGCCCATTGGTCACCAGCCAACACCTGGACAAAGTCAGCGGCTACGTCGCCGACGGCGTGAACTCCGGCGCGCAACTGGTGGTTGACGGCCGCGGCCTGCAAGTCGCCGGCTTTGAGTCCGGCTTCTTCCTCGGTGGCTGCCTGTTCGACCGCGTGACCCCGGACATGCGCATCTACCAGGAAGAAATCTTCGGCCCGGTGCTGTGCATCGTGCGGGTCAACAGTCTGGAAGACGCCATGCAACTGATCAACGACCACGAATACGGCAACGGCACCTGCATCTTCACCCGTGACGGTGAAGCGGCCCGCCTGTTCTGCGACGAGATCGAAGTCGGCATGGTCGGCGTCAACGTACCGCTGCCGGTACCGGTGGCCTACCACAGCTTCGGCGGCTGGAAGCGCTCCCTGTTCGGCGACCTCCACGCCTACGGCCCGGACGGCGTACGCTTCTACACCCGCCGCAAAGCCATCACCCAGCGCTGGCCGCAACGTGCCAGCCATGAGGCTTCGCAATTCGCCTTCCCCAGCTTGTAAGAGTTAGCGGAATGAAAAAGGCCAGTCGAGAGACTGGCCTTTTTCATTCCCGGTATTGCGATCGCTCCCATGCTCCAGCGTGGGAGCACAGCCCCGGACGCTCCGCGTCCGAACGGACCAACGCAGAGCGTGGGAACGATCAATCAACGGCGGGCTTAAACCTTCTTCACAAACTCCGACTTCAGCTTCATCGGACCAATGCCGTCGATTTTGCAGTCGATGTCATGATCGCCATCGCACAGGCGGATGTTTTTGACCTTGGTGCCGACCTTCACCACCAGCGATGTGCCTTTGACCTTCAAGTCCTTGATCACGGAAACCGAGTCGCCGTCTTGCAAGACATTGCCGACCGCATCCTTGATCACCTTTTCGCCATCGGTCGAGGCTTCAGCCGCGTCACCCGCGGACCATTCATGGCTGCATTCCGGGCAAACCAGTTGCTGGCCATCTTCATAGGTGTATTCGGAATTGCATTTGGGGCAGGGCGGCAGAGTGCTCACGAGGGATCCTCACGGTCAGGAAGGCTAAAAGCCGTAAATTGTATAAGGTTTCGATGGCTTTGAGGCGTTTGCTGGCCACAGGGTAAAGGGACGGACTTATTTGCGCTGCCAGGCGCAGAGCCTCTTGGGCGGCATTCGCTGAGCGTGGGAACGATCAAGGGTGAGCGGATAACAAAAAGGCCAGTCGGCGGGGCTGGCCTTTTTGTTTTGTGGACGATGGGTATTACGGCACTCACCCCATTCTGTGGGGTAGGCTTTCCATTTAAACCCTTAATGCTCTTGGGGCCGCTTGGGAGGTTATTGCGTTAAAGTTTTCTTGAATGGCAAGGTCGTAACTGTAAATTTCTTTTGAGTACGTGTCGATTATGCTGGGTAGCTTCAGTAATATTTCTGATGGGTTGTTTAGTCTTAGTGAGAAATCCGTGATTGCAAAACAGTTTTCCATTTCGGTTAGATATAGGCGTATGTCTTTTTCAATGCTGTTTAATTTTATTATTATCTCTATTACATCTGCAGTTGCAGGGATTTTGGAGGCTTCTGCCAGCTTGATGACAAGAAGCCCTGTCTCGCGAATTGCGCCTATCAGTTGCGTGCTCTTAACAGCATAGTTAACAATTACCAGGCTTTGTGTGGCCCTGTGGGTGTGGCTCGCAAGATCATTAGGTTCCTTTTCGGTTATTTCGGTGGGCTTGTTTGGTTTTGCGAAGTTTGACTGGATTTCAAGCAATTTTACTTTTAGTGATTCAAACTCGCTCTCTATGGTCTCTTTTCTTTCGGATATGGTGTTTATTGTATAGGTGTAGTGATGGATTGTGCTTTCGTTGACCTCGATAAACTCTTTTTGTGAGTTTGTGATTGACTGAAGGACTTTGTGCAAAATAAAAATTATTGCAGCGACTACTAGTATTGTAAGGGCGAATATCGTTAAGGGCTCTGCCCTAGTTAGAGCGTCTAGCTTGTTTAGTGTGAGTTGGGTTAGTCCGTCCAATGTATTGCTCCAATCCGCATCAATGTGATTTGGGGTAGATCAATTTTTTTGTGTTGTTGACCACTTTTCAATTAGCCAAGACCCTGAGGATGGATTGAGCATAGTTCGTAGGTTGAGTTGAGCAATGCGATAGCCATCTTTTATTAAGGCCAAATACCTCACCCCGGCCCCCTACACGCCCCTAAACCTGCTTTCTAATGCTTCGCCACCGGTCAACCCAGCATCACAGCTTGAGCATTCCAGCCTAAGGCCTTAATCTTCTGTCCGCGCAAACATGGACGAATAGCGCAGAGGGGTCGGCTAGCCGCCGCTCCTTGCCCGTCCGTTCCTGGCGCGGTCGGCACTGCCGATCTCATCCAGTTGTCAGGTCACCATGACCGCTAAGGAAAGCCCATGCCCATGCTCCGTTTGCTGTTTGCTTCTGTATTCGCCATCGTGCTTACCGGTTGCGCCTCATCTGCGAAGATTGAAGGCATGACCGTCAGCGACAACCAGGCGCAGGCTCTGCAGTTCGACAAGCCGCTGCACGACAACCTGCAACTCAGCGAAGTCGCCGGTGGTGAGAAAACCAATCCGCTGTGGACCTCGGAAATCGATGGCACAGCGTTTCAAGCTGCGCTGCATCAATCTCTGAACAATGCCGGCTTGCTGAGTGCTTCCAGCCAGGCCCCCTTCGCCCTGCGTGCCAAGTTGCAGCGGGTCGACCAACCACTGTTCGGTCTGGATTTCGAGGTGACTACCGAGGTCGAGTACACCCTGGTCGACAATGTCAGCGGCAAGGTGCTGTTTCGCGAAGTCGTGCGCGCCCCCTTCACCGCCGGGGTGGGTGATGCCTTTTACGGGGTCAAGCGCCTGCGCCTGGCCAACGAGGGCTCGGCCAAGGAAAACATCGCCGCTCTGCTCAAGCGTTTGAGCGTACTGAAGGTCGAGGCCCGCCAGGTATCGCTGAGCCAATAACAGCGTCCACGCGTCAAGCAGAAAGCCCTGGCCCTTGCGCCGGGGCTTTTGCGTTTCAGCAAGGCTGCGCAACGGGGCTCGGCGTCCATTAGGCGGTGCAGGGCGGAGCGTCTCGGGCTGCATTCCAACGCGGAGCCTGGGAACGATCAGCGCCGTGCACACCCTTGCCGAAGCCGGGGCAGGACCTGCCCGTCGGCCTTTATCAGTCGTACTCCGCTGCCTCATGTTCCCCCAGCAGCCTGCGCTGCCTCGGCGTGCACGCGGCAATCACTTCGGGATTGAACCGCCACGCCAGATAGGGCGAGAACTTCTGCGCGACCATGCGCCGGCCGTAATGCACCTGCAGCAGGTAGCGCGTCCGGTCCGCCGTGCGGTTGCGGCTGCCGGCATGCCAAAGCTCGCTGCGAAAGAACAGTACGTCGCCGGCCCGGCACAGCACCGGCTCCGCTGTTCGGCCCTGCCACTGAGTTTCTCTCATCAGAGGCTTGCGTCCGGCGCGATGGCTGCCGGGTACGACCAGGGTCGGGCAGAGGTCTTCGGTGATGTCATCGAGGTAGAGGTGCGCCGTGCAGATCTGCATGGGCAACACGAAGGCCGGATCGGCCAGCAGGGCCGGCGGTAACTCCATCACTAGATAATCCAGATGCAGCTCGGCGCCGATAAAGCCGGGGTGGCAGCGCCAGGCCGTTTGGCCAATCACATGGCAGTCCGCCCCCAGGGCAGTCTCGGCCAATTCGATGACGCCCGGCGGGTCGAGGTAGGGCAGCCACAGGGGATCGCGGTTGAACACGCATTTGTAGTGATCGACCAGGCCGGTGTAATCCCAGTGCTCCGGCCTGAGCCGGTCGATGGCCTCGCGCAGCTCGGCGAGCTGCTGTGCTTCCAGCACGCCGGGGAGTAGCACGAAACCCTGTTCATGCAAGGCTTGCAGGCGGCTGGCGGTAAGCCTCGGCTCAACGGCGGCGGTACTCATGGCGCACTCCCTTCAATGCTCCCTTGGCATGCTTGCATGATCGCTGCGGTTTGAAAATTCCCCCCTGCCAAGTGCCGGAAGACGCGTGGTGATGGTCACTCGGTCGAATCGATTTTAGAACGGCTTCTTCAATGATTTTCAGATCACTCCGCGTGCTGTCGAGCGGAGCGACGAGCTGTTCGTTTGATTAGCTATAAAGATCTGTGACGATTAGTTTTATTAAATATAAAACTGAATTTTATCAATAAGTTAGTAATCATAAATTACGAATTTTAATATTTGGCGAAATATTGACTTGGCTCTGCCGCGCAACTACTACCTTAAGTACGCTCAAGCAATAGGTGTGTTCGTTGCGCTTGGGGCGGGTGCGCAGACCGCTGTGCTGGCTAGGGCAATGGTGCGGGGTCTGTCTGGGCCACCCTTCAGGTGTCAGTGGGCGCTTTTATCTCGCTTGCTCGTGTGAGCAGGTGGCTTGGCGGTTTCAGGGCTATCCGCAATACCAGCGCAGAGCGTGCCGCGATATTGGCTCTTTAGCGTCGAGCAGTGTGAGGGAGGCCGTGAGATGGGTAGAGTCGGCGACGTGGCAGAAAATACACAGCCACCCTCGACGCGCGTTGCCGATACCCGGGCCGCTTGTAAATCTTCCGCTGGCCGTCATTTGTGTGTTCTAGCCTACCTGCTTGCGGCAACGCTGGTTGCAGCCGACGAGCCCCAGGGCAATGACAATCAAGGCAATGACAAGTGGCTGGAGCCGGCACGTTCCAAGCTCATGCGTGTGATTGGCGGGATGCCCTTCTTTCCGCATCGGGCCAATACCACGGGCAATGTGGTTTTGAATGTGAAGGACTTCGACGATGCCCAGGTTTGCGGCGCCTGCCATACGGAGATCTACCGGCAGTGGCGCGCTTCGATGATGTCCCAGGCCTGGGATGAGCCCATCTATCGGGCCTTGCTCAAGCTTGCGAGCGAGGCCACCGATGGGCGGGTCGATAACTTCTGCAGCGGCTGCCATACCCCGATCGGTCTCACGACCGGGCAGATTACGTCAGAACTCAACCGCTCCTCGATTGAGGACAGCGCAAAGAATCACCCGATGCCGGGGGTCGATTGCGAGACCTGCCACAACATCAGTGCCCGCACCGGCCTGGATAACGGCGCCTATGTCTTGAGCCCGCGGGCGCACGGTAAACCGACCAAGTTCGGCCCGCGTAAAGATGAGGATTCGCCCTATCACGACTCCGTGTATTCCGCCCTGCACACGCGCTCGGACTTCTGCGCGACCTGCCACAACGTCACCCACCCGTTCAGCAGCGTGGCGGTCGAGCGCACCTATGACGAGTGGCTGGAGAGCCCCTACAGCCTCAGTGGTGAAACCTGCCAGAGCTGCCATATGCCGGGATTTGCGGGTAAGGCCGCGAGCATGGGGCCAGACCGCGAGCAGGTCGCCTCGCATTGGTTCAGCGGCGCCAACGCCACGATGCTCACGCATCTCGGTCAGCACGAGAACGCACAACGCGCGCGCGACATGCTCGCCCGCGCGGGGGAAATCCATTTTCAGCAACTGCCGGCCGCCATCCTGCCCGGGCAATACACCTCGGTAGCGGTCAAGGTGGCCAACGTCGGCGCCGGGCACAAGCTGCCGACCGGCTTTCCGGAGGGGCGGGAGATCTGGATCGATTTTCGGGTGCTGGATGCCAGTGGCCGCCAGCTCTATCGCCTGGGCTCGGTCAAGGACGGCAAGACCGAGAACGACACGCGAAATTTCAAAGTGCACCTGGGCGACAAGGACGGCAATGAGTTGGACATCGAGGTCTGGAATGCCACGCAAATTCTCTCGGATAACCGCCTTCTGCCCAATGGTTACGATATTCGGGAGTTCTCCTTCCTGGTGCCGGCCGACGCCGTCGGGTCGCTCACCTTGACGGCGGAACTGAACTACTGGCCGTTTTCGCAGAAGCTGGCCGACTACCTGCTCGGCAAGGATAGGTTGCAGGTGGAAATCACCCAGATGGCCAAAGTCACGCAGAGCGTACCCCTCTCGACAGCTCTGCCAGCCGCAGGGCCAGGCGCTGCACGCTTTTAGGCGTGCCTAGTCGGCGTCTGGGCGTGCCCAGGCCTGCCGCTCTGCGCCTCGGCCATTGCGCATGCTTCGCCTCTTCCCGTCTTACTCCGAGGGGAGGGGCGACGAGGGTACGCTGTGCGACAAATCCCCTCCGCTGGAACCTCGGAAAGCGCTGCGGATTCATGGGGGCTGGAGCCGCCAATGCTCTGTTTTGGTCTTACCCCCGCGTGTAAAAAATAAAAAACTAACGAGGCGTGGATATTTACAAAAAAACGTTTAATTACAATGACTGGAATGATTTTTAGTCATTTAAATGATGCGGGTTAGCGGTTTTAAGGGAGTCACTCGGCTGTAATTGTTTGACATATTTTACGAGGTTGGCAGGCCGGTGCGGCCGTTGTACCAGGCAAATAGGCCGCTGCTGGGGCTGTAACAGCCCATGCAATGGTGCGCGTTGCCTGATCTACCAAGCTAAAAACAAAAACATTTGCCGGTCGTGGCAACGTCTGCCCGCTCCCCTTGTGTGAGCGTGCAGACCGTCGACGGGCTAGAGCCATTGGAACAAGAGCAAATGCTGATTTGGTTTGTTACAGGTTACCTGCTGATCACCCTGGGTATCGGTTTCTACGCCTCCACCCGCGTACGCAACTCGAATGACTTCGCTGCCGGTGGGCGCCGCATGTCGTTCCCGATTGTGGCGGCTATGGTCTTTGCCACATGGTTCGGCTCGGAAGCCGTGCTGGGCATTCCGGCCACGTTTATCGAAGAAGGTTTCGCCGGAATCATCGAAGACCCCTTCGGCTGCTTGATGCTAGTGGGTCTGATCTTCGCTCGCCCGCTGTACCGGATGAACCTGCTGACCATCGGCGATTTTTTCCGCAAGCGTTTCGGCCCCAACGTCGAGATGATCATCAGTCTGGTGATCATCGGCTCCTACCTGGGCTGGATCGCGGCGCAGCTCACCGCGCTGGGCCTGGTGTTTAATGTGCTCTCCGATGGCACCATCAGCACTACTCAGGGCATGCTGATCGGCACGGCGATCGTGCTGGCCTACACCTTGTTCGGTGGCATGTTGTCGGTGGCGTTTACCGACTTCTTCCTGATGATCATCATCGTCGCCGGCCTGGTCTATCGGACCTGGCTGATTGGCGACATGGCCGGCGGCGCCGACGTGGTGATTAGCCATGCGGCGGCAGCGGGCAAGTTCACCTTTATCCACAGCTTCGAGCCCAAGGATATCGTCGCCTTTATCGGCGCAGCGGTTACCCTGATGTTCGGCTCGATTCCGCAGCAGGACGTGTACGCGCGCGTGATGTCGGCCAAGACCGAGAACATCGCCGTGCGTGCCACGGTGACCGGCGGGGTGTTCTACCTGTGCTTCTGCATGCTGCCGATCTTCCTCACCTATGCCGCGTTGATGATCGACCCGGCAATGGTCAAGAAATGGTTGGCGGAAGATGCGCAGATGATCCTGCCGCACCTGATCCTCGAACGCACGCCACTGTTCGCCCAGATCATGTTCTTCGGCGCGCTGCTCTCGGCGATCCTGTCGACCGCTTCTGGCACCCTGCTGGCGCCCTCGGTGACCTTCGCCGAGAACGTGCTCAAGCGCTTTATGCCGGAGATGAACGACCGTCAGTTCCTTAAGGTCATGCGCATCAGCATCTTCTTCTGCTCCATCGCGACCTTGAGTTTTGCGCTGTACTCCGATGCGAGCATTTGCGAGATGGTCGGCAATGCCTACAAGGTGACGCTGGTGGCTGCCGTGGTGCCGCTATTCGCCGGGCTGTTCTGGAAGCGCGCCACGACTCAGGGCACCTTGCTGGCGAGTGCTTTCGGTCTGCTTTCTTGGGTGACGCTGGAGATGACTTATCGGGAGGCCGATTTCTGGCCGCCGCAGTTGGCCGGTTTGCTGTTCAGTCTGTCGGGCATGCTGTTGGGTTCACTGTTGCCGCAGCTCCTGCCGGTCGGGCAGGAGCGTGCAGAGGCCTCGGTTACTGGTGGGCAAGAGGCCTATTAAGGCATTGCAAATGCAACCATAGAAAAGCGGCGGGTCGTTGGGTTCGCCTCTTTTCGCAGCCCCGATTTGCTCCCCGTGGATTGGGGCTGCTTTTTATCGGTTGGAAAACGGGGCTGGCTTCAAAGTGAAGCCAGGGTGCTGGAGAGGGAGGCTTAGTACTCCGGCGCGGCTGCGTGGTAAGCGTTTTATCGCTTCTTCTATATATAGGTAGTGATTAGCCAGGTAAGACTGCTTCAAGGCTTGCAGATCGCAAGTCGTCGGTTATGACAAAAAGCCTTCAATAAGTGCTTGACGGTGAATTTGCTGGGCCTATAATGCGCACCTCTTCCGGCGTAGACCTCTCGGAAAACTTCTTAGATAACAAGAAGTTAGCTTTAAAAGAGGGGTTGCAAAGCAGCGAAAGCTGTGTAGAATGCGCCGGGCTGACAAGGTGGTGGTTGAGTCTTGTGAGTTGGTCTGCTGGATGGATCGAAAGCGGTTGCAAGAGGTGGTTGACAGCGGGTTGAAACGCTGTAGAATTCGCCTCCCGCTGACGAGAAGCTAGAGTGGATCGGAAGCGCAAGTGGTTGAAGTTGATAAAGAAATTTTGAAACTTCGTTGAAATAACCGCTTGACAGATTGAGAGGCTGCTGTAAAATGCGCGCCTCGGTTGAGGCGAAAGACTTAACCAACTGTTCTTTAACAACTGAATCAAGCAATTCGTGTGGGTGCTTGTGAGGTAAGACTGATAGTCAACTGATTATCAGCG